>JAGAQY010000033.1 GCA_017622495.1 Bacteroidaceae bacterium | reverse complement strand
TTGCGTTGGTATGATAAGGTCGAGGATGAGTCGGGTTGCGAACTCGAGCGTCTCGTGGCCGATGTAGGCCGCATGAATGTCTATCAGCGTGTGGCCGACAATCTGGCCTTCTACGACTGCCGTGTGAGGGCCATGAAGCGCTTGGCACATATCAATGAAGAGTCGGCCACCTTCTCGCCGGCCGAGCAGGCCCGTTTGCAGACAGCCGTCAACGACCTCCACATGGTGAGTGCATTGCATCATTACATGATAGGTCAGCGCCCCGAGGCGAATGCCGAGATGCGCCTGATTGTCGATGATGATGCCCTTCATGCCGATTCGGCTCAATGGCTCATGTATACCTATATAAAAGGGATAGGCCTCGATGTGGAGGGCGACACACGTGAGCAGCGCCGCCTGCGTCGTTACACCTATCTGAACAACTGCTTGCGCACGAGCCGTGCATGCCAATACAGCTATTTCGAAGGCCTGGCCCTCTCGGGCCTCTCCGAGCTGCTGTCCGATTCGGTTCGCATGGCCTACCTGACACAATTTCGTCCCAACTCATTGGCCGAACTTACCGATTCGGTTGATGCCTCTGCCAGTGTGAGCATGGCGCTGGCACGTCAGGCACTGCAGCATCTCAGTGCGTATGGCGACCGCTATGGAGTGATGAATGCCACCGTACAGATAGCCTCCATGCATAATAGGATAGGGGAGTATGACGAGGCGTTGCGGGTGCTCGAGATGGTCGATGGGGCGCCCGATCCTCTTGCCCGCCGCTACGAAGAGATGAGTGTGGCCTATGCAGGGTTGGGCGATAAGGCTGCGTCAGACTATCACCGCAATCAATATCTCGACCTCCTGGAAACCACCCGTCAGGACAAGGAGGTAGAGAGTCGCTACCTCTCGTTGCAGAAGCGCAGCCGCACCATGAAGGCACTGCTCTATGTGATAGTGGCCGGTGTGCTCCTCTTCATCGTGTTGCTCACCCTGCTTTCGAAGTATCGCCGCCGCCGTGGCAACGGATACGAGCAGCAGTTGCGCGATGTGCTGCAAGAGACCGAGAAGCGCATCTATCTGCACCAGCGCCGCATCGAGGAGGGCAAGCGCGACAATGTGGTGCGCAAAGCCTCTTTCTCCATGGTGACAGGCATGATGCCCTATATCGACCGTATGGCCCATGAGGTAGAGCGCCTGCAATTGCCCGAGGTATGGGACGATGAGCAGTTGCGTGCCCGCAAGCTCGACTATATCGCCGAGCTGGCAGGCGAGATCAACAGTCTTAACGAATTGCTCTCCCAGTGGGTCAAGACCAAGCAAGGCATGGTAAAGCTCTCTGTGGAGTCGTTCCCCCTGTCCGATGTGCTGGAGATGATCGAGCGTGGTGCCTCCTCGTTTGCCATGCGAGGGCTCACCCTCGATGTGCAGCCTACCGATGCCGTGGTCAAGGCCGACAAGGCACTCACCTTCTTCATGCTCAACACCCTGGCCGATAATGCCCGTAAGTTTACCCCCGAAGGCGGTAGGGTGACCATCGGTGCCGAGGTCTGCGACGAGTATGTGGAGCTGTCGGTACAGGACAGCGGAGTGGGCATGAGCAGTGAAGATATCGACCGTATCCTCCATGAGAAGGTCTACGATGCAGCCGCCATAGGTCAGGCTATGCCGTCCGACTGGCGCAGTAAGAAGGGTAGTGGCTTCGGCTTGCTCAACTGCAAGGGCATCATCGACAAATACCGCAAGACCGATGCACTCTTTGAGGTATGCCGCTTCGGCATCGACAGCAAGGTAGGCGCGGGTAGCCGCTTCTGGTTCCGCCTGCCCAAGGGAGTGCGCCGCCTGATGATGCTGCTCTGCATCACCACATTATCTCTTCCGATGCTTGCCGCTACATCCTCGGCCGATTTGGCTGGCAGTGATACCTCTTCCTCCTATTCGCCCCTTCTCGAGCAGGCCTCGGCCTTTGCCGATAGCGTCTATTTTGCCAATGTCGACGGCCGTTACAGCGAGGCTCTTGTGTTTGCCGACTCGGCCATCCGTTATCTCAATACCCATCATCGCCTCTATGCCGAGACCTATATCGACACCCTGTCGGCCACGTATGGAGCCCCCGATGTGGAGACCCGCTGGTGGCTCAGCGACTATGCCACCGACTACCACACCATACTCGATGTGCGCAACGAACTGGCCGTAGCCAACCTCGCCTTGAGCCGCCTGCCCCAGTACCGCTACAACAACCGTATATACAACGACCTCTATAAGCTGGTGAGCGAAGACCGCACACTCATCGACTACAGCAACCGCATGCAGCGCTACTACAGCAACACCTCCGTGGCCGTGCTCATCTGCCTGCTCCTTGCCATAGGCTATCTCATAGTCATCATCAGCACCTTCATGGGTAGGGTAGAGAGTGCATACCGCAATATAGAGTCAGTGGAGGACGAGGAGCGCCGGGCACGGCACGAAGAGAACCGCCTGCATGTGCAGAATATGGTGCTCGACAACTGCCTCTCTACACTCAAGCACGAGACCGTCTACTACCCCAACCGCATCACGCAGCTGCTATCCCGCCTGGGCGAGCACGACGAGCGCCGTCAGATACAGGAGCTCATAGCCTACTACCGTGTCACCTTCGCTACACTTGCAGGGTGTGCCTCGCGCCAGTTAGAGGAGGTCACCTTCCGCAGGTCCGTCGCCTCTGCCGAACAGCTCTTGCAACGTGCTGCCCAGTACCATGCCAAGTGCTGTGCGCATCATCCCGAGGCATCGCCCCTTACAATATCATCATGCGACGCCACCGTACAGTGCGATGAGACCCTGGCCGATTTCCTTCTCGAGCAACTTATCGATGCCTCGCTTGCCCTCTCTGCTACCGATAGGCTGCGTCTCGCGGCAGCTCCCGACGGTGATTTCGTGCGTTTCAGTCTGTCAAACGACTCGCGCACCCTCGATGCCGATACGCTGCATACCCTGTTCTATCCCTCCCAGTCGCGTATCGTGGGTACCGACGACCATCTGCAGGGAACCGAGTATATCGTATGCCGCCAGATTATCCGCGAGCACGACGACCATTTCAACCACATCGGTTGCCGCATCAAGGCCGAGCCCACCGCCACCGGCTACACCGTATGGTTCACCCTGCCCCGTCACACCATGTAGTACTGGTGTCTGTTGAGCTGGGTTGAAAGACACTGCCATATACCTATATTATTACCTATTCCTTTCCCCGTGGCTCGCTGATCAACCACCAATGGATGTATAAATGTATTCTTCCTTTTCTATCTGCCAGTGTCCGCCAATGGTGGTTAACTGTTTGTTACTTCGACTTTTAGTGGCGGACACTAAGTACAATTTTCTATGTCGGTTGTGTAATGTTTAGAGTGTAGTGTTTAGAGTTACCTTACGGATGGTCACTCTCCACTTTACTTGTGTCTTGACAACATCTATATCCTTATATTAAACTCACGTTAAGAATCTGTTTTAAAATTATTTCGAGTTTGGCTGAGAGATATTTTTGTGTAGATTTGTGCTGTCAAGGCGCAGTAAATAGTGGTCTATTTGCAAGAATTGAGAGTGCAAAGATGCCAAAAAGAACCTCAGATAAACCGAAAAGCATATCCTAAAACATATTAGCGATAGTTTTAAAACAGATTCTAAAATTGTACCTTCGATTTTTGAAAAAGGAAGTCCGCATCAGCATCTACTACAAAGCAAAGTTATTTGCCGTTCGCGAACGGCAGCGCTGCTCTTCGCGAACGACCGCGCTGCTCTTCGCGAAAGGCAGCGCTGCTCTTCGCGAACAGCAAATAAAAACGACAAGCAGAAACTAGGCAGACGCATAATAAAAAGTATTAGATGAGCCTTGGTAATTTACACACAAACCGCTTTTTCTCACGCTAAATACGTTATTCTCACGCAGAAATAATTTCTGCGTGAGACAAAAATTGATTATCTGAAAGAAATCTGAAACAATAATTCCTTTTACGACCAGTCATGAGATAGGGTAGGCGTACTTTACCGCCTACATGTAAATTTGTACGCAGTGTCCGCCATTAACCATAAGTCATTCATTATGTTATGATGCATTGGCGGACACTGGCAGGTGAAAACAGAAACACTATATTATACCACAAGAATACTATCATTTAAGAAAATCAACATTCGTTCCACGTTATTCGTTCCTCGTTCACCGTTAATCGTTCCTCGTCCTTGTCTACTAATTGGCATACAATGCGTTATGCCGTGCAAGGACAGCCGGACAACCTATTCCGCAACACTTGTTTTATATGGATGCCCGGGGCGAAAGCACCTTCATTTGGCCATTAAAAACAAACCACTTATCTTTGCCGTTGAAAATTCGCCACCGCGAAAATATCCACTGCGAAAAAGTGTAAAATATTGACATATTAAGTTCTACGAGATAGACACCACTTGCCTCTTGCTGGAAGATATGTAATCTGCCCCAACCCATATACAATGTACTCCCGAACCCTTCAGAAGAGGAGATTGTGTACGCAACGCGTACACAATTGAATTGGACGCACCTCCGCACTCTGATGTCAGTCAAAGATCCTCTTGAAAGGCAATTCTACGCGCATATGTGTAGTATGGAGCGGTGGGATACACGTACCCTTGATGAGAAGATTGACTGCCAACTGTATCAACGTACAGCCATCAGCCGCAAGCCCGAAGAACTGATAAAGAAAGAATTGGATGAGGCAAAGCAATCGAGC
>JAGAQY010000032.1 GCA_017622495.1 Bacteroidaceae bacterium | reverse complement strand
TGTCCACATTCTTAAAATTCTCCTCCTAGGTTAGGAGGAGTACCCTCGAAGAGGGGGAGGTGGTACGCTTCTCGTAGATAATACCCCCTCCGCTTCGCTCGTCCCCCTAATCTAGGGGGACAATACCGAGGCTTGGACAACTGCTATATTATTACCTTCTTTTATATGTGTATGGTAGCGGCGGTTATTCCACCTTTTCATCGAGCAAGGCTATCTGCCACACCTCCTTGATGTCGGTGACATAGTGGAATGTGAGTCCCTTAAGGTAGGCCTCGGGGATTTCCTCGATGTTGCGGCGGTTTTCCTCACAGAGGATGATCTCCTTGATACCGGCACGCTTGGCAGCGAGTATCTTCTCCTTGATGCCACCCACGGGGAGCACCTTACCGCGCAGACTGATCTCGCCTGTCATGGCGAGGTTGGCCTTTACCTTACGGCGAGTGAGTGCCGAGGCAAGCGAAGTAGCCATGGTGATACCTGCCGAGGGGCCATCCTTGGGCACAGCACCTTCGGGCACGTGGATATGTATGTTATAGTTGTCGAACACTTCGTAGTCGATATCGAGCAGTGTGGCATGTGCCTTGATATACTCGAGGGCGAGCATGGCCGACTCCTTCATCACATCGCCCAGATTGCCGGTAAGGGTGAGTTTGTTGCCCTTGCCACGGCTCAGGCTGGTCTCCACAAAGAGGATCTCGCCACCTACGGCGGTCCAGGCAAGGCCTGTCACCACACCGGCATACTCGTTGCCTTGGTAGCGGTCGCGCGAGTACTCCTGCACGCCGAGCAGGTCGCGCAGCTCGGTGGGCTTGATGTCGGTATAGTCGAAGTATCCATTGGTGGCATAGCTGCAGGCCAGGCGGCGGAAGATCTTGCCTATCTTCTTATCGAGCTCGCGCACACCCGACTCGCGGGTATAGTTCTCTACGATGGCTTCGAGGGTCTTCTTACCTATCTTGATATAGCCTTTCTTGATGCCGTTGGCCTCTTCCTGCTTAGGTACGAGGTGCTTGCGGGCAATCTCGATCTTCTCTTCGGTGAGGTAGCCGCTGACCTCGATGAGTTCCATGCGGTCGAGCAGCGGAGCGGGTATGGTGGCAAGGTTGTTGGCGGTAGCAATAAACATCACGTTGGAGAGGTCGTAGTCCACGTCGAGGAAGTTGTCGTGGAAAGCGTTGTTCTGTTCGGGGTCGAGTACCTCAAGGAGTGCCGATGAGGGGTCTCCATTGTGGTTGGCCTGACTGATCTTGTCTATCTCGTCGAGGATGAATACGGGGTTGGAGGAGCCTGCCTTGGCCAGACTCTTGATGATGCGGCCGGGCATGGCACCGATATAGGTCTTGCGATGGCCGCGAATCTCAGCCTCGTCGTGTACGCCACCGAGCGATATGCGCACATACTGGCGCTTCAGGGCTTTGGCAATGGAGCGGCCCAGTGAGGTCTTGCCCACGCCCGGAGGACCGTAGAGGCAGAGGATGGGCGACTTGAGGTCGCCACGCATCTTGAGCACAGCCAGATGCTCGAGAATGCGCTCCTTGACCTTCTCCAGTCCGTAGTGGTCGCGGTCGAGCACGCGGCGGGCATTCTTCATGTCGAGGTTGTCGGTGGTGTATTCGCCCCAGGGGAGGCTCAACAATACCTGCAGGTAGTTGAGCTGCACGTTGTAGTCGGGCGACTGCGGATTGATGCGCTCGAGCTTGAGTACCTCCTTCTCGAAGACGTCCGCTACCTCGATGCTCCATTTCTTCTTCATCGCCTTCTTGCGCAGTTCGGCTATGTCCTGATCCTGTACGCTGCCTCCCAGCTCGTCCTGAATGTTCTTGAGCTGCTGCTGCAGGAAGTACTCGCGCTGCTGCTGGTCGATGTCCTCACGGGTGCGCATCTGTATGGTGGCCTTGAGGTCGGCCAGCTGCACCTCGCGGTTGAGGATTGAGAGCAGGTGTATGGCACGCTCCTGTAGCGACTCCTCTTGCAGGAGCTGCATCTTCTCCTTGATGTCGAGGGGGAGGTTGGAGCATACGAAGTTGATGAGGAACATGCCGTTGGTGATGTTCTTGATGGCGAAGGCGGCATCCTGCTGCATATCCTCGTTGCTCTTGACATAGCGTACGGCAAGGTCCTTGCAGTTGTCAACGATGGCACGGAACTCGCGGCTGTTGCGGCGGGGAAGCACCTCGGTGAGCGCCTCGGCCTCGCCCATGAGGTAGGGGCGGGTAGAGGTGATGCTGGTGAGCTTCAGACGCTGCATGCCCTGAAGGATGACGGTAGTGGTCTGGTCGGGCATCTCGAATATGCGTACCACGCGGGCGGCAGTACCTATCTCGTAGAGGTCTTTCAGTATGGGGTCTTCGGTCTCGGGCGAGCGCTGGCAGAATACGCCGATGGCGCGTTCTTGCTTGAAGGCGTCCTTGATGAGGCGCAGCGAACTCTTGCGCCCTACCGAGACGGGGAGTACGATACCGGGAAACAGTACCATGTTGCGCAGGGGCAATATGGGGAGTACGGCGTCGATGGGATTGTCGAAAAGTGTCTCCTCATTGCCGTCGAAGTCGGCAATGAGGGAGATTGAGTGCTCGGTCTCTACCGGCTCATTGGTGTCAACGTATAGTTTGCTTTTTATCATAGTCTGTCTGTTATGGGCTATTGCTTAGTTTGTTTTCTTACGGGGTCTCTTGGTCTTGGTATAGTCAATCTTTACGGTCTTGCTCTTGGCGCAGGGGATGGTGGCAATGCCATGCTCGTCTGTCTGTACCTTTACATTACGGCCATTGACAGTGACCTTGGCAGAACGGATGTCGTTGGCCCCACGGCTGCAGCGTACACGGAGAGGGGCACCGGCATGACTCACGATGGTAACCTGCTGGCACTTGCCTTCGCTCCAACTGAAGTCTACGGTAAAGTTGCCCATGGCCTTCATGCCGGTCACACTACCGGTGCGCTCCCATACCTCAGGTAGGGCGGGGAGGATGTTGATGTAGCCATGAGCACTCTGCATGAGCATCTCGGCAATGCCTGAGCATACGCCGAAGTTACCGTCGATCTGGAAGGGGGCATGCGAGTCGAAGAGGTTATAATAGATACCGCCTGCTCCGGCATGGGTACCATACGAGGTGGAGTGCTTGAGGGCGTTCTTGATGATGACGTGAGCATGATCGCCATCCTGGGCACGTGCCCAGAGGTTTACCTTCCAGCCCATGCTCCAGCCGGTGGCTACATCGCCACGGAGCTTCAGGGAGTTGACGGCAGGGGTGAAGTACTTGCTCTCGGGGGTGATCTGGTCCATGGGGAAGAGGGCCATCAGGTGCGACATGTGGCGGTGCCCACGGTCGTGGGAGATGTCGAAGGGGGTGTATTTCCACTCGCGCAGGAGCAGGTCGCCTTGCTTCACACCATTGTAGGTCTCGCCCCACACGCCGGTATAGGGCTCGGTGTGCAGGCCTTGGTCGGTCTTTGCAATGTAGAGGTCGAGCTTCTCGATATCGGCCGCCGTGAGACCTACCTCGCTGGCACCGAGGATGTCGATGGCCTCCTTGATGTTGGTGAAGAGGTAGTATATCATCTGCTGGGCATGCGCTGTGCCATCCTCGGTCTGGTTGTCGTGCTGCTCGGCGCTGAACTCATTAGGTGCTACGAAGGTGCCGTCGGGAGCGAAGGTATAGGGGGTGTGGTAATTTCTTACGTTGGGCTGCTCATCCTTGGTGTTATCGAAGCCGCGGTCCTCGATGAGACGGTGAAACCAGAACTCGGCACAGCTCCACATCACGGGGAAGGCTTGCTTGAGGAACTCCTTGTCTTGTGTGTAGCGCCAGTGGGTCCACAGGTGGCTGGTGTACCATACGTTGGCTACGAGGTAGTTGTCGCCCCAGGTACTCATGCTATTGTAGAGCGACGACTCGGTGAGCACGCTCCAGCCATGACCACCATTGTACTGCTTGCCTACCTGCTTCCACCCAGCGCTCTGCGCACCGCGGATGATGAAGTTCACGAAGGGCTTGTGAAGGTCGCTCAGGTTGGTAATCTCGGTGGGCCAGTAGTTCATCTGTATATTGATGTTGGTGTGGATGTCGGAGTTCCACGGCGAGTCCACGCCACGGTTGTTCCAGATACCCTGCAGGTTGTTGGGCGCGGCAATGGGAAGGCGGTTTGAGCTGATGGCCAAGTAACGACCGTAGTGGAAGTAGAGCTGCTCGAGGAACAAGTGGTCGTTCTGGCGGCTGTCTGCATTCGGGTTGTTGGGGTAGTAGTTGTCGATGAGGGTCTTGGTGTCCACTTTCGGGGTCTCCAGACCGAGGTCGAAGGTCATGCGCTTGGTGATGGCGGTGAAGTTGGCAATGTGGTCGGCCTCAATGGCTGTGAAACCCTTGGCGATAGCCTTCTCGATGGTTGCCCTTACCTTGCTGTCTATATCTGCTTCAGTCTCGTTGGTGAAGTAGTTGTCGAGCACGGTCATGTCGCCGTTGAAGTTGGTGGCACCCTTGAGATAGAAGGTTACCTCGGTGGCATTATCAACCTGGATACCATCCTTGGTGGCAGTCACCGTAGCGGCAGCATCGGGTACCACATGCAGGCGGGCAGCGTACTTCACGGTCATGGCACCGGTGAATGAGGCGGTAGTGCCATCATACACCACTTCACCCGCATTGATGCCCACGCCGGGTTGGAGGTGAAAGAGGAGCGACATGGTGCCTCCCTCGCTATGGTACTGACCGGCAATCACCTGGTCGGGAGCCGAACTGAGGTACTTGCGTGTATACTTCACACCATTGGCATCCTTGAACTCTACACCGGCAATGCCCTCTTCGATGTCGAGGTAGCGTACATAATCAGTCGCACCCTCATCACGAAGTGTGGCTTCACGATTTTCGATGCTGAGCCAACCGAAGTTCATGTACGTGCGATTGCCGCTTGCTGCACCCACCACATTGGCCTGACCGCTCCAGAGGGTCTTCTCATTGAACTGCAAAGTCTCGTCGAGGTTGCCATATACCATGCAGCCCAATTCGCCATTGCCGAGAGGTAATGCATACTCCATCCACGAATTGCCCTTGTCGTCGGGGTCTTCCATCTCGGGCGAGGTGGTATACCATAGTGTGTTGGGGTTCTTGGGCGAGTAGGCCGTAATGTCGGTAATGTCAGATGTCTCGTGTTTGCCTGATTGCGGCTGGGCTTGCGCTGTGCACAAGGCACAAATGATGGCGACAGACGTGAGTATGGTCTTCCTTGCGGTCAAAATAGTCATAGATGATGGTGTTGTATGGTTATTAAACATTAAGTGTCGTCAGAACTTGAACGTGGCTCCTGCCATGAAGCTGATGCCTTGTGAGGGGTATCCTGTGTAGTAGCTGTGGTGACGGTTGAGTAGGTTATGCCCGTCGAGGAAGAAGGTGATGTGGCGGTTGAGAGCATATCGCGCGCCAAGGCTCCAGTTGATGATGGCTTTCTCGGTGTCTTGTCCGGCTATGGGGCAGAAGAAGCGCATGCGCAGGGCAGTGTGTGCATAGAGCCCGTTGAGGATGCGTACGCGTGCATCGGCTTGAGCATCTACCTTGGGGGCGCGGGCCAACAGGGCGATATGGTCTTTGAGCATCCAGTAGTGGTATGTGCCCGAGGCACTGATGCTGAGCAGGTCTTTGTAGGCATACTCGATGTCACCTCCGATATAGGCCTCCGATGCATTGTGTGTGGTAATGCCGGTGTAGATGGTACCCAGGGTGTCTGTGACAGTTTCGAAGAGGGCATTGTCGGTGATGCGGTATCCGCCAAACAGTTGCAGGTGAAGACCATCGATGATGCGCAGACCGGCCGACAGACGTGAGTGCAGCCAGGTGTATGAGGGCCGAACGGGAACTGTCGAGATCCAGTAGGGAGAAAGCTCGTAGAGTTGGGTATAGGTGTTGAGCTGGCGGCCTCCGTCGAGTGTGAGCGAAGCACTGAATATGTTGTCGGGCAAGTAGCTAATCTTGCACTTGGGCGAGGCCTGCACCCATGGCTTGTGGTGGGTGTTGACATCGAGGTTGAGCCCGGCATTGAAGAGGAAGTCGGCATGTTTGTATTCCCACTGGGGAGTGAGGCCTACGGCGAGGAAACCGTTGGAGTGGTGTATACCGGCATAGTTGATCCAGTCGGTATGTACCAGCAGTGAGGCAATGCCCTTCTCATACATGTCGAGGCCCACCGACATCTCGGCATGGAGGTGACCCTCGACGTCTCTTACCTTGCTGGTGAGGTGGCTGTTGCGCCCGAAGTGGGTGTATGCAGCCTTGACATGATAGTAGAGGTGCTCCTTGATGTTGCCACGGAGGGTGAGAGCACCATTGAGGCGGTTTGATGCTTGGAGATCGGTCTGCCCAGCAAAATCAGATGTGGTAAGGTAGTTGTACTGATAGCGTGTAGCATCAATGTGAGCGTTCAGTTCGCCTTTACCCATGAGCAGGCGGTAGTCGGCACCTATGCCCATGTCGTATAGGTGTGAGTGCCATGGCTCGCCATTGGACTTCAGTTTGCCGTTCCATCCTTCAAGGTGGGCATCGAAGGCGATATTGTTGTTGTCGTTGAACTGTAGGTTGTATGCGGCAAGCCCATTGAGGTTCGTGTAGTTGCCGATGCCTAAGTGGGCATATCCGGGCAGGTGTTTGTCTTCCTGTGTGCTGACACCTTCGGCCTTCTTGGCCGTGCGGTTAAATCGCGTGAGGGGGAGGGTGTCGTCGGCATACGATACGGCCTCTTTTTTTACGTTGGGTTTTACCTCTTCGGGGATAAAGCTATGCTTCACGGCACCAGCTATGATGGGGTTGTAGGTGCTCTCTACGAGTACCATGCGGTTGATGGTGTCGGCGGGTGTCTGCGCTATGGCTCCTGCTACAAGCGCAAGGGCAATCAGCGATGTGGTATATCTTTTCATAATCTATCTGTTCTGTTAGGGTAGTCAAAATAGGAACCTCTTAAGGTAATCAGTTCGCGGTGTTGAGTCGGTTGAGTCGCACCTCTATCATTTCGGCAATGTCGTCATCGGCGGTGTAGCTCTGCTTGAGCGACAATAGGTACTGCTTGGCCTCTATGTGCTTGTCTTTCTGCATGTATACGTCAGACAGGAGGATGAAGCTACGGGCCAGCCAGTAGGTATGCGGAGTGCTCACATTGATGTAGTCGAGTATCTCCTGCTCGGCCTTGTCGTATTGTCGTATGTTATAGTACAACTCGGCCAATAGGTACTTGGCCTCGGCACCATAGATGTTGCGGGTGTCTACAGCGATGTGGCAGAGGTCATCTATGGCAGCCTCGTTTTTCTTCTGTGCCAGATATGCCTTGGCGCGGTAGTAGCGTATCTCTATGGCTGTCTCGGGCGGCAGTATACTGCTGGCAAGTGCACCTTGGCTATGCTGCACCACGATGTCGTGCTTGCCCAACACCTGTGCCGATCGCAATAGGTTGATCTGTGCATTCAGCTTGGTGGTTGGATTGTTGGTGATGGCAATGAGGCGGGTGTAGCAGTCGAGTGCAGTAGTGTAGTCCTTGTGGTTATAGGCAATGTCGGCGAGCATACGTGTAGCCTCTTCGCAATACTTGCTGCTGTTTTGGTCGGCCACGTGCTGCAGGTACACGCGAGCCTGGTCGTAGTTGCTGTTCTTATTGTAGATGCAGCCGAGGTAGTATTGGGCATCGGTTATATAGGCACCGTTGTTAAATTGTGTGAGGTATTTGGTGAATCCCTCGATGGCCTTGGCCTCATCGCCTCGGATGTAGGCGAGCTCAGCTGCCTTGTAGGTGAGCGAGTCGCGTTCGCTTACCTCTACGGTGACCATACCCTTGGTCTGTGAAGCAAAGTCGATATAGCTGTCTACCATATTCTCCTCCACGTAGAGATTCTTCAGATCGCGCATGGCTACGTTGGCTTGCTCGCTACCGGGGTAGTTCATAATCACCATCTTGTATGCCTTGATAGCTGAGTTGATATGATTGTTCTGGTAGTGGATGAGAGCAATCTCGTTGCCAGCCTTCGAAGCGTACTGGCTCTGTGGGAACTGGGTGAACAGTTGCTCGAATACATGGATGGCCTGATCGCCATTGTTGAGTTGAACGTATGCACGTCCCTTTTCATAGAGCGCATCGTCAATATAGTCTGACTGCGGATAGTTCTCAATCAGGAAGGTCAGCGTGCCCACCTTGTCGGTGTAGCGTCCTGACAGGCCTTGGGCAAATCCCTTTTGGTACAGAGCATAGTCGGCTGTCTCAGGAGCAATGTCTATTGCTTTGTTATAGCTTTGTTCGGCAGTGCTGTACTGTCTGGAATGGAAATAGCAGTCTCCGATACGCATCTGAGCATCGGCCAGCGTGGTCTTGTCTATGGTTCCTGAGGCTGCGGCATGTGACTGCATCAGCAGGTTGAATTGGCGGAAGGCCTCATGATAATTCTTCTGCACGAAATGGGTATATCCGAGTCCGTACAGAGCGAGGGCATAGGTATATTCGCGGCGGTCGGTGGTATGGCTCAGGTATTGTGTATAGTCCTTGGCTGCCTGGCGGTAGTTGCCCTGGCGGAACATGGCCTCACCGCGCCAGAAAAAGGTATTGGCATAGATGTTCTTATTGTAGTTGCCTACCTTGAGTGACTTGTTGAGCTGTACTACCGCATTCTCGATGTCGCCATTGACGAACGCCTCTACGCCTGTCTTGTAGAGTAGCACCTGCTTGGCCTCCAGTATCGTAGCGCTGGGCGTCTGTATCTTGGCTATAGACTGCAAGGCTGCTTCGTAGTTCTTTGTGCTCATGTAGTTCTCTACGAGGTAGCTGTTTGCGCGGTCGGCATATACTGAATGTGGGAACTCGTTGAGGAACAGCTCCAGTGCCTTTACCGACTCACCAAAGCCTGCATAGGAGGTCTCGTGCATGCACACCGTATAGTTGTAGAGTGCCCGCTCGCGTATCTGTAGTGAAGCTGTCATCGCAGCAGCTTGCTCAAAGTAGAGGCGTGCCTTGTTCTTGTCGTCAAGTTTGAGATAGGCCAGTCCGGCATGCAGAGCAGCGTTCTGGGCTATTATGTCGTCGCCTTCGGTAATCATGGCGAAGACCTCGGGAGCACGCAGGTACTCACCCGAGTTGTAGTGAGCCATACCCAGTTGGTACAGTACTTCACGTTTGGGATTGTCGGTTTCGGCCAGATATTCCTCAAGTACAATCACGGCCTGCAGGTACTTGTCCTGTGCATAGAGAGCTTCACCTTGTATGCGTTTCATTTCGAGGCGTAGCGTGTCGTTGGGCAGCTCATCGAGATATTGTGTAGCTATCGCTTCGGCCTCTTGGTATTCGCCAATGGCCAGAGCGGTCTCTGCGAGGTAATAACGTGTCTGATGGTTGAAGGCGGGTATATTGACTACCTGCTCGAATCCTTCCTGTGCCAGGTCGTAGCGCCCAAAGACGTAGTTGGCATAGGCAATATAGAAAGTCGCCTCATTGTCATAGCGGTCGCTGATCATCTTCAAGATGTCAAACTGCACGATAGCCTCCTCGTATCGCTCCTCCTGTATCATTGCGAAGGCATAGGCCATTATCACATCGTCGCGTTCGCTATCGCGCAGCATGTCGTGGTCTATCTCGTACATGCTGTTGATTACTTGCTGGTAGTTGCCTTGGGCATAGTTGCTTAGCAAGGCAAGTGCCATCATCCGGTTCTTCTCTGGAGTGTCGGGATAGTCGTATAGGTATTTTTCTATTGCAGATAGGGCGGTAGCTACATCCTGCTTATAGGCGATGACAGTGAGCATCGTGGCTGCTTCGCGGCGTTGCGTGTCGCTCAGCTTGTCTGTTTCGATGGTTTGAAGCAGTGCCTCGGCTATGTCGTAACTACCTTCGTTGTACAGTAATCTGGCTTGCCTGAGCAGTTGTTCAGGGGTGCCATCGTGGATATAGGCACCAGTCGTGGGGCCTGTAATCTGTGCATTCACCGATAGGGTGCACAGCAGTAAAGATGATATGATAAACTTTTTCATTCCTGTATGTCTATAATATATGTGCAAAGGTAGTAATTTTAAACGGATTTCTCGGTGATTCTATAGTAATTTATACTGCGGGTAGACTGTTGCCATTGATCTTGCGGTAGAGGTCGAGGGCATACACGTCGGTCATCCCCGACAGATAGTCAAGTACCGCCTGCACCTTACCATAGAGCGAGGGGGCCTTGATGTCGTACTGCTCGCTTACACGATCAATGAGCAGGCGCGAATATGCCTTCTCGGGATGTGTCACGGCATCTACCATCAGTTCTATCAGCGTGTTGATGATACGGAAACCCGCCAACTCGATATCGAGTACGTCACGTGAACGGTAGATGCGTCTCACGGCCATCTCGCTGCAGTGGGCATAGGCACTGCGGCAGCGCTCTGTGGTGTGCTTGATGAGGCTACCGCTGAAGGTGCCTGCCAGTATCTCCTCCTCGTGTGCCACGAAGGCCTCGGCACAGGCTTCGATGAGGATGCCTATCACCTTTGAGCGCAGGTAGGCGATTTGTTCATTGCTGTCGGTGACCAGCTTGAATGTGTCGGCCACGCGGGCATGGCGCTCTTCTTCTACGAAGGGCATCATCAGGCCTACCGTCTCATCGCGTGTGAGCAGCTTTAGCTTGTAGGCATCCTCGAGGTCCATCAACTGGTAGCAGATGTCGTCGGCTGCCTCCACGAGGTATACCAGTGGGTGGCGGCAGTACTTGAGCGGTTCACCCTCGCTGCTTAGGCGGATGAGGCCTAGGTGGTCGGCTATGTGGGCAAAGGTGTCGGCCTCGGTGTGGAAGAACCCGAACTTGGGTTTACCGCCTGCATAGACCGATGAATAGGGGTATTTTACGATGGCAGCCAATGTGGAATAGGTGAGGGCGAAGCCTCCTTGGCGGCGGCCGTTGAATTGATGTGTGAGTAGGCGGAAGGCGTTGGCATTACCTTCGAAGTGCACGATATCGCTCCACTCCATATCGGAGAGTTGTGAGCGAAGTTCAGCACCTTGCCCCTCCGAAAAATAGGTCGATATGGCCCGTTCGCCCGAGTGCCCGAAGGGTGGGTTCCCCAAGTCGTGGGCCAGGCATGCTGCTGATACGATGTTGCCTATCTCCTCCACAGCCGTGCCACGTAGCTCGGGGTGCTTGTCGATGAGCATGTGGCTCACGCGGTTACCCAGTGAGCGGCCCACGCAGGAGACCTCTAGGCTGTGGGTGAGGCGATTATGTACGAATACACTACCAGGAAGGGGGAATACCTGAGTCTTGTTTTGCAGGCGTCGGAAGGGTGCCGAGAACACCAGTCGGTCATAGTCGCGCAGGAATTCAGAGCGTTCGTCGTTTCCCGCTCTATGCTGCGCCTCCATGCCCAGGCGCTGTGCTGATATGAGTTTGTTCCAGTTCATACTGCAAAAGTACGAATAAGCGAATGAAAAGTCAAGTTTACTTGAACTTTTTACAATGAGCGTGAGTACTTTCTCGACGAAGTCGTAAAAGCGAATAAAAAGTATACTTTGCTCGAACTTTTTACCATGAGCGTGAGAAGATGCCGAAAAAATGTGTATTTTTGCGGTTTAGAAAGAATATTTGATCATTTCGGAACAGACAGTTATTATGACCAAAGTGCAGATAATCAACCGTGGGCACCATGCGTTGCCCGCATACGCAACCGAATTGTCGGCAGGTATGGACCTGCGTGCCAACCTCACCGAACCTATCGTACTGAAACCCTTGCAACGTTGCTTGATACCTACGGGGCTCTTCATTGCTCTGCCCGAAGGGTATGAGGCGCAGGTACGTCCACGTAGCGGATTGGCACTAAAAAGGGGCATTACGGTGCTCAACTCGCCAGGAACCATCGATGCCGACTACCGTGGCGAGGTGTGTGTGATACTGGTGAACCTTTCGGCCGAGGAGTTTGTGATTGAAGATGGTGAGCGTATAGCGCAGATGGTGGTAGCACGACATGAGCAGGTGGAGTGGGAGACCGTGGAGATGCTCTCTGAGACCGAGCGAGGAGCGGGCGGATTTGGACATACGGGAGTGTGAACATAGAGTACATCGGCTATGAATGGTGGAATATGTAAAGTGTTGATGAAACTGCTGTTGGCCGTGCTACTCGTCTCGTGTGGTACGGTACGTAAGACTGCAGAGGTGCCCGAGGAGAGTGCACTCTCCGTAGAAGATCAGCGTAGGTATGAGTACTACTACCTGGAGGCCGTAAGATTAGAGCAGCAAGGCTGCTACGACGAGGCATTCGGTATGCTCACCCATTGCCTGGACATATGTCCTGAGGCACCATCGGCACTATACAAGATGGCTACCTACTACTTCTACTTGGGGCAAAAGGATAGGGCGCTCGATGCACTACTCCATGCCGTAGAGGGTGAGCCTGACAACTTCTGGTATCGACAGACGTTGGCATCGTACTATCAGACCAATCGCGAATATGATAAGGCCATAGCTGTGCTGGAGGAGATGCAGAAGCAGTTTCCCAAACGCAATGGCGAACTGCTGTCAGCATTGGTGGGACTTTATAGCCATACACAGCAGTACGACAAGGTGATAGATGCGCTGGCTCGCCTGGAGACGCTTATAGGTAAGACCGAGGCAATCAGCATGGAGAAGTCACGCAACTACCTACTCATGGGCGACAAGGAGGGCGCTTTTGGGGAGATGGAGGCGCTGGCGGCTGAGTATCCCGAGAATAGCTACTACCGAGTGGTGTTGGCGAGCATGTTTATGGAGAACGGCCGTGAAGGCGATGCGCTGCCTGTGTTGCAGGAGGTATTGGCCGAGGACCCCGATAATGGTACGGCAAAGATAGCCATGGTGCAGTACTACAAGCTGATGGCCGATACGGTGGGGTATCTTGCTATGGTAGACTCGGTGCTGATGACTTCTACTGTAGATGACGAGACAAAGGTGAAGATGATGGTGCAGCTCATCATGGACAAGACCGACAGCGTGTATGTGATGCAGCTGTTTGAACGCGCCATGCAGCAACCTCAGCGCTCGGCCAAGCTGGGTCACGTATGTGTGCAGTATATGCTCACTCAACATCAGCCCGAGGAGCGTGTGCGCCCTATCCTGCTGCGCATGCTTGAGGCCGAGCCCGATCACGTGCAGGCACGTCTGCAGCTACTCTCATACGCAGCCAAGCGCAACGACCTTGACGAGATGATTGCGATATGCTCCACTGCAATAGATTACAGCCCTGAAATACTGGAGTTCTATTACTATAAGGCAGCTGCGCTCTATCAGAAAGATAAGCATGATGAGGCCTTGCAGACCTACCGCATGGCTACCAGGCAGATAGCCAAGGATAGCAGCACCGAATTGGTATCGGACATCTTTGCTGCGATGGGAGACCTGTACAATGAGCAGGGTTTGCACGATGAGGCCTACCTGTGCTACGATTCGGCGTTGGTGTATAACCCGTCGAATGTACTGGTGATGAACAATTACGCATACAACCTCTCCGAAGAGGGCATTCAATTGGAGAAGGCCGAGCAGATGAGTCTACGCACTATCAAGGCCGAACCCGAGAATGCCACCTACTTGGACACCTATGCTTGGGTACTGTATAAGCTACAGCGATACGACGAGGCACTGGAGTATATGGAAAAGGCGCTGGTGGCCGACTCGCTAGATAGTGATGTGCTGTGGGAACATGCAGGAGATATATGCCATGCACTCGGCGACAATGTAAAGGCACTACTGTACTGGGAAAAGGCATTGGAACTGCAGCGAAAAGCAGAGGCTATCAATGAAGAATTGAAGAAGAAAATACTGAAAATAAAGAAATAGAAAGGGTCGTACAATACGCCCCCCTAAAAAATAATATACGTATGAACAGAACTGTACAAAACGGTACATGCGGGTCGGCAAGAGGCTTGCGACTGGTGTGCAACATCCTTTGCATAGCTGTAGTGCTATGCACGTTTAATGCTTGCCGCACTTCAAAGAAGGTCGAAGAGGTGGCTATGCAGAAACAGCAACAGCAAGCCGAGCGCATGCAGACCCTCACTCGACCTGCCGAAGGCATGACCGACCTGACGGCCAAGATGGGTGTTGATATGGATTACAACAGCCGCCCCGTCTCATTCAAGGGACGCTTGCGCATGAGATACAATGAGGTGATACAGGTCAGCTTTACTGCTTTCGGACTGATGGAAATAGCTTCTCTGGAGGTAAGGCCCGATGTGGTATATATTATTGACCGAGTAAACAAAAAGTACGTGAAGGCCAGCTACACGTCGGGTGTGCTGGCGAAGGCAGGCATCAGTTTTGCTACCATTCAGGCGCTCTTTTGGAACCGCCTGTTCGTACCCGGAGCCAGCACCGAAGTCGATGTGCGCGATGCCTTCTCTGTGTATCAGTCGGGCACACAGCAAGTGTTGCGCCCCAGAGAGCAAGGTTGGGTGAAGCATCATTTCTATACTGATGAGGAACTCATGCGCCTGGAGCAGACGCAGCTGAACATTAGCTTTTACGAAGCTACGTGGCGATACGATATGTTTGATGATATAGATGGATTTGTGGTGCCTACCTCGCATGACATTTCCCTTTCGGGAGGGTCTGCTACGTTGGGCGCACATATCACACTCAGCGGTGTGTCGTGCTCAGACAAGTCGTGGAAGGCGGGTACCGACCTGTCGCGCTACCAGCAGGTGGACATTGAGGAGTTGTTGTCTGTATTAGGTTCGTTGAGATGAGAAGGGTCCTGAGCTTCATTCTTGTACTGTTCTCCTTGGGTTGTGCCTATGCTCAGACCAATCCGAAGGTGAAGGAGATGGAGAACCAACGCAACAAGATAGAACAGGAGATCGCAGAGTCGAAGAAGCTATTGACGTCATCGCAGAAAGACATTGACGGACAGCTGGCTCAACTCTCGGCTCTGACCGCACAGATAAAGAAACAGAAACAGTTTGTTGACCGCCTCGATGCCGATGTCAAGGCGATAGACCGCGAACTGGCCCAAATAGAGGCACAGTTGAGGACACTGCAGATAGAACTTGAGCGCCGGCGCGAGCATTATGCTCATGCACTGCGCTTGATGACGCATAAAAACACCTTTGAGAATCGCCTGATGTTTCTTCTCTCGGCCGAGTCGTTCAATCAGATGGTGCGTCGCACACGTTACTTGCGTGAGTACTCGGGATTCCAGCAGAAGCAGGGAGAGGAACTTATGGAGAAACAGAAGGAACTGGATGCAAAACGTGCAGAACTGGGGACAACCAAGGAGGCCAAGAAAGAATTGTTGGCCAAGCGGGTAGAGGAGAAGAAAGAACTTGATCGTCAAGAGGCCGAGCAGCGGAAGATTGTAGACGGATTCAAAAAGAAACAGACCGAGATACGCAAGCGCATAGCCAAGCAGCAACGCGAGCGAGACAAGCTTAATGAGCAGATAAACCGTCTCATCGAGGAAGAGATTGCAGCACAAGAGGCCGAAATGCGCAAGAAAAATGGTAGCGATACTCCAACTCCAACCAAGGAACAGAAGGCCGGCACTCCCATGCCAGCCTATCGCGAGAGTGCTGCCGACAAGAAGTTGAGCGGGTCATTCCAAAGTAACAAGGGACATCTTCCCGTACCTATCACAGGCCCTTATCTGATTACCTCGCACTATGGTATCAACTATGTAGAGGGGCTGAAGAATGTGAAGATCAACAATCATGGCGTTGACATACGCGGACATATGAACTGCCAGGCAAGGGCGGTGTTTGATGGCACGGTATCGGCTATCTTTGAGCATCCGCAGATACAGGGATCCTACATTGTGATGATACGGCACGGGCAATATATCTCTGCCTACTTCAACCTGTCTGAACTGAAAGTAAAGAAGGGGGAGAAAGTAAAGATTAACGAACCCTTGGGCCTGATTAAGGCTGATATGTCGGGTAACTATACCATGCAGTTCCAACTGCGTAGAGACAGAGAGAGGCTCAACCCTGAGCAGTGGATAGGATTTTAGGAGCCATATTGGGCTACTTTTCCCAAGTGCAGTATGGGTGCTTGCTTATGTATGCGTTGTAGTAGCGCTTGTCGCCAGTAACCTCTTCACCTAAGAATGCGGGACGGAAGAAATGCTCGTTTACATCAGATAGCTCTATCTCGGCAAATACGAGGCCTTCGTTCTCGCCGTGAAACTCGTCCACCTCGATGATATGCTTGCCGTTCTTGACCAGATAGCGGGTTTTCTCTATACGTCCGGCACGGCAAAGGTTAAACAGGTCACGAGCATCTTGCAGACTGATCTCCTTCTCCCATTCGAAACGGCTTATTCCATCGGTTGACGGACCTTTGATGGTGAGGTAGCCCTTATTGGCGCGAGTACGTACGCGCACCGTATGTCCATGTCCGCTGCAAATGTATCCCTGTAGTATCTCAGACTTGTCGTAGGCAATGTTGCGGTAGCTATTGTCGGTGACAAGGAATTTACGTTCTATCTCTTGCATCGTATGACGGGTTACGGGTTGGTATTATAGTAGAGGTTTACTCCTCCTCAGAAGAAGAACTTGACATCAAGTATGATTTGATGAAACCGTCAATCTTACCGTCCATCACACCGCCTACGTCTGAGGTCTGGTGTCCTGTGCGGTGGTCTTTCACGCGACGGTCGTCAAATACGTAACTGCGAATCTGTGATCCCCACTCAATCTTCTTTTTGCCGGCCTCTACCTTAGCCTGCTCCTCCATGCGGTGTTGCAGTTCACGGTCATAGAGTTGTGAACGCAATAGGCGCAAGGCGTTCTCTTTGTTCTTGGGCTGGTCTCGAGTCTCGGTATTTTCGATCATGATCTCCTCCTGCACACCGGTATAGGGGTCGGTATATTGATAGCGCAGGCGCACGCCTGATTCCACCTTGTTTACATTCTGACCGCCGGCACCACCGCTTCGGAAGGTGTCCCACGACAATAGAGCGGGGTTGATCTCTATCTCTATGCTATCGTCGATGAGCGGAGTCACGAATACCGATGCGAATGAGGTCATACGCTTTCCCTGTGCATTGTATGGCGACACGCGCACGAGGCGATGCACTCCATTCTCACCCTTGAGGTATCCGTATGCAAAGGGTCCCTCAAGCTCCATGGTCACGGTCTTGATGCCAGCCTCGTCACCCTCTTGAAGGTTTGACACGCGCAGCTTGTAGTTGTTGGCTTCGGCCCAACGCATATACATGCGCATGAGCATCGATGCCCAGTCTTGTGCCTCGGTACCGCCTGCACCGGAGTTTATCTTGAGTACACAGTCCATCTGGTCGGCCTCTTGGCGTAGCATATTCTTCAGTTCCAGCGCTTCTATGGCCTCCAAAGCTGTGGCATAGGCAGTGTCGAGTTCCTCCTCCGAGATGAGTTCATCCTTGCAAAATTCGAAGGCAACCTCTACCTCATCGGCAAGGCTCTTCACCTGCTTGTATCCATCAATCCAGGACTGCAGGTCCTTTACTTTTTTCATCTGTGCCTCTGCCTTCTTGGCATCGTCCCAGAAGCCTGGAACCTGGGTGCGAAGTTGCTCCTCTTCTACCTGGATCAGTTTGTCCTCGATGGCCAGATAGCGATTGAGTGCCTCTGTGCGTTCTTTAATATCTTTCAGTTGGTCAAGTGTAATCATTTGATGTCTGTTTTTACGGGGTGCAAAGGTACTGAATATTTGTCAATAATCCTATAATTTGTTGTCACCGTTTCTTTGGCTTGCGACGTGCCCATCCCTCCTCGCTGAAGTCGGGTTCGGCTCCGCGTAGAGGACGGTCGTCGTGTTGGAAGTATTGTTTCCAGTCGTCTTTCTTCATGGGGCCACGTTTGCTGGTGTATCCGCGTTCTTCGCGTGAGGGTTTGGTGCGAACCTCCGGGTTGTCGCGTCTTTTGTTCTTCTTCTCGAATCGGGCAAAGCCGTTGTCAGAATAGCCCATTTCATCGCGTTTTTTCGGTTTGCGCTGTCTGTCGTCTGCAGGCTGTTGTCTGTTGTCCGTTGACTGTTGACCCATATCCTCTCCTGCAGGTTCCACTACTACGTGCTGTCCGTTCACATGGGCGTGGCTCAAGGCACGAGTCACTGTGTCTGCCTGTTTCTCGGGTACCTCGAAGAATGAGAAGTTTTGCATCAGGTCGATGCGCCCCATCTCGATACGCTCGTGGCGCACGTGGCGGTTTACCAGGTCGATAATTTGTGAGGCATAGAAACCGTCGCGCTTGCCGCGGTTCACGAAAAAGCGTACATAGCCCTTCTCTGCTTTGCGTGGGCCTTCGCCCTTTTCACGACGTTTGCGTGGTCCTTCCTCGCCTTTTGCCCGTTGTCTGTTGTCTTTTGTCCGTTGACCTCGTTCTATGACCGCTTCTGGTTCGGGCGCATTGCTGTAGTACTCCACGAATCGGCCAAACTCACGTGTCACCACGCGGCGTATGATGTCTTCCTTATCCAGCCAGTCGAGTTTGCGGTATATCGATGGCAAGAACTCTGCGATGTCGTCTTCGCGCACCTCGGTCTTCTCGATATCGTCAATCACTTTCCACAGCTGTTTCTCGCATATCTCCTTGCCTGTAGGTAGAGTACCCTTGACAAACTCCTTGCCGATGACCTTTTCTATTTCGCGCATGCGGCCGCGCTCGCGCAAGTTGATGATGGCGATGGAGGTCCCTCGTTTGCCCGCACGGCCGGTGCGTCCGCTACGGTGGGTGTAGTTTTCCGTGTCGTCGGGCAAGCCGTAGTTGATCACATGAGTGAGGTCGTCTACGTCGAGTCCGCGTGCTGCCACATCGGTTGCCACGAGCAACTGTATACGGCGTTTGCGGAATTTCTGCATGGTAAGGTCGCGTTGCTGTTGTGACAACTCGCCGTGCAGGGCATCGGCATTATAGCCATCTTGTATGAGCTTGTCGGCAATTTCCTGTGTCTCCATGCGTGTGCGACAGAAGATGATACCGTATATGTTGGGGTAGTAGTCGGCAATACGTTTCAGTGCAAGGTATTTGTCCTTGGCGTGCACCATATAATACACGTGGTTCACATTCTTGGCGCCCTCGTTCTTGTTGCCTATCACGATTTCATGTGCATCGGTAAGGTAGTTTTTGGCTATAGCGGCTATCTCCTTGCTCATGGTAGCAGAGAAGAGCAGTGTGTTGCGGTCGGCGGGTACATCCTCGAGGATGCGGTTGATGCTGTCGGTAAAGCCCATGTTGAGCATTTCGTCGGCCTCGTCGAGCACTACGTCGCGCACGGTAGAGAGGTCCACCACGCCACGCTCCATGAGGTCGATGAGGCGGCCTGGTGTGGCTACGATGATGTGTACACCGCGGCGCACGTTGCGTATCTGGTTCTCTATGGATGTGCCACCATACATGGGCACTACGCGCAGTCCCTCTACATATTTGGAGAAAGAGGCGAGGTCATCGGCGATCTGGAGGCAGAGCTCGCGGGTGGGGCTCAGTATGAGTGCCTGTGCGTAGGGTAGAGCGGGGTCTGCTTTCTGTATGATGGGCAGACCGAATGCTGCTGTTTTGCCCGTTCCAGTCTGGGCCAATGCCACGACGTCATTACCGTTGCCCAGTAGATAGGGGATTACCTCTTCTTGCACTGGCATGGGATGCTCGAAGCCCAATTCACTGATGGCTTCACATATCTCGGGCATTACGCCCAGCTCTTCGAATGTGCGCATACGATGTATCGTTGTTTATTTTAAGCGACAAAGATAATAAAAACGAGCGAATAAAACTTGTTTTATTCTCGGCGAGTGCAAAATATCTTCATTGCGCAGCAATAAAGATGCCCTTACGAGCGAATAAAACTTGTTTTATTCTCGGCGAGTGCAAAATATCTTCATTGCGATTGGCCAATTGTGAATTTGTTATTACTTTTGTGAGGATATCGCAAATTTCGTATGGCAAAAGAACTGAAAACACTTGTCAAAGATACTGCACTCTATGGCTTAAGCAGCATTGTGGGGCGCTTTCTCAACTACTTGCTGGTGCCACTATATACGATCAAGATTACCGCCGAGAGTGGCGGCTACGGTGTGGTGACCAATGTGTATGCCTATACAGCCTTGCTGATGGTGATGCTCACTTTCGGAATGGAGACCACGCTCTTCCGCTTCAGTACCAAGGAGGGTGAAGATGCCCATAAGGTATATGGTACGGTGCTAAGGCTCGTCACTGGGGTAGCAATGGTTTTTGCCATATTGTGCCTGGTGTTCAATGCCCCCATCAGTGCGCTTATGGGCTATGCCGATCATCCGGAATACATAGCCTGCATGACTACGGTTGTGGCAATTGATGCCGTGCAGAGTATCATGTTTGCTCATCTTAGGCAGCAACATCGCCCACTGAAGTTTATGGCGCTGAAACTGGGTTACATCATCATGAGCATTGCGCTCAATCTCTTCATCTTCCTTGTGGCTCCTCTCATCCATGCCTCACATCCCGAGTGGATGGGGTGGTACGATCCCGACTATAGCGTAGGCTATATCTTCATCATCAACCTGATATGTACCTCGAGCATTACATTGGGTTTCATTCCCGAACTGAAGGGACTGGCCTATGGATTTGACCGCCAGTTGGCAAGCCGCATGCTGCGTTACGCCATGCCCATACTCATACTGGGTATTGCAGGCATACTTAATCAGGTGGCCGACAAGATTACCTACCTTTTCATCATGCCCGGCACCGAAGGTGAGGTGCAGCTGGGTATCTATGGCGCTTGTTCCAAGATTGCCATGATCATGGCTATGCTGTTGCAGGCTTTCCGCTATGCTTACGAACCCTTCGTGTTCAACCAAAGCCGCAATAAGGAGAACAATGTGATGTATGCCACGACGATGAAGTACTTTGTGATCTTCACCCTGTTGGCCTTCCTCGTGGTGGTGTTCTATATGGATCTTTTCAAGCTCCTTGTGGGTCGTACCTATTGGGAGGGGTTGCGCGTAGTACCTATCGTGATGATGGCCGAGATCTTTATGGGTATCTACTTCAACCTGTCGTTCTGGTACAAACTCAATGACAAGACCTACTGGGGTGCCATCATGTCGATAATCGCCTGTGTGGTGTTGCTGGCCGTGAACATCATCTTCGTACCCCGCTACGGCTATGTAGCCTGTGCGTGGGGAGGCGTGGCAGGGTATGGTACGGCAATGTTGCTCAGCTACTTCATCGGGCAGCATTATCATCCTATCCGCTACGATGTAAAGGGCATCCTCATCTATTTTGCCCTTGCCCTTACATTGTATGGCATATCGCAATGGCTGTCTATCGAGAACCAGTGGCTACGCATGAGCGCCAATACTTTATTGTTGCTACTCTTTGTGGCCTATATTGTCAAGCGTGACTTGCCACTGAGGCAGATACCTTTTGTAAAGCGATTTGTAAAATGAAAAAAATACTGTTTGTATGTCTTGGCAACATCTGCCGCTCATGTACGGCGGAGGAGATTATGCGTACTGTCCTTCAACGCGAAGGATTGGACCGGGAGGTGCTGGTAGACTCAGCTGGACTCATCAGCTACCATCAGGGCGAACAAGCTGATCCCCGCATGCGTGCTCACGCGTCGCGCCGAGGTTATCATATCACACATCTGTCGCGTCCAGTGTGTATGACCGATTTCTATGACTTTGACCTCATCATCGGTATGGATGACAGCAACATCAGTCGCTTGCGTGACCTTGCGCCCAGTATCGAAGAGGAGGCCAAGATTCACCGTATGACGGAGTATTGCATCGGTAAGGTTGTCGACCATGTGCCCGACCCCTATTACGGGGGCGCACAAGGGTTTGAAAATGTCATTGACATTCTCGAGGATGCCTGCGAAGGACTTTTACAAGCAATCGGAGGTTAGCCGCGGCTAACCTCCGATTGCTTGTAGATATAGTTGTCTGTCTTTTTAGAAGAACATGGCAGAATCCTCATTGCCCCACATTTGCTTGTAGTCTTGTGCGAGTCCGCCTTCGGCAGTCTCCTTATACAGTGAGGGTAGGTCATGGCCGGTTTTCTTCATTACCTCCACTACCTTGTCGAATGATACGCGATGTACACCATCGGTAAACATGGCGTATGAGTTGGCATCCATGGCGCGGGCTGCGGCATAGGCGTTGCGTTCGATGCAGGGAATCTGTACCAGTCCGCACACGGGGTCGCAAGTGAGTCCGAGGTGATGTTCAAGACCCATCTCTGCTGCATACTCAATTTGCGAGGGCAATCCGCCGAAGAGCTGTGCGGCGGCGGCCGCTGCCATAGCACAGGCTACGCCTACCTCACCTTGACAGCCCACCTCGGCACCCGAGATGGAGGCGTTGGTCTTGACGATATTGCCAAAGAGCCCGGCCGTAGCCAGTGCTCGTACGATACGTTGTTCCGAGAAGTTGCGCGACCTGTACAGGTGATACAGTACGGCAGGCAATACGCCGCACGAGCCGCATGTGGGTGCGGTGACAATCTTTCCTCCGGCAGCATTCTCCTCGCTCACAGCCAGGGCATAGGCGAAGAGGAGGCCACGTGTGCGCATTGACTGCTGATAGCCCTCGGCGCGTACATGGTATAGGGCAGCCTTGCGGCGTAGGGCGAGCGGCCCTGGTAATACTCCCTCCTGCTCCAAACCGCGCTGTACGGCACTCTTCATCGTCTCCCATACCTCACGCAGGTAGTCCCATATCTCGGGTCCTTCGCATTCTTCTACATATTCCCAGTAGCTTTTGCCTGTACTGATGCACCAGGCAAGAATCTCCGAGGCAGTGTTCATCTCGTATATCTGCTTGTGCTCTACGGCTTTCTTGCCCTCCTCTGCCAGTGCACCGCCTCCAACACTGAAGACGGTCCATTCGTCAAGGCATTCACCTGCATCGCTGAGGGAACGGAACTTCATGCCATTGGGATGGAAAGAGAGAAACTCCTTGGGTCTCCATACGATGGTAGTATGCTGCTCGCCCAGTACATCGAGTATGGCCTGATCGGTCATGTGTCCCTTACCTGTGGCGGCCAAACTACCGTAGAGAGTGACCTCGAAGCGCTTGGCGCTGTTGTTGCGTAGCAGGAATTGGGTGGCGGCATTGCGTGGCCCCATGGTGTGGCTACTCGATGGGCCGTGCCCTATGCGGTAAAGCTCTTTCAGTGTTATCATGACGTATGCTTGTTAAATGTTTTTACTATTTCTACAGCAAAGGTAACTTAATTCCATAAGATATGCTATCTTTGCAGACAATTAATTGTATTTTTTGTTCTGATGCGCAAGACCTTTTCCCTTATACTGACCCTGCTGCTCGCATTACCAATGTGTGCTCATGCGCGGACCGATAGCCTTACCGTGAAGTCCAACTTCAAGGCAGGCGAGGTCATCATGCCGCTGTCGCTGATAGGTGCAGGTACCCTGGGCTTTATTGAGCCTGTCAAGAATTCGCGTTACGAGGTGCGCGACTATCTGGACGAATGGCGTGGTGATCACCGTGTCGTCGTGGATGACTACTTGCAATATGTGCCTCTGGCTTCGGTATACGGGCTCAGCCTGCTCGGTGCCGATGCCAGGCACAACTATGTGGATCGCACTCTCGAGTTGGCTACCTCATACCTCACTCTTGGCATTATGGTCAATGCCATCAAGTACACCGTGCGTGAGCCACGCCCTGATGGCTCGGCCAATAACTCCTTCCCCTCGGGTCATACTGCTACCACCTTTATGGGAGCCGAGTTGGTGCGCATCGAGTATGGCGACGACTCGCCCTGGTACTCTGTAGGTGCCTACACTATTGCTGCTGCTGTGGGCGTATTGCGTGTATACAACAATCATCATTGGTTTACCGATGTGTTTGCCGGTGCCGGTATAGGTATTCTTAGCGCCCGCATAGGCTATTGGTTGCTTCCCTATACCAGGAAAGCCATGTATCGCCTTACCGGATGCGATGCTTTCGTGTGTCCATCGGTGAGCCATGAAGGTGCCACACTGGGTGTGGTGATGCGATTTTAATCAGCAATAGTCACTCCTGTCCCCAGTAATGCCCTATGAGGTAGGCCATTTCTATCTTCTCATACGTGCAGTAGGTATATTCAGCTGGTCGCGGTATTTGGCGATGGTGCGTCGGGCTACACGGAATCCATGTTTGGCAAGAGCCTCCATGAGTTGTTCGTCGGTAAGGGGGGCTGTCTTGTCTTCATTGTCGACCAATTGCCTGAGCAGGTTGTGCACCTCCTTGATAGATACCTCTTCGCCCTCTGCCTTGGCTATACCGTCGCTGAAGAAGTAGCGAAGGGGGAAGATGCCGAAGCTGGTCTGTACGTATTTGCTGATGGTGGCGCGTGAGATGGTAGAGACATCAAAGCCTGTTACCTCAGCTACATCCTTGAGGATAAGCGGGCGCAGCAGTGCCTCGTCGCCTTCGAGGAAGAAGGGGCGCTGCAGGTCGATGATGGCCTGCATGGTGGCCAGGAGGGTATGCTCGCGCTGCTGTATGGCATTGATGAATTCGCGTGCCGACTCGATTTTCTGCCGTAGGAACTGCGCTGCGTTGCGGCTGTCGGCATTGTCTGAAGCCGCCTGCTCGCCCAGCATCTGCATGAAATCGTTGCTTACACGCAGACGTGGCGTGTTCTGGTTGTTGAGGCTCAGGGTAATCTCATCATCGAAGGTCTCCACGATAAAGTCGGGCACTATCTGTACGGTGCCTCGCTCCAGGCTCTCGCCCAACGCGCTGCCGGGGCGTGGGTTGAGTTTTACCAGTTCGGCGATGACAGCAGCTACCTCTTCGGCACTCCATCCGAGTTTGTCTGTTATCTTGTCCCAATTCTTGCGGGTAAACTCCTCATAGCATTGTTCTACTATACGAATCTGCTGCTCGATGGCTGGGGTGGCCTCTTTGCGATGGAGCTGTAGCAGCAGGCATTCTTGTAGGCTACGTGCCCCGATGCCTGCGGGGTCAAACTGCTGTATGGTTAGCAATACCTCTTCGATGACACTGGTACTCACATCTATGTCGTGGTAGATGGCCAGCTCGTCGGCTATGCTGATGAGCGACTTGTGCAGCAGCCCGTCCTCATCGAGCGAACCTATCAGGTATTCGCCGATGGTGGTCTGCTCCTCGGTGAGAGGTTGCTCGTGCAGTTGCTCCAGGAGATAGTCGTAGAACGATTGGGTCGAGGCATACGAGAAGGCTTGCTGCTCGGCGCTTTGGGGCAGGCCGTTGAGCTTGTAGTCGGGAATGTCGTCTTCGCTGCTGTAGTCGCCCTTGATGAGGTCTTCGTTGGTCTCGTGACCACTCTCCTCGTTGTAGCCGACGTTCTCTTCGTCTTGTGGAGCCGACTCCAGGGCCGGGTTGTCTATCACCTCGCCACGTACACGCTCTTCCATCTCTACGGTGGTGAGTTGCAGCAAGCGTGCAATCAGTATCTGCAGCGGAGACAGGCTCTGCGTTTGCAGCATCTGCTGCCCTTGTATCTGTATTTGTGTCGATTTGCCTTTCATTGCTGGTGTAGGGTACTAATACGTGAAGCTGCTGCCTCCCAGGAACTCGCGGAGTAGGGAGGTGGGGGGTAGGTCATTGTCGGGGATAGACTCGAAGTATTGCAGGAATTTATGCAGGCGGTAGGCTTCGCTATACTCGGGGCGATTCTCCTTTACCTGTTCCAATATGGGGATGAGGTGTCCCTTCAGGATGGCCAACTCAAACATCAGTGCCGAGTTGAACATGGCATCGGCATTCTCCTGGAAGGGGAATATCCATTTGTCTTCACCCTTGCGCACACTGGGCCAGCGCGAGATGGTATCTTCGGCCGAGTAGCCACGGTACTTGTAGTCGCGCAGTATACGGCGCAGCAGGCGGTTGTCGGTAGTAGGGATATAGTTATGGTCGTCGAGCATGATGCTGGTGAGGGCCGACACATAGATCTTGTACTTGTCTGCAGGAGCGATATGTTGGGTAAGCTCGGGGTTGAGGGCATGTATGCCTTCGATGATGAGTACCGTGTTGTCGTCGATGCGCAGCTTGCGGTCGGTGAGCAGGCGCTTGCCTATGGTGAAGTCAAACTTGGTGAGTTGTACCTCTTCGCCCTGCAGCAACGCGTTGAGCTGTGCATTGAAGAAGGGCAGGTCGAGGGCATAGAGTGACTCGAAGTCATAGTCTCCATTCTCGTCGAGTGGGGTGAGCTCACGGTCTACGAAATAGTCGTCGAGTGAGAGGGCTACAGGGCGCAGGCCATTGGTCATGAGCTGTATGGAGAGGCGCTTGCTGAAGGTGGTCTTTCCCGACGATGAGGGCCCTGATATGAGCACGATACGTGATTTGCGGTGGTGTATATCATCAGCAATGCCGGCGATGCGTTTCTCTTGTAGTGCTTCGGCCACATTGATGAGGTCGGTGGCATGTCCTGTTCGGCAGGCGGTGTTGAAGTCGCCCACGGTACTCACTCCGAGGATCTCTTGCCAGTTGTGGTGCACATTGAATACGTTCAGCATCTTGTCTTGCCGTACCAGTTCTTCCAGGATGTCGGGGTTCTCGCGGCTAGGTACGCGTAGTAGTAGTCCGTCGTGATATTGCTGCAACTCGAACAGGTGTATCTTGCCCGTTGAGGTGAGCAGGCTGCCATAGTAGTAGTCTGCCTTGTCTCCCAGTTTGTAATAGGTGCAGTAGAGTTTCCCGGTAGTCTCGAGCAGGGTTACCACGTCGTTGCGTCCCACATTGCGGAACACCTCAATGGCCTTGTCGGTAGGGCAGTTGATGCGGCGTATGGGTATGTCTGCCGCGATGATTTCCTGCATACGTTGCTTTACTGCATCCACATCGGCCTGTGTCACTGGGCGGTCGATGCGCAGGTTGCAGAAGTAACCCTTCGATACAGGGTGCTCGATGATGATTTCTCCTTCGGGATAGAGGTCTCCTATCGCTTTGGTGAGCACGAAGAAGAGACTGCGCACATAGGTGCGCATGCCTGAATCGGAGGTGATGTCGAGGAACTCCACGTCCTTATGGTTGTAGACCCTAAATCCGAGGCCCTCTACCTTGTTGTTTACCCGGGCGCTTACAGCACCATAAGGCATGTTCAGCGATAGGGAGTCATACACCTCCTGGAGGATGGTGCCGGGAACACATTCCAGTATGGCACCATTGTTGCGGCAACGTATCTTTATCATAGTGGTTGGTTTTATGCGATTACACTGTCTTCGCGGTTTACTGCAAAGATAATAACAAACGAGCGAGATATATGAAACTTGTTTCAATATTTCACTGCGAGTGCAGAAAATCTTCGCGGTTTACCGCAAAGGTAGTGATAAACGGGCGAATATACAACGTTTGTTGTGGTTTTAATTGAGAATCAACTTGCCTATCCCCATTGCCGACAGCAATACGAAGGTGTAGCGCAGGGTGCGTCCGATAATCATGGCGATGTTGGTGAGGAGAGGGTTCGACCGCATGATGCCCAGCGTCACCAGGATGGCATCGCCAAGTATCGGTAGCCAGCAGAAGAGTCCCATCCACGCTCCCCAGCGCTCTACCAGCTGGTGGGCGCGTGCCATGTGTTGCGGCTTGATGCGGAACAGTCGCTGCACCTTTTCGGGTGTAGTGATGCGTCCTATGCAGTAGCAGGTGATGCCGCCGATTGAGTTTCCTATGGCAGCATTGAGTAGCAGCACCCATGGGTTGACGCCCGCAGCCAGCAAGGCTATCATGACCGTTTCGCTGCTGAAGGGTAGGATGCTTCCGGCAAGGAAAGCGGCAATGAACATGCCTATAGGACCATAGTTGATCAGTATGTCGAGAAGCTGTTCCATACGTTGAGGCCGAGGATGAGTAGCCAGATAACAAACAATGTGATGAGCCAGATGTCCCGTCCGCGGCTCTTGTTCTCAGATACGAAGAACCCGTAGCCTATGGTAGCGGTGAGCGTTATCAGTACAGGCTGCATTGTCGTGTACAGTGAGGGGAGGATAAGCATGCCGACGAACAGTGTGCCCATGTGCCCTATCTGCATGTTCTGGATAGCGCGTGTCTTCACCTTTGAGGTGCCCGACAGGGTGTGTCGTATGATTGCCGGTATGGCGAGCATCAGTGCCCAAACCCATTGTATGGCTATCATCGGTATGGCGAGGGTATCGCCTTTTCCGATAGGTACATGCAGCGCTGCCGGTGCATAGGATACGCCGGCTGTGAGCCTTTCCACGAAGGACTGCACCAGATGGGTGTTATCGGTGAGGTAGAGTATGCTGAATGCCACCCAGTAGGGTACCAGCACGCCCAGTAGGGAAGCGATGGCTGTGCGTGCATGGAGCGACTGCATGAAACCGCAGCAGAGTATCAGTACAGGAACCAGGTAGAGCAGCTGTGGGCTATAGATGCTGGCTATGCCCACGAGCGCAAAGGCTGCAAAGTAGCTGCCCATGGCGGTGCGCCCGCGGTAGGTGGTTGCCATGATACGGTATGCGGCTACCATGAGCATGAGGCATATAGTGCTCTCTTGCCATACGGCGAGTTGCGGATTGATGGCACAGCCCATGTAGTAGAGGGTTGTGTGGAGAGTCGTCCTCTGGCTGCCTGTAGCCGCTCGCTCATTGGCGCTGCCTATTAGCATCCCGAAGATGACGTATAGCAGCAGATTCAGGTACGACAGCACTCCTCCGTTTCCGCTTTCTATGATGGCATATATCCATACACCTATACATAGCAAGGCGGCAATTGCTGTTGCCACCTTACTATGCACGATGAAATGGGTAATCTTATTCATTGATGACCATCAACCCTCAACCCTCATTCAGAGGATATCCTTTCCTATATCGCTGCGGCAATACATGTCGGTGAAGTGTAGTGCCTGCGCGTTCTTGAATGAGGTGGCCAGTGCCTCCAGTTGCGTATCGCCATACGAGCTTACGGCAATCACGCGTCCTCCGTTGGTCACCACCTGTCCGTCCTTTGTGGTAGTGCCGGCATGGAAGAGGTAGCTGCCCTCCACCTTGTCAAATCCTGTGATGGGGTAACCCTTCTTGTACTCGCCGGGGTATCCGCCCGATACGAGCATTACACATACGGCGCTGCGTGGGTCAAACTCGATGGTGCGTTCGCCGAGGTTGCCCTGGGCCACACCCTCGAAGAGGTCCACGATATCGCTCTTCAGGCGCAGCATCACGCTTTCGGTCTCGGGATCGCCCATGCGCACGTTATACTCGATTACCATGGGCTCGCCCTTCACGTTGATGAGTCCGAAGAAGATGAATCCTTTGTAGTCGATGCCCTCGGCAGCCAGTCCCTCTACGGTGGGGCGTACGATGCGCTCCTCTACCTTCTGCATCCATGCAGCATCGGCAAAGGGTACGGGCGAGATAGAGCCCATGCCGCCTGTGTTGAGGCCTGTGTCGCCTTCGCCTATGCGCTTATAGTCCTTGGCTTCGGGCAGCAGCTTGTAGCTCTTGCCGTCGGTAAGCACGAATACCGAGCACTCTACGCCGCTGAGGAACTCCTCTATCACTACGCTGGCCGATGCGCTGCCAAACATGCCGCCAAGCATCTCGCGCAGCTCCTTCTCGGCCTCCTCGATGGTGGGGAGTATGAGTACGCCCTTGCCGGCGCATAGCCCGTCGGCTTTCAGCACATAAGGAGCCTCAAGGGTATGGATGAAGGCGATACCCTCATCCAGTGTCTCTTGTGTGAAGGTCTGGTAGCGTGCCGTGGGTATGCCGTGACGCATCATGAATGCCTTGGCAAAGTCCTTGCTGCCTTCCAGTGTGGCGCCTGCCTTTGAGGGACCTATCACAGGTATTCCTTTCAGTTGCTCATCGTCGCGGAAATAGTCGTAGATACCCTTTACCAGCGGGTCTTCGGGGCCTACCACCAGCATGTCGATGCCGTTGGCCAGTACGAATGCCTTAATGCCTTCAAAGTCGGTAGCTGCGAGAGCCACGTTTTCGCCTACTTCGCCCGTGCCGGCATTGCCCGGTGCGATATACAGTTTCTCTACTTTCTTGCTTTGGCTGATTTTCCAAGCCAGGGCGTGTTCGCGTCCGCCGCTGCCCAATAATAATATTCTCATTGCTTTTACCATTTCTATATCGTGGAAATAAACAGTTTTTTCTTTAGCGGGATATTCTGGAACAATGTTTCTGATGCCTATTGCCATGATGGGTGTTTTTTGTTGTGTACCAATTGAAAGTACAAAAATAGCGAATTTTCTTTACCTAATCGTAACATTTTCTTCTAAATCTTTGCGGCCTGGTAAAAAAGATATTGTATTGCATCTTTCTTTACGTACTTTCACGTAGTTTTACAACTTTCGTTGTGAAAGTAATATGCGTTCGCTGAGAAATATTAAAACAAGTTTTATATTTCGCTCACTTTTACGTACTTTTGTCCCCTGAATATAAATATTAATAGGTATGAAAAAGTTTTTATTTTCTATGCTGTCCGTAGTGGCCGCCACGCTGATGCTCTCATCATGTGCCGGCAAGCGCAGCTACGAGACTGTCGACGGCGACCCCATGCAGAGCCGTATCTACACATTGGACAATGGATTGAAGGTGTACCTCACCGTAAATAAGGAGACTCCGCGCATACAGACCTACATCCCCGTGCGTGTGGGTGGCAAGAACGACCCCGCCGAGACTACCGGCCTTGCCCACTACTTCGAGCACCTGATGTTCAAGGGCACCGAGAACTTCGGCACACAGAACTACGCCGAGGAGAAGCCCCTGCTCGACCAGATTGAGGCACTCTTCGAGGTGTACCGCACCAAGACCGACGAGGCCGAGCGCACCGCCATCTACCGCCAGATCGACAGCCTCTCATACGAGGCATCCAAGCTCTCCATCCCCAACGAGTATGACAAGCTGATGGCTGCCATCGGTGCCGACGGCACCAATGCCTACACCAGCTTCGATGTCACCTGCTACATCGAGGATATCCCCTCCAACCAGCTGGAAAACTGGGCAAAGATTCAGGCCGACCGCTTCAAGCACAACGTCATCCGCGGTTTCCATACCGAGCTGGAGACCGTATATGAGGAGAAGAACATGAGCCTCACCCGCGATAGCCGCAAGCTCACCGAGGCCATGTTCTCGGCACTGTTTACCCACCACCCCTACGGCACACAGACCGTGCTGGGCACACAGGAGCACCTCAAGAACCCCTCCATCACCAACATCAAAAACTATTATAAGAAATGGTATGTGCCCAACAATATGGCGATCTGTATGTCGGGCGACTTCGACTTCGATGAGGCGATGGACATCATCGAGAAGTACTTCGGCGATATGCAGCCCAACCCCGAGCTGCAGATGATGAGCTTCGAGCCCGAGGCCGAGATCACCGAGCCCATCGTGCGCGAGGTGTGGGGCCTGGAATCAGAGCGCGTAGCCCTCGCATGGCGCTTCCCCGGTGCTGCTTCCGACGAGGCACTCATGCTGAGCGTCATCAGCTCCATCATGAGCAACGGCCAGGCAGGTCTCATCGACCTCAACCTCATGCAGGAGCAGAAGCTGCTCTCGGCCTATGCCTTCCCCTACGACCAGACCGACTACACGGCCTACTTCATGCAGGGCTCTCCCAAGCAGGGACAGTCGCTCGATGAGGTGAAGGAGCTGCTGCTCGCTCAGATCGACGCCCTGCGCCGTGGCGATTGGGATGAGTCGCTGCTCGCTGCCGGCATCGCCAACTACAAGCTACAGGTGCAGCAGATGCTCGAGGACAACAGCTCGCGTGCCGACCTCTTCGTCACCAGCTTCGTCAACGGACAGCCCTGGGCCGATATGGTACACCGCGTAGAGCGCATGGAGCAGATTACCAAGGCCGATGTCGTGGCCTTTGCCAATGCCCACCTCAAGGACAACAACTACGCCATCGTCTACAAGCGTCAGGGGCAGGATCCCAGCGTGAAGAAGATTGCCAAGCCCGCCATCACACCTATCTTCATGAACCGCGACACCACCAGCGCCTTCCTCCGCGAGGTGCAGGCATCGGTAGTGGCTCCCATCGAGCCCGTCTTCGTGGACTTCGAGAAAGACATGAGCCGCGGCACCGTAGGCAACCTCCCCTTATTATATAAGAAGAACGTGATGAACGACATCTTCTCTCTCCAGTACATCTTCGACTTCGGTGCCAACGAGATGAAGGCACTCTCTACCGCCCGCGACTACCTCGACTACCTGGGCACATCAGACATGACAGCTGCCCAGATCAAGCAGGCCTTCTACAACCTCGCCTGCAGCTACTATATCAGTGTAGGCAATACACAGGCCACCATCAGTCTCAGCGGTCTGTCTGAGAATATGGCCGAGGCCATCGCCCTGCTCGAGAAGGTCATCGCCGACGCACAGCCCAACCAGGCTGCTTACGACAACCTCGTGGCCGACATCCTCAAGTCACGTGCCAATGGCAAGGCCAACCAGAACACCAACTTCACCCGCCTGCGCCAGTACGGCATCTACGGTCCCGTCAATCCCTCGAAGAACATCCTCAGCGAGAGCGAGTTCCGCAGCATGAAGCCCGAGGCACTCATCGCCACCATCGCCCAGCTCCCCACCTATGAGCACCGCGTGCTCTACTACGGCCCCATGGCCATGGAAGAGGTGTCGGCTACCGTGGCCGGCTTGCACAAGGTACCCGCTGAGCTGAAGGCTATGGCAAAGAACGAGGCCTTCCAGTACCAGCGTGCCGATGAGAACATCGTCTACATAGCCCCCTACGACGCCAACCAGATATACATGTCGGCCGTGTCAAACCAGGGCGAGCAGTATGATGTGTCAAAGACACCCATCATCACCCTCTACAACGAGTACTTCGGTGGTGGCATGAACAGCATCGTGTTCCAGGAGATGCGCGAGGCCCGTGGCCTCGCCTACAGCGCTTCGGCCCGCATGATAGAGCCTTGGCGCACTGAGGATCCCGCCTACTACTGGACCTACATCGCCACGCAGAACGACAAGATGATCGATGCGCTCACAGCCTTCGACGAGATCATCAACAATATGCCCGTGAGCGAGAAAGCCTTCGACATTGCCAAGGAGGCCCTCATCAGCCGCCTGCGCACCGAGCGCATCACACGCGACCGCGTGCTCACCTACTACCTCGACCAGGAGGAGCTGGGCCTCACTGAGGACACCCGCCGCCAGCTCTACGAAGCCGTGCAGGGCATGACCCTCGCCGATGTGGTAGCCTACCAGCAGGCCAACGTCAAGGACCGCAAGTACATCACCTGCATCCTCGGCCGCGAAGCCGATCTCGACATGAAGTCATTGGAGAAGTGGGGCAAGATCATCCGTCTCACCCCCGAAGACATCTTCGGCTATTGATACCCCATCCCGGTGCGACGAAGTGGCGCAAGAAAACGCCCATTTCATCGGAGATTATACACATTAGCCTCGGCAATCGCCGAGGCTAATGTGTATAATAGATTGTTCCCCTCTCACCATTCAACCCTCAGCTGAGAGGTAAGGGGTGAATTCTGAATTGTGAATTCTGAATTGTGAATTATAATGCTTCGCATTAAGATTCCTTGCTTGCTTGGCATAGCTCAAATAAATTTGGCTCTGCTCTCGCTACGCTGCGGAATTGTCAATTATCAATTATCACCTGGCACCTGAGGTCGCCGGGTACGTAGGAAATGTGTATCCATCGGCCGTCGCCCTCCCAGATGAGTTGGGTGAACCGGATTCGGCCCTCCTGCTGCATCTGCTGTATCATCTTGAACAGGCGGCGATGGTCCCTCCTGTTGCCTGCAATAATATCGGCTGCGCAGCCGAGGATGTGGTGGCTATACTTGGCACCGCCCACCAGGGCATTAAGCTGCTTGCAGCGATAGCCGCTGCTCACGGTGATGGGCTGGCCCCAGGTTTCGCGTATGGGGTCGAGGAGTTGGTCTGCCAACACGTGCAACAGGTGGTATGCACACTTCGAAGGGCGGTTGTCGATGCCCTCGCGCAGCGCAGTGGCGCTGGATGTTAATTCATTTATCGAGAAATACTTCATAGATTTTTAACTGATATTTTTTTATTAAACCACAGATGTCACGGATTACACAGATATGTGCATCGCTCTGCTCGCACTTTGTCGGCACAGCTGCCGAGTATCAGCAGCGCACGTAGGAAAGTACTCATAGCTTAGACGCAACTTGCTATGCCCAAGGCGCCAGCCAGGGCCGTGAGTACGGTGATTACGATTTTAAGGATTTGTTTCCAGTTTACTTTCATTGTGATTAGAGTTTAGAGTTTAGGGTTTAGAGTTTAGGGTTTAATGAATAGCACACTGACGACACAGATGCAGCAGATGACCTCAGATCTTTATTATTGACCACGGATGACGCCCGTGATCAAAGAATCCGTAGTCAAGGATTATCAGCGGTCATCCGCTTAAATCCGCGTCATCAGCGTGCCAATTCACTTTACTCCTTCACCTCCGAGGCGATGCGGTTCAGCGAGAGCTTGCTGGCGATCTCCTTCTTCAGCTTCGCTTCGGGACGGAAGAGGATACGGTGGCCCTTGATCATCGTCGAGGGCACGAACTCCTTGTCGTCGAGCAGGTCCTTGGTGAAGCACTTGCTCTGGATGGAAATTTGGAATCGGCCCAGATCCTCGAGCACTACGGCACGGCCGGCGAGCAGTGCCTTGGTGATGAAGAGCTTGATGACGCCCAGCACGGCCTGTGCGTCGGGCTTGGTCACGGTGGTGGCCAGGCTGATGTCTTCGGACAGCTCCTCGAAGTCATAGTCATTGGTCTTGATGGCACGACATGAGTAGTAGTTCGTACCCTGAATCCCGTTGGGATTCTTACATTTCTTTACGGCATAGTTTACGCTCATAGTTTTTTGAATTGAAAATTGAAAATTGAGAATTGAAAATTACCTCCGGACTGCAACTTCTCTTCTAAATTTTCGGGTTAATAATTAAGGTTTAGGTTTTCAACGTTGACGCTGACGTTAACTAACCCTCCGAACCGCAGGTCGACGCTACAGTCAATGGCTCGTTATCGTTATTGTTATCGTTGATTTACAGTGCAAAGTTACGACCTCCCGCACCCTCCGCAGTACCGCCGATGTGGGGCTGCGGAGCGTACAATTCTCCACGCAGTAGAAAAAAGGCGTTTTGTTAGGTCGTGACAGATGATTGTTAGGTCGGGTCAGACGATTGTTAGATTTCGCATCGGCGCCTGTCAGATGCCGGGGCGAAATTCGCGCGTCAATGCACTGATAATTAGGTGTTTGAAATTTTGCGATGTCAGATATTTTTCGTAACTTTGTTATGTCGAGTCAGGCGATTGTTATCTCGCTTCATACGATTGTTAGATTTCGCTTTTGACGCATCTTTCCATTTTGAACGATTTTACCTATTCTATGACCTATGGATTACCGTGATCTTTACGCCGATGATGAGCGCACCGCCGTGCGCTCCTACACCAAGGGCGAGCTGGCTATGATGTATAGTCCGCGTGCCAAGTACGAGAGTGCCATCCGCATGCTCAACCGCTATCTGCACCGCTGCCGCGGCCTGCTCGATGAGCTCATGGCCATGGGCTACCGCCCCGACGACCGCCGTTTCACGCGGCCCCAGGTGCAGGTGATCTTCGAGTATCTGGGCGAGCCGTAGGGGGGGATGGTTGATGGCCTATAGTATCTATAGTGCCTATCGCCATCGTTATCTTCAGTTTCTCTATTTGCGGCTTGCTTTTTCCCTGCCGTTTCGTAACTTTGCGGTGGATATAGATGCTATAGCCTCTATCGTCACCATACCCGCGCTGAGAGCGCCCTGTCACTTCTTCTCCAGCAGCTCCTTGGGGTAGTTGATGAGGTACTTCTTGCCATTGGCGAGGGTCACCATGGCCAGCTCGTCGAAGTTGACGCAGTATTGGGTGAACTCGCCGTATCGTTTGCTACGATGGTGGGCCTTTCTTATTGACATGCCGGGTACATAATCGTCATCGACCCAGTGTTCTATGCCGATTTCCTCTAGTAATTCTCTCGTAACATACTCGATTTTTATAACATACCTGAGCGTGGTCTTGCCAATAAGCCTGACTAATGTTATCTTGTCGGACTCTATCTTTATGTAACGGATTTTTCTGAAAAAAGGGATTGCCCATGGCACTGACATGAGAAGGAATATTACACCTACTCCAATCAAAGCAAGGTAAACTTTGAAGCTGGCGGTGTGCCCCGCAATTATATGGTCTGCTACAGGCATAAAATACTCTTTAATGTACAGACGACCGAGAATCCAAATAAAGAACAATGCCAAAAGGAGTAATCCTATTCCATGAAGGCAGTATTCGAGGCTCCACTTGAATGTATATCTGTTCGTCTTTTCGTTCTTGTCGTATCCCATATCGCTGTAGTGTCGTTAATGCTCTTTTCAAATGCAAATATAGGCAATAATCTATAATTTGCCGCGTAGCGCAGTGGATATTTTTATCCAATAAGGCCCTCAACCCCTTAACCCTCAACCCTCAACCAGCAGTGTCCCGAGCATATTGGCCACGTCGTAGTGGCGGTGGTAGGTGGCTGCCGGCACCTTGTGGGCGACTGCCGGCCAGTGCTCGAAGGGTTTCTCGAAGATGGTGCCTGCGATGGCCTTGAGCGAGCTGAGCTTGAGCGGCACGCGGGCCTTGTCCATGCCGCGCTTATCACTTCTTCTCCAGCAGCTCCTTCGGGTAGTTGATGAGGTATTTCTTGCCATTGGCGAGGGTCACCATGGCCAGTTCGTCGAAGTTGACGCAGTACTGGGTGAACTTGCCGTATTTTGTACTACCAAAATCTAATGCTCCCATGCTTAATCCTTTTATTTCAGTGTCACCATGTTCGCTATCATGGTCTGTATGTGTCGTATGCTCTTCGATAGACTCTTTTGTAACATACTCTATGTCTATCACATCATCGAGCACGGTTGATTTACCTGAAAGATGAACAATAGTTATTTTGTCTGGGGCTATTTCAATGTGGTGGATTAACCCCAAACAAAGAATTACTGCTCCAATTATGAGGAATGCCATAGCTGCCATGAAGATCACTCCCCTAATGCTAAGTCTGGATGGACCGACTTCGAATAGATATAAATACCAGGCATATGCTCCAATTGCAAAGAATAAAATGGGTTGTAGTATTACTTGATGCACTATATACCCTGAACTCCACTTAAATGTATATCTGTTCGTCTTTTTCGCTTCGCTTTTGTCGTATCCCATATCGCTGTAGCTTTGTCAATGAGTAAAGGTTGTTTTCTGTCTGCAAATTTAGTAAAAAACGTTGTATGTGCAAGTGATTCCGGTGGCAACCTGCCATAGGGGTTCCGTTTTATGCTCTACAACATAAAAGTGGAAATATCCGCAGAAAATATTTGGCAAATTCTTTTTCGTTGCTTTACTTTGTGGTGTATAATGCATAGTTTCCCCTGACAAGCGAGCCTCCTGCCATGAAGACGAATCACACCATACGCATCAAGTTCAGTGAGAGCGGCGAGGAGCACACTATAGTGCTGCTTCCAGGGCGGTGTATACAGGTGTCGGTAGGAGGAGACGGGAAGCTGCGCATCGACCATTCATCGGGCGACGCCTATGCACGGCAGACACGGCAGATGAAGCTCAAGGACGATGAGCTGAAGAAGCAGAAGGACGAAAACGTGCGGCTGGAATCCACCATCGACGCGCTCCTAAGAGAGAAAGAGAGGAGAAAGTCGTTTGACGAGTGCCTCGTCAAGGTGGCCACTACGGAGTACTTCCGCATGCTGATGGAGGAACAGTCGCAGAAGACTGTTCAGGCACGCACCGAACTCGAGACCCGATGCTTTGCCTTCCAATGCAGGGTGTCGCGCATCAAGAAGGACTTGAAGGACTATATTTCAAGCAAGGGCCCGAAGTGGAATGAGGGTTACTGGGTCATTGTGCATAAGATATTCTGCGACCTGCGTTGGTGGACGGGGAAGGACACCGATTTTGTCGAGTGGGTAGGGAAGAGCGGCTACAAACTGACTGAGAACAACTTCAAGAAGGTAAAGGGCAAGACGAAGGGCTGGCTGGAACGGTGGTATGCCGTGTCGGGTTCGGACCGCTATGTGGTGACAGCCCGCGAACTATATGACCTGTTTGCCGGAGGTCCTAACCTGCCCAAGGCCACCATATACGAGGATGGCTATATCGCCCGTGGCAATCTTACGGAGCGTATCTGCAAGGCACAAATGGGTATCCAGGGATTGAAATATACCGACATACGATCTGCACTGCGCGGTTACTATAGGGTAGATATGGTACAGCGCATAAATCCGATGATACTCGCGGATAGCCTCACCATACCCCTGCAGAGACATAAGATTATTGGTACTTCCGGACTGATAGACGTGACGAAACCCGGCCGACGTCGAAGACGCCAGACGACCAAGGCACTTCGTGAAAGAGAGGAGAGGAAGCAGTTGATAGTTCCGCGCCTTCAAGGGCAGCTCCTCGCACCTACGCATTGCATTTGAGTACACCTGAGTACACCCATTGCGTACACTTTTCGAAGGGATTAGTACACCCTTATGGTATTTCCTTACCATAGGGGTGTACTTTTTTATATATAGTGTAGATATTGTAGTAACTTTATGGTAGCAAACTTAAAAACTCAAAAACTCAAAAAGTATGAAAATCGCACCTGCCATTCCGAAAAATCGCATGTCCCATTTTGCAAAATCGCACCTGCGTTTTCTGAAAATCGCATGTGCGATTTTCGGCCCCTGCCGCCGCGGCATCGGGTACTGGATATTCCCGCGCGTTCCCGCCATTGTGCTGCCGGGTGGAATGGTTACCATCGGTCGGCAGGCGAACTTTTGTAACGCGCTATGCCACAGTGAGTTTGCCATAGATAGTGGCGTTGACGCCACTTCTTAACTCTTTTTAGTGACAAACCCTATGTAAATATTGACATAACCTTCTAATCTTTATTGTTTTATGAGCACACAAGACATTATCGCACTTCTTGGCCAGCCCGATGGCCCGAAGCTCACACTGGAAGAGCTGAACACCTATGTTGACGATGCCGGTCATCGCCTGCCCCAGCCACTTGACCAGGCCTTCTTCGACCGCCTGCCACCCCTCGTCACCGATGTGCTGGCACACTATGCCACATCCCCGATGCGTACCCAGCAGCTGCTGGCCTTGCTCACCCTCATGGGCACGGTGGCCATTCACTGCCGCGTGAGGCACGACAACCGCTACTACGGCACGGCCCTCATGACCCTCATCTACGGCTCGCCCGCCTCGGGCAAGGGTCGCATCACCGACCTGCTCCCCTTGGTGCAGGGTATCGACCGCAAGGTGCGAGCCGACAGCCGCCGCGACATGCGCCGTGCCGAACGTCTCATCGAGGTGCAGCGTCTCAAGCGCCAGCGCATGGGCCGTAGCCGCGACATGAATGAGACCGACATCGAGCGTGCCGTCATGGGTGAAGAGGATATCGAGGTACCCCTGCCCCGTTGCCACATGATGGCCGACAACATTACCGTGCCCGCCATGCTGCAATACCTCAAGGGCTATGAGCCGCATGCCCCCTTGCTCGCTGCCAGCGAGCTGCTCACCATCGTGCAGCAGGCCAAGACCGACTTTGGCAACCTGCGCGACCTGCTGCTGCGTGCCTTCCACGAAGAGCCCATGAGCTATGCCATCAAGACCGGGCATGAGAGCATCTACCTGGAGCACGTGCGCCTGGGTGTACTGCTGAGCGGCACCTACGACTCGCTGCGCCTGTTCATGCCCACCGTGAGCGACGGCCTGCCCTCGCGCTTCCTCTTCTATGAGACCCCCAGCAACACCGCATGGCGCACGGCGATGACCCCCGATGAGAGTGCGGCGTTCAACACCACGCTGCGTCGCACGGCAAGCGTCCTGGAGAGTCTGCACAGCCTGCTCACCCGCTACGACAACAGCCACGAGGCCACCCCACGCCCCACGCTCGTGCTCACGGCCATGCAGGAGGAGTATCTGGAGCGTGCCTTCAGCGAGATGAACGATTGGTATCTGGGCTACACCGCCAGCGAAGAGATACTCTCGGCTGTGCGCCGCCGCATCATCGACGCCAAGCGCATCATCATGCTGCTCTCCCTGCTACGGGCCTACCAGCGCCACGAGTCGTGGGACGAGGCATTGGCATCGCCCCATATCGCGGCCGATGACGACGACATTGACACCACCCTCATGCTTGTCGACTACCTCATGCGCCACAGCGTGGCGGCCTTCCGCCTCATACAGCCCCGCCGCTCCGATGACGACCTTCCCGAGGAGTTCACCCCCATGCTGCACCTCGACATGCTGCCACCCACCTTCACCACGGCCGAGGCCATAGACGTGGGCAAGCGCGGCGCCCTGTCGGAGAGCGCCACCAAGCGTCGCATCCGCAACTGGACCAATGCGAAGTTTATCAATAAGTTAGGACACGGAAAATACACCAAGTGTATGCAAAAACAGTTAAGAAGTGGCGTTGACGCCACTATCTAATGCAAAGCGCCTGACCTGCAGTGAATTACAAAAGTTCGCCCTCCGAACTTTCATGATTCCTGACTCCTAATTAAAATAAACCACCAAACACTTCCGTGTCATCCCGAGCAGCGCGAGGGATCTCTCACTTCGTTTCGAGATGACACCAAACTCCTAACTCAAAAACTCAAAAACTCACATGCGTTACCGATTAGCCACCTACCGCGAGTGCAAGGCTCATCGCGAGTGGAACACCACCTGCCCCGACTGCGGGCGCACTGGCAAGTTCTCCCCCTACATCGACACCGTCACCATGCGCCCCGTCGACGACCGCACATGCGGGCGCTGCAACCGCCTCTCCAACTGCGGGTACCACCTGCCGCCGCGGATGCTGGCCCCCCTCTTATCCCCCCAAGGGGGGAAGACCGCGATGCCAGTACTCCTCCCCCATGGGGGAGGGTGGGAGGGGGCCAACGAGTTTTATGAGAAGATGCGCCGCGCCTGCGAGCAGTCGCAGCCGTGGGGTAGCCACTTGGTGACCTGGCTGCGCACCCAGTTTCCCCGCGATGCCGTGGCCGCCGCACTGAAGCGCTACCGCGTGGGCGGCACACCCGACGGCGCCACCCTCTGGTGGCAGATCGACGAGCAGGGACGCGTGCACACGGGCAAGGCCATGCTGTATAATCCGCTGACGGGACACCGCGTGAAGGAGCAAGGATTCCCTGTCAACTGGGCACACCGCATGCGCCTGTATGGCGAGCCGTCCGAACTGGTGGCACCGCAATGCCTGTTTGGTCTCAGTCTTCTGAACACGGAGCACACGGATTTAACCACAGATTACACGGATTTCTCAGATTCTTTACATGATGGCAGTAGCACATCGCAAGAAGAAAATCCGAGTAATCCGCGTAATCTGTGGTCAAATAGTCCGTGGTCAGAAAAAATAGGGTTGGTCGAAAGCGAGAAGACCGCCCTCATCATGAGCCTCGTCTGTCCCGACAAGGTGTGGCTTGCCACCGGCGGCAAGGCAAACTTCAAGGAGTCGATGCTATGGCCGCTCCTCGGCCACGAAGTCGCCGTGTACCCCGATGCCGATGCCCTGCGCGACTGGTATGCCCGCGCCGTGGAGATGAACCGCACGCTCGGCACGCGCCTACATATCCCCACGTGGTACTATAACCTGATGGATCACGACGAAGCACGCCGCGAGGGCCTTGACCTGGCGGACGTTGTTTTGAGTTTTTGAGTTTGTAAGTTTTTGAGTTTGTATGAATGTGAGCTTTTAAGTTTGTGAGATTATAAGTTTTCAGTTTGCAAACTTAAAAACTCAAAAACTTAAAAACTCAATATATCGCGCGTGCCACCTGCTTGACGCTGTCGGTGGCTGCCATGGCATAGAAGTGTATGCTGGGCACGCCGTGGGCGATGAGCTCGCGGCACTGGGCGGTGCACCACTCGATGCCTACCTGGCGCACCTCGTCGTCGCTCTTGCAGCGCAGCACCTCGGTGGCCAGGGCTTGCGGGATGTCTACCTTGAAGGTCTTGGGGATGATGCTCAGCTGGCGGGCGGTCTTCAGGGGCTTGATGCCGGGGATGATGGGGATGGTGATGCCCTCGGCACGGGCACGCTCCACGAAACGGAAGTAGCGGTCGTTGTCGTAGAAGAGCTGGGTGACGGCATACTGGGCACCGGCCTTGACCTTCTCGCGCAGCCAGTGGAGGTCCATATCCATGTTGGGCGACTCCTCGTGCTTCTCGGGGTAGCAGGCCACGCCGTAGGTGAAGGGCTGGCCGGGCTCCTTGATGGGCGAGCCGTCGATGAAGTAGCCCTCGTTGAAGCGGTTGACCTGTGCCTGCAGCTCTATGGCATGGCTGTAGCCGTTGCCGGTGGGGGTGAATAGGGACTCGTGCTTGGCCTTGTCGCCACGCAGCAGCAGCAGGTCGGTGATGCCGAGGAACTGGAGGTCGAGCAGCACATACTCGGTCTCTTCACGGGTGAAGCCGCTACAGAGTATATGGGGGACAACGGGGATGTCGTACCTGTTCTTGATGGCGGCGGCTACGGCGACGGTGCCGGGGCGACGGCGTAGCGATACCTTATGGAAGACACCCTCGGGCGATTCCTGATATACGTATTCGCTGCGGTGGGTGGTGATATTGATGTAGCGGGGACCGAACTCGCGCAGCTCGTCGATGGTGCGAAACAGGCTGTTGATGCCTGTGCCCTTGAGCGGGGGCAGCACTTCGAAGGAGAAGGCGGTGCCGTTGCCTGCGGTGATGGAGTCTATGACGGACATGGGTTGTGAGTTATGGGTTGTGAGTTATGAGTTGTGAGTTGTGAGTTATGAGTTGTGAGTTTCCATTGCAAAGGTAATGAAATTTACACATTTCTATAGAGTTATTCGAGAAAATGTCTTAACTTTGTCCCGAGAAAGTATGAGTATTCACTAAAACCATGATAAAAAACGTATGAAAAAGAAAATCTCACTATTGTTATTGTTTGTTTTATGCGTGTGTGGCATGCGCGCGCAATATGTGGCCCCGTCGGAGGGCGTGTTCCGTATCATCAACGTGGAGTATGGCTCTGCATTGGCCGAAAACCATGTGAGTAATACGATTTATAGTACTCAGGTGGGAGGAAACACAAGTTTTGACCAGCTGTGGATACTCAAGCAATCGGGAGCAAACTATACCCTCCAGAATGCTTATACCTGCCGGTATATCCAGACGGGTAACAATGTGAACGAGCAACCCTACTGGACCGATGTGACGGCGAAAGCCTTCAATATCGTTGCCAATTCGGCCAAGGGTGACGATGCCTATAACATCTGGGACCCTACGCTCGGTAGCTTGGGCTTGCATGCCAAGGGTATGGGCGAGAGAGTCGTGCGCTGGGGAAGAGAGAATGACAAGGCCGCTTCGGAATGGAAGTTTGTGAGTGTCGAGGTGGATGAGGATGCCTTGAAACAGGCGCAGGCCGAATATGCTGCTTATGAGGCCAAGGTGAAGGCGTTCGAGGAAGAGTATGCCTACCTGTCGAGCAACGTGGAGAAATTTGAAACCACACTCGCCAAATACTTTGAAGATGCTGCCTGCACCGTGTTGAAACCTGCATATTCGACCCTGGGTGATGAGGCGCTTCGCAATGCCATGGCTGCCGATGCATTGCCTGCTACCTTGGTGGATATGGCCGTAAAGGTGAAGAACGGCGACTGGAGCGAGGCCAATGAGGTGTCTGACAAGAAGGGATGGGATAGCGACTATGCCAAGAAGTTCCGCGTACAGCTCATCGAGCCTTATAGTATAGCTGGTGAAATTACCAGTTGGTTTGGCCACAATGCCCATACCAATATGGACAATCCCACAGGACTCTATACCAACAACTGCCAGGTAGCCTATATCATGGTGGAGGGAGAGATCAAGGAGGGTGCCGAGCTGTGGGCCTGCTGGATCAACGGACACAGCAAGATGCCCAACTACAACAACGGCTACTCCAACGGTGTGCGCCTGAAAGAGGGACTCAATCTGGTGCCCTTCTCTACATCTGATGGCAATACACTGTACATCAACTATCTGGTGCATACGTATAACCCCTCTACGAAGACCTTCACGCGCAAGCTGGGCGACTACGATGACCTCAAGGTGCATATCGAGGGCGGCTACATCAACGGCTACTACAATACCCACGGCGATGCCCTGTACACGGCCGATACCGATGCCGACTGGATGTACTACGAGGAGCGTGCCAACATGCGCAACATCACCATCCTGGGCCGCCAGCAGGTGTTGCAGTTTGAACTCAACGATGTGACCGTCACCGAGGACAACGGCAATACATGGACCGAGAGGGGACTGGCCAAGCTCTTCCCCGAAGAGCTGCCTGCCAGCCTGCCCGAGAACCAGCGCATCAATGCCATCGTGGAGGCATGGGACCGTATCATGCTGATAGAGAAGATGACGATGGGCCTGGTGAGCAAGGAGGTGGCCGACTCGATGAACCTGCTCTATCCCCGATGGGACGGCGCCTGGGAAAACAAGGCCGAGATGTATGACTACGAAGGATACTATGACTACTGCGAGGGACGCAACTATGCCGACTACTACAACCATCACGGATTGGCATTCGGTACCGTATCGGGCTACATGTATGGCAGCTGGGACCATTGCGGATACCATATCAACACCACACCGAGTGTGCTGACACAGATTGCAACAGAGGCTGGCCCCACATGGGGCCCCGCCCACGAAATTGGTCACCAGCATCAGGGACTGCTCACCGTGAACGGACTCACCGAGGTGACCAACAACCTGTTCTCAAACATTGCCGTGTGGTATATGGGCATGGGAACCTCACGCGTGAACGGCTCGGAGGGTAGTCTTCCCAAGGTGTATGACAACTTCAAGGCCGGAGGCGACTTCTTCGGCAACAACATCTGGGCACTCACGCAGATGTACTACCGCCTGTGGCTGTACTATCACCGTGCAGGCAACGACACACAGTTCTACCCCAAACTCTTCGAGCTGCTGCGCCACAACCCCATGTCGGGCGGATACTACCAGCAGGGTAAGACCACCATCCTGCACTTCTATCAGATGTGCTGCGAGGCTGCACAGGAGGACCTCACCGAATTCTTCCGCGCATACGGATTCTTCCGTGTCATGAGCAGCCGTTTCGTGGGCGACTACTCCAACTCTGAGTATACCCAGTCGCAGGCCGATATCGATGCTGCCATCGCTGCCGTCAAGGCAAAGGGCTATCCCGTAAACAACAAACCCCTCTTCATCAACGACTGCACTCCCGAGGCCACCTATAGCCACGACGGAAAGACCCAGCGCAGCTACTGGGACGGAGGGTCTACCACAAATGGCTCCAATGCCCAGGTAGGCTCGTATGTGCTCTTCGCGACCCCCGACACCACCATCACAGGGAAGTATGTATATGCCCTGGTGGACAACAAGGTGACACTGAGCGGTGGCAACGGCGCAGCAGGATTTGCCATATATAATAAGGAGGGCGAGATACTGGCCTTCGCCAACCACTACTCGTTTACGATAAACGATGAGGTGCTCTCACTGGTGCGCTCGGGCGAAGCCTCTGTTGTGGCAATAGCTCCTGTGGGCGATGACGTGGTGGTGAAGTCAAAGGCCGAAGACGGCACCGAAGAGGAGCAACTGCAGGCACTGAAGACCTCACTCTCGGCAGCTAAGGCTATCCTGAACCTCTCCGATGATAAGGGTGTCAACGTAGGATACTTCAAGGCCGACTACCTGACCGAGCTGCAGGCACTCGTGGAGGCTGCCGAGGCGGCACGCGACAATCAGGACACCTCGATGTGCTCATACGGAGAGTGGGCCATGGCACTGGACCAGATGGTGGTGCAACTCACCGAGATGGCAATAGCCAAGGTGCCGGTATATGAGGATGACTACTATGCACTGGGAAGTGTGCGCCATAAGAACAACTCGCTCGAGTACTCTACTGCCGGACTCAAGGTAACCTTTGCCTCGCCTGCAGAGAATACCAAGAAGCAGTGGGTGCTCGTGCCCACGGGTGTGGAGCACCAGTACTATGTACAGAATGTGGAGACGGGACTCTACGTATCTATCGTTTCGGAAAACGTGCGCGTCAAAGCCGAAGCCAAGGATAGCAAGGAGGCTGTGGCATTTAACCTGATTGAGGATGAACCCTCACGATTCTTGCTGCAGAGCGCGAAGAATACAGCCCTGTATCTCTCGAGCGAGAGCAATAAGAATGTGACCGCAGTGAACGGAAGCTCGGCCAATGCACAGTGGACACTCTACTCCGTAGCCGACAACCATAGCGAGGCGATGAAGGCCAAGCTCGAAGCACTCATCGGCATGGTGGCTGTAACCCTCAACGAACTGGTGGCCGAGACCGAGCCCGCCCTGAAGTTCCATGATGACATCACCATCCTGGATGATAACCTGTCTGCCTATGTGGCAACTCTGCAGGCTGCCTATGATGCAGCACGCAAGGCTCTGGCCGAAGGCTATGCCTATCTGGAAGACTGCTATGCACCCCTCGACGCTGCCCATCGTGCCGTGAAGGCGGCTTACAAGAAGCCACTGACACTGCCCGAGGCTACTGTCGGCGATGAGGCAATGTGCTATTACCTCCAGTGCCTCGACACCGAAGCCTACGCATATCATTTTGAGGGTGCAGGACGATACAATGGAGCACTGCGCACCAGCGAACTGACCGATGCATCGGACCACAACTACTGGTTCTATCTGCGCCCCGGCGAAGCCGAAGGACAGTATTACATCTACAACCTCTATACAGGCGAGGCCGTAGGCACCAGCGGACGCTACATCTATGCCAACGGCTCGGTAGAGGCTACTGCATATACCATGACCGTATCGACAGATGCATATGGCTATACCTTGTCGGATGAAGACGGCATGTGGAATGTGCAGAGCGGCGACAACGGCTATGTGCAGTATACCACCAAAGCTGCTCAGTGGATGCTCATACCTATCGGCCGCTTCGATGTCACTGGCATCGAACCGGTAGAGCATGCTACTGCTACTGGCGTGTACTATGACCTGATGGGACGCCCCGTGCAACATCCCACACCAGGCATCTACATCCTCGATGGACGCAAGGTGATACTGAAGTAGGAGGGTCTGATGGCTAAGAGATAACTATAGACCCTATAAGCCCTATAGATACTATAGCCCACTCACCACTCACCGGTCACCGCACCGGTCATCGTTAACCCCTTGGGGTCGCTTCATGCGGAGCGGCCCCATTTCTTGCTCCGCAGGTCGGGACTGAAAGAGATTCTTAATGCTGGCGACGGAAATATTTTTGCAGGTTTATGGTGGACGATTGTGGGGATTTGTGTAACTTTGGGGCGAGAATGATAGATTGTGTCACGGCAGATACTCTTTGTAGATACGAGACTGCTGAAAACATTTTTCCAAACTTGTAAAACTCTTTATCTGATGGATGTTCCCTATCACATACCAGTGATGCTGCACGAGACAGTAGATGGCCTGGATATAGCTCCCGGTGGCGTGTATGCCGACATGACCTTTGGCGGTGGCGGTCACTCGCGCGAGATACTTCGCAGGATGGATGCTGACGCACATCTATATAGCTTCGACCAGGATGCCGACGCAGAACGCAATATCGTTGACGACGAGCGATTCACTTTCGTGAGAAGCAACTTCCGCTATCTGTACAACTGGATGCGCTACCATGGCGTGGAACAGCTCGACGGCGTGTTGGCCGACCTCGGTGTCTCGAGCCATCAGTTTGATGAGGGTGAGCTGGGATTCTCCTTCCGCTTCGATGCCAAGCTGGATATGCGCATGAACCGTCGCGAGGGACGTACCGCGGCCGACATCATCAACACATACGATGAGGAGCGCCTGGCCGAGATATTCTACCTGTATGGCGAACTGCTCAATAGCCGCAAACTGGCATCGGTCATCGTGAAGGCCCGTGCGCAGGCTCCCATAGAGACTACCGGACAGCTGTACGAGACGGTGAAGCGGCTCTTCGGGCGCGACCGCGAGAAGAAAGAGATGGCCAAGCTCTTCCAAGCATTGCGCATAGAGGTCAATGAGGAGATGGAGGCACTGAAAGAGATGCTGCAGTCGGCAACCGAGCTGCTGCGCCCAGGCGGACGACTGGTCGTGCTCACCTACCACTCGCTCGAAGACCGACTGGTGAAGAACCTGATGAAGACAGGCAATGTGGAGGGCAAGGTAGAGCAGGATATCTATGGCACCAAACCCTCGCCATACCGCATGGTAGGAAAGGTGGCTGTAGCCAGTCGCGAGGAGCAGGAGGTAAACCCCCGCTCACGCAGTGCGAAGCTGAGGATAGGAGAGAAAAGGAGGTAAAGGATCCTTTTAGGAAGGAACCAATAATTGCGGACAAGAAAACGTACAAATTGTAATAGAACAAGATGGCTACCGAACAGAACAAGAAACACAAGTGGTCGCTCAAGCAGTGGCTCGGAGGCGATATGCTACTGAGCCCTTTCCTGCAACGACAGCTGGGACTGTTCCTGCTGATTGCAGCACTGATTATCGTATATGTGAGCAACCGATATGCCTTCCAGCAAGAGCAGGTCAAGATAGAGAATCTCAGATCAGACCTTCTTGATGTGAAGAACGAGGCATTGGCACGGTCGAGCGAACTGATGGAGAAAAGCCGTGAGTCGAATATACAGAAATTTATTGTGAGCCAGGGTAGCGAACTGAAGACATCGACAAATGCACCCGTAGTGATAAAGAAATGACAGCCACACCATAGCAACATCAACGACAGAATAATATATGCAGAAATCAAAAGATAATAGAATAATCTCACGTTACTTTACCATCATCATCTTTATGGCCATCATCGGTTTGGCCGTACTGGGCAAAGCCTTCTCGGTGATGGTGTTCGAGCGCAACTATTGGCGTGAGGTGGGAAGCCGTGGGGTCAAGGATAGTGTGGCCATTGCACCCAAGCGCGGAAATATACTCAGTGATGACGGACAGCTGATGGCTACCAGTGCACCCCAGTATACGTTGTTTATGGACTTCTGGGTGACCGACTCTGATGAAGGGCGCAGACAGAAGGCGCAGCATAGGCGCGATACGCTCATAAAGAACAACCTGACCGTGATATGCGAGGGACTGCACCGGGTGCTCCCCGACAAGAGCGTGGAGGAGTTTAAGCGCACCTTCCGCGAGGGAATGGCTGCCAAGGAGGCGAGATCGAAGGGCTACAGGCATTGGCCTATATATGGGCATAAGCGCATATCGTATGCACAATATAAGGAGATTACGGAGCTGCCGGTGCTGGGCGAATATATGAACTCTATAGGTCTGTTTACCGAGAAGAATATTGAACGTAAGAAAATCTTTGGGTCATTGGCCCGACGCACCTTGGGTGATGTATATGCCAAAGTGGACTCGGCCAAGAATGGTATAGAACTTGCCTATGACAGCTACCTTCGCGGCAAGCCCGGATGGGGTCACGAGAAGAAGGCCGGAAAGCAGACGGTATATGTGGTGGACAAACCAGCCGTAGATGGATATGACGTGAAGACCACACTCAATGTGGAGATTCAGGATATTGCAGAGAAGGCAGTGCTCGATATGCTGGATATGCAGAACGCGACTGGCGGTAATGTACGCACGGGTGTGGCGATAGTGATGGAGGTAGCTACAGGCGACATCAAGGCGATGGTCAACATGAGCAGGGCAGAGGATGGCAACTACTATGAGTTGAAGAACAATGCGCTGACCGATATCCTGGAACCCGGATCGACCTTCAAGACGGCATCCTTGCTGGTAGCACTCAACGACAAGAAAATCAGCATAAACGATTCGGTTGACGCCCATAAGGGACAGTACAGGTTTGGTCGTGAAACGATGAAAGACCATAACTGGAACAAGGCAAGTGCTTATGGCATGCTCAGTGTGCCTCAGGTGCTGATGTACTCCTCCAATGTGGGTACGGCCCGTCTGATCAATGAAAACTATAAAGACAATCCGGAGAAATTTGTCGAGGGATTGCATCGCATGGGATTGGCTACCCACTTCCCCTTGCTGCCGGGCACAGGAAGACCTGTCATCAGAAAACCCAATGCCAACAGAAGCAATTGGTCGCGTACGGCATTGCCCTGGATGTCGATAGGTTACGAGACGCAGATTGCTCCTATCAATATCGTCTCTTTCTACAATGCCATAGCCAATAACGGCAAGTTTATGAAGCCGCGACTCGTATCGGCCATACTCGATGACGATAGGGTGGTGGAGGAGTTTGAGCCCGAAGTGCTCATCGACAAGATAGCTTCGCAGCAGGCCCTGGACGATATCACCAAGATGCTTACCATGGTGGTGAACGAGCCTACAGGCCTGGGAAGCCAAGCCAAATCGGATGACTTCCTCGTTGCTGGCAAGACGGGTACGGCGCAGATTGCCCAGGGTGGGCAGCTCAAAGGCGGAGGCCACCAGCTCAGCTTCTGCGGATTCTTCCCTGCCGATGATCCTAAGTACACCTGCATCGTATCTACGCAGACCATGGGTGGCCTGATATCGGGAGGTGGCATTGCGGGCGTTGCCTTCGGCAAGATTGCCAAGCTGGTGATGGCACGTGATGCACGGCGTGAGATAAGCGAACTGGTAGACTCTACCGCGGTATTCATCCCTGAGGTGAAGCGAGGGAATATTGCCGATGCCCGCTATGTGCTCGACAAGCTGGATATACGCCATGCATGGAATGCCGATCAGGCCTACAATAAAGAAAGAGCGATATGGGGCGAAGTGAAAAATACAGGAGAGCAACTGCAACTCACCGAGGTGGACTTTACCCCTGCCGAAGGAAAGGTTCCCAATGTGAAGGGGCTCGGAGCCAAAGACGCCCTGTATATGCTTGAGGCATGTGGACTCAAGGTGAATATCTCGGGCAAGGGCAAGGTGTATTCGCAGAGCATACCTCATGGCAATGCGGTCCGTAAAGGACAGACCATATATTTGAAGTTGAAGTAAGATGCTAAATGTTTTAGGAGATAGAAGGAGATAGAAGGAGATAAATGGAGATAAATGGAGATAAAGGCTAAATGTCCTTACGTGCGAAAAAGCTAATGGCCTTTATCTCCCAAGGAGCGGAGCGACTAACTCCCTTTAACTCCTTATAACTACACAAAACACATAACTCCCTTTAATAACTAAAAAAAGGAAATAATATGTTACTCTCAGACATCATCAAAGGATTACGTGTAGAAGAGGTCATTGGCAATGCGCAGTGCGACATTGCCGATGTGCATATCGACTCGCGCCGTATCGCAGCCGGCCATCTTTTTGTGGCTATGCGTGGCACACAGGTCGACGGACATAAATATATACAAGGCGCCATTGACAAGGGGGCTGTAGCCATCGTGTGTGAGCAGTTGCCCGAGTCGTTGACCGAAGGCATCACCTACGTCCGTGTGGCCGACAGCGAAGAAGCCGTAGGCCCTATCGCTACGGCCTTCCATGATCATCCTACGGAGAAGGTGAGGCTGATAGGTGTCACCGGCACCAATGGCAAGACCACCATCGCGACACTCCTATATGACATGTTCCGCGCGATGGGATATAAGGTCGGACTCATCTCTACCGTATGCAACTACATAGATGGCGAGGCCATCCCTACCGAGCATACCACGCCCGATGCCATCACCCTCAATGCCCTGCTGGGACGTATGGCTGATGAGGGCTGCAAGTATGTATTCATGGAGGTGAGCTCACACTCCGTGGCACAGCGCCGTATCGGTGGACTTAAGTTTGCAGGAGGTATCTTCACCAACCTCACGCGCGACCATATGGACTATCACAAGACCGTGGACAACTACCTGCGTGCCAAGAAGGCCTTCTTCGATGCACTGCCCAAGGATGCTTTCGTGGTGACCAACCTCGACGACAAGAACGGACTGGTGATGACGCAGAACACGCGTGCCAAGGTGTATACCTACTCGCTCCGTAGCCTGGCCGACTTCAAGGGACGTATCCTCGAGCACTACTTCGACGGCATGATGCTCGACATCAACGGCGTGGAGGTGTTCGTGCAGTTCATCGGTAAGTTCAACGCCAGTAACCTCCTTGCCGTATATGGCACAGCCTGCCTCTTGGGCAAGCGCCCCGAAGAGGTGCTCACCGTGCTCAGCACGTTGCGCCCCGTGAACGGACGCTTCGATGCCGTACACTCCCCGCAGGGCTTCACCGCCATTGTCGACTATGCCCACACTCCCGATGCCATAGCCAATGTGCTGAGTGCCATTCACGAGGTGCAGGGTGGCAAGGGCAAGGTCATCACCGTGGTAGGTGCCGGTGGCAACCGCGACAAGGGCAAGCGCCCCATCATGGCTCAGGAGGCCGTGAAGGGGAGCGACAGGGTCATCATCACCAGCGATAACCCCCGTTTCGAGGAGCCGCAAGACATCATCAATGACATGCTTGCGGGGCTCACTCCTGCGCAGAAGTCCTGCGTGATCTCCATCGTTGACCGTCGTGAGGCCATACGCACGGCCTGCATGCTTGCCGAGAAGGGCGATGTCATCCTCGTTGCCGGCAAGGGGCACGAGAACTATCAGGACATAAAGGGGGTGAAGCATCACTTCGACGACAAGGAAGTGCTGCGTGATACATTTGCCGTGTGACTGAAAACGCAATAATGAGCACCCCCTGCTGCAACGGACTGCAGCAGGGGGTGTTTCCTTTTGTATACCAGAGGGACCGTTACTTCTTGTTCCAATACCTCTCCAGCATCTTGGCCTCCTTCTTGGTGATGTGGATGATGGCACCGTGCTTCTGCTCTGCGAAGTTGGTGCGTGTCATCTTGCCATCGCCAAAATTGCCCAGTGGGGTGTAGTGGATGAAGTCGTGTGTCTCGGTGAAACCGAAGTTGTGGGGGTGGGCATGGAAGTTGTCGTGCATCACCACCCATGTGTCTTCACCGATACGCTTCCAGCAGTTGGGAGCCTCGTGGCTGGTCTTTACGCCGTCGTAGTAGTGCTCGTCCATCGTGTAGGGACCTTTGATGTCGGCTGCTGTGGCATGCTTGATGGTTGCGCCGCGCTCGTGTGATACGTAGTAGAGGTGATAGGTGCCGTCGTGGTACATGATGTCGCTGTCGATCACGTTGTATCGGCCTTCGGGAGCCTCAAACAGGAGTTGGGGCTCACTGTCCATGGCCGTGAAGTCATCATTCATGTAGACGTAGTATATCATGTTGCGCCCGTTGCCGAAACGGGTGGTAAAGTGCAGGAACAGCTTGCCTTTCTCATAGTCGTAGCAAGTCTCGGGAGCCCACACACAGCCCACTTCGGCCCACTTGCCTCCCATCTTCTGGAAGTTGAGGTTGGTGCGGGTCCAGTGTTTCAGGTCGGTACTCTTCATGAGTACGAGTCCGCGATTGTTTCCCCAACCATACTTGCGTCCGTCGCGCTCCCACTCCGTGGTGCGGTGGCCGTCGCGCACGCCAAACACGTGGAGGTCGGTCATGGCGAGGTAGAAGGCGCCGTCGGGGCCACGGAAGATATGCGGGTCGCGTATGCCCTTCTGCATGGCGATGGTGTCGCCAGCGATGAGGGGCTTATCCTCGTTGAGGGCGATGAACTCATAGCCATCGTAGCTGATGGCCATGTGCAGGCCGTGGTCGGCATCCTTGTGGTATACCATGAGGTAGGCGCCCATCTTTTTCTCCATCTTGCGGGCTGCTTTCTCCTCCTTGGCTTTGCGGTCGTAATACTCTTGCAGATAGGGCACGCCATCGGTGGTTATATCGCACTTCGTGATGTTGCCTTCCTTGTCGTACTTCAACTCCTGTGCGCATACAGAGCGTGAATAGCTGGTGCCGGTATGCAGGGCACCATTGTGGGTGAAGAGGATGGTCTTGCCCTTAAACTCTACAATGCCGGGGTGGGTGGTGTTGCTGTTGCCTGCTACCTCAGAGAAGATGCCTTTGTACTTAAACGGACCTATGGGTGTATCGCCTATGGCATAACCCAACTTCTCGGGCCATCCCGTAGCAAAGGTCAGATAGTACTTCCCGTTGTGCTTGTGTACCCAAGGAGCTTCTGTAAAGTTGGAACCCTCGGGAGTGATGTCCATCACCTCTCCGTCGATCTCTATCATGTTGGGCTTCAGTTTGGCGGCAAAGCATCGGCGGTTTCCCCAGTAGATCCATGCATTTCCCTCCTCGTCTTGGTAGATGGCAGGGTCGATGCAGGCCCATGAATGGTCGGTGCCAGGGCAGTCGGCATTGGTGAGTAATGGCTTGCCCAACACGTCTTTGAAGGGGCCGTAGGGCGAGTCTGCTACTGCCACACCGATACCGCACCAGTTGGTCGATACATAGAAGTAGTACTTGCCGTCCTTCTCGGCTACATGGGCTGCATAGGCGGCATGTGAATTTTGCCATTTGAACTCGTCGACGTGGAGCGGACTCTTGTGCTCTGTCCAGTTCATCATGTCGGTGGTTGTGAAGAGAGCCCATTCGTGCATCTTGTAGCCTCCCTGATTGCCGGCGAAGTCAACTCCTGTATAGAGGTATAGTGTGTCTCCCTTGACAAAAGGAGCGGGGTCTGCTGTATGCTTGTGTGTAATGATGGGGTTCTGTGTAGCACGAAAACGGTGAGGATTGCCGTTGGGGATTGTCTGTGCTATGCTTGCAATGGCTGCTATGCCTATGGCAAAGGATATAAATGTCCTTTTATTCATGTGATTGTTTTTTTGATGTAAATTAGTCTCTATTCTGTGAGTGCCTGCCAGCCTTGGGCTTTCAGCTCCATCTCGCCACCGTCACGTGTGATGAGCATGCAGCCAAGTTCCGGCTTGGTGATGTGCCCGATGAGGCGTACATCCTTGATTTTGCTTACCTTGTCGTAGTCGGCCAGGGGTACGGTGAACAGCAGCTCGTAGTCTTCACCGCCATTGAGGGCACAGGTGCTGACATTCATGTTGAACTCTTCGGCCATGACGGCTGTTTGGTAGTCGAGAGGTATGTGCTCTTCATATACTCGGCAGCCCGTTCCGCTCTGTCGGCAGATGTGCATGAGCTCAGAGGATAGGCCATCGGAGATGTCCATCATGGCTGTAGGCTTGATGTCTGCTTCGGCGAGAGCACGGATGATGTCGCCGCGTGCTTCAGGCTTTAGCTGGCGCTCGAGCAGGTATTCCTTGCCGGCAAAGTCGGGCTGCACGTTAGTGCTCTCGCCCATGAACACGTTCTTCTCACGCTCGAGTAGCTGCAGTCCCATATAGGCTGCTCCCAGATTGCCTGATACGCAGATCAGGTCGGTCTCGTGGGCACCATTGCGATATACTACCTTGTCTTTAGGGGCATCGCCGATAGCGGTTATGCTGATGGCAAGTCCGGTAAGGGAGGAGGTGGTGTCACCGCCGACAATATCTACGTGATGCGCCTCACAGGCCAGTCGCATGCCTGCATACAGGTCTTCCAGGTCTTCTACGCCGAAACGTTTGCTGATAGCCAGCGATACGGTGATTTGACGGGGCGTTCCGTTCATGGCATAGATGTCAGAAAGGTTGACCATCACAGCTTTGTATCCGAGATGCTTGAGGGGGACGTAGGTGAGGTCGAAGTGTACACCCTCCATGAGCAGGTCTGTAGTGACAAGCACCTGCTTGTCGGGGTACTCAAGGACGGCACAGTCGTCGCCGATGCCATATTTTGATGAGGCGTTCTCCAGCTTGATGTCCTCGGTGAGATGACGGATGAGGCCAAACTCGCCAAGGGTAGATATAGGTGTCTTCTTAGGTTCCATTAGTCTGCACGATTGATAAGTTCACGCATTATCTCGGTCATGAAGGGTTGTGCCTTGTCGGCAGCTGCCTGCACCTCTTCGTGTGTGACCTCCACAATCTTGCCTTCTACACCGAGGTCGGTGATTACTGACATACCAAATACGCGGATGCCGCAATGCTTGGCTACGATCACTTCGGGGACGGTGCTCATGCCTACGGCGTCGCCTCCAAAGATACGGTAAAGCTTGTATTCGGCTGGGGTCTCGAAGGTCGGACCACTGACACCAACATATACGCCCTCGACAACGCGGATATCCTTTTCTGCGGCTATGGCCTTGGCCTGATTGATGAGCTGGCGGTTGTAGGCCTCGCTCATATCCGGGAAGCGTGGGCCGTAATCAATATTCTTGCCACGGAGGGGATGCTCGGGGAAGTGGTTGATGTGGTCGGTGATGATCATGAGGTCGCCAATCTCGAAATCAGGGTTCATGCCGCCGGCAGCGTTGGATACGAAGAGGGTCTTGATGCCCAACTCGCGCATGACTCTGACGGGGAAGGTTACCTCCTTCATGGAATAGCCCTCGTAGTAATGGAAACGGCCCTGCATGGCCATGATGTCCTTGTTGCCGAGCTTGCCGAAAATGAGTTTCCCGCTATGTCCCTCGACTGTTGAGACGGGGAAGTTGGGGATGTCTTCGTATTTGATTTCGTACTTCTCAGTTATCTCGTTGACAAGACTACCCAGGCCAGTACCGAGGATAATGGCTGTCTCAGGACTTGTGTGCATCTGCCCTTTGATGAACGATGCGGTTTCTTGAATTTTTGCTAACATAGTCGGTGATATAATTATTGAATGATTCTTGTTGGCCTTGGAGGAACTCCACCTCTATGGGAAGGATGTACAGGTGGTCTACTATGCTCTCGTCAAGTTGGCAGGTGCTCAGGCGGGCTGCATCTTTCTCTGTAGTGATGATGAGCCTGTCTGTAGCGCCGATCTTTGCGAATGTGTTGCTTATAAGCTGTAGCTCCGAACGTGAGAAGTTGTGGTGGTCGCCATACTCCATGTGTGTGATTTGGTCGGTGGATTCGCGCAGTTTCTCTACCAAAGGAGCAGCCGTAGCTATCCCTGTGACCAGGAGGATATGTGTTTGCTTCGATAAGGAAGATAGGGCCCTATGCCTTGTGGGGTCATTGAATGCTACCATGTCGCCATAGCTGAATGCAGTGAAGAAGAGCCGTTGGTATGGACGCAACTCCAGATTCTTGGCTACGATACGGTAATCTATGGGTTTGATGTTTTTCGGACATTTGGTAGTGATGATGACATGGGCACGGTACAGGCTCGATGCTGGCTCGCGCAACATGCCGGTGGGCATCAGTGTGTCTTCGTATATGGGACGGTTGTAATCCATCAGCACGATGTTGATGCCTGGCGTTACGTAACGGTGTTGGAATGCATCATCGAGCAGGATGACCTCGGTGTTCTCTGTCGCCGTACTCTCGCATAGCTGGTGTATGCCATGGCGGCGGTCTGCGTCAACGGCTACATGAATGTCGGGGAACTTCTTCTTTATTTGATAAGGCTCATCGCCAATCTCTTTGGCTGTGCTGTCGGTTGTGGCCAACTGAAATCCTTTGGTCTTGCGCTTGTAGCCTCGGCTCAATAGAGCTACCTTATGCTTGTCTTTTAGTAGTTTGATGAGGTATTCGGTATGTGGCGTTTTTCCAGTTCCGCCTACCGTAAGGTTGCCTACAGAGATAATGGGTATGTCAAACTCTTCGGAGGGAAGAATCTTCCATTCGAAGAGTTTGTTTCTAATTCCCGTTACTATCCTATATAATAGCGTAAGGGGAGCTAGGGACCAGTGCCGTCTGATGGGACCCTCACTCATGTTGGCTTAGTTCATTAAGTGTATGTGGTAGGGCAGGCGGGCCTGAATGCGGTTCATATTCTCAAGATTGTAGATGAGGTCCAACTCGGGCTTGAAATCTCCTACAACCTTTCCGATACGCGCTTCGATATAACTCTCTTTCGCCTGATTCAAGAACATATCAAATGCTCCCTGCTCCTTGGGGTAGCTGATGAGCGTATAATTCTCGATGCCCGCCTTCTCGGCAGCGATCTCTTTGGCCAGTTCGATATCGCCGAGCAGGTCTACGAGTCCAATTTCCATGGCCATCTCGCCAGTCCATACACGGCCTTGTGCTATTGCTTCAATGTCGGCAGTGCTCATGCCGCGACCATCGGCGCAGCGCTTAATGAAGGTGGCATATCCTTGGTTGATATAACGTTGCATGATAGCGCGCTCGTCGTCATTGAAGGGGCGGTTCATGCTGCCGAAATCTGCATGCTTGTTTGTCTTCACTGTCTCTACGTTCAGCTTAAGCTTGTCGTTGATGAGCTTGTGAGGGTTGGGGAACATGCCGAAGATGCCGATAGAACCTGTAAGGGTGTTGGGCTGCGCAATAATCGTGTCGGCTGCACAGGAGATGTAGTAACCGCCCGAGGCTGCATAGTCGCCCATGGATACGATAACGGGCTTCTTCTCCTTGAGCTTTACTACCTCGTTCCATATCTGCTCAGAGGCAAACGCACTACCGCCAGGTGAGTTTACACGCAAGATAACGGCCTTTATGGCCTCGTCATCGCGCAACTTGCGGAGATCCATGGCTACCTTCTCGCCCACAATCTCAGGATCCGTTGCCATGCCTGTTGATGGGGCATCCACAATCTGGCCTTCAGCATAGTACATGGCGATGATGTTGCCACTCTTGTCCAGAGGTACATTCTTCTGGATGTTTTTAACCTCACCAAGTGACAATATGTTGAGGCGTTTGTCGGCCTCGATCTCCATTTTCTCCTTCAGGTAAGCCCTGGTGCCGTCCATATATAATAAGGTGTCGACAAGTCCTGCCTCAAGGCTGGCCTCTGCCCCTTCGAATGCGATGTAGCGGTCGGCATACTCATTGAGTTGCTCGGCAGTTAGGCCGCGTGAGAGCGACACTCCGTCAACCATATTGTTCCATATAGAGGTGATATAAGCCGTAATCTGCTCGCGGTTCTCGTCGCTCATCTCCATTGATGTATAAGGCTCAACGGCCGATTTATATGTGCCTACCTTGAATACCTCCATCTCAACGCCTAACTGGGCAAGCAGGTCCTTGAAGTATATAGTCTGTGAGGCCGTACCATGCCAGTCGACCATGCCTTGTGGGTTGAGGATTACCTTGTCGGCCACACTGCAGATATAGTAGTCTGACCCGGTGTAGTTGTCGCCGTATGCTACGATAAACTTGCCCGTCTGCTTGAAGCGTATGAGCGCATTGCGGATCTCTTCTGTGGTGGCGGGACTGGCGATGATGCCCTCTGCCTCCAGGTATATACCTTTGATATATTCGTTCTCTGCGGCCTTCTGTATGCTTGAGAGAATGTCATTCAGGCCAAGTGCCGTCTGCTCTTGCGACATGAGTGAGGCGAATGGGTTGTCTATCATGCGCTCGGTAACTTCGCCTTTTAGTTCCAATTTGAAGAGGCTGTTCTCTTTGACCGATGTAGTGGTTTCTGCAGATGCAGCAATTCCTACGATAGATACGATGCTGATGATTGTCACGATAATCATGCAGGCCATCAAACCAACAATTGTGGCTAAAGTGTACTTCAGAAAGTCTTTCATAAAAAGGTCTTGTATATTATTCTGTTCTTTGTTTTCGCAAAGGTATGTTTTTGCTTTGAATTCTCCTACGATAAGTTTGAATATTTTGCAAGGAGATAGTGCAATTTGTTTAGATAATGTTTTTCTGAAAGCACAAAAAATAACTTTTTTTGAAGATTAATCGTGTTTTTTATGGTTGCAAAGAAAAAAAACAATACTTTTGTAGCTGAAAATGGCGCGGAATAGAGAAATTATTCGTAATTTGCGCTCGTTTTCCTATAATGTGTCGCAAAAGGATGCATTTGGAAAGGTGCTCGAGTGGTTGAAGAGGCACGCCTGGAAAGCGTGTATACGTCAAAAGCGTATCAGGGGTTCGAATCCCCTTCTTTCCGCACAAAGAGAGAATTTTAGTAATAATTTAAATAATAGTATTAATTAAAAGTAAAACACAATGAAAAAGTTTTTTGCAGTATTTGCAATGTTCGGAATCCTTTCATTTGGATTGACACAGACAGTAGTTGCTCAGGACGAAGTAGCTGCACAAACAGAAACAGTTGATTCAGCTGCAGTTGATTCTGCTGCTGTAGAAGAAACCGCTCCCGCTGAGGAAGTTGCTCCCGTTGAGGAGGAAGAGGTTGTTGGTATGCACAAGGCTCTTAAGACAAAGTTCATTGAGGGTGATGCAAGCTTCATGTCATTGGTTGCTATCGCATTGGTTCTTGGTTTGGCTTTCTGTATCGAGCGTATCATCTACCTGAGCCTTGCTGAGGTTAACACCAAGAAGCTCATGGCTGCTATCGAGGCTGCTTTGGCTAAGGGTGATGTAGAAGGTGCTAAGGATATCTGCCGCAACACTCGCGGTCCTGTAGCTTCTATCTGCTACCAGGGTCTGTTGCGTATCGATGAGGGTATCGATGTAGTTGAGCGTTCAGTAGTTTCTTACGGTGGCGTTCAGTCTGCTGCTCTTGAGAAGAATTGCTCTTGGGTAACTCTCTTCATCGCTATGGCTCCTTCACTCGGATTCTTGGGTACTGTGATCGGTATGGTTATGGCGTTCGACGATATCCAGAAGGCTGGTGATATTAGCCCGACCGTTGTTGCCGGTGGTATGAAGGTGGCCTTGATTACCACTATCTTCGGTATTATCGTTGCTCTTGTTCTTCAGATTTTCTACAACTTCATCCTTTCTAAGATTGAGGCTCTTACCACTGATATGGAAGACTCTTCTATCACTCTCTTGGATTTGATCATGAAGTACAACTTGAAGAAGTAATAAACAAACACGTTAACTGTAAATAACAATGAAAGCGAGTAAAATAGCGTCCATCGTATATTACGTGCTGATAGCACTCTCTGCAGTGGTATTGGTATTGTTCTTCTGCGTTGGATTCGGAAATATGGAGTCACTCCCCAGTGGCTTCTATAAATCACCGCAGTTCACTGATCTGCTCATGTATTGGATGTACGCACTGGTAGCAATCTGTGCTGTATGTACAATCGTAGGTGCAGTAGGTGCAAAGGGTGGTAAGATTGATTCAAACATGCCTGCATGGGGCAAGGTTGCCGCTAAGGTGGGTTTGTGGTTGTTCATCCCTGTTCTGGTAATCGCATGGTTTATTGGCAGCAAGGCGCCTATCTTGACTGGTACAGGTCTTTACGAAGATGCCTTCTGGTTGCAAGCAACAGATGCTATCATTTATACAATTTATGTATTGCTCGTTGTAACTGCAATCGCATTGATAGCAAGCTTGACAGGAATTTTCAAGAAGTAAGTCATAATTTATAGGAGATTTTAATTATGGCAAGAAAGAAAAGAAAAGTTCCTGGATTGAATGGTAGCTCATTGGCCGACATCTCGTTCATCCTGTTGATCTTCTTCTTGATTACTACATCAATGGATACGGATACCGGTCTGGTACGTCGTTTGCCGCCGCCACCAGATCCCAATCAGTTGGAAGATGACGTTAAGGTGAAGGGTAGAAACGTGTTTGTGGTTCAGGTAAATATGAACAACGAAATCATGTACTACTATGGTGATGAGTCATCACGTGTGTCAAAGGCTGGTGTACAGGTTTCTGAACTGCGTGAGATTGCCAAGGAGTTTATCTCAAATCCCGAGAATAAACCCAACATGCCGGAGTTCCACCCTGCTGATCCTCCTCTTCCCATTTTGGGCGTTTATCCTGTAACTAAGAACCACATCATCTCAGTGCAGACTGACCGTAGTACACAGTATGAAGTGTATTTCCAGATTCAGAACGAACTGATGGCTGCATACAACGAACTGCGTGACGAGTTGGCTCTTAGCAAGTTTGGAAAGCATTATAGACATCTTGATCCGGAATCGGATGAGGCTCTGGCTATCAGAGGTGTGTATCCGCTGAAGATTTCAGAGGCTGAACCTAAAAAATATGGAGGAAACTAATCATGGGAAAATTTAATAAGAATGGTAGCAAGGAAGTTCCTGAACTGAATACCTCGTCACTCCCTGACTTGATCTTCAGTATCCTGTTCTTCTTCATGATGGTAACCTCTATGCGTGAGGTGACTTTGAGAGTGGAGTTCACTACTCCTAAAGGTACTGAAATCGAGAAGCTCGAGAAGAAATCGTTGGTTTCGTATGTATACATAGGTAAGCCTACGAAGGAGTTCCGCTCAAAGATGGGTACAGGTACTCGTATTCAGCTCAATGACGACTTTGCTGAGGTAGATGCTATCGGTGAATACGTCTATCAGGAGCGTGAGTCAATGGCTGAGCGTGACAAACCTTTCATGCGAGTGTCAATGAAGATCGATGAAGAGACCCAGATGGGTGTCGTGACCGATGTGAAGATGGCATTGCGTGAGGCTTGGGCGTTGAATATCGTTTACTCAGGCGGAAAGCGTCAGTAATTTTACGTAACACTATAAAAAGAAGCGGGTGTTTCTACCCGCTTTTTTTAATGCAGACAATTTGTTATGGGACATTATCAATTAGATGCTTTGGATATCCAGATACTTAGGATGGTAGCAAACAATGCTCGTATCCCGTACTTGGAGGTCGCTCGTGAGTGCAATGTTTCTGGAGCCGCCATTCATCAGCGTATACAGAAAATGATGAGTTTAGGCGTGCTCAGTGGCTCTGAATTTAAGCTCAATCCTACCAAGATAGGTCTTGAGACATGTGCTTATGTGGGTCTCTATTTGAAGGAACCCTCTGAGTTTGATCGGGTAGTCGAGGCGCTGGAGCAGATTCCGGAAGTTGTAGAATGTCATTACACTACAGGTAAATATGACCTGTTTATCAAGATGTATGTAAAGGGAAATGCCGAACTGAAAGATGTGATTCACGACAAGCTATTGCCTCTTGGCTTGGCGCGTACTGAAACACTTATCTCGTTCAACGAGGTGTTCAGAAGGCAGATGCCCATTCCTGATGCAGATTGATGTATCTATTATAACAGCGGCGACACACTGCTTGTGTGTCGCCGCTGTCTTTTTGTGCGCTATACTGCTTGATGGAGTTATTCCTTATCTTCCTCCTCCAATGCCTTTATTTTCTTGAGGATTACTTCGGCATCCGCTTTCAGCTTTTCCATCTTTCGTTGCATCTCTGCCACGAGGTTATTACCGCTCTTGCTTGATGATGTAAGGAATCCCAGATTGTTCTCGTAAGTTTTTATCTCATTGCACATGTTATCGTATGCTCTGAGCAGTCTCTCACGCTCTCTGTTTACGTTCATGCCTTCCTTTATGGAATCTTTGAATCGTGCCACCTTTCTGGTAGCCTCGTTTTTGTGTAGAGCATCAAAGAGGCCATCTATAAGCGCCTTGTATTGCTTGTATATCTTGTCCTTGTCGCGGAAGGGTACATGCCCTATGCTGTTCCACTCACGGATGAGCTCATGCATCTTGGCTGTATCTGTTTCGGTGATGTTCTCGGGATTTATGGCCGAGAGGGCTGCTATAACCTCTTTCTTTTTAGCAAGGTTCTCATGCTCTACCGAGCGCTGCGAGGCACCAGCCTCTTTGCGTTTCTCGTAGAAAGCGTCGCATGCAGTGATGAAGCGTCTCCATACAGCGTCTGACTGCTTCTTTGCAACAGGGCCTATGGTCTTCCATTCGCGCTGTAGCGCAGCCAGCTTATCGGCAGTAGCCTTCCAGTCGGTACTGTCTTGTAGTGCCTCGGCCTGTTCGCACAAGCTGATCTTCTTCTCCAGGTTTACCGACAGGCCATCTCTCATCTCTTTGAAGAATTCGGCCTTATGATTGAAGAAATTGTCGCATGCAGCGCGGAAACGCTCGAATATCTTGGTATTCATCTTTTGTGGTGCAAACCCGATAGTCTTCCATTCCTCCTGCAGTGCAATCACCTCTTGTGTCTTTTCGTTCCAGTGAGCATACCCTGTCAGTTTGTCGAGTTCTATCGCCTCTACAGCTTCGCAGATAGCTGTTTTCTTTTCCAGGTTGTCCTGTTCCTTCTGCTTCAATTCCTCGAAATGTTGCTGGTGGCGTTTGTTTACAATGGTCGATGCTGCCTTAAAGCGGTTCCAGATGTCTTCGCGCAGTTCCTTGGCTACGGGACCAGTCTCTCTGAATTCCTGATGCAACTTCTGCAATTGATGGAAAGCTGAAATTACGTCCTCCTCTTCGGATAGTCGTTCGGCAGCCTCGCACAGACGATTCTTGGCATCGAGGTTCTTCTTGAAGTCGTACTCCCTGAACTCGATATTGAGTTTCAGAATGTCGTAGAATCGCTCGGTCAGCAACTGGTAGCGTTTCCACAGTTCTGTTTGCTTGGTTGCAGACACTTCGCCCACCTCTTTCCATTCTTGTTGCAGGGCCTTGAAGTCGTTGTACGATGCTTGCTCCTTGTCGGCATTGTCAACCATCGCCTGTATGCGGTCAAGTATAGCCTCTTTGCGTAGGGCATTCTCTTCGCGTATGCGTTCCTCTTCTCGTAGCTGCTCAGCGCGTTTCTCTTTGATCACGCTCATGGCTGCTTTATAGGCCTCTTCCTGAGTGGTGTCTACCTTGAAGTCCTCGGGTGCACCGCCAGCTGTGATGTGTGCTTCTCGTGCAGCCTCTACCGTTGCACGGTGTATCTTATAGAATGCTTGTTTCAGTTGGTCAAGCTCCTCTTTGGGGGCATTCAAGGGGTCTTCGGCAAGGACTTTTATTCTTGCGATGATATCCTCGCATGTCTGTGGTGCCTCGGCTTTATCTTGTGGCACCTCTTCTGCATCAGAAGATGCTTGTATGTCATTGGCAACTTGTGCTTCTGTTGCTTCGCTTTGGGGCGAAGCGTTCCCTTCTACTACCGGCTCTTGCTGTATAGCATCGGCCTGAGGATCGCGCGTTTCCGTCATTTTTTTGTATTATTAAGTTTGTTACACGGTATTATTTCCAATATAGTTGGCAAATAAAAGAAATATTGCCGATATAAACTAATTTTTTTTGTGCTTTTTTGAAATATTCTATAAAAAAACTTTCCAGTGATAGATTGCCCGCCGATACATACTCAATATTTTTTGAAGTATTCTTTTCATAATTGTCCATTATTTTATGTATCTTCGCAGTTGATTTTTGTGATTCCCGAATATACGTATCTAAAGAAACTGTAATACAATGTTATACTACCTTTTTAACTACCTTGACGAACTGAACGTACCTGGTGCGGGCATGTTTACCTATATCTCGTTCCGTTCACTGCTGGCCATCATCATTGCGCTGCTGGTGTCTACCATCTACGGTAAGCACTTTATCAATATGCTCAAGCGGCAGCAGATTACCGAGACGCAGCGCGATGCGAGCATCGACCCCTTCGGTGTGCAGAAGATAGGCACTCCCACGATGGGTGGTGTCATCATCCTGGCAGCGATACTCATCCCGTGCTTGCTGCTCGGCCGTCTCGACAATGTATATATGATCCTCATGCTTGTCACCACGGTGTGGCTTGGCGCCTTGGGCTTTGCCGACGACTATATCAAGGTGTTCAAACGCGATAAGGAGGGCTTGCACGGCAAGTTCAAGATTATCGGCCAGGTGGGTCTCGGCATCATCGTGGGTCTCACACTCTACCTGAGCGACGATGCAGTCATCCGCGAAAATATCGAGGTGCAGCGTGGAGCCAATTCAGCAACCGAGATTGTTCACAAGAGTGAAGCTACAAAGTCTACCAAGACCACCATCCCCTTCTTCAAGAACAACAACCTCGACTATGCCGATGCCTTCAACTGGTTGGGCGAGTACAAGCAGGTGGGCGGCTGGCTCTTGTTTGTCTTCATGACCATCCTCGTGGTGACGGCAGTGTCCAACAGTGCCAACCTCAACGACGGTATGGACGGCATGGCAGCGGGTAACTCGGCCATCATTGGTGTGGTGCTGGGCATACTGGCCTACGTGTCCAGTCACATCTCCATGGCAGGCTATCTTAATATCATGTATATCCCTGGTTCCGAGGAGCTGGTAGTATATCTGTGTGCATTCGTAGGTGCACTCATTGGCTTCCTTTGGTACAATGCCTTCCCTGCTCAGGTGTTCATGGGCGATACCGGCAGCCTCACCATCGGTGGCATCATTGCTGTGAGTGCCATCATCATCCGCAAGGAGCTGCTCATCCCCATCCTTTGTGGTGTGTTCTTCGTGGAGAGCCTCTCGGTCATCATCCAACGTTTCTATTATAAGGCAGGCAAGAAGAAAGGGGTCAAGCAACGCTTCTTTAAGCGTACCCCCATCCATGACCATTTCCGTACCTCGGTGGCACAGGTGCAGAAAATGGATCCGGGCTGTAGCATCAAGGTGACCCACCCCGACACCCTTTTCCATGAGGCGAAGATCACCGTGCGTTTCTGGATTGTAACCATCATATTGGCTGCGGTGACGATAATAACATTGAAGATAAGATAACAATGAAGCGAATCGTAATATTAGGCGGAGGCGAGAGTGGCGTAGGTGCCGCTGTCCTGGCACAGAAGAAGGGTTTCGATGTATTCCTCTCCGATATGTCGAAGATCAAGGAGCATTACAAGCAGATGCTCGACGAGTATCATATCGCATGGGAGGACGGGCAGCATACCGAGGCGCTCATCCTGAATGCCGACGAGGTAATCAAGAGCCCCGGCATACCGGGCGATGCACCCATGATGCTCAAGATACAGGAGCGGGGCATACCGGTCATCTCGGAGATTGAGTTTGCCGGACGCTACACCGATGCCAAGATGGTGTGTATCACGGGTAGTAATGGTAAGACAACTACTACATCGCTCATCTACCATATCTTCAAGAGCGCAGGCTACAATGTGGGGCTTGCGGGAAACATCGGGCAGAGCCTGGCCTATCAGGTGGCTACCTGTGACTATGACTGGTATATCATCGAACTGAGCAGCTTCCAGCTCGACAATATGTATGAGTTCCGTGCCAACATTGCCATCCTGCTCAACATCACGCCCGACCACCTCGACCGCTACAACCACAATATGCAGGAGTATGTGGATGCCAAGTTCCGCATCGTGCAGAACCAGACCGATGATGATGCCTTCATCTTCTGGAACGACGACCCCATCATCCAGCGCGAACTCTCCAAGCATGGCATACACGCCAGGCTGTACCCCTTTGCCGAGGACAAGCGCGAGGGTGTCACTGCCTACACCGATGCTGATGAACTCTACTTCACCGCCCCCTACGCCTTCAACATGGAGCAGGAAGAGTTGGCCCTTACCGGCAAGCACAACCTCTACAACTCGATGGCGGCAGGTATCTCGGCGTCCTTGTCGGGCATTAAGAAAGAGGTAATCCGCGAGGCACTGGCCTCCTTTAAGGGGGTGGAGCATCGGCTGGAATATGTGGCTCGTGTGCGTGGTGTCGACTATATCAACGATTCCAAGGCCACGAATGTCAACAGTTGCTGGTATGCCCTGCAGAGCATGACGCAGAAGACCATCCTTATCCTTGGCGGTAAGGACAAGGGCAACGACTACAGTGAGATTGCCGACCTCGTGCGTGAGAAGTGTGTGGGACTCATCTATATGGGCTTGCACAATGAAAAGTTGCACCAGTTCTTCGACCCCTTCGGATTGCCCGTGGCCGATGTGCAGAGCATGAAGGATGCGGTCGATGCGGCTTACCGTATGGCTCAGAAGGGCGAAGCCGTGCTGCTCAGTCCCTGCTGTGCCAGCTTCGACCTCTTCAAGAGCTACGAAGACCGCGGCGAGCAGTTTAAGGAGTGTGTGAGGCGACTTTGATTATGTAGATTAAGGAGTTAAATGGAGATTAAGTAGATAAATGCCAAATGTCTTGTCATTCTGAACAAAGTGAAGAATCTCTACAAATGTTCGAGTTTCTTCCTATAGCTGGATGGCACATACGAATAAGACATCCATTTTACTACATCTAACTACAAAATAATAAAAACAATGGATTTCCTGAATAGAGTATTTCGTGGCGACAAGGTCGTTTGGGTAGTGTTTATGCTGCTCCTGCTCATCTCGGTAGTTGAGGTGTTCAGTGCAGCCAGTATGCTCACCTATAAGAGTGGAGGAAACTACTGGTGGCCTATCCGTCAGCATAGTACCTATCTGTTTTTGGGTTTTGTGGTGGTGTATATTGCTCACCTCATTCCTTATCGTTTCTATAAGACGTTGCCGCTGGTGCTCGTGCCTGCATCTATATGCATGCTAATTTGGGTGTTGGTTAAGGGCGTCGATGTCAATGATGCTGCCCGATGGATGAAGGTTGCAGGCTTTACCATCCAGCCCTCTGAGTTTGCCAAGGTGGGCGTGGTCATGGGTACGGCAGTTATCCTGTCGCGTATGCAGACAGAGGATGGTGCTACACCCCAAGCTATGAAATGGATACTCTGGATGACCGTTATCGTGTGCGGGCTCATCGCGCCGGAAAACCTCTCTACCGCCGTGCTCCTCTTCGGCGTGGTGTTCCTGATGATGTATGTGGGACGCATCCCGATGCGTCAGTTGGGCAAACTGGTGCTCGTGCTGGGTGCTGCTGTTGCGCTCTTCCTCTCTGTGTTGCTTTTCGTGCCCAGCAAGACATTGAGGAATATCCCCGGACTTAATCGCTTGACCACTTGGCAAGCCCGTATACAACGTTTTGGCGATTCTGAGGCGGTGCCTGCTGCACAGTTCAGAATTACTGACGAGAACTTCCAGGAGACACATGCCACGATGGCCATTGCATCGAGCAATATCATTGGTCGTGGCCCGGGCAACTCCGTGGAGCGCGACTATCTGCCTCAGGCATATTCCGACTTCATCTTTGCCATCATCATCGAAGAGTTGGGCTTGCTGGGAGGTGCCTTTGTGGTGCTCCTCTATATCATCCTGCTCATACGAGCAGCCAAGATAGCGCAGAAGAGTCGTGGCTACTTCCCCGCCTTTCTGGTCATGGGCTGCGCGCTGATGCTTGTGGCGCAGGCCATGCTCAATATGATGGTTGCCGTTGGCCTCTTCCCAGTTACAGGTCAGCCCCTGCCCCTGATAAGCCGTGGAGGAACCTCTACCCTCATCAATTGTTGCTACATCGGTATGATACTCAGCGTGAGTTACCATACCGAGAAGATGACACGCGATGCCCAGGCTGCTGCGGCTGAGCAGACCGAAGAGGACATACCCGAAATCTTGCGCGACTCAACAATCGTGAATGCCTCGAAACGTTAAAAAAACGGCGATAATGTAACTATATATTATAATAATCCGTATATTTGCGACTTGGAACATGTTGATTCCAAACCATATTATTAACTATAAAGAGCTATTGACATGAAGAAACTGTTTTATTTGATTAGTATGGTTTGCCTATTGGCGAGCTGTAATAAGGATCCGGAACCGGAACCAATAGTAGTGACCAATGACGCCCTGACGGGAACTTGGGTATATGACAATGCCGCAACAGGCGTTACTGAAATCCTTAAGTTTACCCCCAATGGCGGTTTCTATTATACTACGGTCTTGGCCGATGCCGCTTTTGTAGGATATAAGCCTGAAGGTAGTTTTAGCGTTATAGATAAAGTGAATCTAACCGCTGTGGGACTTACTAAATCGTTGGACTGGATGGTGACCAAGCTAAAAACAAACTCATTTACTGTCAAAGATAATGTGACGGGTGAGACGAGGACCTATGCCAAGTTGGTAGATAGGCTTGATTTGGGTTTTGGGGAAATATATACTCCTAACGAGGGGTACTATGCGGAGAAAGTTGCTGGCAAGATTACAAAGTATGTTTCTCATAACGAGAAAGTAGCCAGAGTTGTAGATCATACAGGAGTGATAGCAGCTGTGGCCGAAGGTATTACATTGGTTGATGTGGTCGCTTCTGAGGGTACGGCTGTAATATTGGTGACGGCTGGAGGCCTTATCCCCGATTATGCCCGTGCTATAGGATATACCAAAGAAGAGGTCTTGGCAGAGTATGGCTCTGTAGAAGACAATTCTGGGTTTATGATTGTGTATAATGGAGAAGATAAAAATTTGGAATTCTCTATAAATCGTCGTACTGGATTGGTTGTAAAAGTTACTTTAGCTTTCAAACATTTGGCTTTCACAAAGACAAGCCTGACGAATTATTTGGGAGCTAAGTATTATAAGGATGCATCGGCGAAGACACCTCCGTATATTTATACAGATAAGCAGGACTTTAGCAGATCTAATGTGAAGATAGTGTGGGATAATGAAAGTAAAGTAGAGTTTACTTATATCAATCACGATTTGTTTGAGGACTTTAGCGTCGCTTTGGGTAAGAACAGACAAGAGGTTAAGGAGATGTTCTATATTGATTGTGAACGATATGAAGATTTGAACTCTTTCATTGAGTTCGAAATTGCTGATGATATGCTTGGCTATGCAGGATTGGAATATGTAGATCAGGTTTCGCTGATGTTTGATGGTGAGACTGTCAATGTCGTTGATGTGTCTTTGACATCTCTCCTCGATCAGAAGAAAGTAAATGAATTCTTGTCGAAAAAATATAAGCAGAGTTCAGAAAACACATATACTGATGAGTTAGGAAAAATTAGCATTGAATATATCAGTAGTGGTAATAAGGTACGATATCTAAGCCTTTAATATCGAAAATTGACTCCATAAGAAGCAAGACTGGCTATTAACAAGGGCCAGTCTTGTTTCTATAGTATGTTTGGAGTAGTATTTTTGATTAGCTTATGTCGCTGGTTCAATTTTGACCCATTATTCCTTGGTTTAAGCCTTTTCACCGAGTAAAAAGGTCCTTTTCACTCGTTGAAATGCAAGGTGCGCGTGTATGGATTCTTGCAAAACTCGTATTCTTTCGCTCTACGTTAACCGTTAATCGTTCATCGTTAAAGAATCATATTTGAAATTAATTTCCTATCTTTGCCCTGCCGAAAGGGTAGGATGTGTTTCGGCAATTGAATGAGTTTAGAAAAACTTTAGAATATGAGAAGATTCTCCTTTGTGATTTTGTTTGTAATCTCTGTCCTTGCGGTAAGCGGACAGGTAGTGAGATGGGTGATGCCTCCCGTTTACGATAGTATCTACATTGCCGAAGGTGCTCCACTGATTATAGGAGACTCTTTGGGAACAACCTCAATAAACACGTTGGAGGGTGTGCATGTAGATGCCACGAGCGACCTTATGCACCCCTTCGTGGAGCAACTTTCTGTGGTGACGGATCATGACACTGAGAACGTTGTGGGCTTCTATGATGACGAAGGGCGATTCGTTCCTCTCAGTGGATATACTGTAGTATATGACTATCCCTACTTTAGCGATGGCCGTTTGCTGGTGAAGCGAGGCGACTTCTACTGCTCTCTGAATGCGCAGGGCGAGGAGTCTGTCTACTCCCATCTCGCCCAGGTGTACCCGTTCAACTGTGGCGTAGCTGCTAGCCTGGCGTATGAGTCGGCCGAGAAGTTGAAGAATCCGCATTATCTGCATGTCACCGCCGACCATAAAATCGTGTCCTTCACATATAAAGGCAAGGAGGTCGACCGGCTCGATGTGCAGTTCCTTTCATCCTTGAATGATGAGGGCATAGGAGTGGCTGTGTATAAGAACAAGATATATTGGGTGAGCACAGAGAGCACAGTGCTGACTCCTGCCTTTGCCACCTTGGCAGAGACCAATGTAAAGAAACAGCTGGCTGTCGTAGGAGAGAAGGAGCAACTCCTGAAAGAGAGCAGAGGTACCTATGTGCTGAGAGGCAAGAGCGGAAAGAACGATTTCGTGGAGTTCTATTTCGATGAGTTGATGCAGCTCAAAAGAGTCAACTATGCCGATGGCACAGAGAAGGTGTATACGAAGCAGGTGCAGGAGCCGTTGAGGTATCGCTCCCCACTGCAAGCATTGCAGAAGGGCTACAGATGGGGCATCGTGTCTAAGGGTAGGGTAGTGCTGCCTCCCCAGTTTGAGGATTACGGCTTTGCTGTTGGCAACTATGCGGCAGTCTGCTTGGATGGTAAGTGGGGGCTGTTGGTATATGATGAGCACCTCCCGTATCGACTCTTGCTGAACGATGGCAATGATGTTGGTTTCAGACACAAGAACCGTGTGGTACCTGTGCGCCTCGAATTGCCGTCGGTCATCTCGGCCGACAAGTGTCGTTTCGACCTTGACCCGCAACATGGCTGCAGCGTCGATAAACTCTCCTTGGAAACCAAGAACACCGAGTATGGCAACTATGTGCAGTACAAGTGCAAGCTCGCGATACCCGATAGTCTGCCCGACATGACGATTGATGTGTCCTATCCGGTACAGATCACGTATGACCGCTTGGTATACCCCATCGACTCCATAAAGATAAAGGCATGGCATGTGAAATACATCAATGTAGACCTGGACGAGTCTGAGACTTTTGTTGAAGATGGTAAGGTCTCTTTCACGGTCAATATGACCATGGTAAAGGAGGTGGGCGAGGCAGACTACCCATTTAGCGTAGAGATACTCAGCGACTCACTGCCTTCCGAGGTGGTGAAACTCTCCGAGACAAGGTATGTATGCAACCTCGACTCTGTACGTGAGGGCGTCAATTATGTACATATTTGTGTGCGCGAAGAGGGCTGCCCGCCCAGCATCTACCCCTTTGAGATTACCTACACCACTCCCCTGGATGCCAATGGTGAGGCCAAGAAGGATGCAGCTCCTGAGGTGACGATTAAGAAGAAGGTCTATATGGAGCAGCCAAAGCATGAAGACACCAGCTCCTTGGTCCCAATAGCGACGGACACAACGACCGTGGTCATGTAATGCATCATCAGGATTTATAGATATAGTGGAGGACGTAGTAACTTATGTGCTACGTCCTCCAAACTGTAATGGTACAAAGGGTGAGATAATTGTAAGTTTGCAAGTGTCCATTGCTGAAATTATACTTTGTCAATTATTTTATGTATCTTCGCAGCTAAATTGAGAAAGGTAAATATAAGGAAAAAGGAACATGGAGATTGATTCGATAAAGTCTGTATATTTCATTGGTGCCGGTGGTATCGGTATGAGTGCTTTGGTGCGCTACTTCTTGTCATTAGGCAAGGTGGTGGCGGGGTATGACCGTACGTCGAGTGAGCTCACTGAGCGCCTCAATGCTGAGGGTGCAGCGATCCACTATGAGGATGACTGTACGATGATTCCCGATAGCTGTAAAGACAAGGCACATACCTTGGTGGTGTACACACCGGCGGTGCCGCAGGAGCATAGTGAACTTACGTGGTTTCGCGAACAGGGATTTGAGATTCAGAAGCGTGCCCAACTGCTGGGTACCATCACCCGCAGCCGCCGAGGTCTGTGTGTGGCGGGTACGCATGGAAAGACGACTACATCAACTATGGCTGCCCACCTTATCTATGGCTCTCATGTGGGGACAACGGCTTTTCTGGGTGGCATATCGCAGAACTATGGTACCAATCTGCTGCTGACTGACAAGAGTGACTATGTGGTAATCGAGGCCGATGAGTTTGACCGCTCGTTTCATCAACTGCGCCCCTACATGTCGGTAATCACTTCTACGGATCCAGATCACCTGGATATCTATGGTACGCCTGAGGCTTACTGGGAGAGTTTCGAGAAGTACACCTCGCTCATCCGACCTGACGGTGTGCTCATCATCCACGAGGGGCTGGAGATAAAGCCGCAGGTGCAGCCGGGAGTGCGTGTATATACCTATTCTCGCGACAGGGGTGATTTTCATGCCGAGAATATACGTGTTGGCGGTGGGGAGATTGTGATTGACTTCGTTCATCCCGAGGGCACGGTCAAGGACATTCGTCTCGGTGTGCCCTTGAGTGTCAATATTGACAATGGGGTGGCGGCTATGGCGATGGCCCGTCTGGCGGGTGTCACCGATGAGGAACTGCGTGCAGGCATGGAGAGCTTCCGAGGTGTGGAGCGCCGTTTCGACTTCAAACTGAAGAGCGCCACAAAGGTGTATCTCAGCGATTATGCCCATCATCCGGCCGAGATTCGCCAGAGCGCCCTCTCGATACGCGAACTGTATGCTGGACGTAAGGTGACAGCCATCTTCCAACCTCACCTTTACTCACGTACACAGGATTTCTATCGTGAGTTTGCCGAGAGTCTCTCGCTCTTCGATGAGGTAATCCTTACCGATATCTATCCTGCCCGTGAGTTGCCTATCCCTGGTGTAACCAGCCAGCTCATATACGATAATCTGGCTGCCCATGTGCAGAAACTGATGATAAGCAAAAGTGATGTACTTGCCACAGTGGAGGCCAAGAAAGATGAACTGGAGGTACTCGTAACGCTTGGTGCAGGCGACATCGAGAATTATGCAACTGAGATAACGAAGATTTTGAAGAACTAAAATTATAAATTAAAAATTAGAACAGGCGGGAACTATAAATCAAGATAGGTGGACCTTAGTTTTAACTCTTGACTTTTAATTCTTAACTTTTAACTTTTTTATTTATGAAAAAGCTGCTTTCCACTATTGCCCTTGTCCTACTGGCGGGCTACATTGTCTTTGCCGCCATCGCTCTTTGCAACAAGCCTGCGGGTCAGGTCTGTAAGGGGGTTCGCCTCGAGATGCGTGATAGTCTTGAGACTGGGTACATGAATACAGCCGATGTAGTCGCATTGCTGGCTAAGAGTGGTCTGAACCCCACTGGAAAGCCGCTCGAAGAGGTGAGCCTACATGCTATAGAGGAGGCTCTGGAGGCATCTCCGCTCATCGCGTCAAGCGAGTGCTATAAGACGATAAACGGACATGTGGTGGTGGAGGTGAAGTGCCGTCGTCCCATCTTGCGCGTGATGGCCAACGGAGGCGAAAGCTACTATCTCGATGAGGAGGGTGAGATGATAGAGCGTATAGCAAAGGCTGTATATGTTCCCGTGGCTACGGGGTATATTACCCGCGATTTTGCGAAGAAGGAGTTGCTTGAACTTGCACTGTACTTGCAGGATAATGAACTGTGGAATGCACAGGTAGAGCAGATCTGTGTGACTCGGCACGGCGAACTGGAACTGGTACCTCGTGTAGGCAACCATGTCATCGTATTGGGTGCCCCAGGGAACTATGCACATAAGTTTGACAAGCTGCAGACCTTTTATGAAAAGGGACTTAGCGAGGTAGGGTGGAACCGTTATTCGCGCATCAATGTGGACTATAGCAATCAGGTGATAGGGACGAGGGAGTGATGAACGGTGGACGTTTAACGATTAACGATTAACGATTAATGATGAACGATTAACGATTAAGGGTTAACGAGGGGAGTCCTAATCCCGTTTACGAATAATAAATCAAAACTACGTTTTGCTATCTGCGATAAATGTACTAACTTTGCAGTTTGAAATTATCTGTGCAAAGTAAAAGAATGAAAATCAACCTACTTAAGAATATTGCTCTGCTTGCTTTTATGGCTGTGGCATCACAAGCCTATGGACAGGACCTGCTGGCTGCGCAAGCACCCCTGGACAAGCAGATGGCACGTATCGACTCTGTGGTGCTCAACCGCCTCATCAAGGCTGAAACTTATGAATATCCTGCCGATGATCTCTATCCCGAGTGGAGCAACGAATATGCGCATAAGTATACCAATGTGGTGATACCCGACTCTTTCCTCATTGACCTGACGGGATTCTGCATGCCCACAGAGAATACTAAGATTACGGACATCTTTGGCTATCGTCCGCGTCGCCGTCGTATCCACTACGGACTGGATGTGAAGGTTCAGCGTGGAGATACTATCCGTGCTGCATTTGATGGCAAGGTGCGTTATGTGAGCTATCAGCGTCGTGGCTATGGAAACTATGTGGTGATACGCCATGCGAATGGTCTGGAGACGTTGTACGCTCACCTGACAAAGAAACTGGTGGATGAGAATGAGGTGGTAAAGGCGGGCGATCCTATAGGATTGGGTGGTAATACGGGACGTAGCACCGGTACTCATCTGCATTTTGAGACCCGTCTGCTGGGCAAGGCGCTCGACCCCGCTCTGATGTTTGACTTTCCCAACCAAGATGTCACTGGCGATACCTATTTATATAAGAAACCGAAAAAGAAGGTGTATGATCCTTCTGACCCCGACACGTACTATAAGGTGCGCAAGGGGGATTCGCTGGGTCGCATTGCGGCACGTAAGGGAACTACGGTGAAGAATCTGTGCAAGCTCAATGGTATCACAACCAAGACCATCCTGCGCCCAGGACAGGTGCTTAGGCTTTACTAATTGACAATTCACAATTCGGAATTCTTCCTTAACTCTCAATCTTCAATTCCAAACCCTCAACTGATATGGATACAAACAGACAATTCGAACAGATCATTGCAACCTGTCGTGACCTGTTCGCCAAAAAGTTGAAAGACTATGGCGCAGCGTGGCGTATCATGCGTCCGACCTCTGTGACCGATCAGATCTTCATCAAGGCCAATCGCATACGCAGTATCGAGACGAAAGGCGAGACGATGGTCGACGAAGGCATACGCTCTGAGTTTATAGGTATTGTCAACTACGGCATTATTGCTCTCATACAGCTTGAACTTGGGTATGCCGAGGCTGATGATATGTCTCCTGAGGTGGCATTGGCTAAATATGATGAATATGCCACTAAGGCACTGAACCTGATGAAGGCCAAGAATCATGACTATGATGAGGCTTGGCGGAGCATGCGCATCAGCTCATACACAGACTTGATATTGATGAAAATATATCGTACCAAGCAGATTGAAAGCAATGAAGGGCAGACAATCGTGTCGGAGGGGGTAGATGCCAACTATATGGACATGATAAACTACTCGGTGTTTGGACTGATAAAGATTGACTTTGGAGAATAAATCCGTACATATAGCATCAGGTATCACCATCAATGCTTTGCGCTTTGCGCTGGCTCTGGTATTTGCTTTCTCCGGCTTCGTGAAGGCTGTCGACCCTATGGGTACGGTGTACAAGATGGCCGACTATGCCGATGCCTTTGGCTTGGCTGTGCACCCTGGGATACTGTTGCTGGGCGCATGGGCACTTATTGCAGTAGAGTATGTGATGGGTGTGGCACTATTCTTCGGCCTGTACCGACGCTTCTACCTATGGCTGATGATTATTTTCCTTGGTGTGATGACACCGTTGACATTGGTGCTGGCGTTGACCAATCCTGTTAGCGACTGCGGCTGCTTTGGCGATGCTGTGGTGTTGACCAACTGGCAGACCTTCGGGAAGAATGTCGTGCTGCTTCTTATGGCCGTCACGGTGCTGGTATATCATAAGCGTATATGGCGCGTTATATCGGAGCGTACTCAATGGCTGATTTTTGTGTATGCTTTGGCTTCTATCGCTGTATTCATGCGCTACAATATGCGGCATCTGCCTGTATTGGACTTCCGCCCTTATGCTATCGGCACCAGCATCACAGAGAGTATGACGATACCTGATGATGCTCCGCAGGACGAATATGAAACTCTCTTCGTACTGGAGAAAGATGGTGAGCAGCGTACATTTACCTTTGATGATTATCCCGACTCTACGTGGACTTTTGTGAAGCGTGAGAGCCGTTTGGTGAGCAAGGGATATGTGCCTCCCATCGCCGATTTTCATCTCTCTACGCTTGATGGCGAGGATGTGACATGGGATGTCCTTGACTATCCTGGCTATACATTCCTGGTAGTGTCACATGAGCTCAGAAGAGCAAATGAGGGTATGCTTGATGTTATCAATGACCTGTACGACTATGCCAAGGTAGGCGGTCACCAGTTCTACATGTTGACATCGTCAAATGCCCAGGCTATTGCCCAATGGACAGAACGCACGGGGGCATCCTATCCCTATTTGAATGCCGATGATATATTACTCAAGACCATGGTACGAGCCAATCCTGGACTTATTGTACTGAAAGATGCTACCATCGTGGGGAAATGGAGTACAGTTGACATCCCGCGTGATGAGCAGCTAAGTGTACGTATAGAGGATAATGCCGCATTGGTCGTGACCCCGCATGAGGTTGCGGCGCGACGCATAGCAATGGCTTTCTGGATGTTCTTCCCGCTACTGCTCCTTGTGGCTGTTGATAGAGTAGGAGGGAAGAGTAAGGAATAGTAAGTGATGCATAGTGGCGGATTCCTCTATCGTCTCTTTATGGGAACGTATAGTGGCTTTCGCGTTCGCTGCCATTAAATCCTTGTTTATTCGCCCGCTTTTATGTACCTTTGCATCTTGATAGAAGAAAATGAATATACGAAAACAATATTAACTGTTAAAATCAAAAGAAAATGAGAAAGAACATTGTTGCAGGAAACTGGAAAATGAACAAGACTCTCCAGGAGGGTATTGCTTTGGCTACTGAGTTGAACGAGGCTTTGACAGCTGACAAACCCAACTGTGAGGTTATCATCTGCACTCCGTTCATCCACTTGGCTTCGGTAACACCTATCGTTGACAAGGGTATTATTGCTGTAGGTGCCGAGAACTGCGCAGACAAGGCTTCTGGTGCTTATACCGGTGAAGTGTCTGCCGCTATGGTAGCTTCTACTGGTGCCCAGTATGTAATCTTGGGTCACTCTGAGCGTCGTGCTTACTATGGTGAGACTCCCGAAATCCTTAAGGAGAAGGTTCTCTTGGCTCTGGCTAACGGTCTGACTCCTATCTTCTGCATTGGTGAGGTGCTTGAGGAGCGTGAGGCTGGCAAGCAGAACGAGGTTGTATACAATCAGCTCGAAGGCTCTCTCTTTGGTCTCTCTGCTGAGGACTTCTCTAAGATTGTGCTCGCTTACGAGCCCGTTTGGGCTATCGGTACCGGCAAGACCGCTACTGCAGAGCAGGCTCAGGAGATCCATGCTTATATCCGCTCAGTGATTGCTAAGCAGTTTGGCAAGGAAGTGGCTGACAACACCTCCATCCTCTATGGCGGTAGCTGCAAACCCTCAAATGCCAAGGAACTCTTCGCTAACCCCGACGTTGACGGTGGCCTCATTGGTGGCGCTGCACTGAAGGTAGAGGATTTCAAGGGCATCATTGATGCATTCAAGGCTTAAGTATTCTTTTAAGGAGTTCAGGAGTTCAGTCTCCTGACTCCCGAACTCCTTTCTTGTTTATCATTATGAAACGACTTTGTGTATTGCTGCTGACCCTTGTCAGTCTGCCGCTTGTAGCGCAGGACAATATCGTAGACCGGCTTGAACAGATAGTACCGGGCGAGGGAGTAGTTACTATCCATCAGGATGCACGTCTCAACTCTCTCTTGGGCATGGTGTATAATCCTGCCTTGAACAAGGGAAAGAAGTTGCAGACGGTGGGCTATCGCATACAGATATATGCAGGAGGCAATACACGCAATGCTAAGGAAGAGGCTCAGAAGGCAGCCCAGTTTGTCAAGAACAATCATCCCGAGATACCGGTCTACGCCGAGTTTGTGGCACCCCGATGGGTGTGCCGAGTGGGCGACTACAAAACGATTGAGGAGGCCGACCAAGTGATGCGTATGCTCAAGAAGTCGGGTAACTTCAAGGAGATAGCTATCCTTCCTAACCAACTGATCAATATTACGCTATGATGATGGAGAATCCGAGCAATTATCCTATTGACGAACGTAATCCCGAATTAGAAGAGCATTACCGCCAGATATTGGGCTTGTTGGGTGAAGATGCCGAACGGGAAGGCTTGGTAAAGACACCTCAGCGAGTGGCACGTGCTATGCAGACACTCACTCGTGGCTATCGCATGGATCCGAAGGCTGTGCTCAACTCTGCCAAGTTCAAGGAGGATTATAGCCAGATGGTCATCGTGAAGAATATTGATTTCTATTCGCTCTGCGAACACCACATGTTGCCGTTTTTCGGAAAGGTACATGTGGCCTATATCCCTAATGGCTATATCACGGGGCTGAGCAAGATTGCCCGCGTGGTCGATATCTTCTCGCATCGTCTGCAAGTGCAGGAGCGCATGACACTACAAATCAAGGAGTGTATACAGGAAACTCTCAACCCTTTAGGAGTGATGGTGGTAGTGGAGGCACAGCACATGTGTATGCAGATGCGTGGTGTGGAGAAGCAAAACTCAATCACTACGACTTCGGACTTTACGGGTGCCTTCAATCAGGCCAAGACGCGTGAAGAGTTTATGAATCTCATCCGTGGTTAACGGATGTGACTGAGGCTAATCTCCCAATATTATATTAATGTACGCGCGTGAGGCCTATATCTCATGTGCCTATTACACGGTCGCCAAGAATCTTGGCCATCACTTTTCTAGTCTCCATCAGCTGCTTATAGCGAGCCATCGTCTCCATGCATAGGGCAGGGTCGTTCATTACGGTGGGTTGTCGTAGCTGATTCTGAGTCTCTTTCAGTTCTATGTCCACGATAGCCATTTTGTAGTCGCCGAGTAGGTGTGGCATAATCTCGTGTAGGCGGTCGGCCTCTTTGACAACAGATTGTGTCTTGGAGTGATACTTGCTCAACTGGTACTTCTCTTCTACAAGATCTGCGGCCAGTCGGCTTAGTGTGGGGTTGGCATGCCCAACGAAATATCGTTCTGCAGTGAATCCGGGTGTACCAATGTGTTGCTTCAGCTCCTGTATCACCTCGGCAAAAAGAGGTGTGCTTAGGGTGATACCGTCTGCCTCCAGATCAGACACCACATATTCGGTTACGGTAACCTCGCTGCCGGTTTCCTCATCTATAAACATTACTTTTTCTCCGTGGCGCATCAGTTGCTGCACGATGAGCTGCTCTTTCATGAATAGTGGGTTGCTGGTCCATAGAGGCTGCGTTATCTGACTCCCTGCAGGCTCTGTGGCAGAGGTGGCTATGGGGGTGTCTGAAGGGGAAGGAGTGCTTGACTCTTCCTGATTGCCCGAGTGGTTTTCTGGTGATGGAGGGGCAGTGTTTCCTGTTTCGTCTCTCTTTGTGGTGGTACCAGATGCCTCTTTCTCTTTTTTCAGTTTGGCTACTTCGCTTACCAGTATACGTTCCTCCACGTGGAGCATCTGGCTGCACTCTTTGATATATTCAGAGCGCACGATGGCTTCAGGTATGACGGCGATACTTTTTACGATATCCTTGATTACCTCGGAGCGTTTGTAGGGATCGCCCTTGGCATCTGTCATCAAGAGATTGGTCTTGAATCGAATGAAGTCTACCTCATGGGCTGTTATATACTCCTGAAATTCTGTGGCATTGTGCTTGCGGGCAAAGCTGTCGGGGTCATCACCGTCGGGCAGTAGCATTACCTTGATGTTCATACCCTCCTCAAGCAACATGTCGATACCGCGCAGCGATGCCTTGATGCCCGCCATATCGCCATCATAGAGTACGGTGATGTTGTTGGTGAAGCGGTGTATCATGCGTATCTGCCCCGAGGTGAGCGAGGTGCCCGATGAGGCTACCACATTCTCCACTCCGGCTTGATGCATCGATATTACGTCGGTATATCCCTCCACAAGGAAGCACTTGTCTTGCTTTACGATAGCTTGCTTGGCAAAGTATATGCCATAGAGCTCACGGCTCTTATGGTATATCTCCGATTCGGGCGAGTTGACATACTTGGCTACTTTGGAGTCGGTCTTCAGCACGCGTCCGCCAAAAGCCACCACCTTGCCTGATAGTGTATGTACGGGAAATATGACGCGCCCCCAGAAACGGTCGCGCAACTGGCCGTCATCGCGAGTATAGCACAGACCGGTTTTTGTCAGATAGTCGGTGTTGAACCCGCGTCTTTTCGCCTCCTTAGCCAAGGCGTCACGTCCTTCGGTGCTAAACCCCAGTTGGAACTTCTTGATGATGTCGTCACGGAAACCGCGTTGGCGGAAATAGCTCATGCCGATAGCCTGTCCGTCAGGGTGGTTGTGTAGGATGTCCTGAAAATAGCCGTTGGCAAAGTCGTTGACCAGAAAAAGACTCTCACGTACGCTCTGCGCTTGTTTCTCCTCATCGGATAGCTCGCGCTCTTTGACCTCGATGCCGTATTTCTTGGCCAGCCATTTCAGAGCTTCGTAGTAGTTGAGCTGCTCGTGTTCCATGATGAAATGCACCACGTTGCCTCCCTTGCCACAACTGAAGCACTTGCATACACCCTTCGAGGGCGATACGCTGAATGAAGGCGTCTTCTCGTTGTGGAATGGGCATAGACCAACGTAATTGACGCCCCTTCGGCGCAGGGTGACAAATTCCGATACCACATCTACTATCTGTGCGGCATCCATGATGCGGTCTATGGTCGCTTGGTCAATCATTGGCTATGCTTGTCAACTTCGTCGCGCGAAGATACAAATTTATTATGAATTATGTGTTATGAATTGCAATTTATGAGGAGGAATTACTCTAACCTTCGGCTAAACTCGTCTTTATAACAAACTTTTCATTTTTCACGCGCGTTATATGGATAAAAAAGCGTAACTTTGTAGGCTCAAAATGGCATGCAGTGATGCGTTGCCCTTTTGAATGATTTGGCAAGACACGAAATAACCATCATTTTCAAGATTATTATGGAGTTGGATATCCTTACAGCAGTATCGCCCATCGACGGTCGCTATCGTAGCAAGACCGCATCGTTGGCCGAGTATTTTTCTGAGTATGCTCTTATTCGTTACCGTGTACGTGTAGAGATCGAGTATTTCATCATGCTTTGCGAGCTTCCCTTGCCTCAGTTGCAGGGTGTCGACAAGAGCCTTTTCCCCTACTTGCGTAGCATCTATACAAACTTCTCTGAAGCTGATGCAGCTCGCGTGAAGGAGATTGAGAGCGTTACTAACCATGATGTGAAGGCTGTGGAGTACTTCATCAAGGAGCAGTTTGACAAGGAATCCGCACTTATCCCGTTCAAGGAGTTCGTGCACTTCGGTCTTACCTCACAGGACATCAACAACACCTCGGTGCCCCTCTCTGTGAAAGAGGCATTAGCCGATGTGTATTACCCCCTTATTGAACAGCTCATCGCACAGCTCAATACGTATGCCGACGAGTGGGATGCTATCCCCATGCTGGCCAAGACCCACGGCCAGCCCGCTTCGCCCACTCGCTTGGGCAAGGAGGTACGCGTGTTTGCCTATCGACTGGAGCAGCAGCTTGCCGTGCTCAAGGCTTGCCCCATCACGGCCAAGTTTGGCGGTGCTACCGGCAACTACAATGCTCACCACGTGGCCTATCCCCAGCACGACTGGAAGGCTGTGGGCAACCGCTTCGTAGCTGAGTATCTCGGCCTACAGCGCGAGCAGTATACCACACAGATATCTAACTACGACTACCTGGCCGGTATTTTCGATGCCCTCAAGCGCATCAATACCATCATGATAGATATGAACCGCGACTTCTGGCAGTACATCTCCATGGAGTACTTCAAGCAGAAGATTAAGGCCGGTGAGGTAGGCTCAAGTGCTATGCCCCACAAGGTGAACCCCATCGACTTCGAGAATGCCGAAGGTAACCTTGGTATCGCCAATGCCATCCTTGAGCACTTGGCAAGCAAGCTCCCCATCAGCCGCCTGCAGCGTGACCTTACCGACTCTACGGTGCTCCGCAACGTCGGTGTACCCTTCGGCCATATTGCCATTGCCATCCAGAGCTCGCTCAAGGGACTCGGCAAGTTGCTGCTCAACGAAGCGGCTATCCGTCGCGACCTTGACAACAGCTGGAATGTGGCTGCTGAGGCCATACAGACCATCCTCCGTCGTGAGGGCTATCCTAACCCCTACGAAGCATTGAAGGCGCTCACCCGCACCAACGCTGCCGTGACTGCCGAGTCGATGCAGGAGTTTATCGATGGCCTTGACGTGAGCGATGCCGTAAAGGCCGAACTTAAGGAGATTGCTCCTTGGAACTACACGGGAGTGTAAGCCAAGTTGAAAGATGAAAGTTGAAAGATGACAGAGGCGAACAGCTGTTTGCTTCATAATCCATAAATAAATATTAGGAACCTTAACAAGCCCTTAATCAAAAAAGGAACAAATCATCTGCCGCGAGGCAGGAAAAGAACAAATCATTATGACTACAGACAATGTAAATCGATTCGAGGGATTCGAATCAGAGAATGGCGGTAACGAACGCAGTTCGTACAACCGCGAAAACAGTTGGAACAACGATGGTCACCGTGCGCCCAGACAGCGTTTCGTGAGAAACGCCGATGGCACCACACGCCCACAGCGTCCTCGCTTCAATCGCGAGGAGGGTGCACCCCGTTATGCTAAAGTAGAGCGTCCGCAGCGTAGCTCTTTTAACCCTAATTTTGATGGCAACCGCCCCCGTTTCAATCGTGAGCGCAACTTCGATGGAGAACGTCAGTACAATGGCGAACGTTCATACAATTCAGAGCGTTCTTATAATGGTGAGCGTACTTACAGCCGTAACAATAGCTACAATAGCGATTACACCCGTCGTCGTTTCAATGATGGAGAAGGTAATAGCTATCGTCCGGTGAACAAGCCCTATAGCCGTCCTTCGTATGATCGTCCTGAACCGGGCAACTCATGGAACTCTGATGTCGAAAACGCATTCCGTCCGCGCTACAACCGTGAAGGTGGCGAGGGTAGCTATGCTCAGCGTCCCCGTTTTAATCGAGAGGGAGGCTATGGTCAGCGTCCTGCCGCAGGTGGCTTCAAGAAGAAGGGAGGCTTCGGTGACAATAGATATAGCAAGAAGAAGCAGATCCAGTATCGTGAGGAACTGAAAGATCCCAACGAACCAATCCGCTTGAATAAATATCTCGCCAATGCTGGCGTATGTTCACGCCGCGAGGCTGACGATTTCATTACTGCTGGTGTAGTGACCGTTAACGGACAGGTAGTGACCGAGCTCGGCACCAAGGTAAAGCGTGGCGATGAGGTGCGTTTCCACGACCAGACCATCAGCATTGAACGCAAGATTTATATCTTGCTCAATAAACCGAAGGATTATGTGACCACCGTAGAGGATCCTCAGGATCGCAAGACCGTGATGGACCTCGTGAAGGGTGCTTGTAAGGAGCGTATCTATCCCGTAGGCCGTCTCGACCGCAATACCACAGGTGTGCTCCTGCTCACGAATGATGGCGAGTTGGCATCAAAACTGACACATCCCCGTTTCCTGAAGAAGAAGATCTATCACGTGCGTCTCGACAAGAACCTAACCGCTGCCGATATGGAGCAGTTGGCTACTGGCGTACAGCTTGAGGATGGCGAGATTCATGCCGACGAGATCAGTTATACCTCTGACACCGACAAATCACTCGTAGGTGTAGAGATCCACAGTGGCCGCAACCGTATCGTACGTCGTATGTTCGAGGCAGTGGGCTACCGTGTATTGCGTCTCGACCGCGTACAGTTTGCCGGACTCACCAAGAAGAACGTTCGCCGTGGCGACTGGCGCTTCCTTACCGAGAAGGAGGTCAACATGCTGCGCATGGGAGCGTATGAGTAATTAATTTATGGAGATAAAAGGAGATAAATGGAGTTAAAAGCCAATAGTTACCCCGCGCGAAAAACAATTGGCTTTATCTCCCCAAGGCGCGAAGCGACTATCTCCCTTTAACTCCCTTTAACTACAAATAAAAGAAGTAAGATATGGACACAATCATCAGAACACGTATTGTTGACCTCCTGAAGCGTACCGACTTTGGTGCTATGGTCAACGTGAAAGGATGGGTACGTACCCGTCGTGGCAGTAAGCAGGTAAACTTCATTGCACTGAACGACGGTTCTACCATCAAGAATATACAGATTGTAGTGGACCTTGCCAACTTTGACGAGGAGATGCTCAAGAAGATTACCACCGGTGCTTGCCTGAGCATCAATGGCGAATTGGTGCAGTCGGTTGGTGCTGGCCAGGCAGCCGAGATTCAGGCACGTGAGATTGAGGTGTTGGGCGAGTGCGACAACACTTATCCTCTGCAGAAGAAGGGCCACTCCATGGAGTTCCTCCGTGAGATTGCTCATCTGCGTCCCCGTACCAACACTTTCGGTGCCGTCTACCGCATCCGTCACAATATGGCCATTGCCATCCACCAGTTCTTCCACGAGCGTGGCTTCTTCTACTTCCACACCCCCATCATCACCGCTTCGGACTGTGAGGGTGCCGGTCAGATGTTCCAGGTAACTACCATGAACCTCTACGACCTGAAGAAGGACGAGAACGGCAGTATCAACTATGACAGCGACTTCTTCGGCAAGCAGGCCTCGCTCACCGTATCGGGCCAGCTCGAAGGCGAGCTTGCTGCTACAGCACTTGGTGCCATCTATACCTTCGGCCCTACCTTCCGTGCCGAGAACTCCAACACTCCGCGTCACCTCGCCGAGTTCTGGATGATCGAGCCTGAGGTTGCCTTCAATGATATCAACGACAACATGCAGCTTGCTGAGGACTTCATCAAGCACTGCGTACGCTGGGCACTTGAGCACTGCTACGACGATGTGAAGTTCCTCAACGACATGTTCGACAAGGAGCTCATCGCCCGTCTCGAAGGTGTCATCAAGGAGGAGTTTGTGCGTCTGCCCTATACCGAGGGTATCAAGATTCTCGAGGATGCCGTAGCCAAGGGTCATAAGTTTGAGTTCCCCGTATTCTGGGGTGCCGACCTCGCTTCTGAGCACGAGCGTTACCTCGTGGAGGAGCACTTTAAGCGTCCTGTTATCCTTACCGACTATCCCAAGGAGATCAAGGCCTTCTACATGAAGCAGAACGAGGATGGCAAGACCGTACGTGCCATGGACGTGCTCTTCCCCAAGATTGGTGAGATTATCGGTGGCTCAGAGCGTGAGGCTGACTATGACAAGCTGCTCGCTCGCGTTGAGGAGTTGGGTATCCCCATGAAGGATATGTGGTGGTATCTCGACACCCGCAAGTATGGTACCTGCCCCCACTCGGGCTTCGGCCTCGGCTTCGAGCGTTTGCTGCTCTTCGTGACAGGTATGACCAACATTCGTGATGTCATCCCCTTCCCCCGTACGCCGAACAACGCCAATTTCTAAGATTTGGGTCGTATAGGTGCAAACGGGCTTTCGTATTTCGCCCGTTTGCACTATTTTTGTAGTTTTAAGGTAAAGAGATTGTTATGACAACTCGACAGATTGAGATAATGGACACTACGCTGCGCGATGGCGAGCAGACCAGCGGCGTATCGTTCGTACCCCACGAGAAACTTTCCATTGCACGTTGCTTGCTCGACGACCTCCGCGTAAACCGCATCGAGGTGGCCTCGGCCCGCGTATCGGACGGTGAGGCCGAGTCGGTCAAGGCTATCTGCGACTGGGCCACCCGTGCCGGACATATCGACAAGGTGGAAATCCTCGGCTTTGTCGATGGCACTACCTCGGTCGACTGGATACGCCGTTGTGGCGCCCGTGTGATGAACCTCCTCACCAAGGGTTCGCTCAAGCACTGCACCGAGCAACTCAAGCGCACGCCCGAGGAGCATATCGCCGACATACGCCGCACTGTAGCCTATGCCACCGAGCAGGGCGTAGCGGTGAACGTGTACCTCGAGGACTGGAGCAACGGCATGAAGAACTCGCCCGACTATGTGTTCCAGCTCATGGACGGTCTGCGCGATTGTGGCATACGCCGCTTCATGCTCCCCGATACCCTCGGCATTCTCAATCCCATGCAGGTGCAGAAGTTCATGGGCGTGATGGTGCAGCGCTACCCAGATACCCACTTCGACTTTCATGGCCACAACGACTACGACCTTGCTGTGAGCAATGTGTATGCCGCCGTGCTGGCTGGTGCCAAGGGTCTCCATACCACCATCAATGGATTGGGCGAGCGTGCGGGCAATGCTCCCTTGGCCAGCGTGCAGGCCATCTTGCGCGACCACTTCGGTGCCGAGACCTCCATCAATGAGGAGCGTCTCAACGACGTGAGTCGCCTCGTGGAGTCTTATTCGGGTATCACCATCCCCGCCAACAAACCCATCGTGGGTGAGAACGTCTTTACCCAGGTGGCAGGCGTGCATGCCGATGGCGACAATAAGAACAACCTTTACTGTAACGAGCTGCTACCCGAACGCTTCGGCCGCAAGCGCGAGTATGCCTTGGGAAAGACCAGCGGCAAGGCCAACATACGCAAGAACCTCGAAGCCCTGGGCCTCGAACTCGACGATGAGGCCATGCGCAAGGTCACCGCGCGCATCATCGAACTGGGCGACAAGAAGGAGGTAGTTACACAAGAAGACCTCCCCTACATCATCTCCGATGTGCTGAAACACTCCGTGGAGGATGCCCGAGTGAAGCTCCTGAGCTACTACGTCACCCTCTCGCAGGGCCTCAAGCCCATGGCTTCGCTCAAGCTGAGCATCGGCGACCAAGTGTACGAGCAGAACGCCAGTGGCGACGGACAGTACGACGCCTTCGTGCGTGCCCTGCGCAAGATCTATAAGGAGACGCTGGGCCGCAAGTTCCCCATGCTCACCAACTACGCCGTCTCCATCCCCCCTGGTGGCCGTACCGATGCATTCGTGCAAACCATCATCACGTGGGAGCACGAGGGTAAGACCTTCAAGACCCGCGGCCTCGATGCCGACCAGACGGAGGCGGCCATCAAGGCCACCATCAAGATGCTCAACATCATTGAGTGACAAATGAGGGTATCGTTTTCTTTGCTAATGACATTATCCTATCGCTGATGTCGCCGATTTTGTCTATTTTTGCATTGATTAGCGAAGATTAGTTGCACTTGTTGAGGATAAAGTTGGATTTATTCGCTTCTTTGCATTATCTTTGTACGTTAATTATTCAATTATGGCAGTATCACTATAGTGATACTCGAGTCTCAGTGCGGTGAAATTGTAGTCTCACTACTGCGATACTCGAGTCTCACTGCGGTGAGATTAAGTGAGACTAAAAACAATATAAACCAATTAATACACAGATCGTATGTCAAAGAAAGCATTATTGATGATTTTGGACGGTTGGGGTTTCGGCAACCACGGTAAGGGTGACGTTATCTTCAACACTCCCACTCCCTATTGGGACTACCTGATGAGTACTTATCCTCACTCTCAGCTGCAGGCCAGCGGCGAGAACGTGGGTTTGCCCGACGGACAGATGGGTAACTCCGAGGTGGGCCACCTCAACATCGGTGCCGGCCGCGTAGTATACCAGGACCTCGTGAAGATCAACCGTGCCTGTGCCGACAACAGCATCCTGCAGAACAAGGAGATCGTGGCTGCCTACAGCTACGCCAAGGAGAATGGCAAGAACCTCCACCTCATGGGCCTCACCTCTGATGGTGGCGTGCACAGCTCACTCGACCATCTCTTCAAGCTCATCGACATCGCCGGTGTGTATGGCATCGACAACACTTACGTACACTGCTTCATGGACGGTCGCGACACCGACCCCAAGAGTGGTGCAGGATTCATCGGTCAGCTCGTGGAGCACAATGCCAAGATTGCCTCTATCATCGGTCGTTACTACGCGATGGACCGCGACAAGCGCTGGGAGCGCGTGAAGGTGGCCTATGACCTGCTCGTAAGTGGCGAGGGCAAGAAGGCCAGCGACATGGTGAAGGCCGTAGAGGAGTCGTACGCTGAGGGCGTGACCGACGAGTTTATCCTCCCCATCGTGAACAGCAACTATGACGGCACCATCAAGGAGGGCGACGTAGTGATTTTCTTCAACTACCGCAACGACCGCGCCAAGGAGCTCACCGTAGTGCTCACACAGCAGGATATGCCCGAGGCTGGCATGCATACCATCCCCGGATTGCAGTACTACTGCATGACTCCGTACGATGCATCGTTCAAGGGCGTACACATCCTCTTCGACAAGGAGAACGTGGAGAACACCCTCGGCGAGTATGTGGCATCGAAGGGCCTCAAGCAGCTCCACATTGCCGAGACAGAGAAGTATGCCCACGTGACCTTCTTCCTCAACGGTGGCCGCGAGACTCCGTTCGACGGCGAGGACCGCATCCTGGTGCCCTCACCCAAGGTGGCTACCTATGACCTGCAACCCGAGATGAGTGCCTACGAGGTGCGCACCAAGCTCGTGGAGGCTATCCGCGAAGACAAGTACGACCTCATCGTCGTGAACTTCGCCAATGGCGACATGGTGGGCCACACCGGCGTATACAGCGCCATCGAGGCTGCCGTGAAGGCTGTCGACGAGTGCGTGAAGGACGTTATCGAGGCTGCCAAGGAGACCGGCTACGAGGCTATCATCATCGCCGACCACGGCAATGCCGACAATGCAGTGAATGCTGACGGTTCGCCCAACACAGCCCACTCGCTCAATCCCGTGCCCTTCATCTACGTTACCGAGAACAAGGACGTACAGCCTGCCGACGGCATCCTTGCCGACGTGGCTCCCTCGGTACTGAAGATTATGGGTCTGCCTGTACCGGCCGAGATGACAGGCAAGCAGCTGATTTAAGTGAAAAGTGAAGAGGGAAGAGTGAAGAGTTGCCATCCGGCCTTTTACTTTCTCCCTCTTCCCTTTTCCCTCCCAACTCTTCCCTGTTAACTCTTCCCTCTTCACTGTTAACTCTTCCCTATTATGGACATCGCGTTTCCTAAAAGCAAAGCTTTTGCCGTTCGCATAGTAAACCTCTATTCTTATCTCACGAAGACAAAGGGCGAGCATGTCATGTCTAAGCAACTGCTACGGTCAGGCACAAGTATTGGCGCCAATATTGCCGAAGCCCAATATGCAATAAGCAAGCCAGACTTTATAGCCAAACAACAGATAGCATTGAAAGAATGCGCCGAGAGTCTATATTGGCTGGAAATTTTACACGAAACCGATATTCTGACAAAAGAACAGTTTGAGTCAATGTACGCAGATTGTGTGGAGTTGAAGAAATTATTGATAACAATATTAAAAACATCCAAAGAAGGAAGAGTGAAGAAGGAAGAGTGAAAAGTGAAAAAGGAAGAGAGTTGCCGCCCAGTCTTTTCCCTCTTCCCTTTTCCCTCCTAACTCTTCCCTCGTCCCTCTTCCCTCTTCCCTCGTCCCTCTTCTCTCTTAAAATGGTAGAAGTAAACGGTGTAGTCGTATCATTCGACGTATTCAAAGAGAAGTTTCTGTGCGACCTTGAGGGTTGCAACGGTGCCTGCTGTATCGAGGGCGATGCAGGTGCGCCCATCACGCCCGACGAGGTGAAGGAGGTGGAGGCGCTGCTGCCCGAGATATGGGACGAGCTGCTGCCCGAGGCACGCGAAGTGATTAACCGCCAGGGTATCTCGTACTATGACCCCAGTGGCGAACTCGTCACCTCCATTGTGAATGGCAAGGACTGCGTGTTTACCTGCTACGACGAGCGTGGCTGCTGCTACTGTGCCATCGAGCGGGCCTACCGCCAAGGGCGCGTACCCTTCTACAAACCCGTATCGTGCCACCTCTATCCCATCCGTGTAGGCGAGTATGGTCCCTACCGCGCCCTCAACTACGACCGTTGGGATGTGTGCAAGGTGGCTGTCCTCAAAGGCCAGAAGGAGAATCTCCCGCTCTATAAGTTCCTTAAGGAACCCCTCATCCGCCGCTTCGGCGAGGACTGGTATGCCGAGCTGGAGCTTGTGGCAGAGGAACTGGCCAATCAAGGAATTATTTGAGTTAAGAGGGAAAAGGGAAGAGTGAAGAGTGAAGAGTTGCCTCCAGGCAACCAAATTTCCCCTCTTCCCTCTTAGCTCTTCCCTCTTAACTCTTCCCTCATCCCTCTTCCCTTTCCCCTCCCATGCGTCTCTTTCGTATAATTTTCCGTATAGTCATCGCGCTCTTCCTGCTAAGCATAGGCAGTGTGGTGCTATACCGCTATGTACCGGTGCCGGTGACTCCACTGATGGTGAAGAATGCAGTGAAGGCCGCTCTGAAGGGTGAGCCTACAACGTTTCATCACGATTGGGTGCCGATGGAGGAAATATCGCCTCATCTGGCCGATGCTGTGGTGGCCTCTGAGGACCAGCGGTTTTACCAGCATAGTGGGTTCGACTGGAAGGAGATTGGCAATGCTATCGAGGAGCGCAAGGCGGGCAAGCGCAAGCGTGGCGGCAGCACTATCAGTCAGCAGACGGCCAAGAATGTGTTTACCTTCTGCACCTCTACCTGGGCACGCAAGGCCGTGGAGGCTTACTATACCGTACTTATCGAGTGGCTGTGGCCCAAGGAGCGTATCTTGGAAGTGTATCTCAACAGTATAGAGATGGGCCCGCGCATCTATGGTGCCGAGGCTGTGGCGCGGCACCATTTCGGGAAGTCGGCCGATGGACTCACTCGCTCAGACTGTGCGCTCATTGCCGCCACCTTGCCCAACCCTAAGCGCTACAGCTCGAAGGTTCCCTCGGACTATATGCGACGTCGCCAGAATGATATCCTTGTCCAGATGAAGCTGATGGGGAAGTAGTAGTGAAAAAGGAACACGCGTGAGGCATCAGCCTCGCGCGTGTTCCTTTTATATAATACTCTCTTTTGCTTGTAGCCGTTCTTATGCGTCGATGTTGGCATAGGTAGCGTTCTTCTCGATGAACTCGCGACGCGGGCCTACATCCTCGCCCATGAGCATGGAGAATACGTAGTCGGCTGCGGCGGCGTTCTCGATGGTCACCTGCTTCAGGAGGCGTGTCTCGGGGTTCATGGTAGTCTCCCACAACTGCTCGGGGTTCATCTCACCAAGACCCTTATAGCGCTGGATGGTGATGCCAGCCTCGCTGCCGTTACCGAACTCGGCGATGAAGCGATCCTTGTCGGCATCGTCGTAGCAGTAGCGCTTGTTCTTGCCCTTGCTACAGAGGTAGAGGGGTGGGGTGGCGATGAAGAGGTGTCCGTTTTCGATGAGCTCGGGCATGTAGCGGTAGAAGAGGGTCATCAAGAGGGTGTCGATGTGTGAGCCATCGACGTCGGCATCGGTCATGATGATGGTCTTGTAGTAGCGCAGCTTCTCGTAGTTGGCCTCCTTGCTGTTCTCAGGGTTAAGTCCGAAGCGTACGCCAAGGGCTTGTATGATGTTGTTCACCTCTTCGTGCTCGAAGGCCTTGTGCCACATCACACGTTCCACGTTGAAGATCTTACCGCGGATGGGTAGGATGGCCTGTGTGAGGCGTGAGCGACCCTGCTTGGCCGATCCGCCGGCCGAGTCACCCTCGACGATGAAGAGTTCGCAGTTCATGGGGTCCTTGTCGGAGCAGTCGGCCAGTTTGCCGGGCAATCCGCCACCGCTCATGGGGTTCTTGCGCTGTACGCTCTCGCGTGCCTTGCGGGCTGCGATACGTGCCTGTGCGGCCAGCACCACCTTGTCTACAATCATCTTGGCCTCTTTCGGGTGCTCCTCAAGGTAGTTGGTGAGTGTCTCGCCTACGGCCTGCTGTACGGCACCTGCCACCTCGGAGTTGCCGAGCTTGGTCTTGGTCTGTCCCTCAAACTGAGGCTCTGCCACCTTGATGGATATGACGGCGGTAAGGCCTTCGCGGAAGTCCTCGCCAGCAATCTCTACCTTGGCCTTCTCCAGTGCCTTGGTGTCTTCGGCATACTTCTTGAGTGTACGGGTCAGCGCGGTGCGGAAACCTGCAAGGTGGGTACCGCCCTCTATGGTGTTGATGTTGTTGACGTAGGAATGTATGTTCTCCGAGTACGAGGTATTGTACATGATGGCTACCTCAATGGGCACACCCTGCTTCTCGGTGTTGAGGTAGATGATGTCGTTGAAGAGGTGCTCGCGTGAAGAGTCTACATAGCGGACAAACTCTTTCAGTCCCTCCTCCGAGTGGAATGTCTCGGTGCGTACGTTGCCCTCCTCGTCTTTGTCGCGAAGGTCGGTAAGGGTGATGGTGATACCGGCATTGAGGAACGCCAGTTCGCGCATACGGTTGGCCAGGATGTCGTAGCTGTACTCGTGTGCGGTGAAGATGGTGCGGTCGGGCCAGAACTGCTGGCGTGTACCGGTGCGGTCGGCATCGCCTACGGTCTTTACTGCGTAGAGAGGCTTACCGCAAGAGTACTCCTGCTGATAGATTTTCCCATCACGGAATACCTGGGTCATCATGTGTGTTGACAGGGCGTTTACGCACGATACACCTACACCGTGCAGACCGCCTGATACCTTGTATGAGCCTTTGTCGAACTTACCACCGGCGTGTAGTACGGTCATTACTACCTCGAGTGCTGAGCGCTGCTCTTTCTCGTGCCAGTCTACGGGGATACCGCGTCCGTTGTCCTGTACGGTGATGGAGTTGTCTTCGTTGATATATACCTCGATGTGGCTGCAATAGCCTGCCAGTGCTTCGTCGATAGAGTTATCCACTACTTCATATACAAGATGGTGGAGACCCTTCACCGAGATGTCGCCGATGTACATGGCGGGACGTTTGCGCACGGCTTCAAGTCCTTCGAGTACCTGGATGTTTTCCGCCGAATAGTTGCTTGCGGCGTTTGCTTTGATTTCTTCGTTTATTTCCATATTTTTCGTTTTGTTCTCATGAAAGTTGTCCCTTGCTAAGGGGACAGCCTAAAGCGGAACAAAATTACAGAAAAAAACTGAGATAAACGAATTTATTGGAGTAAATGTTGCTTAACTTTTTGTAGCCTTCCATCCGTAGTAGGTGACGAATGCGAAGCAGAGGAGCGGGAGGGCAAAGGATACGTTTACTGCCGGTAATCCTGCTATGGTGCCAAAGTCGATGACAGTACCCTGGAGTGGAGGCATTACGGCTCCGCCCACAATGGCCATCACGAGGAAGGCTGCACCCAAAGTGGTGTCTTCGGGTTGTACGTCTTCTAAGGCGATACCATAAATGGTGGGGAACATGAGGCTCATGAAACCGCTGATAGCCACAAGGCAGTAGAGGCCTCCCATACCTTGTATGAAGATGGTGCCAAGAGTTGCAGTGCAGGCCCCAATGCCAAAGAGCATCAACAGACGGCGCGAGTTGATGTATTTCATCAAGAAGGTACTGATGAAACGCGAAGTGAGGAAGAAGGCCATGGCTGCGATGTTGAACTTCTGTGCTGTGGCCTTGTCGATGCCTAAGTTGTCGGCATACTGGATAATGAATGTCCACACCATAATCTGAGCAGCCACGTAGAACATCTGTGCTATCACCCCACTTCGATACAGCTTGTTGTGCCAAAGACGACGCAGGGTATCGCTTGTTTTTGCTTTTACACCCTCGCCTCGAGTTTGAGGAATCTTGGTGAACACAAAGATGAGGAATACGGCGAGTACAAGTAATCCGAGCATCACGTAGGGGTCGCGTATCACGGCAAGGTCATGTAGGCGGATATTGGCCTTCTCGGCTTCGCTGAGCGAATGGAAGATGACCTCTCCGGCTGCATCACGTTTGTCTGAGATGAGGTTGGGAAGCACAATCAGTGCAGCAACTGCCATGCCCGAGAGCGACCCCATGGGGTTGAAGGCTTGCGCAAGGTTGAGGCGGCGGGTAGCAGTTTTCGGATCTCCCAATGATAGGATAAGGGGATTGGCAGTGGTCTCCAAAAAAGCCAGGCCAAAGGTGAGTACGTAGAGCGATATGCAGAAGAAGGTAAACTCTTGATAAGCAGCTGCGGGGATGAACATGAAGGCACCAATGGCATATAGAGCCAATCCTAACAGGATACCACTCTTGTAACTATATTTACGAATAAACAGGGCTGCTGGTACGGCCATGGTGGCATAACCGCCATAGAAAGCGAACTGCACGAGCGAGGCCTTGGCTGCCGATAACTCCATCAACGTCTGGAAAGCTGCTACCATGGGGTTGGTGATGTCGTTGGCAAATCCCCATAGGGCAAACAGCGAGGTGACTAAGATGAAGGGTATGAGATATTTTTTCTCTACGAGTTTGGTTGTGGGCTTGTTCATGGCATTCCTGATATTGGGTTAATAGTATGATATATTTTGCAAATATAGACAAAATATTTACATCGTGATTAGTTTTTGTGTGCCTTTTTGCTTTGTGATTGAAGTGGGCGTGGTGACATTATTAAGAAAATTATTATTATTGGCGAATAATCGGCAGAATAAATATGCAAAAGCTGTGTGCTATATGCACTTTGTTTGCTTTTTATCACTAAAAACGCCGTTTTCTTTAACTATAAATATGCAGAGATATTTTTCTTTTATTCATTAATTATGCGTACCTTTGCAGTCCTTTCGTAAAATAGGCATTTTGGGAGTAAAAAACGATAAAATAACGCAATAAAGACGACTGATGAGAAGAAGAACGCTGATGATTGTCTTGGGGATGATGATAGCCTTCCAGACGGTGCTGGCACAGAACTTTACCGTGAAGGGAACAATCATTTCGAAAGAGGACAACGAACCATTGATAGGTGTGGCTATACGCCAGTTGGAGAACCCTGACAATGGTGTAATCACAGATTTTGACGGTAACTATGCTATTGAAGTTACAGGCAAGGAGGCTACGCTGAGCTTCACCTACCTCGGCATGCAGGAGCAGCAGCATAAGGTGACTGCTGCGACAAAGACGCTTAACATCGAGATGCTTTCAGATGCGCAGATGGTTGAAGAGGTTGTAGTGGTGGCCTACGGTGTAAGGAAGAAGGGTACCATTGCGGGCTCGGTAGGTACGGTGAAGGCCGACAAGATTGCCGAGGTGCCTGCAGCGGGATTCGACCAGGCACTGCAGGGACAGACGGCGGGCTTAACGGTGCTCTCCAACTCGGGTGAGCCCTCCAAGGCGGCTACCTTCCAAATACGTGGTACCAACTCCATCAACTCGGGTACGGCACCGCTCTTCATCCTCGATGGTGTGCCCATCTCAAGTTCTGACTTCAACACCATCAGCCCGAGCGATATCGAGTCGGTGTCGGTGCTCAAGGATGCCTCGTCGACCTCTATCTATGGTGCACGTGCTGCCAATGGTGTGGTGGTGATCACGACCAAGCGTGGCACACAGATGGAGAAACCCAAGGTGACGCTACGTGCACAGGCCGGATTCTCACAGCTCGCCAGCTCCAAGGAGTGGACACTGATGAACACGGCCGAGCGCATACAGTTTGAGAAGGAATTAGGCCTCGACAAGGGACAGGACTATGACCTGCTGAGCTTGACCGATGTGAACTGGCAGCGGGCTATCTTCAACAACCGTGCCATGTTGCAGAACTATGACTTCTCGGTGAGCCGTGCCACGGAGCGCATGAACTACTTCGTGTCGGCCAACTTCTACGACCAGGACGGTATCGCGCTGGGTTCTACCTTTCGCCGCTACTCGCTGCGCAGCAATGCCGACGTGAAGGCTGGCGAATGGCTCAAGATGGGAACCAACACGATGCTCGCTTACGAAGAGGTGCAGCAGGCCGACGAGGGTGCCTACACACTCTATACGCCCATCTCGGCAAGCCGCTTCATGCTGCCTTATTGGAATCCCTATCGCGAGGACGGCAGCATCGCTTCGTCGAAAGATGGTTCATGGACGGGTACTACGCAGAACCCCATCGAGTGGATGCAGACTAACCCGCAGCTGATGAAGAAATACAAGGTGCTGAGCACCATCTACGCCGAGGCTACCCCGGTGAAGAACCTTACCCTGCGTTCGCAGCTCGGTATTGACTTCTCGCTCTCGACGACCGACGTGAAGTCGCTGCCCAGCTTCCCCGGCAACAATGGCATAGGTACGGCGGCCAACGCTACAGGCAACACGATGCAGCTCACGGCAACCAATACCGCCAACTATAAGTTCGACATTGATCACATACACGATTTCAACTTCCTGCTCGGACAGGAGGGCGTAAACTACCGCTCCGAGAGTTTCCAGGTGGTGACACGCGGACAGAACAACGACTTCCTCACCACCTTGTCGAACGGTACATACGCTTCGTCGTGGGCCAACAGCTATTCGAGCTATGCCTACCTCTCCTTCTTCGGACGTGGTGAGTATAACTATATGGATAAATACTATGCCGACTTCTCGCTCCGTACCGATGCTTCTTCGCGTTTCGGAAAGAATGGCCGCTGGGCTGGCTTCTGGAGTGTGGGTTTGATGTGGAACGTGCTGAAGGAGAAGTTTATGCGTCCCTATACATGGATTACCAATGCCCAGGTTGCACTCAGCACCGGTACATCGGGCAACTCCTCTATTCCCAACTACGACCATCTGGCTCTGGTGGGCGGTGGATATATATATAATGGGGAGTCGGGTATCGCTCCATCGAGTGAAGGAAATCCTGATCTCAGCTGGGAGCAGCTATGGAGCAGTAACCTGGCGTTGCACTTGGGATTCCTTCACCGCTTCAATGTGGATATTGAGTTCTACAACAAGCTCACTACCGATATGCTGATGCTTGTGCCTCAGTCGTATGCTAACAATGGATTCGGCCAGCGCTGGGACAATGTGGGTGCTATGGTCAACCGTGGCGTGGAACTGTCGGCCAACCTCGATGTGATTCGCACGGAGGACTTTGTATGGAACATCAGCGGTAATGCATCGTACAACCATAATGAGATTACCGAACTCTATAACGGTCTGAACGAATACGAGATGTCAGGCACCTCGACCAAGCTCGTTGTCGGACATCCTGTTGGCGAGTTCTACATCAATCGCTACGCCGGTGTCAACCCTGCCAATGGCGATGCCCTCTGGTACGACAAGGAGGGTAACATCACCACCGAGTTCCGCGAGTCGGACAAGGTGCTTGTTGACAAGACCTATATGGCACCGTGGCAAGGCGGCTTCGGCACCTCCGTGCAGTGGAAGGGTTGGGCCGTGAGCACCCAGTTTGCCTGGGTGGCCAATCGTTGGATGTTCAATAATGACCGCTTCTTCGAAGAGAGCAACGGATTGTATACCGTATACAACCAGTCGAAGCGCCTGCTCTATGACCGTTGGAAGAAGCCCGGTGACATTACCGACATACCCCGCTATGGTGTAACTCCGCAGATGGACTCCCGCTTCCTCGAGGATGCTTCGTTCCTGCGCATGAAGAACCTCATGCTCAGCTACACGCTGCAGCCCTCTACCTTGGCCAAGCTCAAGGGCATAGGTGGCGCACGCCTTTACGTGCAGGGGCAGAATCTCTTCACTTTCACCCGATTCAGCGGCATCGACCCTGAGTCGACCAGCAATGTGTATGCGGCACAGTATCCTATGTCGCGCCAGTTCTCACTGGGTATTGAATTGTCGTTCTAAAATAAAAAACCACAGATTCCGCAGATTACACGAATTGTTAGTCAATAGAAATCTGAGAAATCAGAGTAATCTGAGGTTGGAAAAGATAACAATATGATTAGAAAAATAAAAACATCCTTGTTCATTGCACTCAGCGTGTGCATGCTGTCATCTTGCCTCGACAAGTATCCGCAAGATGAAATTCCAGCCGATAGTGCCATCACCACCATCGACGAGGCCAACCAAGCTGTCATCGGTATCTATAGCGCCTGGCTCAGTGGTGCGCTGTATAGTGGTTACCTCACCCTGCTGCCCGACCTGCAGGCCGACCTCGCCTATGCCGTCAACGGATACACCAATACCTATGGCGACATCTGGCGTTGGGACATCCTGGCCACCAATTCGCAAATCACCTCCGTGTATGGCGCTCTGTACGATGTGATTGGACGATGCAACTTCCTGCTGGCCAATGCCGACAAGGTGCGCGAGAATATCTACGACGACACAGACTTCGACCGTCTGGAACAATATTGCGGCGAGGCCTATTTTGCCCGTGCCTTGGCCTATTCGGAGCTTATCAAGCTCTTCTGCAAAGCGTATGAGAGCGATGAGGAGGCGGCCAATGAGCTGGGTGTAGTCATCAAGAAGGACTATTATAAAACCGATTCGCTGTCGCGCGCTTCGCTGAAAGATTCGTATGCCTTTGTCATTGCCGACCTCGAACGTGCCGAGGACTTGCTGCAGCTGACCGATGAGGACGACAGCTACACCTTCTACAGCAGTCCCTACTTCAGTATATTTACGGTATACGCGTTGCGTGCGCGTGTAGCCCTCTATATGAAAGACTACGACAATGCCATCAAGTACTCCACCCTGCTCATCGAGAGTGGAGAGTTTGCCCTATCAAGTGCAAATACTCCCTATACCACCATGACCGACTACTTGTCGATGACCAACAAGCAGATCAGCTACTACGAGTATATGTGGCGCTACAACCTCTCCACCGAGAGCATCTGGCAGGTGGGCTTCACCACCACGGCATACGGTGGTGCTCTGGGCTCGGTATTCTTCAACTGGGACTATCAGTCCTATAAGCCCGACTATGTGCCTGCCCAGTGGGTGTTGGGCTTGTATGCAGCCAACGATATGCGCTATAGCGTCAACTTTTGCCAAGTGACCACTGGCCACAGCCACGGACTCACCTGGCCGTTGCTCGCCAAGTACTGGGGCAATCAGGAGCTGTTTGAAGGTGCGCAGATACTCCACGTATGTGAGCCACAGGTCTTCCGCCTCTCTGAGCAGTACCTCATCCGTGCCGAGGCATACGCCCAGCAGAAGCTCTATGCCAAGGCCTCGACCGACATCCTCGAGCTGCGCAAGGCACGCTACAGCTCAGGTGTATCGGCTTCGCTCACCGAGGCAAATGCTATGGACATCATCGAAGAGGAGCGCGTAAAGGAACTCTATATGGAGGGTTTCCGCCTTCAGGACCTCAAGCGCTGGCACAAGGGCTTCGAGCGCACACCGCAGGAGCAGTCGCTCAGCAACGGCAGCAGCCTCAAGGTCGAGGCCGACAATCCGCTCTTCGTATGGCCCATACCGCAGCACGAACTGGAGTCGCCGGGCGCCGATATTGAACCCAATGAGAGTAACAAATAATAAGGATACGAACGTATGAACAAGAAGATATTTCTCGGCATGGTGGCATCGCTCGTGATGCTTGCCGGACTGACCAGTTGTGAGGAGCAGCGCACCGTATACGACGGGCCGCTCTACATCATGTTTGCCGATACCCTCTCGGTATTGGGTGTAGAGAACAGCGAAGAGGTTTTCGACATTCATATCGCGGCCACACAAGCCAGCGACAAAGACCGCACGCTTGCCGTGGAGGTGGTCGACAAGGAGAGCAGTGCCATCGAGGGAGTCCATTACACATTGGAGTCCAATACCGTGGTCATCAAGGCTGGCGAGCTGGCTACGAGTGTGCGCGTACATGCCATCTATGATAACCTGACTATTGACGAAGACCCTACGCTGGTGCTTCGCCTGATTACCGATGACGATGTCCAGTGGAGCCTCTACGAGGGCAACGAGACTAAGGTCATCCTGCGTAAGATATGCCCGTTCGATATCAACGCCTTCACCGGCTATGCCGTAGTGACATCTACCTTCCTGATGGACTACTCGATAAAGGATATGCGTCTGATAACGACGGAGGTCGACCCTGAAGATTCCACTGCGGTCATCCTTCACGACTACTTCTACGACGGTTACGACATGAAGGTGCGCTTCACTACCGAAGATATGCTCAATCCGCTCATCGAGATGGACGACCAGACCATGGCCACCACCGGTGAAGCCTTCGGCACCATCTATGGCGACGGCATGCTCCACGCCTACCAGCCCTCATCGCTCGTGAGCTATTACAGCTCGTGCGAGAAGTTCATCTTCCAGTACATGACCGTATGGGTACCCGGCATGGCCGAAGGGACCAACGTTGTGGGCACCTTCATCAATGCCGTCGAGTGGATTAGCGAGGACGAAGCACGCATATTGAAGAATCAAGGTTATTAGCACACCATGAAGCTCCGCACCGTGATATACACCCTTCTTCTCGCTACCCTCTGCATGGGGTGTGGCGGTCGCCTTTCCATGCGTGAGTTGGAGCGGCTAGAAGCATGTGTGAACGATGCGCCCGACTCGGTATTACGTGTGTCCGTTGTTATGGCATCATATCCAGCAATTGCTGGCGGTGGGGCGCGTCAGATTGCTTGATGTGCTCTCTCAGGCGCGACTTGCGTGAGTAGATGTTCGATATGCTGTTCTTGGTAAACAGGTGTATGGCCTTGGCCGAGAATCCGGCATAGATGTAGCAGAGCAGCACCGTGTCGTCGTAGGGCAGCTCGGGCAGTTCGGCATGTATGTGTGCCATGGCGTTGTCGCAGTATTCGTTGACAATGCTCTCCAGCTCTTGCATCTCCTTGCGGTTTCCTGCCATGCGGTCTATGGCCTTCTTCACCTTCTGGTATATGGCTTCGCGGTCGGCCTTGCTTCCGCTGGTCTCATAGTAGGTGTTGGTAAGTTCGTTGAGCAGCTCGTATCGTCCTCGCATGAGGTCGGCCAGTCGTGTGTTCATGGTGCGTGCCTGCTCATCTTGCAGCTGTAGCTGTTCTCCCATACGGCTTATCGCCTCCTCCTTGCTGTATAGCGATCGTTGTAGGTCTTCGGTGAGGTTCACGTAGCCGTCCAGCTCCTCACGTTTCTTTCGTGCGCGTGTGCGCGATACTATAATGATGATGGCTATTGCCAGTATGGCCACCACACAGATGAAAAATATCGCCTGTCGGCTTTTCTGCAGCTTCACCTCTGTCAACTCATTTTGGTTTTGCAGGAAGTCGCGTTGCGCGGCAAGTAAGGGCTGTTCCAAAGTATGGCGTAATTCTTCGTTCTGTATGCGCAACAACTCGATATGGTAATCTAAAGCTTCTTTGTAGTTTCCTAATCTTTTATGCATATGAGATGCAACTTGATATGCCTTTATCGTGTCACTTATTGTATTTGCCCGCAACCAAGTTTGTTCTAAATGCATTTTTGCCCTGTCTGCATCTTGTTTCATAGCAAAGTAATCGACTAAATAAAGGTCGTCTTCAAGTACATCTTTGCATAACTCGTACTCTTTTCCTTCATATAATTTTCTTGTAGAGGCAGTATCTTCTGTTACATAATAGAGATAAAGCAGATTTTCCGTTGAAGTCTTACAGAGCTTCCTATCCTGATTCTTATAAGCCCAGTCAAGGACCTTTTTCAGACAGATTTCTGCGTCATTGACACGCTCCATTAACAGATATATTAGTCCTATATCCCTCAGTTTGATGTGTTGCAGGCGCATGAGTCCAGCCTTTTCATAATACTCATAGGCTTTCTTGTTGTAATCCAGAGCGTTTTTGTAGTTTATGTCTTGTGAGTACAATGCCCCCAAATGACCGTATAGTAACCCTTTTATATAAGGAACTTCTACTTCATCAGCATACCGTTCGGCTTCAGTATACAATGCTATCGCTTGATGATACTCCTTTGCATTCTCCATCACTCGCCCATGATAGTACAGTGCCTGCAGTGCACGCAGCGGCTCATCCCCCTTGCGATAATACTTTGTGGCTATGCTTATCAGTGAGTCGTTGGTCACGTCTATATAGCACTTGTCCAGTGCCTGGCTATAGAGCAGGGCGTGCAAGGCTCGTGCTTCACCACGCAGCCGGTTGCCATTCATGGCAGCCAGTGCGGTGCGCACGCTGTCGGCATTGGCCTCCATGCGTGTCTCCAAGTATGCAAGCTCCTCCATCGCTGCGCGGTTGGTGCATCCCGTGAGCAGAGCTATCATCAGTACCAATATCAGTGGCAGTGTATTGCGTGTGTTCATAAGGTGTCGGTTTTTCTTGCCGTAAAAGTACAAAAAGCCATTCAATAAAGCAAATGTGCTGGCATGATATTGCAAAATCAGCAATCAACAGCTGTTTTTATCCATTTCTCCACCTTGCAGAGCGTGTTTGTAATGCATTGATTTACAACAGTCATTTACAACCTGCAAGGTTTTAAAATCTTGCAAAGTTATAACGCGCAATAAACCAATCGTTTACAAAGGTCTTTGCAAGGCGATTTCTTGCCCTTTTCTTTGTCTTGAGGACACAAAACCCTCTACCTTTGTCGCAGAAATCAAACAAAATCATTCACAAACTTAAATTTTTACAAGCAATGAAAACAAAAGTATTTTTCTTTTCCCTGTTGATGGGATTGGTGATGGTGGGTAATGCCTTTGCTGAAGACGAGAATCCTATTAAGAAGCCTATAGTACTCACTCCTGAAAAAGGGTATGGAGATGAACGAGGAGTTGTTATCATCCCTCTTGAGGCTTACTACCAGGGCGAGACCATTTTTCTTGACTTCACGCACAATGTAGGTGATGTAGAGGTAAGCGTGCGAAATACAACTATCGGAAATAACTGGTCGGGAACGGTGGATTCTGCCGATGGAATGGGCGAAATTAGTATAGCCAGTGGCGGTGCTGGTAGCTACACCCTTACCTTGGTGACTGCCTATGGCGATAGATATCACGGAACATTTACGATAGACTGATTCCATCATGAACAAGGTAGCGGTACTCTTTGTATCACACATCATCAATGACGATATCGTGGCGCGGTATGAGAAGCTGCGCCACGAGCTACCGCCCAATCACGAACTCTTCTGGGCGTTCGATGCCGAGGGTGGCGATAAAGAGCAAGCATTGGCTTGTAGCAATCATATTCGATTTTTCTTTTTCGATTCTACCATGCTCAATGCTTTGGGCTATACGGCCATTACGTACACGATGATTGGCAGTCTGAATTTTGTGATGCAACGCTTCGGCTTGGATCATCCCGAGTATGATTACTATTGGATTGTAGAGTATGATGTGACGTTTACAGGAAGTTGGTATGATTTCTTTGCATCCATAGAAGGTATTAAAAACGATTTGATAAGTTCGCACATTGAGCGACGTACTTCACGGAATGCAGATTGGCGGTGGTGGCATCCTGTTGTGTGGAAAGATGAGGTGATATCTCCCATCCATTGTATCAAGTCTTTCAATCCGATATATCGCCTTTCGGCACGTGCTCTACTGTTTATGGATGAGTATCTGAAAAAAGGCAATAGCGGACATTATGAGATGTTGATGCCTACGGCACTTTTTAATCATGGCTATACAGTAGGAGATATAGGTGGGCATGGCGAATTTGTGCTGCCGGAGTTTCGTAATCGATATTACATTTCTGATACTGGTACCAACAATGGCACCATGCGCTATCGCCCCGTCTACGATAGGGAATACATACAATCAATAGAGAATAAAGGCCTTTTATTTCATCCCTTAAAATAGGGAATAGTGTTAATCAAATTATTTTATCAACAATCTAAAAAACAAAAAAATCATGAAAGTTTTGAATTCATTAGAGTTTCAAGGTACATCATTCGCTGAAGGTGTACAGTTGTCAGAGAAAGAGATGCTCCACATTATTGGTGGACAGCAAGGTAGAAGCTATGCGACAGATGTTTTTGGGGAGTGCTCAATATATCTGAGTTGCCCTCAGAAGTAGCATTAAATAGGGTTTGTATGGACGCTATCCATACAAACTCTCTAATAAATATTTAAAATGAAAACAGGTAAGTACATATATATAGTTCCGTTTGATGCAAATAGAAGTATATTTTTCAATGGAATCAGTAAACGCTTTTTTATCGTAAAGGACGAAGATATTGAATCATATTCAAAATTATTGGTATTCCCTGACAACTATGAGAAAACTGAAGGAACAAGAATAGAGAAGTTGAAAGCTGGTAACTTCGTTTATAATGACGATGTGAACGAATCAACTATTCTTAGCGAAGAAAGATTGTCCATCGTAAACTCTTCCATATACAAAATGATTATGCTTCCGACCTATAATTGCAATTATAAATGCTGGTATTGCACCCAAAAACATGAGAAGGCTGTTTTGTCAAAAGAAAAACTGGAGCTGATCAAAAAACATGTAACTACGTATCTAAAGGAAAATGATATAAAGGTCTATATTCTATCTTGGTTTGGTGGAGAGCCATTGATGGAGCCACAAACAATCGAAGATTTGTCATCTTATTTATTACAATATTGCAAAGAGCATGGCGTAAGATTTGTTGGAAGTATCACTACTAATGCTGCATTACTGACACATGAAACGATAGAAATGCTAAGAAGGGTGAAGGTGAACTATTACCAAATAACCATCGATGGAAGTTCTCGGACTCATGACAAGATTAAATATGACGACATACATGAATCAGCCTTTCGACTGACTTTGGGAAACATAGTGGATCTACTTCAGACCAATCTTCAAGCATGTGTAACACTTCGTATTAATTATACGCCCAAGACATTAACCGATGATGAACTTTTGCCAGAGTTGAATGCGGCTATACCACAAGAACTACGTCATCGGATAAAGATAGACCTTCAAAAGGTTTGGCAAATAGATGAAGAGAGAATTTCCATGGATGCCCTTATAGGTCTACAGCACGGGTTGGCCGAGAGCGGATACAAATTCTTTACAGAAGGGGTGTTTGCGCCATGCTATGTAGACATGAAACATTATAATATGCTTTATTACAACGGTAAAGTTGGTAAATGTGGCAATAACTCTCTTAGTGAACTGCGTGGTCATCTTGATGAGGATGGGCGCATCGTATGGGAAGAGCGACCTGAATTTATGGATATAGATATTCTGGCAGAGAATAGCCCTTGTCGGGATTGTCAATATTTTCCCCTCTGTAATGGCGGTTGCCCGGCACGCCGCACAAAAGCGATGCTTGATGGTTCGAAATGCCGGTTAGCAGAATCAGACACATTGTTTGAGCACCGCATATTGGATTATTGCTGGCGCGTTATTCATAACGAGCATATAACCGTCTAAGAAAAAATATTAATCACATAAAAATCACCCCACTATGAACGTCAGAACAAGAATATTCGCAATCCTCCTTATGACATGGGAAATGACTCTGCTCCATGCCGAGACCTATCGTGGCATAGTTAAAGACGTACTTGACGACAATGTCATAGAGAATGCCACGGTGCGCCTACTCGATGCCGACAGCCTGTTGCTGGGCGGCAGCATCACCGATGCGGCCGGTAGATTTTCCGTAACTATCGAGGAGCAAGCCGTGTGGGCACTTATCGACTATGTAGGATACAAGACCTGCTCAATATACCGTGCCGAAGGACTCCCTGCCGACCTTGGCATCATCACCCTCACGAGTGACAACCAGCTGGCCAACGTAGAGGTAACAGCCAGTCTCAGCGAGCGCGATGCTGATATGGTGAGCTACCTTGTCACCGACTCGTTACGCAAGGGAACGGCCTATGCCACCCAGATGCTCGACAAGCTCTACGGTGTCACGTCAGACTGGATAACGGGCGACATCACGGTCAACGGTGAGAAGAATGTGCTTGTGGTGGTCAATGGAGTGAACAAAGGCAAGGACTATGCGCTGCATCTCAACCCTAAACGCATATATAAGATACAGATTATGGAGCATCCCAGCGGACGCTATGCCGACTATGACGTAGTGGTCAACCTCGAACTGCGCAGCGACTACATCGGCTGGGATTTCTCGCCAAGAACCATCTACATAAAGCCTATTCATGGCTATCAGGTGCAGCCGACAGCTGATTTCACCTATTCGATAGACAAGTGGAACCTGTTTGCTTCGTCAACATACAAGCAGGTGAAGATCAGGGATGTGAATGCCTACGAGAAGGAGTATGAAGGGCTTTCCGTAGAACGCTCTACACCATTGGACGAGCTGGATGGCCCGAATCTTGACATGCTTGAGCGTAGGGCCACATTCACTATGGGCGCCGACTATGCCTTCAACCGCAAACACTCGCTATCCATCCAGGCCTGGACGAAGATGAGCGGCTACGCCGAAGGGACGGATTACGATGTGACACTGACCGACGAAAGAGGCATGCGCAGATTCCTGCAGGAGACCTCCAACAACTATAGCACCAATGACTACACGCTGGGAGCCTTTTACCGTGGTGAGTTGTTCGGGCGATTAAATGTAACGAGCGACCTGTCATATAACCGGTACGACATCACGGAGCGCAAGCGCTTTGCCCAAGGCAAGGAGTATACAAGCACGAGCAGCTATACGGGCGAAAAGAACGACATCCGCTACAACCTCAACACCATATACAGCATCACCGATGCGTGGAAGATCTATGCCGACTACTCGTACAACTACCGCGACTATACCAACCGCAAGACTGAAACCGACGAGCATTACACCTCGGAGAACCATCGCAACTATCTTTTCGCGAATCTCTCGTACCGTCCCGGTAACCATCTGCACTTGCGCGGTGGCGCTTCGCTGCTCCATGTGAAGAACTACAGCAGCAAAGGCAACGATACCCATACCTCACTGATGCCTTACACCCGCCTCTATTGGAGTCCGTGGAAGATTCTCGAACTCTATGCCCGCTACAATTGCACGGTGACACATCCCAATCTCGACCAGCTGTCACCCATCAGCTGGCAGATGAACAACTATATGCATCACGTAGGTAATCCTAATCTGCTGCCGAGTGTAAACCACCACGTGTTCGGACGTGTCGAGCTGAACAACTGGGCAACTTTCACCTATACGCTTGACTATACGAAGAACGATATTTCCGCATGGTATAGCCGTCTGTCGGCCAATGAATACGAAGAGACCCTCGTCAATAGTAACCTGACGAGTCATCACTTCAACCTCTTCGGCGACTATAATTTTGGCAAGGACGAGGGGTGGAATCTATACCTTAGTGGCTCGTACTGGCTTTATAAACGTGAAGCCCCCGGTATCGCAATGCGAAAAAGCCGCTCTACACAGGCCTATACCCGTATGTCCTATCAGGTCAAGCCCCTAAAGTTACGCCTTGCCGCCTATTACTCCATAGAGGACAGGCACCAACCGTTGCTTCAGGGAGAGAAGCAGTTTATCTTCGAGCAGACGGGCTTGACCATCAGTCGCTCGTTCCTTGACAACCGCATGCCCGTAGCACTCCAAGTCATTGCTACGCCCCACCTGATTCCACACAAGTCGTTCTCCACCATATCGTTTGACGGCTATAAATCTACAAGCATAAGCGACATCACCTACAATAGTTTTGGAGTGAAACTCAGCGTCCGCTACACCATCGGCGGTGGCAAGGTAAGGAAGAACAACAATGTGACAACTACAGATACCGAAAAACAAGAATTGAACTTATGAAACATCGTGAACTGATTGAAAGGTTATTGGAAAACAGTAACTATGAAGGTAAAAAAGTAGAAAATTATGGTCTGCTGAATGGAAAAGCTGGCCTGTGTCTCTATTATTATGTAACTGGCAGAAACTTGAAATCTCCAGAGCATACTCAAAAAGGGCATCAACTGTTGGATGAACTGTACCAAGGATTGACACCACAAATTCCATTGGACATACCCAATGGGTTGGCTGGCATTGTATTGGCATTGTCATACTTGATCCGTAACGGATATTCTACAGGAAACATCAATGTTGTTGCAAAAAATATAGATTGTCATATTTATCGCACAATATGCAATGCAATGGATATGGACATGAAAGATAAGGCGGCAGTTCCGATGATTGACATATTCCTATATGTAAATCTACGCTATCGTGACATGGAGGATGAAGACGAACGCTGGATAATGCGCCGCTTGATGATAGAATTGATGAACTACATCTATATCAACCGTCCAGAGACTTTCTTTTTAGAGCCACTTCCGTTTTCCATGCAATATCCTTTGTGTGAATATATATGGGCACTGGTGCAAATGCATCGGATGGGGATAGAGCGTAGGCGCATAAACTTCATCTTGCGTGAAATGCATTACATCGTATTTGCCCAACGTCCTATGCTACAAGCGAACCGTCTGTTGCTTGCTTACGTGGCCGCTTTGGTTGCTGATGAATTGGACCTGCCGGAGTGGAAAGAGTTTGCAGACTCATTGTGTAGATCCATTGATATAAAATATATATTGTACAAGGAGATGAACGACAAGAATATCTTTGCACAGGATGGAGTAATAGCTGTTTACCTCTTGATACAAGCCTACAACCGACTGCTTGAGGAGAAACTATTTTGTGATGAACATGAGTTGCTCCATCGTATAGAGAAATCCTCAGCTTGGGAGAGAGCCAGCCGCGAGAAAGAGTATTTTGAGAAACATCGTTCGCTACAAGGATTCTGCGGTACAATATTATTTATGGACTACCTAAAAAAATAGAACACGATGAAAAAGATTGATTTGACAGACTTGACAGTCCTGATTCCCATACGCATAGACTCGATGGTACGTTTAGAGAATATGATGGCGGTAGTAGAATACCTCTACAAGCACTTTGACATTAATGTTATAGTGCTTGAAGCAGACAAATATAACAATGGTATAGTACAGCGGTTGCTACCTAAAGCTGTGGAGTATCTCTTTATAGAGGACTATGACCCTGTATATTACCGCACTTATTACATAAATAAGATGGTAGAGCGTGTAACTACTCCGTATGTTGCCGTATGGGATGCTGACGTAGTGTTTCCTACAGGACAGGTTGTGGCTGCCATGGAAATCCTGCGTAGCGGCGAAGTAGAAGTCGCTTTCCCGTATGATGGACGATTTATGGATCTGTCTCGGTTGATAAGGGAGCGTTATATCGTAGAGAAAGATATTGACATGCTGGCACGATACGAACATCGGATGAGTCTTATTTATGGGACGAACATGCGTGGCGGTGCTTTTATTGTCAATACTGAGAAGTATCGGAAAGCCGGTATGGAAAACGAACTGTTCTATGGATGGGGACCAGAAGATTGGGAACGTTGTGAACGTTGGAACAATCTAGACTATCGAACACAAACAATTGAGGGAGTACTTTATCACCTGTCGCATCCGCGTAACATGAATGGGAAGCATAACTCAGAGCAGCAAAAGCGTAGCCTGTTTTATGAATTGCACGTAACGGAAAACAGTTCGACCGAAGAAATCAAACAGCGTCTTCACCTAGATTAATCACAATTGCTTATGGATAAGTTCCCTCACTATCAACAGCAGGAGGCCGTGGACTGCGGCCCCACCTGTCTGCGTATGATAGCCAAGCACTACGGCAAGATGTACTCGGCCGAGATGCTGCGCAAGCACAGCTACATATCGCGCGAAGGAGTGTCGATGCTGGGCATCAGCGATGCGGCCGAGTATATCGGCTTCCATACACTGGGGGTAAAGATCTCATTTGAGCAACTTGTGCGCGACGGCACGTTCCCCTGCATACTGCATTGGAACCAGAACCACTTTGTGGTGTGTTACAAAATCAAGAAACGGCGTAGTGGGGATTACGATATCTATATCTCCGACCCAGCCACACAGAGGCTCTGCTTCAGCAAGAAGGAGTTTCTCAAATGCTGGATAAGCACGAAAGAGAAGGGATGCGACTGCGGTACGGCTCTGATGCTGGAGCCAGGTGTGGAGTTCGGCGAGCGCGAAGACGACATCGTGACCGGCAAGCATAGCCTGGGCTACTTCCTCCGCTATCTGAAACCTTACAAGAGCCAGTTTGTGCAGCTGATGATGGGACTGCTGGTGGGCAGTGTGCTGCAACTGATATTCCCGTTCCTCACACAGGCTATGGTGGATTGGGGCATCGAGGGGGGCGACATGAATGTCATTACGCTCATACTCATTGCCCAATTGGTACTGTTTGTGGTACAGCTCTCGGTGGGGTATATACGCAGCTGGATCATGCTGCATGTGAGTTCGCGCATCAACATAGCCCTTATCTCGGACTTCCTGATGAAGCTGATGAGCATGCCGCTCCACTTCTTCGACACGAAACGCACGGGCGACATCATGCAGCGCATAGGCGACCACGGACGCATCAAATCACTGCTCATGGGCAACTCGCTCAATATGGTGTTCTCCATCGTCAACTTCTTCGTCTTCACCGCTGTGCTGGGCTACTATAACTTGACCATACTGGGGATATTCGCCGTAGGCAACACGCTCTACGTGCTGTGGGTGCTCTACTTCATGCGCTACCGCAGGGAGCTCGACATCAAGCGCTTCTATCAGGCTTCCACCGAGCAGAGCAAGATGATACAGATGATACAGGGTATGCAGGACATCAAGCTCAACAACTGCGAGAAACAGCAGCGATGGGAGTGGGAGCGCATACAGGTAAAGCTGTTCAAGATCAGCGTGCGCGGACTCACCATCGGACAGATACAGCAGACGGGGTCGGCATTCTTCACCCAGTCGACCAACATACTGACAACCTACATCGCTGCACGCGCGGTGGTCAACGGTGAGATGACCTTGGGTATGATGATGTCGCTTACCTACATCTTGGGACAGGTATCGGCACCCATACGCGACTTCATAGGATTCGCGCAAAAGTGGCAGGATGCAAAGATTAGTCTTGAACGCCTCAACGAGATACATGCACAGGAGGACGAGGAGCACGATATTGATATGAAGATGAGCCGTCTGCCAAAGAACCGTAGTATCGAAATCAAGAACCTGACATTCAGCTACAGCGGTGCCGAGCGCGACTATGCCGTAAAGGACATCAACCTTGATATACCCGAACAGAAGGTGACGGCACTGGTGGGCGAGAGCGGTTGCGGCAAGTCAACACTGATAAAGTTACTGCAAGGATTCTACACTCCCAATAGCGGCAGCATACGCGTGGGCGGTATGCCGCTCAATGCCATCAACCCGCACCTGTGGCGCAGCCGCACAGGGTCGGTGATGCAGGAGAGCTTCATCTTCTCTGACACAATAGCCCGAAACATCGCACTTGACACCGACGAGATAGATGTGGAGCGCATGTACGATGCAGCCATACTGGCCAATGCCGATGAGTTCATCTCGGCTATGCCCATGGGGTACAACACCAAGATAGGTATGGAGGGCAACGGGGTGAGCCAAGGTCAGCGGCAACGTATACTGATAGCGCGTGCCATATACAAGAATCCCGAATACCTGTTTTTCGATGAAGCCACCAATGCTCTCGATGCCACGAACGAACGCCTTATCATGACCAACCTGTATGACTTCTACAAGGGCAAGACAGTGGTAGTGGCGGCGCACCGCCTGAGTACGGTGATGAATGCCGACCAGATAGTGGTGATGAAGAAAGGCCGTATCGTGGAAGTGGGCACGCACCGCGAACTGGTAGAGAGGCGCGGCGAGTACTATGCGCTGGTGAAGAACCAACTGGAATTGGGTAATTGAACTATTGTTGAACCATAAATACAAAACTACAATGAAAAAAAGAGAACTACCGGAGCTGCACGACTACAGCGAGGATGTGCAGGAACTGATGAGCCGTATACCTTCGAAGACTGTGCGCTGGGGGCTGGGTATCATCTTCGGACTGACGGTGGCCTTCCTTGTGGCCAGCTGCTTCATCCGCTGTCCCAAGTACCTGTGGGTGGAGTCGCGTGTAACGCGCGAGTACAGTGACTCTACGGGTGGGTACTACACAGGCGTGGCCTTCATCAAGGATCATGACATGTGGAAGCTGGAGGAGGGCATGCCTGTCCTGTACCGCTACATCCAATGCGAATTTAAGGGCTACATCGCAAGCACCACCCCCAAGTATGACCACATGATGAAGATGAAGAGCGTGGAGCTCAGCTTCGGGCCCAACGAGGAGATATATCCTCTCTTTCTCGACAAATATGGTTTGCTGGGACGGGTGAGGCTGGAGAACCCTACACTGTTTGAGAAACTGTTTTTACGTAAAAAGAAGTAATAACTTCGGCTTCCCCACGGCTCTAAGGGCTGTGGGGATTTTTAGAATCGATTTTTAATCATTATAGAACTATGGGCAACAAAGAATTGTTGGCACGCATCACCGTGCTCGAACGTGAAGTGGAACAACTTAACAGCCGATTGGCGAAGTTAGAAAAAAAATGAAAGAGGGATGGCCTCACCCCATCCCTCTCCAAGAGGAGAGGGGGCTGCAGACATCGCGGAGGCCCTAAGTAAGCTATTGCAATACCGCACGCCCGATGGGCGTTACCTCGTCACGCGCAAGGTGCACTGGCAGGCGATATTCCGCATATTGGTAGACCGTGGTATCTATCCTGATGGGACAGACTACCGCGGTTTCTGCTGTTATATAGAGGAGGTGTTTCCTACAGCGGAATGGCGCGTGCCGCTCAGCTACCAGTCGCTGAAGGGCATCTCGCGCACGATGTATGTGCGCCCCTTCGCGGAGTGGCGCTACGATACCGTCTATGGCATCAACCTACAGGCATACGAACGGATGTACCGTATAGCGGCTATGCTCAACGAGTTGCTGGAGTGTCGATAGCCAATTGTTAAAAAATCACCGAGATATCACCCGTCGGTGATTTTTTTGGTGTTGCGCGGCAGATTGGCTTACTTCGCATAGAAATTGAGTTTTTGAGTTCTTTAGTTTTTGAGTTTGACAAACTAATGAACTTATAAACTTAAAAACTCAAAATCAGAGCCGTCCGATGGATTTATCAGAGCCTTTTGATAGAATTATCGGAGCCTTGCGGCGGAAAAATCGGACGGCTCTGATTTCCGAGAACCGAGGATTTATGAAAGTGCCAAAACATTTGGCGTGGCACTTTTGCAATCCGATGATTCACAGACGGATAAGGCACTGAAAGTGCCATTTGGCACTTTCTTTAACTGTTTTTCCGTACACGACGGGATAAGATATTGAAACTAAAAAACTTACAAACTAAAGAACTAAAAAACTTATAAACTCAAACATTATGACCAACGACGAACTCACCGCCCTGCTCGGCTCCCCAGCCGACATTCCCCAACAGCTCGAAGAGCAGAGTACCTACACCGACGATGCAGGCCACTGCCTGCCCTTGCCACTCGACGAAAGCTTCTTCGAGGCGCTGCCTCCGCTGCTCACCGATGTGCTGGCCCATTACCCCGACCGCGCCCTGCGCACACAGCAGCTCCTCGCCATGCTCACACTATTGGGCACAGCCACCATACACTGCCGCGTGGCGCACGACAACCGCCAGTATGGCACGGCACTGATGACGCTCATCTACGGTTCGCCCGCTTCGGGCAAGGGACGCATGACGGAGCTGCTGCCCCTCGTCCAGAGCATCGACCGCCGCGTGCGCGAGGAGAGCCGCAAGGAGCGCCTGCGCACCGAACGGCAGATAGAGGCACAGCGCATCAAGCGGCAGCGCATGAGCAAGAGCCGCGACCTCACCGACAGCGACATAGAGCGTGCCGTGATGAGCGAAGAGGAGATCGAGGTGCCCCTGCC
>JAGAQY010000031.1 GCA_017622495.1 Bacteroidaceae bacterium | reverse complement strand
TTATGAATTATGAAGAAGACGTAAGGCATTCAGGTGGTTATAGTGTCGGGGTTCCACCTCTTCCCATTCCGAACAGAGAAGTTAAGCCCGACCGCGCCGATGGTACTGCGCAAGTGGGAGAGTAGGTAGCCGCCGTTTTTCAGGAGAGAGGAGTCATCAGCAATGAAGGCTCCTCTCTTTTTTTGTCTACAGTCTACGGTCTACGGTCTACAGTCAACAGTCAACAAACAACAGTCAACAGACAACGGTCTACAGACAACTGTCAACAGACAACTGTCAACAGACAACGGTCAACAGACAACGGTCAACAGACAACTGTCAACAGACAACGGTCAACAGTCTACAGACTATGTAACTTATTCATTTTTTCCCTTCATGTTATACTTGATTAATTTCTTTTTTATATATTTGCATCATATATTGCAAAAAATGGTATAAAAAGGTAATAGTCGTTTTTAGGTATATAATAATAAACTAAAATATCATGATAATTATGAAGAAACTTGGACTATTGTTTGTTAGCTTAGTCATTAGCTGTGTGGCTATCGCTCAGCGTGTGACTGACAAATTGGATCGCGGACTGGTGGCACTTCCATCGGGTAGTGGTAATTTTGTAAGTTGGCGCATCATGGGTGAAGAATACTATGATGTGGAGTATAATCTTTATAGAGATGGAGTGAAACTTAATTCTGTTCCACTCAAAGTCAGTAACTATACTGATACTAAAGGTACTTCCTCAAGTAAATATCAGGTTGCTGCAGTTGTGCGTGGGGTGGAGCAGGAAAAATGCGCTGAGGTGACTCGTTGGAATAATGGGTATCTTGATATCCCAATGCAGCCTGTAATCAATCGTAATGGTCAGGTTGTGACAAGTAATTATACACTTAACGATGTATCGCTTGCTGACGTTGACGGTGATGGAATATCAGAGTTTATTGTAAAACGTAATAGTAATACCGCGCGTGAGTATTCTACTAATAAATATGACTTCCATCGACTCGAATGTTATACTATTACAGGTAAACGTCTTTGGTATATTGACCTTGGACCAAACATGATATCTGGGCCAGACGAGCAGTACGATATCATCGGCTATGACTGGGATTGTGACGGTAAAGCTGAGATGCTTTTTCGTGGTGCTGATAATATGATTATTCACAAGGCTGATGGGACGACAGTGGAAATCGGCAATATGAACTTTGATAGTCGTAATACGTTGCAGAGTGATGCGAACATGGCGTATACGCATACAGGAAATGAGTTCTTGCTTTATCTTAATGGAGAGACCGCAGAGCCTTACGTGACAATGCCTTATCCTCTCCCTCGTCTCGAGAAGGGACAGTCAGATCTTAATGCGGTGTGGGGTGATGGTTATGGACATCGATCTACAAAACACTTCTTTGCTGCACCTTACCTTGATGGAAGACGCCCTAGCATATTCCTCGGACGTGGCGCTTATACTATACATAAGATGTGTGCGTTTGACGTTAATCCTGAAACCCACGAACTCACTCAGCGCTGGCGCTGGGATGACCCAGGCGGCGCTTGGCGTGGACAGGGATACCACAACTTCGGTATTGCCGACGTGGATATGGACGGTCGTGATGAAATCGTGTTTGGCTCTATGGTGATTGATGATAATGGTGAAGGATTGTCTACAACTGGTTTAGGACATGGCGATGCTCAGCATACAGGAGATCTTGACCCTTATCGCTGGGGACTTGAGCACTTTGCATGTAATGAGAGCGCTCCTGCGATGAACTATCGTAATGCTACCACATCGAAGATTTACTATCGTCTTGTGGGAACAGGTGATGATGGACGTGCATTGTGTGGTAACTTTACAAATAGTTATCCTGGTTGTGTGGGTAAGAGTGCTAGTAGCGGTGTTGTTTCTACTGTTGCGGATAAGGTTCTTCCGGGAGTACCGGGATTTGATCTTAACTTCCGTATTTATTGGGATGGTGACCTTTGCGAGGAGATTCTTAACAGCCCTGGAACTGAAAAGGAAGCTAAGATTGACAAGATTGTAGGAAATGGCGTGAATAGAATATTTACTTCCAGTGGATGTAAAATGAATAACTGGAGTAAGAATAATCCTGGTGCTACTGGAGATATCATAGGTGACTGGCGTGAAGAGTTGGTATTGCGTACTGGTGACAATGCTAAATTGCGTATCTATACTACGACAACTCCGACTTCACACCGAATCTATACTTTGTGGCATGATCATCAGTATCGTCAGGCAATGGTATGGCAGAGTATCGGTTATAACCAACCTCCTCATTTGAGCTATTTCTTGGGAGAACTGGAGGGTATTACCGTTGCTCCTCCTCCTTTGACAATGACAGGACGTGTTGAAGTAGCCAATAATGAAACTATTGGAACTGAACTGAATGGTCAGCATGTTATCGTATGTGAAACAAATGATATGAATGTGTCAATAGCAGAGGGAGTATCTCCTCATGTACTGACATTTAATGTACCAAGCTGGGTTCAAGGTACCACAAATAACAACAATATTATATATGATAAGTATACTTATACAGTAAATGGTGCTGGCTTGACAGGTGATGCCCGCTTGGTAAAACAAGGTGAAGGAATTCTCAATCTTCCTGCTGTGGCAATGGCTCATACCGGTGATACCGATATATGGGGTGGTATAGTGAATTTTAACGGTACAATGAAGCAATCTAAGTTGTGGCTTAATCGTTTTACCGAATTTAATACTGATGGTGGCGTGTTCCGTGGTATTGAAATGGAATATGCTTCGATTCTTCGTCCCGGTGGCGTTGACAAGATCGGTGAAGTTTCAACAGATACTTTGATACTGAACTTTGGCGCCATTATGGAATTGGATGTCGTAAGTGCTTCTCAAACAGCTGATATCATCAAAGCCAAACATGTTGTTATTGATACAAAATCGTGGGAATATGGTCCCGAATATCTCACTCCTGTGATGCGTTTTGTACTGCCTGATGGAAGTGATTTGGATGCAGCCTCATATCAGATTGCAGAGATTGAATCAATAGACGGCGACTTGGCTGACATAAAACTGGAGGGCACGAAAGGTAAGAAATGCTCACTTAAATATGAAGATGGTAAGGTCTATCTTGTAGTTGAGGGAGTGAGAGACGCAGCGTCGGTGCTTTGGAGTGGCCAGAACAGTGCTATCTGGAATTATGCTCTGGACATGAATTTCATGGATGGTAGCGATGTTAGCTATTTTGTTGAGAATGATAAAGTAAACTTTACCGATGACGCATCTGTGTTTAATGTCGAATTACAGGGTGAACTACCATGTGACACTGTATTTGTAAATAATACAAAGAATTATACATTTAGCGGAACAGGTGCCATATCGGGTGGTGCTACACTTGTAAAGAGTGGCTCAGGCAGACTTACTGTCTCTACAGACAATACATATACCGGTGGTAATCGTATTAGTGGTGGAGTGGTAAGTGTATCTTCCCTATCGAATGCGAATCAAGCTCATGGAAACTTGGGCGCTATGACTACAAATCCTTTACACTTTGTGATTGAGAATGGTGCAACATTGATGACAACTGCTGCTGTACAGATGGGTTCGCCTATCCGTTTTGAAAGTGAGGACGGTGGCGTTATCAGTAACTCTCAAGATTTCGCGATGAATAAGCCCTTCTCAGGTACTAAGATGGTGAAGCGTGGCGCTGGTTGGCTAAAGACGTATGCCTCTGGAGCAAACTTAAGTAGGATGGTCATAGCTGGTGGTACTGTACAAAACAATTCAGGGGTTGCTGCTAAGGTCGTTGAAATTCAAGCAGGTTCGCTCGTGGATAATGTAGGAACGGCCAATGAAATTAATGTGCCGGAAGGAAAGAATGCTTCATGGACTACTGCCAACCGTCAAACCTATACGAACAAGATAACGGGAGCAGGAAGACTGACTGTATACTGTGCTACAGAGAAAGGTAGTGGCTGGGTAGCTACGCGTACACCTTTGAAACTGAATACTGCAGGATTTACAGGAACCCTTGTTCCGCAAGCGACTAATGCTGATGATGGTCGATTTACTTTGGATTCTTCGGCTGGACTCGCTGACGCTAAGATGGACATCCCAAGTGGTATCATCGTACAGAATACTGGTAAGGTGTATACGATTGGTGAACTGACTGGCTCTGGCTCATTAGGAGGTGGTTGCACATTCAGTAATGGAAGTTCCGTTGGCGCTAACACTTGGAAGGTGGGCTCACTTAATACTGACTTTACTTTTGGCGGATCTATAGCAGCTGCTGGAACAAAATTTGAAAAGGTGGGTACTGGCGTTATGACCATGACGGGCACAAGTGACTTTACAGGCACAGCTGTGATTTCTGAAGGTACATTGTGCTTGAATAAGAGTGGTGGTACAACTGGTATGTTAGGAAAGGGTACTTTGACTGTTGCAGAGGGAGCTACATTGTGTGGTGTGGGCGTTCTCGATAATAGCTCTGTCATTGTAAACGAAGGTGGTATGATACGTCCTGGTGTGAAAGAAAGTTCTATCTCTGGCGTACTGAATATGAATGATAATAAGGTGGTTATCAATACAGGTGGTACAATCCGTTTCTATATTGGAAGCCGTACTCTCTATACACGATTGACCAATGTAGATGCTATGTCGTTGCGTGGTACATTGAAAGTCGGAATTCGTGATGGCGTGACATTTGAGGAGGGTACTGAGTTCCAATTGTGGACAAGTAACAGTACTCAAATATCTGCATTGGCTACACTTGAACTTGATAGCCTTGGAGCTGGATTAATGTGGGACACCTCCGACATTGAGTCTGGTATTCTTCGTGTGGCAAAGGAGACATCTATAGAAGATGTGAATGTGGATAGAGAAGTTTCGTGTGTGGTTTATGGAATCGGTGGTATTGAATGTGCCCGTTTTGTAACCTCTCATAGTAAAGTGGCTACCCGACTGCATGCTCAGGGCCTTCCTCAAGGCGTGTATGTCGTATACATGAGTAGTGACAACGCTGAGTTTGTTGAAAAATATATAGTTGAGTAGCGTAAATCTTTCTTGCTTTAGATTGATTAGGCAAAGCGTCTGTGTCCTCTTAAAATGAGGCACAGACGTTTTTTTATTTAGCAGAATTTTTAGCAGATGTAAATTGTAATTTTAACATTGCATTTGTTGAAAAAACTTGCGGATTTGTTGCTCGGATTAAAGTTTTTTTGCAATTTTGAACTTTATTATGCCATGATTATGTCTTAGTTGGAAAGATACAATTTTTTATATACTATTTAAATGAAAAACAATTTAGAAAAACAACCAAGAAGGTGGTGGTTTATGTTGCCAGTCGTGGTGTCGATGCTGCTGACTACCTCCTGTCGAGAAGATTACTATCTCGATGAAGAAGAACCTACATGGTTGGGCGAGAGTATTTACGATTTCTTGAAAGAAAATGGTGAATACGACTATTTTGTTCGCCTGATTGATGACTTGGACTATGCTGAAGTGTTGTCCAAAACGGGTAGTAAAACGTTGTTCGTGGTGGATGATGCTACATTCGATGAGTTCTTTAGAGCTAACGATTGGGGCGTTTCATCGTATGAGCAACTGAGTGATTCACACAAAAAGCAGTTGCTCAACTCGTCAATGTTGAACAATGTGTATTTTTCAGACATGCTCGGTTTGGGTAATGGACGTCTTGAGGGACAGACCCTGCGACGTACCTCAGCAGTGTCAATTTATGACAACCTTTACAAAGTTGAAGGTTCACAGCTACCTGAATCTCCTTACTGGGACAAGTATCGTAAGGATGGCATAGTGCTGCTGAAAGATAATACACCTGCCCCATTAGTGAACTTTACCCATGACTATCTGGTGAAGAATAACTTGACTGCTGATGATTATCGTATCCTGACCAATCAGGAGGCTAACTATGTATATAGCAAGAATGATGTTTTTGTAAATGGTGTCCGTATTGCTGAACCGAACTTGAAGTGTAAGAATGGTGTAGTACATCGCATGGAGAAGTTGGTAACTCCGTTGACCAATATGGCTGAGATTGTGAGCACTGATTCGTCATTGACCCGTTTTAGCCAATTGATGAACCGTTTTGCTGCTCCTTATTATAGCCGTACTGCTTCATTGGAGTATCAGCGTATTTACGGCGGCACTGATTCGGTGTTTGTAAAGAAATACATGGCTACACATGGACATAATAATGGCCTGAGTGTAAACTTCCTTTCTACATCAACTAGTTCAACACAAATATATGCTCCTGCCGATACCTTGGTGGATAGCTATCTGAAGTTTGATCCGGGTTGGAATGCTTTTGCTCCGTCAGATATCGTTCCTATGAGCCAGGATATGGCTGTCATGTTTGTTCCGTCTGATGAAGCGTTAAAGGCCTATTGGGAAGGCGGTGGCGGTGAATTCTTGAAAGACCGTTTCGGTACTTGGGAGAATGTACCCAATTATGTGATTGACGATTTTGTAAATAATCACATGAAGCCTTCTTTCATAGCCTCTGTTCCCAGTAAGTTTAATCAGGTTAAGAATGATGGTCAAGTGGAGATGGGAGTGCGCATCGAAGATGTAGAGCGTACTATTATGTGCTGCAATGGTATTGTTTTCGTTACTAACCGTGTATTCCCGCCAGTTTCATACGTTGCAGTTTCAGCACCCACTTTGGTGAATGAGAATATGAAGATTATGCGCTGGGCAATCGAGGAGTATGGATTTGATGCTTACCTTTTGTCAATGGATTCATATTATAGTTTTGTACTTCCTACGGATGACGCACTGAAAAGATATGTTGATCCATTGTCTATAGCAAAGGGTGAACCGCAGCTTTGGGAATTCTATTATGACGAGAAGAGCAAGCGTGCCAAAGCCAAGGCATATAAGTATGACCTTGAAACAGGTGAAGTAGGGGCTCTGGTCTCTCCCGCTCCGACAAATGGTGAAGTGGATGATAGGTTGGAGGACTTGATTGATAACCATATTATTGTGGATAATATTGATCTTTGCAGTCAGGGAAAACTCTATTATCGTACCAAAGCGAATGGAACGATTAAGGTAGAGGTTAATCCCAATGGCGGGTTGAATGTTCTTGGTGGCTATCAAATAGAAAACGGCACACCTATCCACGTCGTTCCTGATAATATCAAAGACCAGACAAAGGAGGGTAATGGTAAGACTTATATTGTGCCTTCTGTGATGCAGTCGTCTATCAAGTCTGCCTATTCAGCTATTTCTAAATTTGCAGGTACGGAAGAAGCCCCTGGGCCTTTCTATGAATTCCACAAACTAATGTTGGATGCTGGTGTGTTCTTTACCGATGAGGATTTTGCCTCATTCGGGCAGACAGTAGAGGCTTTCAATACCTATCATTATACAATTTATATTCCATCTAATGAGTCTGTACGTGCTGCTCTTGAAGCGGGTATGCCCACATTGGACGAGGCAGAGGAGTATATCTTGTCACAGGAAGAGAACTACTCATTTGATGCAGATGATTATCGTGATTCAATCAAGAGCATCATTGCTGATTTTGTGAACTACCATATACAGGATAATTCAGTATATGTTGGTGGTGGCAATACTGAAGGTAACTTTGAAACGAGTACTTTGGATGAGACTACCGGAACTTTCTGTCGCCTGAATGTAGAGGGTAGCAATGATGGAATTTCTATAGTAGATGGTGTTGGCAATGCACAATCGGTAGATACTTCTGACCCTGCTTTGTACAATATCATGACTCGTGATTATTTGTTTGACAATAAGGATATACAGTCTTCTAAGCAAATTGAGACTTCATCTTTTGCTGTAATCCATCGCGTGCCTAATGTGCTGTATCATAAGAAGAATCAGATTGAGGATTATATTAAGAAGGTTGAACGTCTGAAGAAGCAATTCTCTTCTAATGAATAAATGCTATGAGAAACAGATTATATATATTAGTAATGATGCTCTGCGTGAGCATGTCTTCGGCTTTTGCTCAGGTGATTATCACTGGTAATGTTGCTGATGCTATAGAGCCGTTGATGATGGTGAATGTGGTAGAGGTTGACGAGGCTGGTCGTTTCGTTGAAGCTACTACAACAGATATGAATGGTGACTTCTCAATGCGTGTAAAGAACACAAATGACAAGTTGCAGATTTCATATATAGGTTATGAAACACAGCTTTTGCCTATCGGCGAACGTCGTGTGTTCAATGTAGTCATGAAGGATGAAAACCAAATCCAAGAGGTTGTTATTCAAGCTGTAAAGAAGAAGAGTACGGGTGGTCTTGAGATTCCTGAACGAGAAATGTCTATGGCTGCTCAGAGCTTGAAGATGTCCGAATTTGAAGGTCTTAACTTTACTTCAGTTGACGAGGCTCTTCAAGGACAGATTGCGGGTTTGGATATCGTGATGAACTCAGGTAACTTGGGTAGCGGTACAACGATGCGTCTGCGTGGTGTTTCGTCCATTAACGGTAATGCTGAACCTCTTATTGTAGTTGACGGTAATGTATTTGAGACTACTGGCAATGATGACTTTGACTATGCCAATGCCAACGAAGAGAAGTTTGCCGAGTTGCTTTGTGTGAATCCTGACGATATCGAGTCTATTGATGTCTTGAAGGATGCTGCTGCTACTGCCATCTGGGGTTCTCAAGGTGCAAATGGTGTAATCTCCATTAAGACAAAACGTGGTTCGCGTGGTCCTACGATTGTTGATTATTCGTATGGCTTGAACGTTACCTATCAGCCCGATGGCATACGTATGCTCAATGGTGACGACTACACCATGTTTATGAAGGAGGCATATTTTAATCCTGAGCTTAACGATGCTGCCGCTAATCTGCGTGAGTTGAACTATGATCCTATGTTCTCGGAATATCATATGTTTAATAATAACACCGATTGGGTAGATGCAGTAAAGCAGGTTGGTTTCAGGCATTCACACTTCCTGTCACTCGCAGGTGGTGGTGAAAAGGCTAATTTCCGTGTATCAGGTGGTTATGATAACGAGACAGGTTCTATTATCGCACAGAGTCTTCAGCGTTTCTCTACGCGTGTTAACCTCGACTATTGGGTTTCTGAACGTATCAAGATCCGTTCAGACTTTAACTTGACTTATACCGACAATAATAGAAACTATTCAAACCTGCTGGGTGAGGCATACGTAAAGATGCCTAATATGGCCATCTATCGTGAAGATGCTAACGAAAATCCTAGCAATCAGTACTATCTGGCATTGCAGTCAATGCCTGAAGCCTTGAAAGATCAGCGTGACCGTATCAATCCTGTAGCTGAGGCCTATATGGCGAAGAATAAGTATCGCTCATATAACTTGAGTGCTCTGTTCCAAATCGTATATGACCTGTTGAGCCCCGATGATAGTGGTCACCAGTTGGATTACGAAGGACAGGTGTTGATGACTGTATTTAATGACTATACCGACAAGTATTATCCTCGCGAATTGACAACTAAGCCTTGGGGTGATGAGAATGTCAATAGGGCAGAGCAGAGTTCGGGTAAGAACGTTGCATTCCAGACTCGTCATACATTGACATTCACTCCTAAGTTTAATAATGATGACCATTTCTTCACTACAATGGTTCGTATGGAGATTAATAATGGTGACGGTAGTGGATATGGAACTTTGTCACACGGCCTGCCTACCAGTAATATTGAGTCTCCCACAACTCAGGGGCAGATTAAGGATATGTGGACCAATCAGAGCCAGTGGCGCAGTGTATATTTTGCATATCAAGGACACTATTCTTATAAGTCAAAATATGCTTTGACGTTGACCAGCCGCTTGGATGGTAGCACAAAGTTTGGTCCGGGCAACCGTTGGGGCTTCTTCCCCTCAATCTCTGGTCGTTGGAATATCAGTGACGAAGAGTTCATGGAGGATTTAGACTGGTTGTCTATGCTCTCTATTCGTCCTGGCTTCGGACAGGTAGGAGCGCCTCCCGGTGCTGAATATCTGCACTTCAGTAGATACTCATCTACCGATCAATATGGTGATTTGTCAGCTACTAGGCCCAATAATATACGTCTCTCTGATTTGAAGTGGGAGACCAAGACTACATGGAACATTGGTACTGATGTGGGTATCTTGGACGACAAGTTTACAATGGATGTCAATATCTATTCTCAGTTGACAGAAGATTTGTTGATGAAGGATGTGCGTATCCCCTCATCTACCGGTTACGCCTCTTTGTCATGGAAGAATGTCGGTAGCATGCGCAACAAAGGTTGGGAGTTGAATATCCATGGTAATAAGTTTATTCAGGTAGGAGACTTCTCTACGAACTTCAACCTTACATTGGGTAACAATGTGAATGAGATCGTTAAGATGGACGAAACTGTGCTTGCTAGTTTGAATTCTGATTTCAACTACGAGAACGGTAAGTATCTGACTCGTGTACAGGTTGCCAATGCATTCGGCTCTATCTATGGATTCCGTTATAAGGGTGTATACCAATATAGCGATTACATTCCTGGCGAGCAAGAAAATGCTCCTGTCGCTCGTGATGCCAGTGGCAATGTGATAACTGACGAGAAGGGGAAACCCCTGCCTATGGTGTTTAATTATGGCAGTACTACAGCCCAGCCTTATGAGTTCCAAGGTGGTGATGCCATCTATGAGGACGTAAACCATGACGGTAACATCAATGAACTGGATATCGTATATCTTGGTAATTGTAATCCCTTGCTTACTGGTGGTTTCGGTATGCGTTTCAACTACAAGCGTTTCTCTTTGAATATGCAGTTTAACTATCGCTATGGTAGTAAGGTGCTTAACATAGCAAAGATGAACGCTGAGAATATGCACAACAATAATAACCAAAGTTATGCTGTTAACTGGCGTTGGCGTACAGAGGGTGATGTTACAGATATTCCTCGTGCGTTGCACTTGGCAGGATACAACTTTTTGGGTAGCGACCGTTTTGTTGAGGATGGCTCATTCTGCCGTTTGAACTATATGCAGTTTAGCTACAATCTCGAACCGGAAATCGCCAAGCGTTTGGGTATTCGCAAGGCTATGTTCTCCGTTTCAGCCAATAACCTCTTCAACTGGACACGTTACTCTGGTGTAGACCCCGAGGTTGGTTATGGCGGTATGGGATTGAGTACCGACAATGCACAGACTCCGCGTGCTAAGTCATTTACCTGCCGATTAAATGTAACATTCTAATTGTACTATACTATGAGAAAAGTAATAAACAATATAAAGTATTCTGTAGCGGCACTTTGCACTCTTGTGTGCATGTCGTCGTGTGAGGATTTTCTGAGCATTGTACCTCTCAATGATATCGTGCTTGAGAATTTCTGGGAGAATGAGGCAGAGGTAAACACTGTAGTGACCTCATGCTATAGCGGTATTGCTGATGGCAACTTCCTGAAGCAGGCCATGATGTGGGGCGAGTTGCGCTCTGACAACGTTACGAAGGGATTGATAAATGATAAGGTTATATACGTTAATCATATACAGCTTCCCGAGATGTTGGAGGGTAACATCCTTCCTACTCATGATATTGCCGATTGGTCAAGTTTCTATAATGTGATCAATCGCTGTAATACCGTGTTGCATTATGCTCCCGATGTGCTGGACCGTGACCCCGATTTCGTTGAGTCAGAGTGGTTGGCCATGGAGGCGGAGATGTTGACATTGCGTGCCTTGTGCTATTTCTATCTGGTGCGCTCTTTCCGCGATGTGCCTTTGGTACTGGAGCCTACAATTGATGATAGCAAGCCCTTCATGGTTCCTGCTGCTCATCCTGACACCGTGCTCAACCAGTTGGTGGCCGATTTGCGCAAGGCTGAGCACAATGCGCTGAAGGAGTATCCTTTGAGCTCTGATCCGGATGATATATCTTATACTAAAGGTCGTATTACACAGCAGGCTGTGTGGTCATTGTTGGCCGATATCTACCTTTGGATGGGTAAGTATACTGAGTGCGTAGAGTATTGCGAGAAGGTTATCGAGGCTAAGATAGAGGAGGCCGAAGAGGAGCGTATGATATATGAAGGTAATTATCCTCTGTTGGCCAATGTCAAGGCAAGTAGCTCTACCAGCAACAAGCATCAGGCATATAACGAGATATTTGGTACAGGTAATTCCTTTGAGAGTATTTTTGAAGTACAGATAGACTATCCGTACGATTTGAAGGAGAGAGGCGATTTGCTTCGTGCATACTATGGTGCCGCTGACGTGGATATGGGAGCCTATTCTGCTTCAGCATTCATTGGCGATGGTGCTACTGAAGGTAATGTAATCTTTGCAAAGACCGACATTCGCCCCTACGAATTGTTTGATGTAGACGATGTGAATGTATATTCTATCCGCAAGTACATCTCAAGTATGATTACTGATGATGGTAGCGCCAGTAAGATTCTCCAGCGATTTACCAACTGGATTTTCTATCGCTTGACCGATGTGATGCTGATGGAGGCCGAAGCTTTGGTAGAGCGTAACGATACTTTACAGAATGACTTGCGTAAGGCATTTGATATTACCAATGCAGTATATCGTCGTTCTAACCTCTCTGCTGAAGACAAGGACTCATTGGCTTTCACTACTTACGGCTCTCAGGATAAGATGCGTGAGTTTGTGCTTTTGGAACGCCAACGTGAGTTGATGTTCGAGGGTAAGCGTTGGTTCGACCTTGTGCGTAAGGCACGTCGTGACGGCACCAATGGACCGATGCTCGACCTGGCAAAGCGTAAGTATAACAAACCCGATGCTGTGAAGAGTAAATGGATTAAACCCGATATGCTGTATCTGCCCATTCATGAAAACGAATTGAAGGTAAATACACTCTTGAAGCAGAATCCGGAGTATGAGACTGATGAAACGATATCAACATCTAAATAAATTCAGCCATGAGAAAAAGTAAATATATTGTTGCTATTTGTTCCTTGTTTATGCTTGTCTTTGCAAGCAGTTGTGTGGAGGAACTGAAAACGGAGAATTACTATACATTCACTGGTGAGATGATTACTGACTATCTGGAGAATAGAGAAGATAAGTTCAGTGACTTCACTTATGTGCTTGGTCGTTCTGGTGTGAAGGAGTTGTTGGCCGCTTACGGCAATTACACCTGTTTCGCTCCTACCAATGACGCCTTTGAAATCTATTTGGCCGAGCGTGGAAAGTCAAGTGTCGAGGAACTTACTGATGAGGAGTGTGATACCATTTCGTATGGACATGTCATCAAGTCTGAACTTGACTACTTCTTAACCACAGATATGGACAATGGTGTGTTGGGTACAGCCAACATGAATGACCGTTATGTTCAGGTAACGATTGATTCCTTGACAGGTGATTTCTATATCAACCGCAGTTCGAAGATTATTGTAAGAGACGAAGAGGTCGAGAATGGTGTAGTGCATGTGGTAGACCATGTGCTGAAGCACTCTATTGCTGGTTTGCCCGACTTGATGTTGGAGAATCCTGAAATCAGTGTGTTCTGTGCAGCTATGTTGCTGACCCATTTCCAAGACTCATTGCAATTGTACATGGATGACTCATACGTGGCTCCTGGTGAGAAGGGTGTGAGATATGATCGTCATGGATGGGATACATATTATCCGCAGAAACGCCGTTATGGTTATACCGGTTTTATCGAGACCAACGAGGCTTTGGCTGCTGCCAATATCGATACCACGGTTATTGATGGTGTGCCTGTAGGACTTGTGGAGTATGCCAAGAGCATCTATGACGCTACATTCCCTGAAGATGCTGGCAAATACGACGATGATCCTACTCATCCGAAGAATCCTCTGAATCGTTTCGTCGCTTATCATTTCTTGGATCGTAAGGTCTATGCAAGTGAGAATCAGATGTACACATTTATGCACTATCCTGAGGGTTCGTATGATGCATACGACTTCTATGAGACCATGTGTAAGGGTACCATTATGAAGGTGCAGTGTGGTCGTCGTTCCGAATGGAAATTGTATATCAACCGTCGTTGGGACGTACAGTATCAGGTGCGTGGCTCTGTTATCGACAAGACCAACTCTCATGATGGAAGTAATGGTGTTTATTATACTATCGACCGTCCTTTGGTATATAGTACCGATGTTACCATGAAGGTGCTCAACGACCGTATGCGCTTCGATGCCGGTACGTTGATGCCTGAGTTGGCATCCAATGGCATATACAGAAATCAGGAGGACAAGTGCTATCAGTTGCCTAATGGATATGTAAAGAATATGATTATGTATCAGGAGGCTGTAGTATGGTATTCGCAGCCTGTATGGGGTTTCTGGTGCTGGTATGGTGATGAAATTATTGCGATGGGTCAGTATGACTTTGCGCTTAAGCTTCCTCCTGTCCCGGAAGGTACCTATGAAATTCGATATGGTTATGTGCCTATGGTACAGCGTGGTGTGACCCAGGTATATGTTGACAATATTCCTTGTGGTATTCCTATTGACTTGACCATGAATGCTGAGGGTGCACCTAATCCGAAGATTGGTTGGTTCTCTGAGGATGGTCTCACCAAGGATGAGATTGTTCGCAATGACAAGGCTATGCATAACCGTGGTTATATGCGTGCTCCCGATACACAGACAATGGGTACGAATGAGAGTGATATGGCTCCTATCCACCAGAATATTCTGCGTCGTATCGTAGCTACAGAGTATCTGACCAATGATAAGGATCACTATATTCGTTTCCGTGCTGTAGACGAGAATGGTAAGGAGTTTATGTTAGACTATATTGAACTCTGCCCGAAGAGTGTGTACGATTCTCCTACCGTGCCTGAAGATCGTCACTAATCATTAATATTATGAATAAGAATATGAGATATATGAAAAATATAAGGCTTTTCGGTTTGTTGCTGATGCTTCCTTTGGCATTTGCAAGTTGTACCGATGTGTGGAACGGCCACTACGATGAGGATAATAAAAAGCAAACGGCCAATAAAACACTTTGGGAAGAGATAGAGGCTCGTCCTGAGTTGCAAGGGTTTGCTGACTATTTGAAACAGTTTGGTTATGACAAAGTCCTTGATGGTGACCAGATGTATACTGTATTTGCTCCCCAAGGTGCAATCAATGTAGATGGACTTACTACACAGAAGATTAAGGACGAAGTGTTGTGCAACCATATTGCTCGCTTCAGTCATTCGGCAAATTCTACAGCGGTAGACAAGAAGGTGAAGATGTTGAACGAGAAGTTGGTCGATTTCACTAAAGACGGTGATATCTACACTTTTGGTAATGCTCCTTTGGTCGAGACCAATATTATTGCCAAGAATGGTGTATTGCATGTACTGAATAGTCAGGTGCCCTTCTTCTTCAATATTTGGGAGTATCTGACCACGAGTGACGACTTCAGTAAGATTCGTGAGTTCATGTACTCGTTCGATGAAGTGGAACTGGATGAGAATGCCAGTGTGAAGGGCCCCATTGTAGATGGCCTTCAGACCTATGTGGATTCGGTAACGGTGACATACAACGAGCTCCATTATCTTTTAGGTCAATTGAACGATGAGGACAGCACCTATACCATGATTATACCTACCAATGAGGCTTGGGATGCTGCTTATGAGCGTTTGGCTCCTTACTATGTATATAATAAGAAGAAGGAGTTCCGTGATTCTTTGCAGGATCTGTATACAAAGAGAGGTATTATCAATGACTTGATCTTCAGTCATACCGTGCAGCGTTCGGTGGAGGATTCATTGATTTCTACTTCAGAAAATGTGTTCTATAATCCTTTCGATTACATATTGTCGGATTATAGCTCGATCAATGATGGTGTGGTATGTAGCAATGGTAATGTCTTTGTTGTAGACTCATTGCGTCATGCTCCTTGGGATTCATGGCATAGTAAGTTGAAGATTGAGGCTGAGTATATCAATACGCATAAGTCAAAGGAGAGCACCACAGTAGAGTATAGTAGAAATCTTGAGGTGACAGATTCCTTGTATTATAAAGTATCCAATAGATCATATCTGGAACTTGTACCCAAGAGTTCAAGTTCTGCTACAGAAGTTGATTTCAATATTTGGAACACGTTGGCAGCCACGTATGATGTCAAGATTGTTTTCTTGCCTCAGCATTTAGCTACCGACAAGAGTGTGGCAAAACAATGTCAGCCCAATTACATTAGAGTGGACATGTCTTATCTTAACGAGGGCGGTAGTAAGACGGAAACTGTTCATCTGGTTGCAGCCAAGGATTCTGTAATGGTTGATCCTACTCGTATTGATACGGTGAACGTCGGTTCTATCACCTTCCCTGTTTCAACATATGCTGATGAAGTTGCATCCACAAAATTGAATTTGAGGTTTGCCGGCAAATCTGGAGAAAAAACTAAATCTCGTACGTTCTTGATTGACTGCGTAATTCTTGAACCTGCAAAAAACTGATAGATTATGAAAAAGATGAATCATATACAACTTATATTGTGTGGTTTGGCATTAGGCAGCATGTTGCTGACATCTCCTGCTGCATATGCAGCTATGCCTGAAGACAAAGCCGAACAGACCGAACAGATGGTTACTGTCAGTGGTGTTGCTTATGATGCTGCTACTCGTACTCCTTTGGCTGGTGTCCGTATTGCTGCTCATGGTAATTCCAAGTATTCAGTGATGACCAACGAGTCGGGTAGCTATACATTGAATGTTCCTGAATATGTGACTCTGCTTGACCTCACAGCTCCTGGCTACAATCTGGTGCAGATGGCGGTGAGTGATAAGGCGCAAGAGGTGTTCATGCACTCTGAGCGTTTCGCTCAAGACTTTACATCCAAGGTTCAGGTTACTGATGTATCCCAGACAGAGGATTTCTCATTGAGCACAGCTCTCTCCGTAGATCAGGAGATTGGCTCACGTTTTGGTGGCGATTTGCGCTCGATTACTCGTAGTGGTACTCCTGCTATGGGTTCTGCCATGTTTATTGGTGGTCTCAACTCGCTGAATGCCAATGCTCAGCCGCTCATCATTTTGGATGGTGTATTCTTGGATCAGCAGTATAGCCGCGATGCCTTGCATGAGGGACATTTCAATAATGTGCTCTCATCTATCAATGTGAATGATATTGATAAGGTCACAGTGCTGAAGAATGCCACTGCTTTGTATGGTACAAAGGGTGCTAACGGTGTAATCATCATTGATACCAAGCGAAGCACAAGCATGGCTACACGTATCGAAGCCAATGTTATGGCTGGTGTAGAGTTTATGCCCGATCGTCCTTCTATGATGAATGCAAGTCAGTATCGTATGTATGCTTCAGAGTTGATTGGTAGTACTGATACCGAGCTCTCCAAGTTTAAGTTCTTGAATGATGATCCCGATTATTACTATTATCACATGTATCATAATGAGACAGATTGGGATGAATACGTATATCGTGAAGCACTCACTCAAAACTATAATATCAGCGTTCAAGGAGGTGACGAGGTAGCCGACTATAACCTCTCATTGGGATATGCCAATGCTGCCAGTACCTTGGATTATAACAATTTCAGCCGCATCAATCTACGCTTCAATACTGACATTAAGCTGATAGGTGATTTGAGCACACGCTTCGACGTAGCATACAATTATAATACCCGTAATCTGCGTGATGATGGTGTCATAGAGGACTTTGAGGCAGAGACTATCCTGTCGCCCAACTTCCTGGCATTGATCAAGGCTCCTTTCCTTAATCCCTATCGTCAGGATGAGAATGGTGAGGTGACTTCGTTCCTTTCGCCTGCCGATGACTTTGCAGAAGGCTTCGGACTCAATACCTCTTGGGCCAACCCCGTTGCAATCAATCAGTATGGCGATGCCAAGAACAAGAACCGCCTGGAGTATAGCATGTTTAATATCTCTATTGCTCCGCGTTACGATTTCAATAGCAATCTTTATGCTACCACCTTGTTCTACTATGCATTGTCGAATAATAACCAACGTGCATTTGTTCCTATGACAGGTACTCCCGACTTCTATATTGATGGAGTAGGTACGTCGCAGAACCGTGCGTCGGCCTTTAATGCCAAGCAGGAGTCGCTGTTCAGTGATACAAAGGTAGACTGGACCTATCGCAACAAGGCACATTACCTCAACCTCATTGGCGGATTCCGTTACACCAATGACCATTATGTGTCAGCTCTTCAGGAGGGACACAATACGGGTAATGACAAGACTCCTAACGTGTCTGGCTCGTTGAACTTCAGTGATGTGAGTGGTGTGGATGAGACATGGCGCTCGTTTGCCTATTATGCCAATGCCGATTACAACTACAAGTATAAGTACTTCGTGCAGGGTGGTCTGTCTATGGAGACCTCATCACGTTTTGGTAGAGATGTTGAGGCTGGCCTCAAGTTGGCCGGTGTGCATTGGGGATTGTTCCCATCTATCCAGACCGCATGGTTGCTCTCTTCAGAGGATTTCTTCAATCGTGAGGCATTGGGCATCAATAGCTTGAAGCTCAGTGCAGGTTATGACGTGTCAGGTAACGATGATGTGGCTATCACGGCATCGCGTACAAGTTTGAGCGCTACCCGATTCATGAATAACTCGGTTGGTCTGGTGTTGAATAATATCGGTAATACAGGCATTCAGTGGGAGACTACCCATCGTCTTCGTGTAGGCTTGGACTTGACAGAGTATAACAATATCCTTGCATTCTCATTGAACTTCTTCAAGAGCTACACCAATAATTTGCTCACATTGAAGTCACTTCCCGAGATTACAGGTGAGGGTTATTATTGGTCAAACGATGGTTCTTTGGAGAATATCGGCCTTGATTTCGGTGTTCGTTTCAAACTCCTCAACCGCAAGAACTGGAAGTGGGAGCTTGGAGCCAATGCTACAGCCTATAAGAATAAGATTACTGCACTCCCTGACGGCGACTATACCACTACTATATATGGTGCAAACGTGCTGACCTCTGTAGGTCGTGCTGCTGGCGTATTCTATGGTTATGAGACAGACGGCGTGTATGCTACTCAGCAAGAGGCCGAGGAAGCAGGCCTTACCTTAGTGTCTACCACTGGCGAGGTTACTCCGTTTGCAGCTGGTGACATGAAGTTTGTTGATCATGTGCAGGATGGTATTATCAACGAAAAGGATATGGTCGTTATCGGTAATCCCAACCCCGATGTATATGGTAACCTGTATTCGAATTTGTCATACAAGCGTTTGAGCCTTAACATGAATTTCAACTATTCATTCGGCAATGACATCTACAACTATCAGCGTTCACAGCTTGAGAGTGGTTCACAGTTCTTCAATCAGACCACAGCGCTCAACCGCCGTTGGATTGCTGAGGGACATCACACCGATATTCCTAAGGCTACCTTTGGTGACCCGATGGGTAACTCACGCTTCTCTGACCGCTGGATTGAGGATGGCTCATATCTCCGACTCCGCAGTGTGACACTCAGCTACGAGCTTCCTGTAAACTCTGTTTGGTTGCAGGGCCTCACCGTATGGGCTACTGCCAATAATCTCTTTACACTCACCAACTATCTCGGAAGTGATCCTGAGGTATGGGCTGGTAACTCTGTACTGTATCAGGGTATTGACCGCGGCCTCACAGCACAGGGACGTAGTGTGTTGATGGGTATTAAGATTAACCTCTAAAAAAACGAACGAATCATGAAAAGAAAATCAATATTCTATGCTTTAGCGTTGTGCTCTGTCATGAGTGTCTTCACGGCATGTGAAGATATGTTTGACCTGACATCGTCTTCGGTGCAGTATGAGAACAATCACGAACTGGATTCACCTGCCGACAGTTTGTATTCTGTAGTCGGTATCTTGGCCAAACTGCAGGGAATCGCCGATCAGACCATTCTCTTTGGTGAGCTCCGTGGCGACCTCGTTGACGAGAGTGTAAATACAGAGAATGATTTGCGCGAGATCATCAATTACAATGTATCTCCCTCAAATAAGTATTACAGCTATAGGGATTATTATTCAGTGATAAACAACTGCAACTACTTCCTTTCCAAGGTAGATACCACTGTGCTCGTTTCCAATCAGCCCGTGCTGTTGTATGAGTATGCTGCTGTCAAGGCCATACGTGCATGGACCTATCTGCAGATGACACTCATCTACAAGTCGGTGCCCTTCATCACTGAGCCTATCCTCTCTGTTGCCGATTCAGAGAAGGACTATCCTTACTATACATTTGAGGATGTGTGCGATTACTTCATCGATGACCTCCTTCCTTACGTCAATACCGAATTGCCCAATTATGGCGTGATCAATAAGATCGAGTCTGAGACCATGTTCTTCCCCGTGCGTCTGCTTATGGGTGATATGTACTTGTGGAAGCAGGATTATGCCAATGCTGCCCGTTATTATGCCGAGTATCTTTATCTCAACCAGCTCGGTACTGCGGGTAATGGTATTCAGGTAGGTGGTATCAGCGCTCAGACTGGCGATGTCACTGGATTCATCACTACGATGTCAACAGACGAGAATATTACCGTTATCCCCATGTCTGACAGCAAGCTGCATGGTACCACCACCAATCTCAACAACATCTTCAGTGCTACCGATTACAATGAGGGCAAGCGTCCCATATCTCCTTCGTATGCATGGAAAGAGTTGGCCGAGAGTCAGGACTATGCATTTAAGCAGGGTACGATTATTCGCCATCTGTCATGCGGCGACGTGCGTGCATACCGTGACTATGGCACGGAGAAGTGGACAGATGGCTCTTATAGCCCCAACCGTCCTCAGGAAGATGAATGGTATCTTGTCGATGTGGAGAGCAAGTACTTGGTGAATTCCAAGTATTCAGCCAACTATAGCCTTCCTGTCTATACCGTAGGTAATGTGTACCTCCGTCTGGCCGAGGCTCTCAATCGTGTTGGCGAATCTGAACTGGCATTCACTATCCTTAAAGAGGGAGTAGAGCGCATATCCATTGTCGACGGCGTATTCGACGGACTATACATTCCTACAGCAGAAAACACATCAGACAAGGGTATCCATGCCCGTGGCTCCGGTGAGGTCGCTCTGAACGATGAGTATGTGTTGCCCGACTATTCTGAGTTCAAGGCATCAAGTGTAGAGCCTACGTTGACCTACTATCTCGTGAATGGTACCTATTATGAGGCATCTACAGGTGTTGTGGGTGATACTATCGTGTATATCACTACTTATCATTCTGAGGATGAGGGCGAATATGGTATGTATCCTGTAGAGGAATGGCGCAATCCCGACCGTAAGAAGGATAAGGAGAGTCCCGATACACTTATCATGAACATTTATCCCAAGAACTATCTCGTGGAGAAAGTTGAGGACCTTATCATCGATGAGTTTGCACTCGAGACAGCCTTCGAGGGAAGCCGTTTTGCCGACCTTATGCGTATAGCTATCCGTCGCAACGACCCCGCTTATTTGGCCGATAAGGTTGCTCGCCGTAAGGGAGATACTCATCCTCGCAACGAAGAGCTCTTCAACCGCCTGTCTACACCTGACAATTGGTTTATAAACCGTGACTAATCACATACTTTCGATACTTAAGATAGGCAAGCCGTTGTAGCTTGCCTATCTTTTTTGCCTGTATGCTTTGATTTCTCGCTGATAAAGTTTACTTTTGTTCTCACAACTCAGTTAATCCGTAATACTAACTAAAAGAAAAAACACAATGGTAAATCGTTTTATTCTCAACGAAGTGTCATACTTCGGTCCTGGTGCTCGCAAGGAGCTTCCTGGTGTGATTGCTCGCTTAGGTTTCAAGAAAGCTATGATTGTAACAGACAAGGGGCTCATCCAATACGGTGTTGCCAAGATGGTGAGCGATGTGCTCGATGAGGCTGCCATCCCTTACGAGATCTATAGCGAGGTGAAGCCCAATCCTACTGTAACCAACGTACAGATGGGTGTAGAGGCATTCAAGCAATCTGGTGCCGACTGTCTGGTGGCTATAGGTGGAGGTTCTGCTATGGACACAGCCAAGGGTATCGGTATCATCATCAATAATCCAGAGTTTGCCGATGTAGTATCTCTTGAGGGTGTGGCTCCTACCAAGCGTAAGAGTGTGCCCATCATCGCTCTGCCTACCACAGCTGGCACAGCAGCCGAGACTACCATTAACTACGTCATCATCGATGAGGAGAAACAGAAAAAGATGGTATGTGTAGACCCCAACGATATCCCCTGCTGCTCTATCGTGGATGCCGAGCTCATGTACTCATTGCCTAAGGGCACTACAGCTGCTACTGGTCTTGATGCACTGACTCATGCCATTGAGGGCTATATCACCAAGGGCGCTTGGGAAATGTCCGATATGTTTGAGATCGAGGCTATCCGTATGATCAACAAGTACCTGCGTACAGCCGTCTTTGAGCCTACCAATCCTGTGGGCCGCAACGGTATGGCCGTAGCCCAGTATATTGCCGGTATGGCCTTCTCTAATGTGGGCCTTGGTGTGGTTCATGGTATGGCCCATCCTATGGGTTCACTCTTCGATATTCCTCATGGTGTAGCTAATGCCATGTTGCTTCCCACGATTATGGAGTTCAATGCTCCCGTATGTCTCGACAAGTATGTAGAGATAGCCAAGGCTATGGGTGCTTATCGTGAAGGCATGAGCAAGGAGGAGGCTGCCGATGCTGCATGCAAGGCTGTGCGCGACCTTGCTATCGAGGTTGGCATTCCCCAACACCTGACCGAGATTGGTATCAAGGAAGAGGATATTCCCGCACTTGCCGAGCAGGCTATCACCGATGTGTGCACACCGGGCAATCCGCGCGAAGTGACCAAGGAGGATATCATTGCTTTGTATAAAAAGGTGCTTTAAACAAATAATATCAACCAATATCGGTGCCCGACTCATAAAAGTCGGGCACCGTTTGTATTAAATGGTTTTGTAAATGTTGTGTAGAGCGAAACTTTTGTTGTTTTTTTGCTATTGGTAGGCTATTATTTGTTATTTTTGCGCATGTAGACTGATTTATCGCCGCATAAGCGTATCAGTCCATAGGTAATACATGTTATAAAAATACAGCGCTATGAAAAAGTATTTGATAGGTTACGATATCGGCAGTTCGTCAGTGAAGGCCAGTCTCGTCGAGGCCGAGAGCGGGCGATGTGTGGCATCGGCCTTTTATCCCAAGAGCGAAGCCCCCATCATGGCTCAGCAGCCCGGATGGGCCGAGCAGGACCCCAACAGTTGGTGGCAATATTTGTGTGAGGCTACATCTGATGTGATGACAGCCTCAGGTGCCCATGGTAGTGATGTGGCTGCCATTGGTATCTCTTATCAGATGCATGGACTGGTGTGTGTCGACAAGAACGGTGCTCCTCTGCGTCCCTCCATCATCTGGTGCGACTCACGTGCCGTGCCCTATGGCCAGCGTGCTTTCGAGACCATAGGTGAGGAGCGTTGTTTGAGCCATCTGCTCAATTCTCCGGGAAACTTTACCGCTTCCAAGTTGGCGTGGGTCAAGGAGCACGAGCCTGCACTCTTTGCGCAGATTGACAAGATTATGCTCCCTGGCGATTATATCGCTTTGCGTCTTACGGGCGAGGCATGCACTACCGTGTCGGGCCTTTCCGAGGGTATGTTCTGGGATTTCCTTGAGGGATGCCTATCGGACGATGTGATGGGTTACTATGGTTTCGACAAGTCATTGATACCTTCCATACGCCCCACATTTGCACCTCAGGGCGAGCTCACCGCATCTGCAGCGGCTCAGTTGGGATTGGCTGCAGGCATACCTGTGACCTATCGTGCTGGCGACCAACCCAACAATGCCTTGTCATTGGGCGTGTTCAATCCGGGTGAGATAGCCTCTACGGCCGGCACTTCGGGTGTGGTGTATGGTGTATTGGGCAATGTCAACTATGACCCCAAGTCGCGTGTCAATACCTTTGCCCATGTCAACCATACCGACTTGCAGACTCGCCTTGGCGTATTGCTCTGCATCAACGGCACAGGTATCCTCAATTCCTGGATTCGCCGCAATGTGCTGCCCGGCGGTGTCTCTTATGCCGAGATGAATGATATAGCCGCCTCGGCACCCATCGGTGCTGCCGGTGTGAGCATCCTGCCATTCGGTAATGGCGCCGAGCGCGTGCTTGAGAATCGTGCTCCTGGCTGCAGCATCCATGGTGTCAACTTCAATACCCACACCCGTGCCCATCTCTTGCGTGCTGCCCAGGAGGGTATTGTCTTCTCCTTTAAATATGGTATAGAGGTGATGGAGCAGATGGGCATGGAGGTATCAAAGATACATGCCGGACATGCCAATATGTTCCTCAGTCCGCTCTTCCGCCATACACTGGCCAATGTCACCGGTGCCACTATCGAACTCTACGATACCGACGGCTCGGTAGGTGCGGCCAAGGGAGCCGGTATCGGTGCCGGTATCTATAAGGACCATACCGAGGCATTTGCCTCGTTGCAGAAGTTGGCAGTGGTAGAGCCGTGTGCCGATGAGGTTGAGGCTACAGCCGAGGCCTACGAGCGATGGAAATCATTCGTATAACCGATATATCAATTTACAGACAATTTATAAAACTCATAATTAAACACTATTATTATGGCAAAAGAATTTTTCCCAGGAATCGGTAAGATTCAGTTTGAAGGACGCGAGAGTAAGAACCCCATGGCATTCCGTTATTACGATGCCGAGAAGGTAGTGCTGGGCAAGAAGATGAAAGACTGGCTCAAGTTCTCTATGGCATGGTGGCACACACTGTGCGCCGAGGGAGCCGACCAGTTTGGCGGTGGCACCAAGGATTTCCCCTGGAACACAGCTTCTGATCCCATTCAGGCTGCCAAGGACAAGATGGATGCCGGCTTCGAGTTCATGCAAAAGATAGGTATCGAGTACTACTGTTTCCACGATGTGGACCTCGTGAGCGAGGGCTGCAGCATCGAGGAGTATGAGGCCAACCTCAAGGCTATCGTGGCTTATGCCAAGCAGAAGCAGGAAGAGACAGGCATCAAGCTCCTGTGGGGCACAGCCAATGTGTTTGGCCACAAGCGCTATATGAATGGTGCCGCTACCAACCCCAACTTTGACGTTGTAGCACGTGCAGCCGTACAGATCAAGAACGCCATCGATGCCACCATCGAGCTGGGCGGACAGAACTATGTGTTCTGGGGTGGCCGCGAAGGCTATATGAGCCTGCTCAATACCGATCAGAAGCGTGAGAAAGAGCATCTCGCCATGATGCTCACCAAGGCTCGCGACTATGCTCGTGCCAAGGGCTTCACGGGTACCTTCCTCATCGAGCCCAAGCCCATGGAGCCTACCAAGCATCAGTACGATGTCGATACCGAGACCGTTATCGGCTTCCTCAAGGCTCATGGCCTCGACAAGGACTTCAAGGTGAATATTGAGGTTAACCACGCTACACTGGCTGGTCACACCTTCGAACACGAACTCGCTGTAGCTGTTGACAACGACATGCTGGGCTCTATCGATGCCAACCGTGGTGACTACCAGAACGGCTGGGATACCGACCAGTTCCCCATCGACAACTACGAGCTCACTCAGGCTATGATTCACGTTATCCGTGCCGGTGGCTTCGGCAATGGTGGTACCAACTTCGATGCCAAGACCCGCCGCAACTCTACCGACCTCGAGGATATCTTCATCGCTCACATCGCTGGTATGGATGCTATGGCACGTGCACTCGAGTCTGCAGCAGCATTGCTCGAGGAGTCTCCCTACAAGCAGATGCTCGCTCAGCGCTATGCCTCATTCGACGAGGGTCAGGGTAAGGCCTTCGAGGAGGGCAAGCTCGGTCTCGAAGATCTCGTTGCCTATGCCAAGGAGCATGGCGAGCCTGCTCAGATTAGCGGCAAGCAGGAACTCTACGAGGCTATCCTCAATATGTACTGCTAATACACGCGAGTCCTATTGATACCATCTGCCACCCGATGCAAATCTGTTTTGCCGGGTGGCAGCTTTTTTTGTTGGGGTGTGATATTCTACTGATTCATCTTCACGCGAATCTCGCGAATCTCGCGAATTTTTTCCTTCATGTTGATTTGTCTTTCCCACACAGATCTCACGAAACGTGTTCGCCGCCCGAAGGGGCTAAAGGCAATCTCACGAAGAACGCATCGTTACTCTCGCGTTTACCATCCGGCTGAGATATGCAGCAAGCTGCACTCCTCGGGGAAACTGAAGTTTCCTTCGTCGTAATGCTTGCGCTTGGCTTGTCCAAGAACCGACGCTTCTTCCGCGTCGGCGGCTAAGCCGCCAGCAAGGGCGAAGCGACTTGCCATTTTGTGAGGTTCGTTTGCAAAAAATGGAACAATAGATTATTTTTGTTGGGCAAAGAGAAAAATGTTTCTACTTGCAAGTAGAAATATTTCTAACTGCAAATAGAAACTATTCTACCTGCAAGTAGAAATCCTTCCGGCTGCAGATAGAAAATACGTAGGACAAGGAGAAATTCAAGAGCCTGCAACCGCGCAGCGTAGCGAGAGCAATGATCAGCTTGCTTAATCAATGCCGAGCAAGGGTAACTTCGGACGATAAAAACAGACACTTCCCGAATTATGTACATTTTGTTTGCATAACGCACTGGGATATATAGTAGTTGCGCCAAAGTTATGTACAGTTTATGGATAGTTTTATGGATAGTTTCGTTTCCCAATGTTAATTTTTTTTTACCTTTGCTGTAACCTTTTGGCAAGTCGTGTTGTCTAATTGACGGTGACACCAAGGTACAAACAAATAGACATGACACATATGAAAAAATTACTCTTGACAATTGCCATAATTCTTCCTTTGGCTGGAGTGGCACAACAAGACGAGAAGAGAACTGCGCTTCCGATAATCAGAACAAGCGAGAAGGCATTGCCCATCTTTGAAGACGGAGCAGGAAAGCCGACAGGATGGTGGATAATAAACCCCAAGATTCGGCCCGACATATATGAAACATCGGCAAAGAAACTCTTCTTTATGAACGAGAAGCGTGATACGCTGTCCTTTAACATCGAACGGGGAGGAGTGTATGACTTTATCATCTTGCAGAACGGATGTGACACAGCCTACACGCGTATAAAATGGATTACCGACAATCCGCTCGAAGAACCTGCGGAAGATTTCTGCAGACGAAGTCCATCGGGCATGCTCAGCCGTAAACAGGCAGAGTTTGACATTGATGCCTTGGTATACACATTCAGCGAGGTGCATCCAAACATGTTTTACGAATGTGGACAGGCAGAATTTATGGAAGCCGTGAACCGCGTGAAGAACAATCTGCCCGATTCGCTCAATCGCGTACAGCTCTACAAGGAGGTCGCCCCTCTTGTTGCTATGTTGGGCGATGGGCACAGCAACCTCGGTTTTCCGCTCAATGACCTCTTTACTAAAGAACTTCTCCGTCTGCCGCTCTTTGTCGATATCGACCTGCACAACTACAATATCACTACAAAAGCCTGTATCGACAGCATCATACCACGCGGCTCACAGATACTATCGATAAATGGTGTGGATAGCCGCACGATGCTTGAGCACATGATGCAGTATGTCAGTGGTGAGCGTTATTTCTTCCGTCTGGCACGAGTGAACGAAGGCTTTACTGCGCTCTTCGAACTGCTCTACGCGGCCGACAGTTACAAGGTGGAATATCGGGAATCTGAGAGCAAAAAACGAAAGACGGCAACTCTCCTGCCCGCTAAGTATGAGGAAATCTCAAAGCGATTGCCATATCAGAAACAACAGAAACAAAAGACTGAAGACTATTCTTTCACGATAGACAAAAAGCAGAATGTGGCAATTATGGACTTCCGTAGATTTAATAATCCTGGCAAGATGCGTGCCTTTGCCGATTCTATGTTTACATGTATGCGCCACGAGGGCATTGGCAATCTCATCATTGACATCCGCAAGAATGGAGGGGGCAACTCTGCCGTAGGTGACGAACTGTTTAGGTACATATCACCCGTCCCGTTTAAGCAGATGAGCAAGGCATTCGTGCGCATCACCCCTACCACGCGTCGTTTGGCCAAGATTAAAGATAGACACCCCGGCCTCTATCATTACGACAACTCCCAAGACCTCACCCTCCCGTTGACTCCTGAGGAGGGCCGTTTTACAGGCAATGTATACCTGCTCACATCGCACCAGACGTTTTCCTCGGCAGGTTCCTTCGCTTGGGCTTTCAAGGCATTCGGCATGGGTACAATTGTAGGCGAAGAGACAGGAGGGATGAACGTCTGCTTCGGCGACATCCTTCCCTACAGGCTGCCTGTATCAGGACTCGTTTGTAGTATCTCATACAAGCGCTTCTGGCAATATGGTGCCGATGAGAAGAATATACACGGCGCAATCCCCGACTACCAAGTGCCACAAGCCATGGCTATGGAGAAAGCCTTGAAGCTAGCTCGAAGGAAATAGGATATTTCTAAAAAAAAGTTTTACCTTCGTGTAACCTTTTGGCAAGCCGTGTTGTCTAATTGACGGTGACACCAACAAAGGCGAACAAAATGAACAAACAAACTAAAACAACGAACGATATGAAAAAGTTTTTCAAAGTGCTGCTACTGGCAGCAGTGGCATTGATGCCGGTGATGGGAATGGCGCAAGACTACAATTCTCCGGAGGCACAGTATGAACGCACAAGGCAGATTAAGGAGTATGAGGACTCGGTGGCTGGTGCAAGGCAAGCACAACTAGATAGGCACACCGAAAGAATGGCACAGCTGGAAACTGATGCCCAAATACGAAAAATCAATGCCATCTGGGACGATGACATATTGATTATGGTTTGTTTCGTTGCGGCAGGCATTATCGTGCTCGTTCTCTGCCTGCGCCACTCACGCCGTAAGGCCGAAGACCACAAGGAACTTATCAACAAACTCATCGACAATAATCTGCTGAACTCTACCGAGCCCATCAGTAAGGAGGCCATCGAGGCGTTGATGAAGCCGAAGAAGACAGAGAAGGAACGGTTCATAGGCGATGCTACATTGCTGGGACTTGGTATAGGTCTGTTTGTTGGGGCTCTAGAAATACACGGTGGTCCAGAAGATTTCCTGGGACTTGCAGGACTGATTCTTTTTGGATTAGGCCTGTTCCGCCTCATCATACGTACTATAACTACAATCATAGAGCGTAGAAATGCAAAGCGTAAACTGGAGACAAAGCTAATGGAAGAGGCTGTACGAAAACAGAGAACCGATATCGTGCAAGAAGCTGAGGTGATTGAGGAAAAGTAATCATACCAAGTAAAAGAGTTGATATTAAGAGTCGAGCCACTGACGTCAGATTTTCTTTATGATGCTTGTGAAATGATACGCCATGCCTGACTCTTAATTCCGACTGTCCTTACTCATAACTCAAAACTCATAATTCATAATTATCTCCCCGTGTCCACTCCCGAAGAAATACTCCTTATCTCCCGTGTGCTGCTCCTGAACGATGGACGTGCATTCGGCCGACTGATGAAGCGGTATCTGCGCCCGGTGCGCCGCTACTTCCTCATACAGACGGGTGGCGATGAGGCGCTGAGCGATGACCTCACGCAGGAGACCTTCATCCGTGTGTGGCGCGGACTGGACAGCTACAAGCGGCTCTCGGCGTTCGGCACGTGGGTGTACCGCATCGCCTTCACCACCTATCAGAACCATCTCAAGGGAGTGAAGCATCACCTGAGTCTCGACGACGAGCACGTGGCACCTGCCCTGCAGCATCTGGCCGTGGAGCCCGACTATGATGCTGAGGAGATAGCGGCCCTGCACCGCGCCATCGGAATGCTGGGCGAGGCGAGAAGACCTGCATCACGCTCTTCTACCTGGAGGAGATGAGCATCAAGGAAATAGCGGCCGTGACGGAAATGTCGGTCGCTGCCATCAAGACATCGCTGAGCCGCGGACGAAACCATTTACGAACCCTGCTGACTGAAGAAAAAATATAGATGTTTACCTATAATATAAAATGTACGATTGACTCACGCAAATGATTTATGTTTCACACAGATCTCACAAATCTCACAGATAGCGCGTCGCTTCGCCCGCGCTTGTCGGCTTCGCCGAGTGTACACATCCCGGAGGTAAGCACGAGCGACAGCAAGTGCTCTTCGTGAGATTTGTGAGATCTGTGTGAGATAAAAAAATCCGTGAGAGAGAGAACTACGGACCTTACTGACTGAAGAATAATAATGTACACATCCTCTTAGGAGAAGAATAAGAAAGGAAGAGAATATGAACAAGGAAGACCGACAGATAAGAGCGCTGCTACAGAAAGCAGACACCACAAGCCGCGAGCACGAAGCCTCGCTGCACGCACGCATCATGCGCCAGCTGCCCGAGCGCAACCTGCGCCGCATATACCTTGTCATCATCTTTGCCCTGCTATGGGGAGGCGGCATAGCCCTGCTCCTCTGCTACTGGCAGCCGATAGCGGCATCGATGCTCGCCGTGGCGTCATCGCTGCTCGACCATACGCTCCCCTCCGTGGAGACCTTCACGACCTTTGCCCTGTGCATAGGTACCATCGTGCTCATCGTGGTGCAGAGCAACGATGCTCTCGAGGAGTTCTATGAGTATGAGATTAGGCAGGCTTTGGGTGGGTGTAGGTGATGGCGCCAAGAAGATACTCTCGCTCGCTTATTCGTATCTTAATGACTTCGTTAAGAAGATACTTTCGCTCGCTTATCGTATCTTTATGGCTACGCCATGAACCGAAGGTCGACGCCCGTAGGGGCCGAAGTCAAGATACTCTCGCTCGCTTATCGTATCTTTATGGCTACGCCAAGAAGATACTTTCGCTCGCAGTGAATATATCAATACCGATTGCGCAAGCAAGCTTTCGCATCTGTATTGTATATTCGCTCGCTTATTCGTATCTTTGCAAGAGATTATATAGTTGAAAGATATGAAAAAGTGTTTTCTTGTATGCTTGGCTGTACTGGGCCTCGTGGCCTGTACTCCTGATGAAGAACGTATCGACCTGAGTGGTGTATGGCAGTTTGCCCTTGATAGGGAGGGATTGGTAAAGCCTGACGATGCGATGAGTGATACGATAGTGCTTCCGGGCACTACCGATACCAACCGTAAGGGAGATGCTATAGCGTGGAAGGGTGAGACTACCCATCTCTCGCGCCCATACTCCTATAAGGGACGGGCGTGGTATCGCCGCACTGTGACCATCCCCGAAAAGTGGGCGGGCGAGAATGTCTACTTGACACTGGAGCGTACCAAGCCTTCTGAGGTATATGTGGATGGCGTACTGGTAGGCTCGGCCAATAACATCTCTACTCCCCAACGATTTGACCTCACGGCCGCGCTCACTCCCGGAGTGCATGAACTGGCCATCATGGTCGACAATGGCAGTGGAGTGCCCTGGCAGGTATATGACAGCAGTCATGCCTATACAGAGAATACGCAGACCAACTGGAACGGTATCATCGGAGAGATTGCCCTCACTACCTCACTGCCCGAGAAGGAGGCGATTCCCGTGCACCCGGCCTTCAAGGACTTCCACATCGAGGGACAGCAGTTCTTTGCGGGTGGTCATCCCATCTACCTTCGTGGTAGACACGATGCGTGTGTATGGCCTCTGACAGGTCATGTGGCTATGGATGTGGACTCGTGGCGACACTATTTCAAAGTGTGCGAGGAGTATGGTCTCAATCACGTGCGTTTCCATTCGTGGTGCCCTCCCGAGGCGGCTTTCGTGGCAGCCGATGAGTATGGCATCTACCTACAGCCCGAACTTCCCTTCTGGGGCGACGTCAATCCCAAGGATACGGTGCTGATGGATTTTCTCATGGCCGAGGGCGAGGCTATCATGCGTGAGTATGCCCATCATCCCTCGTTCCGCATGTTTGCGCTGGGCAACGAATTGCGCGGCAGCATCCCCAAGATGACGGAGTTTATCGAGCACTTCCGCGCGATGGCTCCCGATAAGATATACACGCTCAGCTCCAACTACTATCTGGGCTATCAGGGTGTGAAGCCCGGTATGGACTTTTTCGTTACCTGCCGTGTAGGCGGTGAGGGATGGGGCAATTACGGCACCCATACACGCGGCTCGTTCTCCTTTGCCGATGCCGCTGACGGAGGTATGATCAATCATTTCTATCCCAACACGCGGATGAACTTTGAAGAGGGATGTTCGCTTGCCGAGGTGCCCATCATCTCGCATGAGACGGCCCAGTTTCAGACTTACCCCAACTACGACGAAATAGCCAAATACACGGGCGCGCTCTATCCTTATAATATGGAGATCTTCCGCGACCGACTGGAAAAGGCGGGCATGGCCGACCAGGCCAAGGCTTTCCACCAGGCCAGTGGTCAGTGGTCGCTACGCCTCTACAAGCAGGACATCGAGATGGACCTGCGCACACCGAATATGGCAGGATTCCAGCTGCTCGACCTGCAGGACTATCCGGGGCAGGGTAGTGCGTATGTAGGTATTCTCGATGCTTTCCTTGATACCAAGGGACTGTGCACGTCCGAGGAGTGGCGCGGATTCTGCGCTCCTGTGGTACCCCTGCTCATTGCCGATAAGTTTTGCTACACCAACGAGGAGGTGCTGCATGCCGATATCCAGATTGCCAACTACGGCGAGGAGAGTCTGAAGGGAAAGACCGTGACCTGGAGCCTTGGCGAAAAGAGCGGCGCTATCGTGGTGCCTACCGATGAGTTTGGACTCATCGATGCTGGTGTGCTCGACATACCCTTGGCTGACTACCAGCAAGCCACTCAGCTGAAGCTGATACTGCAGGTCGAGGGAAATAAGGAGTGCAACACGTATGACATCTGGGTATATCCTGCAAAGAACGACCTCGAAAGGCTGAAGGAGAGGGTTGTCATCACCCGCACCTTGACGGCCGATGTTGCCCGCCGCCTCGAGAGTGGCGAGTCGGTACTGCTCATGCCCGACGCCTCGGAGCAAACCGTGGGTGGACTCTTCCAAACCGACTACTGGAACTACCGCATGTTTAAGACCATCTCGGAGAACAACAATCGCCACGTGTCACCCGGCACACTGGGCATCCTCACCGATCCTGCGCACCCCCTCTTTGCTAGCTTCCCCACCGAGATGCATACCAACTGGCAATGGTTTCCCGTGGTCAAGGCAAGCCACCCCTTCAAGTTGGACAATACTGCTGCCGACTACCGTCCCATCGTGCAGGTCATCGACAATATCGAGCGCAACCACAAGCTGGGCCTCGTGTTTGAGTTTGCCGTTGGCAAGGGCAAGCTGCTCGTGGTGATGAGCGACCTGGAGAAGGCTGCAGAGTATCCCGAGGGTGAGCAGTTCTACCTGAGCGTACTCCGCTACATGACCTCGCAGCACTTTGCTCCGAAGACAGCTATCACCGTGGCCGACTTCCATCGCCTGATGACGACACCCGTGGTGGCTGGCGAGATAGGCAAGCTCAACAACATATCACCCTATAAGGCTGAAGACTATAAATAACTAATGACAATAAACAAACAACAATGAGAAAACAGAGATTCTATGTGACGATGATGTTGGCCTGCGCCATCTTGGGCGCGAGAGCCGACGAAGGAATGTGGCTGCTCCAGATGATGGAGGAGCAGTACTTGGTGGAGCAGATGAAGAAGCAGGGCTTGCAACTCGAAGCCGCTGACCTTTACAACGCGTCTGCGCCCTCGATAAAGGATGCCGTGGGCATCTTCGGTGGTGGATGTACCGGTGAGATTATATCTCCCGAAGGACTCATCCTTACTAACCATCATTGCGGCTATGGCGCCATACAGCAGCACAGCTCGGTGGAGCATGATTACCTTACCGATGGTTTCTGGGCAATGACTCGTGCCGAGGAACTCCCTACGCCCGGCCTTGAGTTTACCTTCGTGGAAAAGATAGTGGACGTGACATCCAAGGTGAATGCATTGATTGAGAACGACAGTATCAGTGTCAATGAGTCGCTGTCTTATGCGTTTCTTGACAAGATGGCTCGTGAGGAGCTGCAGCAGAGTGAATATGACGGTGTACCGGGCGTAGAAGCCTTGGTGCGCCCCTTCTATGCAGGCAACCGCTATTACCTCTTCTTCCTTAAGGTGTACTCCGACGTACGTATGGTGGCTGCTCCTCCCTCATCGATAGGTAAGTTTGGTGGTGAAACCGATAACTGGATGTGGCCGCGCCATACGGGCGACTTCTCCATGTTCCGTATCTACGCCGACTCGCTGGGTAACCCCTCCCTGTATAGCGAAGATAATGTGCCTCTGAAGACACCCAAGCATCTGAGTATATCGATCAGAGGATTGCAGGAGGGAGACTATGCCATGGTGATGGGATTTCCCGGTAGCACACAGCGTTTCCTCACGCGCAGTGAGATTCAGGAGCGCATGGATTGCCAGAATACTCCGCGTATACAAGTGCGTGAGGCTCGTCAGGAGGTGCTGAAGAAGGAGATGGCAGCCAGTGACAAGGTGCGCATACAGTATGCAGGCAAGTATGCCAGCAGTAGCAATTACTGGAAAAACTCGATAGGAATGAACAAGGCAATTGTGGATAACAAGGTGCGTGAGGCCAAGAGCGAACAGGAAGCACGCTTTGCACAATTTGCTGCTGAGAAGGGCAATGAGGAGTATGCCAATGTGGTGGCACAGATTGATGAGGTGATAGCCGAGAGCTCTCCTGTTACCTATCTGCGCATGGCGTTCACCGAGACCTTTATGATGGGTATTGAGTTTGGTGCTCCCTATAAGGTGATGGATAGCCTCAAGGTGGCTATCAAGGCCAAGGATAAAGAGGCTATCGAGAGATGGGGCAATCAGCTGAGGCAGTCGTATGCCCAGATACATAATAAGGACTACGACCACGAGGTAGACCGTAAGGTGGCCAAGGCACTCTTTGCCCTTTACAAGGAGATGGGGCTCGAGCTCCCCGCATTCTACGAAACGATAGAAAAGGACTACAAGGGGGATATCGACCGCTATGTTGACGCTATGTATGACAACTCTATTACTGCCAACGAGCAGAATCTGGAGAAGTTCCTCAAGAAACCTACGTTAAAGGCTATTGACAAGGACCTGGCTGTAGCTTTCTCGCGTGGCAAATGGGAGATGTATAACGAGATTTCGGCCAAAGCAGTCCCTGTGAGAGAGAAATTGCAGCAGTTGCATAAGACCTATGTGCGCGGATTGTGTGAGATGTATGCTCCTGCTCCCAAGGCTCCCGATGCCAACTTTACCCTTCGTCTGACCTATGGTACGGTAAAACCCTATAGTCCCAAGAATGGTGTCAGCTACGACTACTACACCACGCTGGAGGGAGTGATGGAAAAGGAAGATGCCACCAACCCCGAGTTTGTGGTGCCCGAGAAACTCAAGCAACTCTATGCAGCCAAGGACTATGGCCGCTATGCACTGAGTGATGGCCGTCTGCCGGTGAACTTTATCACGACCAACGACATCACCGGAGGTAATAGCGGTAGCCCTGTGATGAATGCGCACGGTGAACTCATTGGCTCTGCCTTTGACGGTAATTGGGAGTCGCTGAGTGGAGACATAAACTTTGATAATGACAAGCAGCGCTGTATCGTAGTGGATATCCGTTATGTGCTGTTTGTGCTTGAAAAACTGGGCGGTTGCAAGCACCTCATCGATGAGATGACCATCGTGGAGTAAGGATGACGTGATAATATAAAAAGGAAGTACGCCGCGTACTTCCTTTTTTTGTTGCTATTCGTGAGATAGGATTATTTGAAAGAGTTGATGGCCTCTATTACTCTCTTTGCCTCACTCTCGCTAAGAACAGGGCTTATAGGCAGCGATAGCTCGGTGCAGTGAATCTTCTCGGTGATGGGAAGCGACAGGTGCTCGTACTCCCTGTAGCACTCCTGCTGATGGGGCGGGATGGGGTAGTGGATGAGGGTCTCGATACCACACTCCTTGAGGTGCTGCTGTAGGCGGTCACGCTCTTCGCTGAAGATAGGGAAGAGGTGGTAGACATTGTGCTCGGGAGCGACATGGCGCGGCAGACGCACGAGCGGGTTGGCTATACCTTTATAATAGAGTTCGGCAATGCTGGCTCGGTGGCGGTTGTCGTCGTCGAGGTGGGGGAGCTTGGCCGTGAGCACGGCAGCTTGCAGCTCATCGATGCGACTGTTGTAGCCGGTGTAGCGGAACACGTACTTCTCTGAAGAGCCGTAGTTGCCTAAAGCACGCACCGTTGCTGCCAACTCATCGTTGTCGGTAGTGACGCAACCGGCATCGCCCAGCGCACCGAGGTTCTTACCCGGATAGAAACTGTGGCCTGCGGCGTGACCGAGTGAACCAGTACGCTTAAATTGAGAATTGAGAATTGAAAATTGAAAATTCTCTTCCAGATGAACCTGATGGAGGGAATTGTCGTCCGAATGATTGTAGCCTTCCATTTTCAATTTTTCATTTTCAATTTTCAATTTACTCATGCATCCATGCGCTTGCGCATTGTCCTCGATGAGCAAAAGGTTGTGCTGTTGGCACAGGTTACCTATATGCTCTGTATAGGCGCAGCGGCCGTAGAGGTGAACAATCATGATGGCGCGTGTGCGGGGTGTGATGGCTTGCTCTATCAGGGTGTCGTCGATTTGCAGTGTCTCGGCATTGGGCTCCACGAAGATGGGCTTCAAGCGGTTGTCGGTGACGGCAAGGATGCTGGCGATGTAGGTGTTGGCCGGTACGATGACTTCTTCGCCTTCGTGTAGCACTCCCATCTCAATATAGGCACGGAAGATGAGGCGCAGCGCATCGAGCCCATTGCCGCAGCCGATGGCATGGCGACAGCCGATATAGCGGGCATAGGCTTCTTCGAAGCGGCGGGTCTCCTCGCCACGGAGATACCACCCCGAGCGTGTGGCGCGCAGTACGGCCTCCTCAATCTCTGCTCCGTGGGCAGCGTTCATGGCTTGTATGTCGAGAAACTTGATCATAAGTATGGTGGCGATAACGTGAAAATAACTCTCGGTAGGTAATTGTGATTTGTAAATTATAATGCTGCGCATTAAGATTCCTTGCTTGCTCGGCATAGCTCAAATAAATTTGACTCTGCTCTCGCTGCGCTGCGGAATTGTCAATTATCAATTGTCAATCGAATCAAGTAGGTGTCATACACAATGGTGCGTGCTCCGAATTCGCCTTTCTGCATGAATAGCCCTTCACTGATGTGGTCGCTGCCAGGTTCCATGGAGGTGCCGAAATCAAAATAGCGCTTGTGGGCGAAAACCTCTTCTATCAGGTATTTGAGGAGTCCGTCAAGTGCTCTTACCGAACGTCCTTGCTCGGTAGAGGCTATGTATTGTGTGTGGGCCGTCTGCTCTGTCTCATATATGAGTGTACCTGCCACTACCTCGTCATCTATCGTAGCGACAAATAGGCGTATCTGTTCGGGGAATGAGTCTTGCAGACGTATCATCTCATCTACGGTATGTACCGGCTTGTTGTTGTGTCGTGTGCGCAATCTCTCGTCAAGTATCTTCCAGAAAGCATACAGGTTGTTGCTCTCATGGTAAGTGACGTGGTTGTTGCGGGCTTTGTTGGCGCCATGGCGGCGCGACTTGTGGAGAGGCAGTCGGTAGGCATTCTCGATGACTGAGGATACGGCGCGTGTCACTATGGTGGCGTCGTGTCTGAACAATGCATACAGATCCTCCTCGGCGGGCATGCGGTGATAGATGTGTGGCGTGGGTTTATAGTACCAATATTGTGCGTTGAGTGCCTTGCTCATCCATTCTTTGGCACAGGCCATGGCTTGCATTGCCTCTATGGCCGTAATGTTTTCTGACAATAGGAGTCCGCCATAAGTGAGTCCGCCATGTGAATACACGGCCTGTCGTTCTTTCACGTGATTGGCGGGCAATAGGGCGATGAGTTCGTCGTGCTTGTAAAACATGAGCGAACAGTCGGTGAAGCGGTCGGCATGATAGTCCATATAGCTACGCTTATGTAGGAAGGTGCTATTCTTGGCTTTGTCGACAAAAGCGTCCCATTCTGCCGCAAGGGAGGGAGAGTATGTGCGCAGCTCTACCAGTTCGTTTCGATATTCTTCATAGTCGCTGATGTAGTCTTCTGCATCGAAATGGTGTGAGGCCATTACCATGACTACGGTGCCCTCGGCAAAATTCTTGAGTTCGTCCCATACAGTGGGTGCAATAAGCACGCCACGATGGGGCGAGTCGAGGTGTATGGTGGCCGTCGTGGTGCCGTCGTCGAGAAGAAGGTCAAATGCCCCATGCACGGCAACTACCACCTGGGCGCAGTGTCCGTGCGAGTGTCCGCCACGAGAATGGCAACCGGAAAGGTTGTATAGCCAGAACACGCGTTCTACGGCAAATGGGATATGGCCTTCGCTCTCTGCAAAGGAGAGTCCTCCGCGAGCATCCATGAATTCGGGGAAATCGATGATGCGGCAGCCGCGTGGTAAATTGTCGTGTTCGCTCATGCTTATATTATATATAGGTATATGCTTCGTTTGTATAACGTGAAAAAAACGTAAATCGTGTATTTTGAAAAATTTTAATACAAAGATACAAATAAACGAGCGAGAAATATCAAGCTTGGTTGAATATTTCTTACTGCGAGTGCTGTATCTTCATGAAAATTTCCATAAAGGTATGAAAAAAATAGAGAATTGTTTGTTAAGTCGGAAAAAAGTTTCTACCTTTGCACTCGCAAAAAGGGAACGGCGCAAATCCAAGGAAGTTTGGGTGAGTGGCTGAAACCAGCAGTTTGCTAAACTGCCGTACGGGTTACCGTACCGGGGGTTCGAATCCCCCAGCTTCCGCTCCTTTTGCAAATGGCGCTTTCGTCTAGCGGCTAGGACACATGCCTCTCACGCATGGAACACGGGTTCGATTCCCGTAGGCGCTACCAAAACACCCGCCCCGGGGTGGATAAACATAAGGGGCTTTTACGAAGATGGCGCTTTCGTCTAGCGGCTAGGACACATGCCTCTCACGCATGGAACACGGGTTCGATTCCCGTAGGCGCTACCAAAATGAAGACTCAAGCATTTGCTTGAGTCTTTTTCTTTATGCTTTATTCCAAGCCTCCAGGTACCGCTTGGCCACTTTGATGCTGTCGTGATGACGGCGGATGTAGGTGATGCTGTCGCGCTTGAGTTGGTCTATGCGCTCGGGGTGCAGCACCAGTTGTTCGAGCTGGCGGTATACGTCCTCCTCGTCGGGTTGCACATTGATGATGGGGCGCAGCTCGTCTTCGCCAAGAATGGCGTAATTCTCCTCTTCACCTCCTCCTACCAGTATTAGTCCCTGGCTCATGGCCAGTAGGGCATTCATGGCAGGAGTGTATGAATAAATCTGGTCGAGCAGCACATCGCTGCTGCGCATCATCTCCTTGTATTGATTGAAGGGTACAGACTCTGCTTTTATCATCTCGGCCCTGTCGGGGTAGTCGGCAACGATGCGCTCAAGTGCACGCAGCATGATGTCTGTTCCCTTCAGTGCGGTACGATGGCGCTGTATGCCGATGAAGAAACGGATTTTCTGGCCTTGCCTTCTCGGGATTCGTATCTCTGTTTCTGTATGCTCCAGTTCGATAGGGAAGGGTATAAACGTAGTCTTTTCGGGGAAGTAGGGGCGGTAGGCCACGTCGTACTCGTAAAGTCCGCTGATGATGCCGTCGCATGTCTCGGCAATGTGTATATTGGCCTCCTTCTTGAAGGTGTGCAGCCAATCGTGCTCGTTGGCAGTGTTCCACTCGTGATGTACCTCTTGAGTAGGAGTATAGAAGTCGCAGTAGCGCAAGGTGCGCCTCACCACACTGTCGTGTACCAGATAATAATCATACCCGAAAGCGCCGAGGAACACGCGCTTGTTGTGTTGGCGCAAGTAGTCGTAGATGCGAATACCGCGTTCGGCCTTGAGGTCGATGAAGTGTACGGGGTTGATAAGTTGCACCACATCGTATCCCCTCAGTTTGGGCAATAGTCTCAGAACCTTATATAGATAGGTGATGGCTCCCCATCGGCCGGGCTTGCGTATGAGTGATATATCGGCAGGATAACCTTTCCATTCGTCACCGTTTGATACCACGCAAACCTCGTGTCCCAGCTTGCGCAGTGCGCAGGCCAGTGTCCAGTGTACGTTGCTATATTCGCCGAGGAGTAATATCTTCATCTCTGTTGTCTTTTTTCAATGATTCTCAGTACGTGGCGCCCGAGGCTTCTCTGTGCTAAAAGGCGGAAGATACGGTACTTCCATGAATAGTCGGCCGATGGGATAGGGTAGAGGTTCAGCCTGAGCAGCTCCATGGCCGAACGGTACCATCTGTCCTTCCAGTCAGGTTCGCGCAGTGCGCGGCGCAGTATGTCGATGGCTAAGAAGCGTATCTTGCGTGTGAGTCCATCGTGGGGTTTGGCTACAACCTCTCTCTCAAAATCTATCAGGCGCTTCAGTACTATAAAGTAGTTGCGGAACAGCTCGTCGGTATGTTCGCGACTGCGGTTGTGTACGGTAGAGCCGGGACGTTGATAGTAAGCGTATGCTATGGCGTTTGTTGAGGCCATACGTTGGGCTCTCCATACGAGCTTGGTGATAAACTCCTCATCTTCGATGTAGATATTCTCGGTGAATCTCAGTGGTGATCCGTAGCACTCCTCCTCGCAGAGGCTACGGCGGAAGAGTAGGGTGCAGCAGCTGCCGAAGAGGTTATGATGGAGCATGTAGGAGTCGCCGCTCTCTAATTGAGAATTGCTTTTCCCTTCGGCCAGCGAACTTCGTTTGAGTATTGAGTATTGAGAATTGTTACTGCCATTCGGCTGGGATGTATCGCTGGGGGATCCCTTTCCGTGGTCAGTGGTTGCTCCCGCTTCATCTCCTACCTCTCTGAAACCGAAGGTGAGTAGGTCCAAGTTGTTCTCCTCAGCCAACTTCAGCAGGGGAGCAATGGCGCCAGTGTATAGGTAGTCGTCACCATCGACAAACTGTATCCACTCTCCCTTGGCGTGTTGCAAGGCAAGGTTGCGTGCAGCACCTTGGCGTGCATGTTCCTGAATATAAAGTGTGATGTTGGCCTTTTGGGCAAACTCATCAATGATATGCTGCGGACTTACGATGCTCTCGTCATCCACGACAATGATTTCGTAGCTTTCGCGGTCAATCCCCTGTGCGGTGATGCTCTCGAGGCAGCGACGTAGCAGCCAGTCCTCCAGGTTGTAAGTGGTGACGATGAAGGTTATCATGGTTGCAGAGGTTGGGTGAGAGTCGTGTATGAACGGCAATAGGCTTTTAGCCCCATGAGCGGAAGAGGCAGTAGCTTGGCGCGTGTAGCAATGTCGGGCGCAGCTTTGATCAGTTCCTTGTATGAGGGGTGGTGCGCATCGGCCTCGTCAATCATGTAGTGATAGTCGGCCTGGTCGGCATCGGTGCATCGTCCCATGTCGATGAGCAGGTTGAGGCAACAGATCCACAGATGCATGGCTTCGGTGCGTAGCGTATCATTCTCCTTTATCTCTTTATAGAGGCGATGGTTGTTCTCGAAGAGTTGGCGTTGCTTGTCGTATCTGTAGCTTGTCGTGATAGTGCCCGGGTGCATGATGTAGCGGTAGCATCCGTGGCTCGAGTAGTGTATGCCACGGCATTGGCGCACGATGGCGGGCATCACGGCAGTGTCCTCATAGTAGGCGCCTGCGGGGAAGCGTGTCTCGCTCCACAGCTCCCGGCGATAGATCTTGTTCCAGGCATAGCAATGGAGGTACCCCTCGCGACGTATCCAGTCGGCAAAGATATCGGTATGCTGTGTCTCGTCGGGAAAGCTGAGACGGTATGCCCGGTCGCTATCGGCATGTACCTCGACAGGATATTCCAGCATGTCCACTTCGGGGTGGCTGATGAGATAATCCAGATTGCTCTTCAGGGTGTTGGGAGACAGTTCGTCGTCGGAGTCAACGAAGGTGATGTATGCTCCCTTGGCAATTCCGATTCCTGTGTTGCGTGCAGCGCTGAGACCGCCATTGGCTTGGTGTATTGTCCTGATGCAACTATGCTCACTCTGCAAGGCATCGCATAACGTTCCGCTCTGATCGGTCGAACCATCGTCAACGAGTATGACCTCGTAGTTGGTCAGCCCTTGTGCTAGGACCGATTGTATGCATCGCACGAGGTGCTGCTCTACGTTGTATACGGGTATGATGATGCTCAGTTGCATGGCTGTGTCTGTCAATACTCGCAAAGATAGTGCAAAATTTCGCTAAATCGAAATTTTGCACTATTTTTGTATCTTCTATAATAAAACATGCACGTGAAGCAAGAGCAAGACAATACTACGGCCAAAGACTCAGGATACGAGGGTATCCTGAAATATGCCGGTATCTTCGGTGGCGTACAGGGTCTGGTGAGTCTGATAGCCTTGTTGAAGGTCAGTATAGTGTCGCGCCTGTTAGGCCCTGTAGGGGTAGGAGTGCTGGAAGTGTATAACCGCTCCACCGAACTCGGCAAGAAAGCTACCGACCTGGGTATTTCATATAGCGCTGTGCAGGCCATCTCGGAGCAGCGTGGCGAATGTGGCGATACGGATGCCGTAGGGTATGGTATCAAAGTGGTGCGCTCGTGGTCCTTGTGGCTGGCCGTATTCGGTACCCTGCTGTTCTTTTGTCTCGCTCCTCTACTTAGCCGTTGGAGTTTCGAGGGTGACGCTGCTTATACCAACATGTTTCGTATGCTTTCGCTCACGGTTGGCTGCTCGGCTCTGATGATGGGTGAGGTGGCTGTGCTCAAGGGTGTCCGTATGCTGAGGCGTGTGGCTTGGTATCAGCTGCTTAGTGCTGTGGTGATGTTGGTGATTGCCGTCCCATGCTACTACTTCTGGGGATTCTCGGGTATAATACCCAGCCTGTTGCTCACAGCAGTGGGGCTGCTTGCCGTGGCTTGCTGGCATTCGTTCAAGGTATTCCCCTATCGGGTGGCACTTTTCTCTAAAGCCGTCATCGTTGATGGACTCTATATTATCCGCCAGGGACTGAATTATACGTTGGCCGGACTGCTCAATTCGGGTGCCTACTATTTGGTATCCATCTATCTCTTTGCTCATGGCAATGAGGGTGAGGTGGGATGCTACTCGTATGGCAATCTGTTGATTTCATACCTCAGCATGTTGGCCTTTGCTGCACTCGACAGTGAGTTCTTCCCCCGTCTGTCGGCTGTCAACAAAGATAAGACACGTTCCAACGGGCTCGTGAATACCCAGGTCGAGTTGCTGATGGTCCTCATCACTCCGCTTATTATATGCTTTGCCGTGTGCCTTCCCTTAGTGCCTCGTCTGTTGCTCGATGTAGAGTTTATGCCACTCGTCGAGATGGCGCAATGGGGTGTGATGGGCCTCTTCTTCAAGGCCATGATGTTGCCCACGGCCTATCTCTGTCTTTCCAAGAAAGATTCTCGGATATTCCTCCTGCAGGAGGTGGTCTCATATACCTTCATGGTAGCTATCATGATAGGAGGCTTCATGTATTATGGACTGCCGGGATTGGGTATAGGAATGTTGATTTCGGGTGTGTTTGATTGGCTTAGCGTATGGATAATCTCGCTTATCTGTTATGATTTCCATTATAGCGGTCGCGTGTGGCGGCTCTTTGCGAAGCAGCTTCCATTGATTGCGTGCACTGTGATAGCTGTAGTCACCACTACAGGTTGGCTATATGTACTTTTGGGCACACTTTTCGTGGCAATGTCTTTCGTGTTTTCCATTCGTTTCTTGTATCGGAATACCGATTTCATTCATCGTCTGTTAGTCAAAGTTAGGAGGAATGCCCGATGAACTGTTCTCGTCTCGTTATGGTGTCGTTACTGGGGCTGCTCCTTGGGTGGATGCCGCTTCGTGGCCAAGAAGTGCGCTTCGGCGCACCGTTCGACTTCCCGCTCTATCTGAGTGGTAACTTCGGAGAGCTCCGCTCCAACCACTTCCACGGAGGTCTCGACTTCAAGACCCAGGGCGTGGTGGGCAAGCCGCTGCTTGCCATTGCCGATGGCTACATCTCCAAGGTGACGGTCACTCCCGGTGGCTATGGCAATGCGCTGTATCTCACTCACGACAATGGCTATACCTCCGTGCACGGCCATCTCGACCGCTTCCTGCCCGAGATTGCCGAGCTGGTTCGTCAGAAACAATACGCCGAGCAGGCCTTTGCCGTGACGCTGGAGTTTGGCCCCGATGAGTTTCGCTTCCGCCAAGGCGAGGTCGTGGCATACGCCGGCAACACAGGCTACTCCTTCGGTCCCCATCTACACATGGAGATTCGCAAGACCGCTACCAATGAACCCATCGACCCGCTACAGTTCTATAAGGACAAGATTACCGATAATATCGCTCCACGCGCCACACGTATTATGGTATATGGGGCCCCCCTCTTATCCCCCCAAGGGGGGAAGGTCTTGAGTGTCTCTCAATGGGAGAATCTTGAGACAAACGAAATGAGTGTTGAAAAGAAAGAGCCGAGCGTGTCATCCCCCCTTGGGGGGAACGAGGGGGGCCTTGTCTTTTATTGTTGGGGCCGCATCTCCGCCGCCATCTCGGCCAACGACTATATGAATGGCACCCACAACAACTACGGCGTACGCTACGTGCGCCTCTATGTGGACGATAAGCTTGTGAGCAGCAGCGATGTAGACCGCTTCTCCTTTGATGAGAACCGCCTCATCAACTCATGGGCCGACTATGCCGAGCAGCGCACCACAGGCCGCTGGTATATGCGTGCCTCCATAGCCGAGAACAACGAGCTGCGTATGCTCCGTGCCGATGAGCAGCGCGGATGGGTCACCATCGATGAGGAGCGCGACTACCACTTCCGCTATGAGCTCGAGGACCTCTATGGCAACCGCTCCGTCTATCGCTTCGTGGTGCGTGGCAAGCGTATGGAGATACCCAGTCGCCTGCCCAATTACTATTACCTCATGGATGCCTCGCGCGACAGCCGCTTCTATGCGCAGGGCTTCGAGCTATGGATGCCGCAAGGCACGCTGTTCGATGATGTGGAGCTCGACTACCACGTGTTGCCCTCCGAGAGCGACCAAGCCCCCATCTACCAGCTCACTACCACACGCATCCCCTTGCGCCGTGCTGCCGAGATCACATTGCCTACCCACAAGAGTGAGTCCGTAGATGACTCCAAACTCTACGTGGCCCGTGTCGATGGCAAGCGCCGCACCTATTGCGGAGGCACCTACCAGTATGGCCGCATTACCGCCAACATCACCGAACTGGGCAGCTACACCGTATGTGCCGATACCATAGCACCCAAGATTACTCCCATAGGCAGCACCTCGTGGCGCAAGCAGGGTAGGATAGTGTGCCGCATTGCCGATGCCGAGACCGGCATCCGCGACTATCGCGGCACGATAGATGGCCGCTGGGTGCTCTTCAAGTATAGCAGCAAGAATGCCCGCCTCACCTGCGACCTCCGTGCCGAAGGCATCGGCCCCGGCCGTCACCATGTAGAAATCAAGGTGACCGATATGCGGGGCAACGTGCAGGTTGTGAGTTGTGAGCTATAATCCTACTTCGTAGGCTTTTCCTCCTTACGACTTGCGTTTCCTCCTTCTTGCTCGGTATAATCAAAGTGAACTTTGCTTCTACTCTCGCTTCGTTCGTCGGTTCGCACCTCGGCATAGATTAAGCAAACTTATCTCTGCTCTCGGTTTGGCGTCGGTTGAGTTGTGAGTTGTGCTACGCCCATAGTCGATTTCAACTCATCTATGTCTGATTAAGCGCAAATCTGTATTCTTCCTTTTCTATCTGCCAGTGTCCGCCAAGGATAGATAATGGCCATATAATCAACATGCTAATGGCGGACACTAAGTACAATTTTTCCACATCAGCCACCTGTTTCCAATACCATGTAAGGCTGTGCCTTACAGGCAAAATCGCATCTTCGATTTTTGAAAAAGGAAGGCTACTTTGGCATCTTCTCCAAAGCAAAGTTATTTGCCGTTCGCGAACGACCGCGCTGCTCTTCGCGAACAGCCGCGCTGCTCTTCGCGAACAGCAAATAAAAACGACAAGCAGAAATAGAGAAACGGATGTTAAAATCACACTAAAAAGATGTCTTAATAATTTATGTTTCAATAGTCTATCCTCTCGCAAATATTTAATTCTCACACAGATCTCACGAATCTCACGAAGAGCTCTTGCTACGCTCGTGCTAGCCATCCGGTTGATAACACTCGGCAAAGCCGTCAGCTGCGAGCCTTTAGCGATGCAGCCTTCGTGAGATTCGTGAGATCTGTGTGAGGCAAAAGGTTGATTATCTGCGAGAAATAAACTAAATTTATAATGCGTATTCCCTGACGCTCGTTGCCGGGAAAACGTAATGCTGATGCTTCCATGTTTAGGTACGTCCGTTATTGCTGAGTAGGCTCCCTTTTGCATGTGGCAGATACAGGCCTACATGTGAATTTGTACGCAGTGTCCGCCATTAACCGCTAGTCATTCATTGTGTTATGATGCATTGGCGGACACTGGCAGGTGAAAAACGGGAACACTATATTATGCCACAATTTGGCGCATGCGACAAAATCGTTACATGATGTACCTTCCCAAATACAAAGTTCTAACTGTTAGAGTAGACCATGTATTAGTTTGCTTGCAAAAAAGCGGGCGTGGAGAAACGGATTTCTCATATATTATTGCTAAATTTGCGAAATACATATGCATCTTACAGAAATGAACGACAACAACCAGATAATCATCTATCAGACCGAGGACGGACAGACACAGGTGGATGTCCGCATGGAGAACGACACGGTGTGGCTTAGTGCCAATCAAATGGCAATGCTTTTCGACCGAGATGAAAAAACGGTCAGGAAGCACATTAATAATGTTTTTTCTGACGAAGAATTAGAAAAAGAAAGCAACACGCAATTTTTGCGTCTTGCTCATTCTGATAAGCCTGTGGCATTCTATAACCTCGATGTCATCATCTCCGTAGGTTATCGTGTAAAGAGCCAACGTGGCGTTAAGTTCCGTCAGTGGGCCAACCGTATCCTCAAGGAATACCTCACGAAAGGTTATGCCGTGAACGACCGTCTCCGTCGCGATCAGCTGGGCGAGCTTCGCCAGTTGGTACAGGTGGTAGGCCGCACCCTCCAGAGTCAGGACGTCACCGCCACGGCTGATGGACAAGCGCTGTTCGATGTGGTGGTAGACTACACCTATGCCCTCGACACGCTCGATAACTACGACTACGAGCGCCTCTCCATCGAGCGCACCACCTCCGAGGAGCCCTTCCGTGCTACCTACGAGAATGCCATGACCGAAATTCGTCGCCTACACGATAAGTTTGGCGGTAGTCAATGGTTTGGCAACGAGAAGGACGACTCCTTCAAGAGCAGCATAGGGCAGATCTATCAGACCTTCGGAGGCGAGGAACTCTACCCTTCGGTGGAGGAGAAAGCCGCCATGCTCCTCTACCTCGTCACCAAGAACCACTCGTTCAGCGATGGCAACAAGCGCATTGCTGCTACTCTGTTCCTTTGGTTCCTCAACAACAACGGCATCCTCTACCGTCCCGACGGCACCAAACGTATAGCGGACAACACCCTCGTAGCCCTCACGCTAATGATTGCCGAGAGCCGCACCGAGGAAAAGGATGTGATGGTGAAGGTTGTGGTGAATCTGATTAATCAACGCAACTTATAGCCTGCAGACCAGAGAGAACAGGCAATAAATTAGTGGTATGGGATATGAATCTTTAAAATAAGAATAGATTTTTAGATTCTAAGTTATGCCAATGGCTGTTAAAGCGTTTTTCGCCTGTTTCTTATTATTCACTTTCATCCCGACTATCAGGAGATGGAAACGAAACTGGGTGAGGATTGAAAGACAAGGTTACTCTCACGTGTTTTAGTCTCCTACTGTAAGAATGCACAAAAAGAGGATACACTATTTTCTTTGTGCAACGAACTATTGTCCCTACCTTTGTGGCATAAACAAGAATAGACAGAGGATATGGAAAAGAAACAAACAATTGGAGAACTCATAAAGCAGGAAGTGTACAAGCAGATGTCCATTACGCAATTTGCCGATGCAATCTGTTGCCAAAGAAACAATGTGTATAATATTTTCAACCGTAGTAAAATTGACACGATATTATTGAAACGCATATCGGAAGTGTTAAATCACAATTTCTTCCAAGATTTGGCCAATGACCTAAGCCTTATTGATGAAGAGGGTGAAATGGCAAGAGACAAAGCGATTGCACAATTCTACAAAGTTGTTCCCACCATCTTGCGAGAAATGGGTAAGGATGATACTATCATCTCGGGGAGCCTACCCGATGAACCCGATTGCCCTGTACCTGACTTCTTGTTGCCAGACTATATCATCTCTTTTACTATTGGTGACACCTTTAAGGAGCGTTTTGGAGAGAATCCTCTTTTGCCTGTGAGAAATATGAAGAATGAAGATGGTATAGAGATTGAACTCCTGACAAATTTGGTGCATCGAAATAGGAGTCTAAACATAAAACTGGATTACAAGACAGAAGAAGAGTGGCGCGGCACTTTGGCCTTCGCTTTTGAACTTTATGAGGAATATAGCATATCAGGAGTATGGAAACAAAGGGGATAATAGATGAATTCTCTGAAATCAGAGAATGTGTTTATAAAGATGAGAAGTATTCTGTACGTGATAATGGAGCAGTTTTTAGACATCCTAAAAATCCGTCTAAGCCAAGGCAACTTGACAACTATTGGACTTTCGGAATAAAGTGTGAACGCAACGGATATATGATGCATGGAAGTCACCGAATACATATTATTGTTGCAACAGCATTCTATGGAACCAATGATTCTAAAGTCTATGTGGTAGATCATATAGACACAAATCGCTGCAACAATAGAGCTGAGAATCTCCGATGGCTTACGAGACTGGAAAATGTTCTAAACAATCCTGTAACAAGGAAAAGAATAGAATATTTATGTGATGGAGATATTCAAAAATTTATAGCAGACCCTAGTTGCATACGTGATTTGGCTGGAACAAACCAAGACATCATGTGGATGCGAACCGTCACCAAGGAAGAGGCCAAGAATGCCTACGAACGCGTTATGAGTTGGGCGCAAAAGCCCAGTGTATCTGCTCCATCAGGAATAAAAATGGGAGAATGGATATACCAATCATACAATCCATCCAAGAAATCATCGGATCTTGATTTTAATAGAACAAATCGTGTAGAAAAAGAAGAAAATACAAATGCTGTAGAAGGCTGGAGATACGGATTGACCGAATCGTTAACCACTAATGCATTGCAGAAGAATTGGAAGACACCGACAGAGTTCCCTCTTTGTCCTATCGAAGTGAAGTTTGAAGCCATTGCTGAATACTATGAGAATCTTGAAGCTGATAAAACATTTTGTCGTAACAAGTATTCAGAAAGCAAAATAATTGATTTTGCTATTTCTGCAGACAAACAAAAACTATGGGTTGTAACAGACAGTGGTGAAAACTCTTTCAAACGATGGGCTTTAGCGGAAATCTCATACGAGAATACTTACTATATACATTCTGCATATAGTACATTCTTTAAGAAAGATGGAGCAATGAAGTACTTTACTAAAGTTCAAGGAAAAGAATGGACTGGTGGAGAGGTTTTTGACGATTTTTGTTAATGAGTTTTTTGCGTTTATATAGAAGTTTAGTAATTTTGTTGTCAAGTAAATAACAACTATATCATACGTATTATGAAAAAGGGTATTTTTGTACTTGTTGCATTCTTCTTTGGGTTAACAAGCATGGCACAAGAGCATCTTTCATTCAAAGGTATCCCTATTGAGGGTAGTATGGAATCGTTCTGCGAGAAATTGGCGGACAAAGGTTTTACTAAGCTTGGTAACGACAACAATACGACGCTGTTTGTTGGTGACTTCACTGGACGTAACTCTACGGTAGGTATAATTGCCGATGATGATGGCGAGAATGTGTATTCGGTAGTTGTACTCTTTGATTCTTCTGACGAATGGAAAGTATTAGTCAATACATACGATTACTACAAGGATTTGTACACTCGGAAGTATGGAAAACCGAAAGCATCAATAGAGAAGAATAAAGAACTGATGTCAACTAGCCCTAACAATGGTTTATTGATGATTGAACTTGACGAGAGACGAGCTACATGGGGAAGCCTTTGGGAAGTTACTGGCGGTGAAATAGAAATCAATATAGAGAAGACAGATGGTTACCTCGAAGGTGCGGTAGTAATACGCTATCGCGATGCCCAAAATGAGGAGGCCAAGATACAAAAGCATTTGGAAGATATTTAAGGTTTGGGATAATATGAGAAAGTTGATACTATTATTTGCTATTTTCTTATCAGCGTTTTCTACCTATGGCGAAACTGTAGACCCTCTTTATGACACAAAAGTTATGAGGTTCTGTGATACTCTTTGTATTGAGAATGACTGGTATGAGAATGTGACAGTCTCCATGATATGCATTTCACCTGATTATTTTATCCATAATAATCCTAGAGTAAAGATAAGAGTGAAGGATAAAGACGGTAATCTAATATGGAAGAAAACTTTATATAATACTTATCTTTATGTATTCTCGCGTGGGCAAGTTCAAATAGGGAAACCGAATTTTAACCAAATTGTAATTTGGCGTTCCCCATTGGGCTATTATTATGGTATGGTTAGTATAGAGGAGGGCATATATTAGATGTCGCAAAAAGGATGCAACAACATCTTTATGCGCTTTTACTGCTCCTTATTATTGGAGCTATAGTCTTTCTGCGTCTCAACCAAGCAAATATTCGAGGACGTAGAGGAGAAAGGCGAATTTCATTAAGGCTGTTCTCTTTGCCGAGCGAATATCACGTATTTAATGATGTTCATATTGAGGTTCAAGGCCGCTCCGTACAGATAGACCATATTGTAGCATCTCGGTATGGAATATTTGTGATAGAGACCAAGAACTATACAGGCTGGATTTATGGGAATGACAACTCTGAGTTTTGGATCAAGAACATGTACGGGAACAAATATCAGTTCCGCAATCCTTTGAAGCAGAATTACTCTCACGTTAAATCACTTCAGGCACTTTTGGGCGTTCCTGAGAGTAAGTTTATTCCAATAATTGTCTTCCTCAATGGAGCAACGCTCAAGTGTGATACGACTGGAATTGTAATATATTCCCACCAACTGAGGCGTACAATCCTTGATCATTCTGTTCCATTATTTTCTGACGCAGAAGTAGAGAAACTGATAACCCTGTTATCTTCATCACGCATCGTCGAAAAGAAACGTAGAAGTAATCACGTTCATAGAATAAATGAGGGTATTAACGAAAGACAGGCGCTAATAGCTTCTAGGATATGCCCAAAATGTAAGGGGGAGTTAGTAGTCAGAAGGGGTAAATATGGAGAGTTCCTGGGATGTAGCAACTATCCACAGTGTAATTTCAAGTCAAACTTGTAAATATTCCTGAAAGTCATTTCATGTTCACAAGATAACAAGATAAAAAGAAAAGGAGAATCCTTGCAATCTTCTCGCCCAATCCCCAAGGCGGATGAAAAGAACGCAGCCATGAGCGATTAGGAAAATGCAAAACGTTAGCAAGAAATAGGGAACCGGTGACAATCTGCCACGAGAGCGAAGAAGTCTATACTTCCGATTTCAACACCATGTAAGCAAACTGCAGGGGTTGCCTTGCATAATGCTACAAAAAATCTGTACAGGATTTCTTCACGTTTCGTCCCGTTCTGCACAAAAAGTTAAGGGAAATAGTGGGGCTATACAAAGATTTTATTACCTTTACATCGCAAAACCGCCAAAGGCGCTGCATGAGCGCAGACGGTGGATGAGATAAAAGGTAAATAAATAGTATAAAACACAACAAAGCAAAATGAAAAAGTTATTCCTGACAGTAGTGACACTGCTTGCCGCCATCACGAGCGGTATGGCGTGTACGAACCTTATCGTAGGTAAGGCCGCATCGGCTGATGGGTCTGTTATCGTGAGCTATTCGGCCGACTCGTACGGCATGTTTGGTTACCTTTGCCACTATCCCGCTGGCGTGCATGCCGAGGGTACCGTGCGTGAGGTGTATGACTGGGATTCGGGCAAGTTCCTGGGACGCATCCCGGAGGCTCCACAGACCTATAATGTGGTGGGTAACATCAACGAGCATCAGCTCACTATCGCCGAGACCACTTTCGGTGGACGTGAGGAACTGGTCAACCCTGAGGGTATCATCGACTACGGTAGCCTTATCTACATCGCTCTGCAGCGCTCGAAAACCGCTCGCGAGGCTATCGACGTGATGACTTCGCTCGTGGAGGAATACGGATATTACAGTAGCGGTGAGAGCTTCACCATTGCCGACCCCAACGAGGTGTGGATAATGGAGATGATAGGTAAGGGCCCTGGCCGCAAGGGTGCCGTGTGGGTAGCTATCCGCGTGCCCGATGACTGCATCTCGGCTCACGCCAACCAGGCACGCATCCGTCAGTTCCCCTTGAAGGACAAGGAGAATTGTATTTATGCAAAGGATGTGATCAAGTTTGCCCGCGAGATGGGCTACTTCGATGGTAAGGACAAGGACTTTGACTTTGCAGCAGCCTACTGCCCTGCCGACTTCGGTGGCCTTCGCTACTGCGATGCCCGTGTATGGAGCTACTTCAATATGTATGCCGACCTCGACATGAACCAATACCTTCCCTGGGCTATGGGCGATGCTTCGGCCACTCCAATGCCTCTCTTCGTGAAGCCCAAGCAGAAGGTGTCTGTACGCGACGTGCAGGCTGCCATGCGCGACCATTATGAAGGTACGCCGATGGATATCACCGGTGACCTCGGTGCAGGCCCCTGGAGCATGCCTTATCGTCCCTCACCCCTGAGCTTCAAGGTAGATGGCGTGGAGTATTTCAACGAGCGTCCCATCTCTACCCAGCAGACTGCCTTCACTTTCGTGTCGCAGATGCGCAACTGGTTGCCCAACCCCGTAGGTGGCGTGCTGTGGTTCGGTACCGACGATGCCAACATGGCTGTATTCACTCCTGTATACTGCTGTACCAACAATGTGCCCGAGTGCTACGATGTAGAGACTGCCGATGCAGTGACCTTCTCGGAGAAGTCATCGTTCTGGCTCTTCAACATGGTGTCAAATATGGTATATCCCCGCTACTCGGCTCTCATAGGTGACTTGAAGAATACTCAGCAAAGCCTTGAAGATAGTTTTGCTGCTGGTCAGCCCACCGTGGAGGCTAAGGCCGTGGAACTCTACAACGACAATCCTCCCAAGGCTGTGGCCATGCTCACCAAGTATACCGCCGAGATGGCTCAGACTGCTATGGATGCATGGGGCAACCTGGCCAAGTTCCTTATCGTGAAGCACAACGACATGGTGGTGAAACCCACGAATGAGGATGGCTCCTTCAAGCGTACTGAGACAGGCTATGGCGCCTCTCCCGTGCGCCCCGGCTATCCTGAGAACTTTAACCGCCGTGTGGTGAAGGAGACGGGTGACCGCTACTTGATGAAGTAATCATACGTGTGTAATATTATAGGGTGTGTCTGCAAAGGCACACCTTTTTTTGTGAATAATGGCTGTATTGTCATTGTTTTTGCCTAAATTTGCATTTCACAATATTAATTTAAAGAAAATTGTATGAAAAAGGGATTGTTTGTCTTATCGCTTTGTGCAGTGTTGGCATCATGTGCCCACAAGGCTCCAGTGGCCGATTATCGTGTAGTACCATTACCTCAGGAAATTTCTCTGATAGATGATGAGGCTTTCGTGCTTACGGGCAATACCTCGATTGTGTGTCAGAGTGATGATGATGCGATGAAGAGCAATGCACGACTATTGGCTGAATATGTAGAGGAAAAGACTGGCCTGAAGTTGGCCGTTGCCGATGAGGCTGCAGAGAATGCTATCGTATTGTCTCTTGGTGATGTAGAAGACAATGCTGAGGCCTACAAGCTATCTGTGGGGCCTGATGGTGTTGCTATTACAGGCGCATCTCCTGCTGGCGTGTTTTATGGTATACAGACCTTGCGTAAGGCTCTGCCTGTGGTGCAGGGTGGGGTGGTAGAGCTCCCTGCGGTAGAGATTACCGATTCTCCGCGTTTCGGTTATCGTGGAGCTCATCTTGATGTTTCGCGCCACTTCTTTACGGTAGATTCGGTGAAGCGCTTTATCGATATGTTGGCATTGCACAATATGAACCGCTTCCACTGGCATCTGACCGATGACCAGGGCTGGCGCTTCGAGATGAAAAAGTATCCTAAACTCAATATTGTGGGCACACAACGTGCACAGACCGTCATAGGACGCAATAGTGGAAAGTATGACGGCATACCTTATGGTCCATACCTCTACACACAGGATGAGTGCCGTGAGATTGTGGCTTATGCCGCTGAACGCCATATTACCATAATCCCTGAGATTGACCTCCCAGGACATATGCAGGCTGCCTTGGCTGCCTATCCCGAACTGGGCTGTACGGGTGGCCCATACGAGGTGTGGCAGATGTGGGGCGTATCTGATGATGTGCTTTGTGCCGGCAACGATGCTACTCTGCAGTTTGTGACCGATGTGTTGGCAGAAATCATTGATGTGTTCCCCTCTGAGTACATTCATGTAGGTGGTGACGAATGTCCCAAGACTCGTTGGGAACAATGTCCCAAGTGTCAGGCCCGCATCAAGGCTCTTGGCCTCAAGGATGATGAAAAGAATAGCGCTGAAATGTATCTGCAGAGTTTTGTGATAGCCCATGCAGAGAAGTTCCTCAATGCTCATGGCCGCCGTATCATAGGATGGGATGAGATTCTCGAGGGCTCGCTTGCTCCCAGTGCCACGGTACATTCATGGCGTGGTATCGGAGGTGGTCTGGAGGCTGCTAAGCGTGGACACGACTGTATCATGTCGCCTAACGTATACATGTATTTTGACTACTATCAGACCAAGCATACCGATACTGAACCACTCGCTATCGGAGGCTATGTGCCTGTAGAGACTGTTTATGGATACGAACCGCTACACAGCTCGCTCACTCCCGAACAGCAAAAGCATATCATTGGTGTGCAGGCTAACCTGTGGACAGAGTATGTCACATCATATCGTCATGTGGAATATATGGAGTTGCCACGTATGGCCGCTTTGGCCGAGGTACAGTGGTGTCGTCCAGAAAACAAAGATTATGCCGACTTCTTGCAGCGACTGATCCCTATGACTGACATGTATGATGTCAAGGGTTACAACTACGCTCGTCATATCTTTGATGTCACGGCTACATTTACCACTGATACGCTTGAGAATGCTGTGATAGCTATACTCAGCACGATTGATGACTCTCCTATATACTATACTCTTGATGGCGAAGAGCCTACGAACTCCTCGATGCGCTATAAGGCGCCTATAAAACTTACTCAAAACTGTATACTCAAGGCAAAGGCCTTAGGGAAGCGTGGAGCTACACGTACTTTCATCGAGGAGGTGTCTTATAATAAGGCTACTGCTAAGCCCATAACCTTCTTGCAGCCTGCTTATAGCAGCTATGCGTATGCTGGAGCGCCGACCTTGGTCGATGGCCTTAAGGGAAACCATAACTATCGTACTGGGCGTTGGGTTGGGTTTGCCAACAATGACTTTGAGGTGCTCATTGATTTGCAGAAGGCTATGGAGATAAGCAGCGTGTCTCTGAGTACTTGTGTTGAAAAAGGCGATTGGGTCTTCGATGCTCGTGGCTTTACGGTGTCGGTCTCAACAGATGGAGAATCGTATATTGATGTGTTCGACGAAAATTATCCTGCTATGAAGGCTGACGATGCCAATAAGATTTACAACCATACATTAACGTTTGCCCCTTCTCAGGCTCGTTATGTGAAGGTGAAGGCCTTAGTTGAGCATAGCATGCCTGAGTGGCATGGAGCCAAAGGACATAGGGCATTTCTATTTATAGATGAAATCATTGTTGAGTAATGTGCCGTGTTCATTGAACGTTGACATTTATTTATATCAATCATGACAAAAAAAGATTTACGTATCGTATATATGGGCACTCCAGACTTTGCTGTGGAGAGTCTGCGTGCTCTTGTCGAGGGCGGATACAATGTTGTGGGGGTTGTTACGGGGCCAGACAAACCCGTAGGTCGCCATGGTAGTGTATTGCAGCCTACTCCTGTCAAGCAATATGCTGTTGAGCATGGGCTTCATGTGTTACAGCCTGAGCGCCTCAAGGATGAAGCGTTCATAGAAGAACTGCGTTCACTCCGTGCCGACCTTCAGATTGTTGTGGCCTTCCGTATGCTGCCTGAGATCGTGTGGGCTATGCCGCCGTTGGGCACATTTAATCTGCATGCTTCACTGCTGCCTCAGTATCGTGGTGCTGCTCCTATCAATTGGGCTGTAATCAATGGTGATACGGAGACGGGTGTTACAACCTTCTTCCTGAAGCATGAGATTGATACAGGTGCCGTGATACGTCAGGTACGAGTACCTATAAGTGATACAGATTGCGTTGGCGACGTGCACGACCGTCTCATGATGCTTGGTGGCAGTGTCGTGTGCGATACCGTAGATGCTATTCTTGACGGGACAGCTCAGGCTACACCGCAGGAACTTATGCTTCCTGATGAGGAACTGCGTCCTGCACCTAAAATCTTCAAGGATACATGCCGTATTGTTTGGGGACGTACATCTAAGCAGGTGTATGACTTCATCCGTGGGCTCTCGCCCTATCCTGCAGCATGGACTACCCTTATTGCTTCTGATGGCACGGAACAGGTGGTGAAAGTCTACGAAGCTGTTATAATAGAGAAACCACGATCTTTGTGCCCTATCGGTACAATATCTACCGATGGCAAGACGTATATACATGTTTATACTTCTGATGGTGCACTTAGCATACGCACCCTGCAGCTGGCTGGAAAGAAACGCATGAGCGTAGATGACTTCTTGCGAGGCTTCCGCCTTGCCGAAGGATACCGTTTCGAGGTATAGTAGATACATTGACAGTAATTGGCTAATGACGCGAATGGCGCAGACGACGGCTTCTATGAGGCTGTGGTTTGCGCCTTTTGCTTTGATTGGGCATTCTTGATTCAGATAGTCTGATATTGTAGGTGTGTTCGTGAGACAATGAAACAAATAGAAAACCGAAAAAGACGCATCAGTATTGCATTGTATGGGTAAGATTATTACCTTTGCCACTGAAACCATGAATGAGACATGATGAAAAGAGTATTTTTGTTTTTGTGTGCCTGTATATCCATGTGCCTTACTGCTGTAGGGCAAACAGGACACTTTATTCCTGCCGACCGTTTTTCGAATAGTATAATTTCGGATTTGTGTCAAGATAAGCATGGCAACATTTGGGTGGCGACCGATTACGGGCTAAACAAGTATGATGGATATAGTTTTACTACCTACCTGCATGATGATGCAGATGCTACATCACTATGTAACAATGCTGTTGTAAGCCTTCTTTGTGATCGTGAAGGACGGCTTTGGGTAGGTACCAATCGCGGACTTGACCGATATAGCCCAGAGAACGGCACTTTTGCACATTATCCCTTCCCCGAAGGCTATCTGCCTCGTGTTTGTGACCTTTTGCAGCTGTCTGATGGTACTGTTCTTGTATGTACGCCTGGATATGGCGTGTTTGCCGTAGGCGACGACGATGCGCTGCACTTGGCTAATGACTATTCTTTTGACGATGAAGATGTCTATTTTGTCGGGATGTTTGAGGATTCTAAGCACCGAATATGGAAGCATGACGGTGGCGACGAGTTTGTGATGAAGGCCGATTATCGTTTTACGAAACTACAATCTCTATTTGGAGGTGTAGTCGGATTTGTAGAGCGTGGTGATGAGGTCTTGATTGTTTGCTCTCAGGGATTTATGTCCTATCAAGGTGGCGAACTTGCCGTTGCTGATATTGATATGAGTGTGCTTGGTAGCAAGGAGGTGAACTTCAATGTTGTAGAGACGGATGCAGAAGGGAACATATATATAGGTACGCGTAATCGCGGATTATACAGAATCTCTCTTGGGTCACATCTGCTCGAACATGTCGAGGTAGATGCTCCTGGTTGTGATTTGTCGTCGTCACATGTGCGTACTCTCTATTTTGACTATAAAAACAACCTTTGGCTCGGTCTTGAGCGCAAAGGATTGCTCATGGTAACTCAAGCACCTATGCAATTTGCAACATGGAGCCTCGCTGCCCAAAATGTACATCTGGGATCTACCATAACTTCTATATGTGAGGGTGATGGTGGAGTTACATGGTGTGCCATGCAAGGGTTTGGAGTCTTGGGCCTCGACTCCAATGGGCGATTGGTGTTACCTTTGCCCGATTCTCCTCCCTCGGTGGAATATATTTATAGAGATAAGCAGAAACGCTACTGGCTGGGCACCGACAATACGCTTTATTCGTTTGATCCTGTGAAGCGCACGCATAAGTCTGTGGCTACGTTCGATTGTGCACGACTCAATTGTATGGTCGGTGATACCGAGGGTAACCTTTACATGTCGGTCTGGGGTACTGGATTCTGCATTTATAACCCCGATACAGATGTGCGGCGCAACTACAACATGTATATGAAAAATGACGAGTTGGGTCAGCTGTGTAATGACTGGCTCTTGTGTATGCTTGTTGACCATCAGGGCTTGTTGTGGCTGGGCACTTCGTCAGGTGTGTCTTGTTTTAATCCTGCTACAGGGAGTTTCCTCTCTCAGGGTTGGAATCAGCAACTCGATGGCGTGATGTGCTTCTCTATATGTGAGCTTCGTGATGGCAATATTGCGGTGGGTACTGACAAGGGACTCTATTTGTATGATCGTAAGGAAAGAGAAATGACTTTATTCCCTCATAGTGATATGATGAGAAATAAGATTATCACCTACATCACACAATCAAACGATGGTGATATATGGTGCTCTACTTCAATGGGTATATGGCGCTATGATATGCAACAAGAGCGATTTGTAGGCTATATTAGCGGCAATGGACTGGCAAAGAAGGAGTATATAATCGGTGTGGGCATGCATACCGATGTGGATTTGATATACTTTGGCCATAATGATGGCCTCACCGTCTTCTCTCCTCGTGAGGTGCAAGACCACAAACCGGCCTCAGAGAGTTTGATGCTGACTTCGCTGCTCGTTGGTGGAGTGCCTGTGAATGCTGGTACAGAACTTAACGGTGTCAAGGTCATCGATTGCCCAGTGCCTGAAACCAAAGAACTAACTCTTTCGCATCGTGATCATACGCTTACGATGGGATTCTCGCAGTTTGACTTTATCAACCCCTATAATGTGGTGTTTGAATATAGAATCAACGATGGTGACTGGGTGAAAAATCCCGAAGGAAAGAACGATTTTACGCTTAGTCTCATGCGCTCAGGGACATATCGTATTGAGGTGCGTGCATTGCAGGGTGATGTGTACTCTCCGCTCAAGGTTATCAAGGTAGTGGTGCGTGCGCCATGGTATCTGACTCCATTGGCGATGGTCGTGTATGCATTGTTGGCAGTGTTTGTATGTGTTGTGGCTATTCAAATCTATAGGCGTAGGATGGCTGAGCAGCTCAATGAAGAAAAGATGAAGTTCCTTATCAACTGCACTCACGATATACGCTCCCCGCTTACTCTTATCATGAGTCCGCTTGCCAATCTCAAGCGCCGGGTAGACGAGAACCAGTTGGACGCACGTCGAGATATTGATACCATAGAGCATAATGCCACCCGTATCCTAAACCTCGTGAATCAGATATTGGATGTGCGCAAGATCGACAAGCAGCAGATGCATTTGCAGTGCAGAAAGACCGACATGGTGAAGTTCCTTTATGGATTGTATAGAATGTATGAGTACAATGCAGCGGAGCGTAACATAAAGTTTAGTTTTGTACATGAAGGTATAGACAGACTTGATGTGTGGTTTGACCATAATCAGTTTGATAAAGTGATTACCAACCTGTTGTCAAATGCTTTTAAATACTCATACGATGGAGGTAATGTAGAGATTCGCCTCACTTGCGATGAGGAACATGTGTACATTGCTGTCGCTGATACAGGTGTCGGACTTGACAAGGATATGGTGAAGCACATTTTTGACCGATTCTATCAGGGCGACAACTCACGCAAGATGCATATCAATGGCACAGGAATAGGTTTGAACCTCTGTAAGATGATTGTTGATATGCATCAGGGAACTATAGATGCATCCAATCGTACCGATGTGCAGCGTGGTTCAATATTTACGGTTACCCTGCCCCTGGGTGCATCCAATATAGCCGAAGAAAATATTGGCAAGGAAGATGTCGGAGTCGTATCTTCGTCGAAAGTCAGTTCAAGAGCACAGCACACCGTGCTTATTGTAGATGACGATTTGGAGATAGCACATTATATTACTGCCGAGCTGGGTCAGTACTATAAGTTTGGTATATGCACCAATGGCAAAGAGGGTGTGAAAGAGCTGCTTACCAATGAGTATGATGTAGTGGTCAGCGACGTGATGATGCCCGAGATGGATGGATTCACCATGCTGCGCATGATCAAGACCAATATGCATATCTCTCATATCCCAGTTATCATGTTGACCTCAAAGGCTGATATAGGTAACCGCCTGGAGGGCTTGGAGCGTGGTGCCGATGCTTTCTTGGCCAAGCCGTTCAATATGGAGGAGTTGCACATGAACATTGAAAATCTTATTCATAACCGTCAGCGGCTTAAGGGTAAGTTCTCAGGTGCACAGCAACAGGCCGACAAGGTAGAGCAATGCGAGGTCAAGGGCAATGACGAGCTGCTTATGGAGCGTATTATGAAAGCGGTGAACAAGAATATTTCTGACAGCAACTTCAACGTTGATATGCTCACTCGTGAGGTCGGTATCAGCCGTGCCCAATTGCACCGTAAGATGAAGGAGATGACAGGTATCTCTACGAGTGAATTTATCCGCAATATCCGACTCGAACAGGCTGCCCGCTTGTTGCGCGAACAGAAGGTCAATGTAACACAAGTGGCTTATACTGTTGGTTTCTCCAATTTAGCACATTTCTCCACTATTTTCCGAAAACATTTTGGTGTGTCTCCTACCGAGTATATGGAGCGTGAAGGATGATGACATTCGACTGATAAGGGGCTGCAAGGGTTTGCAGCCCCTTTTTTGCATGCTGACACAAAAAAGAAAGCATAAGAAACATAAGGTAAAGCTTATTAATTGTATGGAATTTATCTTTGCACATGGAATTTTATTAATTTTATTCATATAGTATTAACTAAAATCAAAAAAACATGAGAAACTTTAACTTTTCCCGTATGTTTTTTGCATTCGCATTGGTAATGCTGGGTGCAGTGAGTGTAAAGGCTGAAGAGCGTATCTCACTACAGGAGGTTCCCTTCTATTCTTGGGATGGATGGGATGGTAATGCTGCTAAGGTGGCAGAGGCCGAATGTCAGTGGGGTGTAGGCACTTCTACCGGTAATGTATACGGTGACATGTCTGTTATCAACTATGCAGATGTCACATTGTATTCAAAACTTATCTTAACAGTCTCAGAGGGTACTCCTCGTGTACTCTTCAACCGATTAAAGGATGAAGGTCAAGTAGGACCTACCCTTGAGGAATCATTCCTAATTGATATTCCCAATGGTGCATGGTGTACCAGTAAGTACCAAACAGTTGAGGGTAATGTGTATACTTATGACATTAAGGCTATCGTAAAGGATTATGGTTTTGCTCATCTTCATGCGATTAAAGCTAGTGCATATGGAGCTGTTGTAACCGTGGAGAGCGCCGAACTCGTTCGCGAAGGTAAGGCTCAGCAGGTAGGTTGGACCGAGGTGACTACCAACGGTGACCTTGAGGGTGACGATGTAACCAACTACATAGCTAAGGAAGCTCCCGCAACAGAGATTTTACCCGCTGTGATTACTGATGGCGTTGGTGTAGATGGTACACGTGGTATCATGGTGACATCTGTTGCTGGTGCCGTTAACGATTGGGATTCTCAGTTCTGGATCATGGCTTCTGAGACACTTCCCGCCGGTACTAAGTATCGTGTGTCATTTGACTATCGTGCCAATCAGGATGTAGCCATCCCCACACAGGCACATTCTACTCCCGGCAACTATATCCATTGGGATATGGTAGGTACTGTAAACTTCACTTCTGAGTGGCAGAGATTTGCTTTCGAGGGTGAGGTGACTGCAGACCAGGCTGGTGCCGACAATCTGCTGCAATCTATCGCTTTCAACCTCTCTGTAAACAAGGAGGCTGATGTAGAGTTCTATTTCGATAACATCCGTTTCGAGGTTTATAAGTATGGTGTTACAGCTGAGTTCTCTGGTGACGTTATCCAGCTCGACTTTGGTTTTGAAACCAACTTGGCTTCTTTGGTTGCTGCTTGTGGCAAGTCCCGTCTGCTCTATCCGATGAGCTGCGCCAATGTTACTGTAAATGGTGCTGAGGCTCCCATCTATTCTATCGAAGGTCTGGCCGACGGTCGTTTCTATATCTTCATGTAGGAAGGTTTGAACGATGACGATGCCGTAGAGGTAGTATTTGCTAATCCTGCCGAGGAGGCTTATCACCTTATATATAATGGTGGCCCTGGCGGTGATGTGAAGGATTTTGCTGGTGCTGCTACCAACAACTCTTCTGTATATGAGGCTGAGGATGCTTATCCTTATGACTTTGTGACTCCTATCGTTGTAGCTGCTGATCCTGAGAATGGCTCATTCAACTTGCCCAACAGCATCAATGAGTTCAAGGTTACATTCGACAAGAACGTTGACTGCGCTGCGTTGGTTGCTACTTTGAGTGGTGAGGCTTTGACCGTATCTCCTGCCGATGGCTTTGCTGAGCAGGTCGTACTGAAGCGTGCAGGTGGCGACCTCGCTTCAGGTGAATACACCATCAACATTACCAATATCTATCCTGAGATGCGTCTTGCCGATGACATCTATGGTGATACTACCTATGTAATTAATGTAGGTAAGGTTAACCTTGATCCGAGCGATACTTTGCGTGTCGTATTGCCCGACTACTTCAGTGCTACTGCTCAGGGCGGCATCCCCGAAGGTTGGTATATGGTATATGATGGCGTACAGCGCGAGCCTGGTACATCACATGGCTCTGGTGCCAATATGAAGGAGTTTGCTGCAGGTGGTGACTTCACAAGAGGTTTCTACACACGTACCAACAACTCTACTCCTGACCAATGTATCGTAGAGTATGGTACTCTTGAAGGTTATGCTCTGACTCTTGAGGCAGGTAAGAAGTATAAGATTCATTACAACCTCCTGAGCTGGAAGGGTACTACATTTACCAGATTCGAGATTTATGATCCCAATGGTGAGATTGTTTACACTCGTGTAGATGAGAATAAGGGTACTGTAAACGGTGCTACAGGTGTTGTGGTTCAGGGTTCTAACTCTATCGACTATGTTTTCTATCCTCAGACTACTGGTGACTACAAGCTCAGATGGACTCCTACAAATGCTAACGGTGAGTTGGTAGAGGGTATGACCGAAATCGTATTTGCTAATCCTTCTGTTGTATATATGCCCAATGCTGCTGGTGTAGAAGAGACTCAGGCTTTGATCAAGTCTTTGAACAATGCGAAGTCTGTACTCGCAGCTTGTACTTCAAGCGATGATGATCGTTATGCAGGTGCTGCTCTCGATGCACTGACTGCTGCTATTGCTAAGTATGAGGCTGAATATGAGACCTACACAGCTCCTTCTGCTTATACCAACGCTATTGCTGCTCTTGATGCTGCTGCTCAGCTCCTCTCTGATCACCGTAATCTCTGCGATACCTACTATGCACTTCCCGAGCAGGCTCAGAAGATTGTTGACGACAATGCCACCAAGAAGTTTGCCAATACCGATCTTTATGTAACTTTGAAGGATTTGGCTGCAAAGTATGTAACAAAGAACATCGAGAACCAGACCAACGAAGAGACTGGCGAGGTTGTAGAGGTTGTTACTCTCATTGTAAAGAGAATTACCGACGATGCTGAGCTCCAGGCTGCTATTGATGAGTTGAAGGTTCCTGTCAATACTTCTGCTAAGTTGTTCACCGAAGGTGTGTCACAGGTAGGTACAACAGGTGTTGCTGCTCTCGTAGAGCGTCTCCGTCTCGGTGCTGAGGCTCTGAAGGCCTTCGGTGCTACTGATGATGACGAACTCGTTGTAGCTGCAAACAATGCACTTACTGATGATGATGAGTTGGCCGAAAAGATCAAGGCTGCTCTGAAGCTCAAGCTCTATGGTGAGTTGAAGAATGCCGATAACACTCTCTTCGAAGAGAAGTTGGATACCCTTACCTTGGAATCTTATACCGATACATATGATATGACCGTGTTTGTGAAGAATCCTAACGTATACAAGCAGGGTGAGGATTTGAACTACAACACTGAGAGCGTTCCTGGTTGGATTGTTCCAGAAGGTGCAGCAACTCCTGGTCTCAGCTGGGGATGGAGCGATCCTGGTTACAATGTATTGGATGGTATGTTCCAGACATGGGGTGCAAGCTACGGTGTAGAGCAGACTATCACAGATCTTCCTGCTGGTGTTTACACTATCAAGGTTGGTTTCGGTGAGCGTAATACAGAGGCCGACACAGAAGGCTCATACTTCTACGTGAAGACATCTGAGACTCCTGAAGGTGAGGTTGCTGATTCAGTACATAGCCCTGTTATTGGACAGACATTCCCCTATGCTAACCTCCAGGTTGAGAATATTCTGGTTACTGACGGTGTACTCACCATAGGTGTAGTTGGTGGTCCTACCTCACACACATTCTTCAATGACGTACAGGTACGTATCGCTGGAGCTGCTGCAGGATTCGATTATGCCGCTGCTTATGATGAGGTGGTTCAAGGTGTTGAGACAATAGAGAATGCTGCTCAGGTAGTGGGCATCGAACTCTACGACCTGAACGGACGTCGCATCAACGTAGCAACACAGGGTATTGTCATCGTGAAGAAGTACATGAGCGATGGTAGTATCAATGTGCAGAAGATAATTAAGAAGTAGTAGTTTCTTCATAGTTGTTTGTGGTGGGCAGATACACGCGAGGTGTATTTGTCCACCTTTTTTGTCTTATAATGGGTCAATGATACAAATCGAAAGATATAAGATACGTGATTCGTGCCTTTGATGAGATAATAAATTATATATTTGTATGTTGAAATTCAAAAAAACGGATACTATGCATGTGAATATTCGAAGGTTTTGCTTGGCCTTGGTAGCCTGTCTCTGTATGAGTGGCTCCGTATCGGCTATCGTACGTAACCCGATGATCTGGGCCGATGTGCCCGATCCCGATGTGATTCGTGTAGGTGAATACTATTATATGGTGACTACTACGATGCACCTTATGCCGGGAGCACCGATTATGAGGAGCAAGGATTTCTCCAATTGGGAGACCATAGGTTATCTCTTTGATCGCCTTACCGATTCTCCCAAGTATGATATGGAAGATGGTACTGTATATGGACGTGGCCAATGGGCTACTTCGTTGAGGTATCATAAAGGCACATTCTATGCTTTGTTTGCTCCCAACGATAATCTTGGAGGCGATACCTATATCATGACAGCAAAAGATGCTGCCGGTCCCTGGAAGATCCATTCTCGTCTGCGCCATTTTCATGATGCTTCTCTCTTCTTTGATGATGACGACCGTGTATATGTGATTTATGGGACAGGTGAGATGTGTGAACTTACATCAGATCTCCAAGGAGTAGTTCCCGGTTCAGAATGTCGCATCTTCCAGCGTGAAGCCGATGAGACAGGACTTTTGGAAGGCTCTCGCTTTATCAAGCACGATGGTAAATACTATTTGCTTATGATCTCTCATGTGTGGGCGCCCGGCCGTTATCGTCGTCAGGTATGTTATCGTGCCGATGACATCAAGGGACCTTACGAGAAGAAGGTTATCCTGCAGAGCGACTTCGGAGGATTTCCTCATGTAGGTCAGGGAACGATTGTCGATGGCAATGACGGTAAATGGTATGGCGTGATATTCCAGGACCGTGGTGGAGTAGGGCGTGTGCTCACTTATATGCCTTGCCGTTGGATTGATGGTTGGCCTATCTTGGGCGATGAGCAGGGTCGTGTGCCCGACACGATGCCACAAGGAGGTGATGAAGTGCGGTCTACTCATTTGGTGACGAGTGATGACTTCTCCAATGATAAGTTGAGCCTGTACTGGCAATGGAACCATAATCCTATCGATGAGGCGTGGAGCCTGACTGAGCGTCCCGGTTTCCTTCGTCTGAAGACCAATAAGATTGTCTCTAATGTCTATGCTGCACGCAATACCATCAGTCAGCGCATGGAGGGGCCGCGCTGCTCTGCTTCAGTGACGCTTGACCTCCGCCACATGGTCGATGGAGACCGTTGCGGTTTGGCAGCCTTTAACGGACATTCAGGGTTGCTCACCATCGTTCGTGATGGCAAATCCTATAAGCTGGTGCAGTCTAATACCCTGGTGCACCTGACCGATCGTGAGAAGGCTATTACAGGAGTCGATGAGGATGTCGTAGAGCAGGTCGACTTAAAAAAATGTAAGAAAATCCAATTGCGTATCGATGGAGATTTCACTCCGGGTAAAGACATAGCTACCTTCTATTATAAAGTAGGTAAGGGCGACTGGACTCCCATTGGTGAGCCTTTCAAAATGCAGTTTGATTACAGACGTCTCTTTATGGGTACTCGTTATGCTATATTCAACTATGCCACGAAACAATCCGGTGGATATGTTGATGTCGATAGTTTCGACTATTCGCGTGAAGAATAGGTCTCTCATCGATTATGATATGACGTGTAAATCAAGGAATCTTTTATGAATTAAAGCCCCCGGAAGATCTATGAAGCGGTTATCCCTTATATTGTTCGTGTTGATAAGCTTGTCTACAACGTTTCAAGCTGAGACCCTGATTGTTGATAATACTACCAGAGACTATATCGTTTATGCACCTAAGAATTTGGGCTCGCAAAGACCTCTGCTTATTTCTTGCCATGGCATGAATCAGGATGCCGGCTATCAGAAGGGTATGCTTCAGATTGAGGCTATTGCAGATACGGCCAAGTTCGTGACGGTGTTTCCTAACGGAATCAACAGAGGATGGGATATTTCAGGAGACCGCGACTTGCGGTTTGTGCAGGCCATAATTGATGAGATGGCTGCCAAATATGATATCGACCGTAATAGGGTATATCTGTCAGGTTTCTCCATGGGAGGTATGTTTACCTATCATGCCATGAATCGCATGGCCGATAAGATTGCAGCTTTTGCTCCTATCAGCGGTTATCCTATGGGGGGTGGTGTATATACGAGTTCGCGTCCTGTGCCCATTATCCATACTCATGGTACAACAGACGATGTCGTTGGCTTTGGAGGCGTGTCGGGCGTTTTGGCCGGATGGGTGAAGCGCAACGGCTGTCCTGCTACTCCCACCACAGTAAAGCCATACCGCGTGGGACATATAACCAAGCATACATGGGGTCCTGGAGAGAATGGGGTAGAGGTGGTACTGCTTGAGTTGGCCAATAAAGGCCACTGGATCTCTAACGACGTAGTTTTTACGGGTGAAGAGATATGGAACTTCTGCAAACGCTATTCTCTTGAGCTGAAAGATCCTACAGTCCGTATAACAGAACCCTCTAATGCTCTCACTTACCTTACGTATGGAGGCGCGTCAGAGATAGAGCCTTTGACTGTCAGCGCTACGGCATCAGATCCTGATGGCAAGGTCGTGCGTGTCGACTTTTACAAGGATGACGAGCTCCTTGGCTCACTGTCCGAAGCTCCTTATACGATTGTTGTGGATAACCTCTCCAAAGGTGAGCATCAGATACGTGCCGTAGCAGTGGATGATGAAGGGCGTACGGGCACTGGCCAAACCATGGTTAATGTGCTGGAGCCTACGGGAAGTTATGTGTTTTCAAATGCATTTACTGCCGAGGGCTCTGTGCCTGAAGGATGGTCTACATACGATGGCAACGAAAAGCGTGTAGGCTTCTCTTCGGGTTACTCTTCGGGTAGTCGTGTATTTCACTTTACAGGCGAGCAGCACGACTTTGACTGGGGACTCTATACGCGCAATGTGACAGGAGCTGCTCATGCGGGCTATGCACGTTTTGCCGACAAGGGTACATCTACCTCTCTGGTGTTATATCCAGGCAACTATCAGTTGTATTATCGTATTGCCAACTGGAATATTCCCACCTACTCGCCAGTGACTATTGCTGTAGAGACTGTAGATGGGAAAGAGGTGTACACCCATTCCTATACTCCGTCATCAAACGTGGGCAATTCAACCTCGAGTAGTTTCTCGGGTACCCCGTTGAAGTCATGCCGTTTTGATGTCACCGAGAAAGGCCGCTACGTAATCACCTTCTACACAGCCGATGCTCCCTGGGCCGATCTTGTCGTGGGACAGGCGGCCCTGCTGCGCAAAGGTGATGTCTCTGCCATAGAGGAGGTAAGTGATGAGAATACGGTATCGAGTATACAATATTATACTCTCTCGGGGTTGCCTGTACAACCTCTATCTTCTGGAGTCTACGTTCGTAAGTCGGTGTTGTGCAGTGGCGCCAGCAAATGTGAAGTTGTAATCATAAAATAATATCGGGATATGAGTATGAATAGCAAACTAAAGTGCGTGTTGATGTCGATGGCGGCATCGTGTCTTTATGTGACAGCGCAGAATCCGATTGTCCAGACCTGTTATACTACCGACCCGGCTCCTCTGGTTCATGATGGCCGTATGTATGTATATACTGGTCATGATGAAGACAAGGCCGACTTCTTCTGGATGCAGGAGTGGCGTGTCTATTCGTCCGATGATATGGTCAATTGGGTCGACCATGGTTCGCCTCTGGCATTGGAAGACTTCTCCTGGGCCGATGACCGTGCATGGGCTGCCCAGTGCATAGAGCGCAACGGGAAGTTCTATTGGTATATATGCGCCCATTCCAAGCTGTCGGGTGGTATGGCCATTGGCGTAGCCGTTGGCGACTCACCCACAGGCCCCTTCAAGGATGCCATAGGAAAGCCTCTGTTTGAAAACGGTTCATGGGATCATATCGACCCATCGGTATTTATTGATGATGATGGGCAGGCATGGGTATGTTGGGGTAATCCGCAACTCTACTACCTGAAGCTCAATGACGACATGATCTCATACGAGGGCGATGTGATCATTCCCGAGATGACCGAAGAGGGTTTCGGCGCTCCTGCAATGAAGAACCGTGAGAAAGGGAAGAAATACAAGGACAGCTATGTGGAGGGCCCTTGGCTTACCAAGCGGGGTGATACCTACCAGCTGATTTATGCAGCAGGTGGAGTCCCCGAGCATATATCATATAGTACAGCTGCAAGTCCCGTCGGCCCATGGAAATATGCCGGTGAGATTATGCCTCTCGGAAACACCAATTCCTTTACCAACCATGCCGGCGTGGCCGACTATAAGGGGCATAGCTACTTCTTTTATCATACAGGCAAGCTGCCCGGTGGCGGAGGCTTCGGCCGCAGTGTAGCAGTCGAGGAGTTTGTGTACAACGAAGATGGCTCATTCCCCACCATCCTGCCTACTGACGAAGGTGTTAAGCCCGTAGGTGTATTCAATCCGTTCCGGAAGGTCGAGGCCGAGACCATGGCCTACTCACGCGGTGTCAAGACCGAGCAGAATGTAGATATAGGTGTATATGTTACCGACATACATAATGGCGACTACATCAAGCTGCAGGCTGTAGACTTTGGCCGCATGTATCCGCGTACCTTTACAGCCCGTGTGGCCAGCGGATTGCGCGGTGGTGCCATTGAGGTGCGTGTTGATAGTTTGGGCGGACAGTTGCTGACTATATTGCGCGTTCCTGGTACAGGAGGCTGGGAGAAGTGGCAGACTATCGTTGCAGATATCACCTCAAAGGTGTCAGGTGTGCACGACCTGTACTTCTGCTTCACAGGACGCAAGGGTCCCAAGTTGATGAATTTTGACTGGTGGGAGCTGCGTGGTATCGAACAGTGCAATATGCCCTTCACGCAGACAAAGTTTACTGCCGACCCCTCCCCGCTGGTTGTAGGTGATACGTTGTTCTTGTATGCTTCGCACGACTCCTCACCCGAAGATATCGTCGACCCCAATGAGCGAAGTTCGGCCGGCTTCTTTATGTATGATTGGCTGTTGTATTCCACTACCGATATGGTCAATTGGACCGAGCATGGCGCTGTGGCGTCCTTAAAAGATTTCTCATGGCGTAGCCGTGACAATGGTGCCTGGGCCATTCAGACCGTCCAGCGCAACGGTAAGTTTTATCTCTACGCACCACTTCACGGGCATGGCATAGGCGTCTTGGTAGCCGATTCCCCCTATGGCCCCTTCAAGGATCCTCTGGGTAAGCCTCTTGTGTGGCAGCGTGAGCATTGGGAAGACATCGACCCCACCGTATTCATTGATGATGACGGCCAGGCATATATGTATTGGGGAAATCCCAACACCTATTATGTGAAGCTCAATGAGGATATGATATCTACCAGTGGTGATATTGTGAAGCTCCCCCGCATCCCCGACTATCAGGAGGGTCCATGGTGCTACAAGCGTGGTGAGCACTACTACATGGCATTTGCCTCCACATGCTGCCCCGAAGGTATAGGCTATGCTATGAGCGATAGCCCTACAGGTCCGTGGACCCACAAGGGACATATCATGGACCATACACCGCGCAACCGTGGCAATCATCCCGGCATTGCCGACTTCAAGGGCCGCACCTATCTCTTTGGCCAGAACTACGATCTCAAGAACATCGATATCCGCCGTCATTACGAGCGCCGTTCGGTTACCTTCACCGAGATGAAGTACAATGCCGATGGCACCATCCCCGAACTGCCTTATTGGCTCGACCAAAGTCCGGCCGAGCAGCTCCATGTGTTTGATCCTTATCGTCGTGTCGAGGCCGAGACCATGGCATGGGGATATGGGCTGAAGAGTGCCAAGGTGGGTTTCGATAATACGGGCGTAGTGGAGCAGATGCCTCTGTCAGAGGGCAAGCGCAACATGTATATCTACCATATAGACAAGGGCGAATACATCCGCCTGCGTGGTGTCGACTTCGGTACAGGCGCCAAGCGCTTTACGATAGCTGCTGCCGGTAAGGGTAGTGTTACGCTTAATGTACGCCTCGATAGTGCCGATGGCCCTATTGTAGGCACGGTCGTGTTGAGGCCCAATGGGTCGGTTGATAAGTACCGCTCATTTAGCACCAAGGTATCTGGCGCGTCAGGCGTTCACGACCTCTATCTCTGTTTCGATGAAGCCGAGGGCGATATCCGTCTCGACTGGTGGCGATTCAAGCAATAATATTATATAATAGGTATAGGACTCAAAAACATAAATGCTATGATACGTTCCTTCTTTAAATTCTCAGCTATGGCCGCTATGCTATTTTTATCTGCGGCTAAGCTATCGGCTGCAGTAGACCCCAACTTCTACATCTTCCTCTGTTTCGGACAGTCCAACATGGAGGGTGCTGCCCGTCCTGAGGCACAGGATCTGGTAAGTCCCGGTTCACGTTTCCTGCTCATGCCTGCGGTAGATGATGCCCAGCGTGGCCGCACTATGGGTGAGTGGTGCGAGGCAGTGCCGCCTCTGTGCCGTCCCAACAATGGCCTCACTCCTGCCGACTACTTTGGCCGTACGATGATAGCCACACTCCCCGACAGTATACGCGTGGGCGTCATTCACGTGGCTATCGGTGGTATTCGTATCGAGGGCTACATGCCCGATTCCATCAAGAACTATGCCAAGCATGCTCCCGGATGGATGGTAGGTATGCTCAAGGCCTATAACGACAACCCTTATGAGCGTCTTGTGACACTGGCCCGCAAGGCCCAGCAGGATGGCGTCATCAAAGGCATACTCATGCATCAGGGCGAGTCCAATACGGGCGATCCCTTGTGGGCATCCAAGGTGAAGACCGTCTACGACCGCCTCCTTGGCGACCTTGGCCTTGTGCCTGAGGAGGTGCCTCTCCTGGCAGGCGAAGTGGTGCAGGCCGATGGTAAGGGACAGTGTATCCGTATGAATCAGCAGATCAACGACCTGCCCAAGACCATCCACACCTCACATGTGGTGTCATCGGCAGGATGCACCAATGCACCAGACAATCTGCATTTCGATGCTGCAGGCTATCGCGAGCTGGGCACTCGCTATGGCGAGAAGATGCTCCACCTGTTGGGCTACAAGACCTACAAGAAGATTGAGGTGCCTGCCGATGCTGTAGTGGCCGAGACCACTATTCCCGGTAATGAGTTCCCTAAGGTAGATAGTGAGCGCCGTGCCTATTTCCGCATCTCGGCACCCCAGGCACAAAAGGTACAGGTCGATATCTGTGGCCGCAAGTACGACATGCAGCGCGATGCCACCGGCACATGGATGGCCGTTACCGACCCCTTGGTAGTAGGCTTCCATTACTATTTCATTATTGTCGATGGTGTCTCTATGGTAGACCCAGCCACCGATACCTTCTTTGGTTGCCATCGCCAGTCGGGCGGTATCGAGATTCCCGAGGGCAGTGAAGGCGACTACTATCGCCCCCAGCCGGGTGTGCCCCAAGGTCAGGTGCGTAGTATCTACTATTACTCACAGAGCGCAGCCGCGTGGCGTCATGCCATGGTGTATACACCTGCCGACTATGAGAAAGGCCGCAAGCGCTATCCCGTGCTCTATCTGCAGCATGGCATGGGTGAGGACGAGACGGGCTGGAGCCATCAGGGCCGTATGCAGCATATCATGGACAATGCCATTGCCGAGGGCCGTGCTGTGCCTATGATCGTGGTGATGGAGAGCGGCGATGTGGCAGCTCCTTTCCGTGGGCGTTTCCAGGATTACGGTGCCTCCTTCTATCCCGTGTTGCTTGGCGACCTCATCCCCTATATTGACACCCATTTCCGCACCAAGGCCGATCGTGAGCATCGTGCTATGGCGGGTCTCTCGTGGGGCGGGCATCAAACTTTCGATGTAGTGCTCACCAATATGGACAAGTTCTCCTACATGGGCGCTTTCAGTGGAGCCATCTTCGGACTCGATGTAGCGAAGAGCTACGACGGTGTGTTTACCCGTCCCGATGAATTCAACAAGCAGATACATTATCTCTTCCTGCATTGTGGCAGCGAGGAGAACTTTGGTACAGAGGCTTTGGCCAACAACCTCCGTGCTGCAGGCATCAAGGTTGATTATCAGGTGTCGGAGGGTACTCACCACGAGTGGCTCACCTGGCGCCGTGGATTAAACCTCTTTATACCTCATCTGTTCAGGAAATAGGCTTAGAGGATTCCTACAATATTGACAAAAGGGTAAAGTCAAAATGTGATTTTGTCATCCTGAGCGCAGCGAAGGATCTCGCAGAATTGGTGGCAGAGTCCATTACGAGATGCTTCACATGCGTTGCCTTTGGCCCCTACGGGCGGCGAACTTCGTTTCAGCATGACAAAGAATAATGGAAAGAGGGTGTGTCGTGAATTATGACACACCCTCTTGCTTGTGATTCCGGAGCGACTCGAACGCTCGACCTACTGCTTAGAAGGCAGTTGCTCTATCCAGCTGAGCTACGGAACCGACCTTGTTGCTTATCGTAAAGCGGTGCAAAATTACGGCGTTTTCTTGGCTTTTCCAAGAAAAATGAAATATATTTTTGTTCTCCACATGCTTTGTTGTACCTTTGCAGTGATTTATTATACATTACTTACTATTGATAAATATTATGTCATTTTTAGGAAATCTTATTTGGATAGTCTTTGGCGGACTCATCATGGCTATAGGCTACCTGCTTTTAGGTGTAGCCTACTGTATCACGATTATCGGTATTCCTGTAGGCCTGCAGCTCTTCAAGATGGCAGGTCTGTCGTTCTGTCCTTTTGGCCGCGTCGTGACCGACAGAAATGGACAGATGGGTTGCTGGTCGCTGTTTCTCAATATCCTTTGGATTGTCTTCGGAGGTATTGAAATGGCACTGACTCATGCCGTATTGGGACTCATATTCTGCATCACTATTGTCGGTATCCCCTTCGGCAAGCAACATTTCAAGTTGGCTGTGCTGGCATTGATGCCCTTCGGTAAGGTTATTCATACTTAATTGTTTAGTGTTTAGAGTTTAGAGTGTAGAGTGTAGTGTTTAGGGTGTAGTTGCCATTAATCATTTCACGTTAATCGTTAATCATTCCACGTTCATCGTTAATCGTTCCACGTTCATCATAAATCATAAATCGTTAAAATAACATGTTTCTCGACATTCTTTGGATAATAGCCGGTCTGGTAATGATTATTGTAGGTTCAGACTGGTTGGTTGAAGGCGCTTCAGGTATAGCGCGTAAGTATGGTATCAGTGAGTTTGTGATTGGTATGACCATAGTTGGTATAGGCACCTCTATGCCCGAGTTGGTGGCTAGTGTGATATCGGCCATCGGTGGTCATGGCGATATGGCACTGGGCAATGTTACAGGGTCAAATATCTGTAATACCCTGCTCATCCTGGGTGTTACCGCACTGATCTCACCAGTAAGCTATACCCGTAGCAATATTCGCAAGGATATCCCCTTCGCTATTGCCGTATCGCTGTTTCTGCTGTTGGTGCTATACAATGGTTTCGGACTCTTTGGCGGTGCTCCGGGCATCTCACGTGTTGATGCTCTCAGCCTCCTTCTGATATTTGCTGTGTTTATGATCGACTCCTTCAAGTCGGCCAAGAATGGTGCCGATGATGAGGCATCTACAGCCAAGCCCATGCCTATGGGCAAGGCCATCCTGTTTGTCATATTGGGACTGGCCGGACTCATCTTTGGCGGACGGTTCTTTGTAGACCATACGGTGAGCATTGCCGAGCGCTTCCATGTATCTGAGGCCTTCATCTCCATCACGCTCATGGCTGTGGGCACCTCGCTCCCCGAGCTTGCCACATGTGTGGTAGCTGCCATGAAGGGAAAGAATCAGCTCGCCCTGGGCAATGTGATTGGCTCCAATATCTTCAATATCACGCTTATCATTGGTACCAGTGCGGCCATTTCGCCTTTCGAGATCCAGAGCATCTCTTCGGTCGATATGGCTATGGTGATGGTGAGCATCATATTGCTGTGGCTGGCTGCCTTCACCTTCAAGCGTCGTAAGCTCGACCGCATCGAGGGAGCCATCTTTCTCCTGGCCTATATCGCCTATATCACTTATCTCTCGATGAACATTTAAAACAGCATTGTTTATAATGGCGAGGGTGGAAATTGATTTCCACCCTCGCTTTGTTTGTTAACGCATTTTAACACAAACCGACTGAACCAACCCTGCAATCCCTATGTTATATCTGTGCAATTAGCTCCACTGAGAGCTTGCATATAGTAGGATATGAAGTGAATAGTAATTGCATAGTAGTTTTGTCGTGTTTTATTTTGTGTTTGTGTTATTTGGGAACTCCTCGATGTGAATCGGGGAGTTTCTGCTGTTCGCAGAAGCATCCTTCGAAACAACGCTCTATCCCCTCCACCGGTTCGGCGAAGAGTCCGTAAAGTGCCGATCCGCTTCCACTCATGGCAGCATACACGGCCCCCAGCTCGTATAGCCTGTTCTTGATGTCGGCCAGTTCGGGATGTATGGCGAATATGCCCTTCTCGAAGTCGTTGCTCACCGTCTCCCTCCATTCCTCTATGGGCCGCACTATCTTCTTGTCGAGTGTCACCTCGGGCTTCTCGGGGCGCACCATCGAGTAGGCCTCCTTGGTCGATACGAACACGTCCGGCTTCACCACCACGATATGCCATCCGCTCAGGTCCAGCGCTATGGGGTGAAACTCATTGCCTATCCCCGTGGCATATACAGGTGTGTTCTTGATGAAGAAGGGGCAGTCGGCTCCCAAGCGTGCAGCATACGCCTCCAGCTCCTCGTCCGATATTCCCAGTGCGCACATCTCGTTGAGTAGGCGCAGCATATAGCTGGCGTCTGCCGACCCTCCACCCAGTCCGGCCCCTGTGGGGATGTGCTTGTGCAGATACACGTCTACCGCAGGCAGCGAGTAGTCGGCAGCCAGCAGTCGGTAGGCACGCACCACTAAGTTGTTGTCTGTGTCGCCCTCTATCTCCACACCGCTCAGGTGCAGTCGGCAGTCATAGTCGGCCCCCTCTGCCACGATCACCTCCAGGGCATCGTGTGTAGGGATAGGGTAGAATACGGTATCCAGGTTGTGGTAGCCATCGGGGCGGCGCTCAGTCACCTGCAGCCCAATATTGATCTTTGCATTCGGAAACGTTATCATATCATTTTCTTTTCTTTTCTTTGGGACAAAGATACAGCAAACCGAGAGGAGAACAAAATAAACTTGTTTATTTTTTATCCCGAGGTGCAGCGTATCTTCTGCATGCAAAATCATGCTAAAGATACGAATAAGCGAGCGAAAAGTCAAGCTTCTTGGACAAGCCAAGTGCTAAGGCAGGTCTTGAACTTTTTGCAGCGAGCGTGAGTATCTTGACTTCAGCCCCTCCGGGCGTCGACCTTCGGTTCATGGCGTAGTCATAAAGATACAGCAAACCGCCGAATAAGCGAGTGAAAAATCAAGCTTCTTGGACAAGCCAAGTGCTAAGGCAGGTCTTGAACTTTTTGCAACGAGCGTGAGTATCTTCTGCTTGCGAAGTATGCTAAAGATACTGCAAACCGAGAGGAGAACAAAATAACGTCTATATGTATTCTTCCTTTCCTATCTGCCGGTGTCCGCCAATACTACTTAACTGCTTGCATCTTTGTGCTTTAGTGGCGGATACCAAGTACAATTTTCCATGTCGGTTGTGTAGTGTGTAGTGTGTAGTGTTTAGAGTTACCTTACGGATGGTCACTCTCACCTTCGTTTTTTGAAAATGGAAGGCTACTTTGGCATCTTCTGCAAAGCAAAGTTATTTGCCGTTCGCGAACGACCGCGCTGCTCTTCGCGAACGACCGCGCTGCCCTTCGCGAAAGGCAGCGCTGCTCTTCGCGAACAGCAAATAAAAACGACAAGCAGAAATCGATAAACGGATGTTAGGAATTGGAAAATCGGATGCTTAATCTCCTGCAACGAGCAGTCGTGAGATGGGTAGGCGTACTTTACCGCCTACATGGAAATTTGTACGCAGTGTCCGCCATTAACCATAAGTCATTCACTGCGTTATGCTGCATCGGCAGACACTGGCAGGTAAAAACGGAAACACTATATTATACCATAAGAATACTATCATTTTACTGTCAACACGCCGATGCGGAGCATTGGCGTCGGATGCGACGAAGGAACCTATAGGTTCCCAGAGGAGTACGAGCTTATTCGTCTACACGAACTTAAACACTATGTCGCATCGCTGTGCTCGCGATAGAACCTCGCAAGGAAAACGGTGTATCGCGTGTTATCGTGTTGACATTCGTGGTCAATTCATGTCAATTCGTGTTCCCTTATTTTCTTAAACATAAATTTTCATGAATTCCCCATGAATTATCATAAATAATTATTACTTTTGCATCGAGTGGAGTGCGCTCCACCGACTTTTTGAATTATTGGTAGAAGCGTTGTGCTTCATTCTTGAAAGTGAAAACCTGAGAAATTTTCGATAAGACAAGAATGGCACGGACGGTTCTGCGCTATATAGCGCGGGATTGTTTGTCTATTTTATGTCTTAAAGGCTTTCTCAGGGCCCTCACTTTCATAATATAGTACTTCAGTTCCACGCTTCTTTATTTTAAACCCACATAGAGGCTGCGGAGGGACTTGGCGCGGCAAAGGTTTACAATTATGAAAAGGGATTTTCCTGGGCGAATACTTTTCTTTGGAGTGTCGTTCGTGATTCCAATGTTCTTCTCGCTGCCTTTGTTGGCAGAGGAGCAAGATGTTGGTGCAGCGTCTGTTCAGGCTGACTATCTGTGTTTGTATGCCTGGAATCAGTCAGAGAGCAATTCATGGCCAATAGGGAAAGTAAGAAAACTCGTGTTCACTAATACAGATGTGTCAGTTTCTTTATGGGAAGGTGAGGATACATACACGCTTCCTTATGGCAGTGTGCGGAAGATTACCTTCGAAGAAGAGGCTTTGGCTGATGATGTTGAAGCTACTGAAATGGCACGTGCGATATACTACAACGCTTCGCTTAGGTCGCTTGTGGTTACGAATAATAATGGTAGTGGGCATTTGCAACTCTACAAAATGAGCGGAGCCTTGGTCTTCTCTGCTTCAGTTGGAGAAGGACAAAGTCTGCATTCACTTGCAAATCTTCCGGTTGGTGTGTACGTTGCCAAACTAACAGACCAAGAGAAATCCTATTTATTAAAACTACAAATTCACTAATATGAAAAAGTTATATTCGCTTATTGCACTTTTCACCATAAGTGCTACTATGGTGTTGAACGCACAGAACCGTATTGTGCAGATAATGAAGGACGGCAACGTCTTGCAGTCCTATCCAGTGGAACAGATTGACTCGATAATCATCGTTGAGGAATTCACTCCCGAATTCACTCCCGAAGCAGTGGACCTCGGCTTGTCTGTGAAGTGGGCCTGCTGTAACGTTGGTGCTAAGTCTCCTGAGGGTTACGGTGGTTACTATGCTTGGGGTGAGACGGAGGAGAAGAGTAACTATAGTTGGGATACCTATAAATATTGGAGTGATAGGGACGGTAATGGTTGTGTTGAGGAAAGTGAAATTACTAATATAGGTTCCAACATCAGCGGTACCTCCTACGATGTTGCCCACGTGAAGTGGGGTGGTAGTTGGCGCATGCCCACGTTGGATGAAATCAAGGAGCTATGCAATAAATGTTCTTGGCAGTGGACAGAGGTTAATGGTATTAAAGGCCAAAAAGTTACAGGCCCTAATGGTAATAGTATCTTTCTCCCCGCTGCGGGCTACCGCTACGGCACGGAGGTCGGCGGCCGTGCCTCGAGCGGCGACTACTGGTCTGGCACGCTGGACGAGAACTACAGTTACCTCGCGTACTACCTCTACTTCTACAGCGACGACTACGACTGGAACTTCAACGACCGCAACTACGGCCACACCGTTCGCCCCGTCACAGAATAATGCCATTGAGCGAGCGTAACGCAAGCTTGCTTGCGGTTACACAGCGAGCGTTGGCATTATCGCCGAAGGCAATAAAAAGGAGCGAAGCGACGTATTCGATTTATTTAATTATTTGATTTATTGAGCGGGCTTGTCCCGCTCTTCAAACCACCCGCGTAAGCGGGTCGAAAATGATTTAGAAAAGGAGATAGATGGAGTTAAATGGAGATAGGTCACTTCGTTCCTTTTGGAGATAAAGCCATTAGTTCTCCCTCGTGTATGGGCATTTGGCCTTTATCTCCCTTTAACTTCCTTT
>JAGAQY010000030.1 GCA_017622495.1 Bacteroidaceae bacterium | reverse complement strand
ACAACATTAAAACAATCGATTGTAAAGTATTTATAGGATTAAAAAACTAACCAGTCAACCTAGTATAGGAATAAGACCAAATCGTGTAAACCTGTTATAGGGATTAACCTCTAAACTGACAACCTAAATCAGGAAACTACAGGGTAAATGAAAAATCCTATATATATATATGCACGCTACAAATCCTTTACATGCATGAACGGGATTTGGTGCATGCATGTACCATCCGCATTGCATGCACGCAATCTGCGACGGCTGTTCGTTCATCGTTCAACGTTAGTCGTTCGCTGTAGTGCGTATCAGAATGTCAGCTTGAAGTTCATTCCGGCCGAGAGCTCGGGCTTGCTGCCCTGCAGGTATTGCGGGCGCTCGTATGCTATTGAGGGCTGCATGCCGAAGGCGCAACGTTCGTTTATTTGGTACATCACAAAACCATTTTCGGCATTGATGCGCTTCGAGGACTTCACGGCATCAACGATGGAGTGGATGGCATTGGCATAGATGGTGATAATTCCCGCAGTGAACAAAACGACTCCCGTTGTAGACAAGAACTTATTACCTTCTTTGTATTCATAAATCATAGTTCCATCTTCTCCGTAATAATAGTCATCGTATCCTGAATACTCCATAGTCAAGGCCACTCCAATTAGAGTCGCCGCATATCCTCCCACCTGAGTACCCAAATCAATCCATCCCTTACGTTCTTCGCCATTATAGAATTGTCCTAAGCCCGGAATGAAATATGACATAATGCCCGCTGCCCACGGAGATTTCTTGTCAATGGTTGTCCTTCCGTAATGTATCGGCTTCTCCTTGGTGAACTTCTCCACATCGGCAAAGTCGTATATGAATATACAACCATCAGCAGTCATAATCTTCACCGTTTCGCTCGGTACCATCTCAATGATGTCGCCACGGATGATAGAACCGTTCTTCAAATAAATAACGTCCTGTAGACTGGTTTGTGCGAAGGTAGACGAGGCCGACAACACAATTGTCAAAACTAATAAGAATCTTTTCATGGTTGTATTTCATTAGAAGGTTAACTTGAATTTCATTCCGGCAGACAGTTCGGGCTTTACCCCTTGCATATATTGTGGATATTCATAAGCGACCATAGGCTGCATGCCGAAGGCGCAATGACTCCCCATAGGAAGCATAACATACCCATTCTCTATATTGACACGTTTGGCCGACTTTACTGCATCTATTACCGAACATACCGTATTGGTAGCCATCAAGGCAAGGCCTCCAACCGCCAAAACGGCTCCTGCAGCATACCCCGCCTTTTCTGCGAAACCATCCCAAACGGTGGCTGAGGCTGACAGCAGACCACCTCCTGCGGCCATTGCTCCCCAGCAACCAAGATGTGTAAGCAAATCAATCTTACCGTCGTGTCGCTCTCCTATATAATATTGTCCCACACCTGGCACCATGAATGAGAGCAGTCCTGAGAGGAAGACAAACTTTTCTTCTTGCACCTCCCCACGATTACGCATTTCCTCTTGCGTAATCCGTTCAACTTCATCCATATCCCATACGAACAAACAGCCATCGACGGTCATTATCTTCACCATCTCGCCCGGCACCATCTCAATGATGTCGCCACGGATGATAGAGCCGTTCTTCAAATAAACCACGTCCTGCAGACTGGTTTGTGCGAAGGCAAAGGTCATGCCCATCAAGCACGCAAGAAATAAAAGTGTGCGTTTCATAATGTATGTGTTCTTGGTTATGTGTGACAAAAGTATATATTTCTATTATATTCTACAAGTGTATCATTAGAAATGGTAGTTGATGCCGAGCGAGAATCCTCCCTGCAATATGTCTACAGGCGTGCTGTTGTTATAGCTGTTCTCTCTTGGCACTCCCCATTCAAAGTAATACAGTTTTCCTACAACTCCCCAATGTTGTTGGATGCGATACTCATACTCCGCTGCATAATATAGTACGATGCGTCCTCCTGATAGTTTCTCATGCGCTGAGCTGGTCAATGCAGACTTCAGGTTGATGCTCTCCCATTGGTAGCCAAGCCCTGCCGAAAACTTAACGATACTTCGTTTTGATGCACTTCTGTAGGAGATTATCGGGGAAACGACGTGGTTGTTCATAGAAGCTTCGCAGCCCGATCCTCCATACTCGACTGCTGCCTCAGAAAAGTACCCGTTGTATAGCACACCGAAAGATATTGTCGGTGCCAGTCGAGGCGCATATTCATAAATGCCCTGTATGCCCCATCCGCGGGTAAGCTGCCGCTCCATATCGCTGACAACGGCTTTTTCGCCGTATGTTATATAGGAATATGCTGCGCCAACGTGTAAGTTATGGGCGGGGCAGAGTGCTCCAAGTTCTGCCTGCTCTGCCAATTTTTTGGCTTCCTCCTGTTCCTGATGTTCCCTTATGGCTGTATTCAGCGGGTGCTCCTTGTCGTTGGTCAGTATGGTGTCGGGCTGCAACAGGATATACCCATACATCACGTGCTGGGGACTACCCAGCCAATGGGGCTTGTAATGGTCGGTAAGGAATAGTCCGTTAGCACCGAAGCGGCTCGCCTCCTTCTTCACCGTGTCGAGCAGCACGTCGAGCGAGGCATTGCGCCGTGCCTCGGGGTCAGTGGCAGCAAACTTACCTATCACCTCCGTCGTCAAGGGCAATGGTGCATTGTCGGTATACACCCTCACCTTGTCTGGTGTAGTGGGACGCACAAAGCTACCGGTGTAATAGTTCTCAGTGAGCGATATTTCTACCGTTCTATCCAGACTCTTACAACTGCACAGTAGTAGGGTGCAGGCTAATATCAGTAGTATAGATGGTCGTGTATTCATGATTAATCGTTATAAATGTCCTATTCAAAATAATGTCGATGCAGTTTCTCTATCAATTCCTTATAGAAAGGTATTACTGCAGCATCCCCCAGTATGGTATCAGCACCACAACGTGGGCAAAGCGCAGTTTCTTTATAATCCATGGAAGGCTCTACTATATAATCCTTCACCTCTGTCGCGCGAAAAACCTCCTGGCAATAAAAGCATGCGCAACGTGACGATGCCTCCACCTCTTCGCGATTGGCCGTGCAGTGAGTGTGTATCTCGTGCAATTCCTCATCGGGCAAGGCCGCTATCTTCAACTTCTGTCCAAGCGTTGCCGTAGGATAGCCATTCCATGCCTCCGTCTCCATCAGCAGTTTGTAGCGATTGAAAACTTTAGAATAATTCTCATCGCATGCTTCTAATAGCTCGCCATAGAAATAGGGATCTTGAGCGAATTCAGGAAAAGAATAGTCGGTAACCTCTGGCTTAGCATCTACATATTCATCTATCCTCTGATATTCCACCCAATACTTGGAGTGGGTAGCATCAACGACATCAAACAGCATAGCTGGATAGTAGCGGGGGAATGAGTCAATGCAGTCGGCCCGGTAATAGTCATCACACAAGAGATACCATGGCTCGCCACACATTGTGCATAGAGCAAACACTACATATTCGTTACCCGGAGTCAATGCCCAGGTCTCAATCGAGTACTGCAGTAACTTCTCGGGTATTGCTTCCACCCGTTCGGATATATACTTTACTCTCATACTATGTGAAGCTCTTTTAATACGATTTGTGCTAAACGTTCAAGATATGCATGACAATTATCTGCCAACAATATTATCCAGCCACAAAGGTATATATAAACTTTCTTGTAGCAAGGAAAGGGCGCAACAAAAGCGCAACATTTTCTTTAAAAAGCGTAATTGCGCTAACAAACAGAGATTTATTAGCTTGTTTGGCGTAGGCTGTTTCTATAGGCTCAGTTTGAAAATTGAGAATTAAAAGTTAAAACTTGATATATTCGTTCCTCTCACCATTAACTCTCAACTTAAAAAACTCGCAACTCATCTCAGCATCTCTCGGATGAGTCCCTGGCGGTAGGCGTAGAGCAACTTTCGCAGCGAGTCGATGCGGCGGCGTATGTCGCGCCCCTTGTCGGTGTCGCTCACGTGGATACGCTCGGTGAGCTTCTCCACCAGGTGGCGGGTACTCTTGATGTCGGAACCGTTGCGTATGGCCTCTTCGGTGGAGGTGAAGGGCTGGTGCTCTACGAGCGACATGCCGCGCGAGTGGTACACGAGGGTGTAGCCGGCAATGCCGGTGGTGGACTGGTAGGGCTTGGAGAACCCGCCGTCGATGACCAGGAGGCGGCCACCGGCCTTCATGGGATTCTCGCCCTTGAGGGTCTTCACGGGAATGTGGCCGTTGATGATGTGGCGGTGGTCACCCTCTACGCCGAACTCGCTGAGCAGGAGGTCTACGGTGCTGTCCTCGTTGCGCAGGGTGTAGTAGTGGCCCTTGGTCTCCTTCATCACGGCCTTGTCCTTGAGGAAGTAGCGCTCGAAGGTGGCCATGCGGTCTTTGTCGAAGGTGGGGGCGTCCTTGCCGCACCAGAGATACCACAGGTAGTCTACGGAGAACTGGCGCAACGCCTCGTCGGTATCGGTCGAGTGGGCGGCACGGATGAGGCTGTCTACCTTGTCGAGCAGCGCACGGCCCTTGTAGAGCCCGTCGTGGAGGTACACTTCCTTGAGGGTGCCGTCGGCATTCATGGGGATGGATGCGTGGAAGAGCAGGTTGCCGTTGTATACGAGGTACATGCTGCCGTGGTCGAGCAGGCAGCGGATGTGGCGTTGCAGCTTCTCGCTGGTGGTGAAGGAGTGGGCGAGCCGCTCTATGACCTCGCTCTCCTCCACGCTGAGGCGGTAGGGGTCGGCAGGGTCGATGGTGGGGAAATAGCACTCGCGCATCGAGTAGCGCTTGCCGCCGATGGTACAGATGCCCTTGTCGTAGTCGATCTTGTGGAGCAGGAGGCGGTCGTCCATCCCGTACTCGGGGTGGCGGCGTATGATCTCGGCCTCGAGCTTAAACTGGAGCACGCTCACGGCCTTGTGCATCTGGGCTATGAGGCGGCGGGTCTTGTCGCTGCAGGTGACATTGTCCTCGAGCTTCGGGCCGAACTCCTCGCAGGGGTCGTCCTTGTATATCTCCATGGCAAAGATGGCCAGGTGCAGGAGGTTGATGCCGTAGCCGTCTTCGAGCACCGAGAGGTTGCCGTAGCGCATGCACAGGCGCAGTACATTGGCCATGCAGGCACGGTTGCCCGCGGCAGCACCTATCCACAGCACGTCGTGGTTGCCAAACTGCACGTCGAAGTTCTGGTACTGGCACAGGGCATCCATCACGAGGTGCGAGCCCGTGCCGCGGTCGAAGAGGTCGCCCACGATATGCAGACGGTCTACAGCCAGGCGCTGTATGAGGTTGCTGATGGCCACGATGAAGTGGTCGGCCTGGCCGGTGCTGATGATGGCTTCGATGATGCCCTTGACGTAGCGGTTCTTGTTGGTCATGCCGGTGGACTCGTGGAGCAGCTCCTGGATGATGTAGGAGAACTCCTTGGGCAGTTCCTTGCGCACCTTGGATCGGGTATACTTGGACGAGATGTTCTGACACACCGAGATGAGGCGGCGCAGGGTGAGGGCATACCAGTCGTGCATGTCGTGACCCTCCATCTCGGCCTTGAGCAGCTGCAGCTTCTCGGCAGGGTAGTAGATGAGGGTGCAGAGGGTGCGTATCTCCTTGTCGCTCAGCTCGTCGCTCAGCACCTCGCGCACCTTGCGCTTGATGTCACCCGACGCATTCTTGAGCACATGCTGGAAGGCCTCGTGCTCGCCGTGTATGTCGGCCAGGAAGTGCTCGGTGCTCTTGGGCAGGCCCAGGATGGCCTCGAGGTTGATAATCTCGGTGCTGGCCTCGGCTGCGTTGCGGAAACTGCGCGAGAGCAGCTGCAGGTAGTTGAGATCCTGCTGTATCTCTTCGGGGGTATATGTCTGATCGCTCATAACGTCATCTTTTTGGTATCTCTTGACAAAGGTAATCATTTTTTATGACAAATTATATCATGTGAATGTTTCTTTTTCGTTAAGATTGTTGTTACCTTTGCATCGTATTTTAAGGATAACGTTAATAAGGTAAATAAGATGTATAAGTTTGAACCAATACTGAAGCAGGTGATATGGGGCGGCAGCCGTATCGTCGCCGACAAGCAGCTGGCCACCCACATGCACCATGTGGGCGAGAGCTGGGAGGTATCGGGCATGCCCGGCAATGTGTCGATAGTGGCCGAAGGACCCGAGAAGGGCACCACCTTGGTGGAGCTGATAGAGCGTCACCGCGACCGCCTGGTGGGAAAGGAGAGCTACCGCAGGTATGGGACCGACTTCCCGCTGCTGGTCAAGTTTATCGATGCCCATCAGGACCTCTCGGTACAGGTACACCCCGACGACGCACTGGCCCTGCAGCGCCACGGCACACGAGGAAAGAGCGAGATGTGGTATGTGGTAGACGCGGCAGAAGGCGCGCGGCTGTGCTCGGGATGGTCGCGCGAGATGACCGAGGACGACTACCTCAGCCGGGTGGCCCGAGGCACCATCGTGGATGCGCTGCACTACGAGAGGGTGAGCGCGGGCGACGTGTTCTTCTTGCCTGCTGGCAGGGTGCACTGCATAGGCGCGGGATGCCTGATAGCCGAGATACAGGAGGCCAGTGACATCACTTACCGCATCTATGACTATGACCGCCGCGACAGCGAGGGCAATGCGCGTGAGCTCCATACCGAGCTGGCGAGGGATGCCATCGACTACAGGGTGGAGAAGGACTACAAGACACGCTACCGGCACAAACTCAACGAGCCGGTGTCCTTGGTAGATTGCCCCTGCTTCAGTACATCGTTGTATGAACTCACCGAGCCTATGGAGTGTGACTACTCGGAGCTGGACTCCTTCGTCATATACATGTGTGTGGAGGGGGAGGCCTCGCTGGTAGCCTCTGATGGCAGCGCGGTGGATATCCGCTCATGCGAGACGGTGCTGGTGCCCGCCCATACCGATGCGGTGACCATATTCCCCAAAGGGAAGGCTACGCTGCTCGAGGTGTTTGTGTGAGATATGTGTTCTGAAATGTTAAAACAACCCGTTATTTTTGTTAATCTTATAGTCTTTCACTATCTTTGCACTTTAAAGTAAGAATATATCAACCAATAACAAAATACAAAATGAAAAAGAGCGTATTATTTGGATTGTTGAGCGTATTGCTCGTGATGGCTTCATGTAAGACCAAGGAGAGTGCCTATAAGCAAGCTTATGAGAAGGCTAAGGCTCAGGAAAGTGCCCAGGTACAGGTAAATGCCCCCATGCAGGTGACCCCCGTGGCCACTACACCCGTGAAGTCAAATGACTATGACTCAGCCCCCGTCCGCCAGGAACAGGTGTCGGCAGTGTCGGTAAGTGGTACACTGAAACCCTATAGCGTGGTATGCGGCAGCTTCAGTCTCCAGGCCAATGCACAGGGATTGAAGGAGTTCCTCATAGCAGAGGGCTATCAGGCCGGTATCGTGAAGAACATGCAGAAGAACATGTTCCGCGTCATCATCGGTTCGTATGACACCAAGGCAGAGGCAGCCCAGGCTCGAGAGACCTTCAAGGAGAAGTATCCCTCCCGCACCGACTTCCAGGGCTCTTGGATCCTTCTGAACAAGTAATCCTTGTACCTGACCATAGATGAAGGGTGGCCCCATGAGGTCGCCCTTTGTTATGGATTTTTAGAATCTTTTTCGCCTTTGTTAGCTATTATTGCTGTATCTTTGTGCTCACTATGGGACGTATACTTGCTATAGACTACGGAAAGAAACGTACTGGGCTGGCTGTGACCGACGTGTTGCAGATCATCCCCGGTGGACTCGCCACGGTGCCTACACATACGCTGATGGACTATATCCTCGACTATGTGAAGCGCGAGCCCGTAGAGCGTATCGTGGTGGGACTGCCCAAGCAGATGTCCGGGCAACCATCGGAGAATATGGTGCGGATAACCCCCTTCGTGAACCGTCTGCGCAAGGTGCTCCCACAAATCCCCGTGGAGTATGTCGACGAACGGTTCACCTCGGTGCTGGCACATCAGGCAATGATCGATGCCGGGCTGAAGAAGAAAGACCGCCAGCGCAAAGAACTGGTAGACGAAATCAGTGCCACCATCATACTGCAAAGCTATATGGACAGCAGGAAAAGGTTTTAGAATGGACAATGGACAATTGACAATTCACAATTCACAATTGACAATTCACAATGATACTTCCCATTTACACCTACGGACAACCCGTACTGAGAAAAGTAGCCGAGGATATAGATGCCGATTATCCCGAGCTGAAAGAACTGATACAAAATATGTTTGAGACCAATGAGCGTGCCGATGGTGTAGGCCTCGCTGCTCCTCAGATAGGACTCCCTATCCGTGTGGTCATTGTGGACCTTCGTCCGCTGGCAGAGGATTATCCCGAGTATGCCGACTTCAAGCGTGCCTTCATCAATGGCTATATCGTGGAGGCGGAGGGCGAAACTATCCTGATGGACGAGGGATGTCTCAGCCTGCCCGGCATACACGAGAAGGTGCCCCGTGCCGAGAAGGTGCGCATACAGTATGTTGACGAGGACTTCGTGGAGCACGACGAGTGGGTCGACGGATTCCTGGCCCGCGTGGTACAGCATGAGTTTGACCACCTCGAAGGCAAGGTCTTTACCGACCGCATATCACCGCTGCGCCGTCAGATGAACCGTGGCAAGTTCAATGCCCTCATTGCCGGTAAGGTGCGTTGCGACTATAAGGTGAAGGTGGCCAAGAAGTAAACTTCTGGCAATTGACAATTGACAATTCACTGTTGACCGTTAGTCAAACAGGTTTGACTCTCGCTCGTTTGCACGAGCCTTGACCGTAGACCATAGACAATAATGAAGCGTATTCTCATAGCCCTACCACTCCTTTGCGCCCTCTTCGTGGTTAAGGCGCAGGTGAACACCGACCACATGATGAGGGTCGGGAGGAATGCGCTATACTTCAGCGACTATGTGCTCTCTATCCAATACTTCAACCAGGTAGTGAATGCCAAGCCCTATCTATACGAGCCCTATTTCTTTCGCGGATTGGCCAAGTACTACCTCGATGACTTCACGGGAGCCGAGGCCGACTGCTCCGAAGCTATTCAGCGCAATCCGTTTGTGGTCGACTGCTACCAGGTGCGCGGACTGGCACGTGTAAACCAAGGCAAGTTTGCCGAGGCTATACAGGACTATCGCCAGGCATTGGTACATGCCCCCGAAGATGAGGGACTATGGCACAACCTGGCTCTCTGCTATGCCAACCTGAAAGAGTACGATGAGGCGATAGGCGTGCTCGACACCATAGTGCGTATCGTGCCGGGCTATGCGCCGGCATTGAACATGCGAGCACAGGTACATATACAGCAGGAAGATACGGTGGCCGCGCTCGATGACCTGGAGGCCTCGTTGAAGATAAATAAGTATGACTCTGAGGTGTATGCCACACGTGCACTCGTGTATCTGCAGCAAGAACGCTACGAGGATGCCGAGTCTGACCTCACCTATGCCATCCATCTCACCCCCAAGAGCGGCTACTACATCAATCGTGCACTTACACGCTACCATCGTCAGGAACTGCGCGATGCCATGAGCGACTACGACCTGGCACTTGACCTGGAACCCAACAATGTGCTCGGACGCTATAACCGTGGCTTGCTGCGTGCTCAGGTGGGCGACGACAATCGCGCCATCGAGGACTTCAACGTGGTGATAGAGTATGAGCCCGACAATACGATGGCGGTATTCAACCGCGCTTTGCTGCTGATGCAGACGGGTGACCTTGAGGGTGCCGAGGCCGACCTCGACCGTGTGCTTGACGAGTACCCCAAGTTTCTGTATGGCTATCAGTGCCGTGCCGATGTGCGCCGTAAACAGGGACGCCTGAAGGAGGCCGAGCAGGACGAGTTCGTGGTGCTGCGTGCACAGATGGAGGAGCAGAACAGACTGCTGACAGGCAACAATGGCAGCACCGGCGACGAGGAAGAAGAGGACCGAAATACACGTAAGGAGTCTGACAAGAACATCAAGAAATACCGCAGGCTCGTGGTAGCCGATGATGCGGTGAGCGACAATGAGTTCTCGTCGGCCTATCGGGGCAAGGTGCAGAACCGCAATGTATATGTGTCTCTGCAGCCGCTCTTTGCCCTTACCTATTATAATAAGGTGAGCGAGGTGGGGAATATCATCCATTATCACCGCTATCTGGAGGCTGTCAAGCGCACCAAACAGCTGCCGCTGCCCCTGCTCGTGACGGCATCGGAGCAGGCACTCGATGAGGAGCAGATTGCATTCCACTTTGCCGATATCGACGCCCAGACGGCCAAGTTCATGGCCGAGAGTGAAGAGGCTATACACTACTTTGCACGCGGACTCGACTTCTATCTCGTGCAGGATCTGGAGGCGGCAATCAATGACTTTACGCAAGCCATCATCACCGACGGCACCCTGTGGCTGTCATACTATGCACGTGCCGTGGTGCGTTACAAGCAGATGGAGATGGACCGTGCCGACGGTAATGCCGAGCAGCATGTGGCGGTGGCGCCAGAGGACTTCATGGTGGATGCACGCCTCAACGACTACCAACTCGTCCTGGCCGACCTGAACAAGGCGGCAGACCTGGCGCCCGACTTTGCCTATACCTATTATAATAGAGGCAACGTGTTGTCGCAACTCAAAGACTATAGAGCCGCCATCGTGAGCTACAATGAAGCCATAGAGCTCGAACCCAACCTGGCCGAGGCATACTATAACCGCGGACTCACCTATATCTTCCTTGGAGAGAATGCACGTGGCGTGGCCGACCTCAGCAAGGCGGGCGAACTGGGACTGTATAGTGCGTATAATCTGATAAAACGTTTTGCCGAATAGCATGCGACATGCCGGTGCTTGGGCGATTCTCTGATAACAAACACAACGAATTATGAAGAAAACAATTTCTCTTTTCTTGCTCCTGCTCGTATGCTCATGGGCAAGTGCCGACTCTCTTGAGCGCTTTGTGGATCGATACAAAGACAAGGGAGGAGCTGTGTATAAGGTGATCAATGCCAACAGCAAACTTGACGACCTGGTAGAAAGCGGTCTGGCGAAAGGACGCAAGCGGGCATCGCTGCTGCGCGGTACGCTCGTGATGATGGGTGTAGAGGAGGTGGTGATACTGAAGCTCGACTCGTGCCGCAGTGCCGTGCGCGGACGCTTCTTTGCCAATGTACTGGAGGCTATCCCCGAATCCTATACGGTGCTCGCTGAGAAGGGCGACCACATCGTGTATGTCAACAACTATGACGAGGACTATGCCTATGTGCTGATTGTAAACAACAGTGTGGAGAAGCCTCGCCTGACACGCCTGTATGTGACCAACAACTTCCTACGTGCAATCATGAACGATGAGGGTACAGCCGTCGACAACGACAAGTTTGAACGCTACCTCGAAGACCGTGCCGACAAGCTGGAAGAGTCTGCCAAGGGGCTGGGACGCTCTCTCGAGGAGGGTATGCGCCGCCTTGAGGAACGTATCACCGAACGGCAGAACGGGCATTTGCAGAATATGGACCTTTGATGAACCTCGAGATGGAATCGGCATTATATCTTATCCCGGTGACGTTGGGCGATACGCCCGTGTCAAAGGTACTCCCCGCATACAACCACGATGTGATTATGGGCATCAGGCATTTCATTGTAGAGAATGTGCGCTCGGCACGACGCTTTCTGAAAAAGGTAGACCAAGAGATCGACATCGATGCGCTGACATTTTATGAACTCAACAAGCATACCTCGCCTGAGGCAATCGGTTCGTACCTCAAACCATTGCAGGAAGGGTGCCCCATGGGCGTGATCTCTGAGGCAGGATGTCCTGCTGTGGCCGATCCTGGAGCCGATGTGGTAGCTATTGCGCAGCGCAAGAAGTTGAAGGTGGTGCCACTGGTAGGACCCTCGAGCATCATCCTCAGCGTGATGGCCTCGGGCTTCAACGGGCAGAGCTTTGCCTTTCATGGCTACCTGCCGATTGATGGCGGTGAGCGTGCCAAGACCCTCAAACATCTGGAGTCGCGTGCCTACGCTGAGCATCAGACGCAGCTGTTCATCGAGACCCCGTATCGTAACCTGAAGATGTTTGACGATATCATTCGCTCATGTCGCCCCCAGACGAGGCTGTGCATCGCGGCCAATCTCACGTGTGACGACGAGTATGCGGTGACGCGCACCATCGCCGAGTGGAAAGGACAGCGTCCGCCCATCGACAAGATACCCTGTATATTCCTTATATATAAATAACAAGAATGGGACGTGTGGATACGTCCCATTCTTGTTTTCTGCAGGTAAGGCCTCGCTTATTTCTTGCCCTTGTTGCTGACGTAGCGTGCATTGAGGCCATCGATGATCTCCTGAGTGATGTTCATCTCATAGTCGATGTAGAGGATGTTGTCACCGATGCGGCTGAGAATCACGTTGTAACCCTTCTCCTTGTTGTACTCCCTGATGAATGAGTTGATGGAGTCGCGGAAGAGGATGTTGTTCTTGTTGTTTTCGGTAGCGAGTTCATTGCTTAGGCGCTCTTGCAGCTTCTCCAGATCCTGGCTCTTCTTCAAGATGCGGTTCTGCTCCGACTCGGCTCTCTCGCGTGTTACGAAAGCGTTGTTCTTGAGCTTGCGGTCAAACTCCTCGTACTCGTTCTGCAGGTCTTGTGCCTTCTCGTTGAGGGTAGCGCGTACGTTCTCCTCCTTGCGTATCATCTCTTCGTTGAGCTCGATCCAGAGGTTGTAGCTGGTGAGCAGGGTGTCGATGTCTACGTAGGCAATCTTGAGCTGGGGAGTACTGTCGCATACCACCTGAGTTACTACGGGAGCCTGCTGAGGGGCATTGTTGCATTGGGTGAATGTCAGCATGGTAGCTGCTGCACAGAGTGCGATAGAGAAAGTCTTGATACTTTTCATTGTCTTATTGTTTTATGTTATTCTATTCGTTGTCGGTCATTGGGCGTCTTTCCTTCACTGCCATCGGATTTTCGCGCTGTGCCTGCTTGTCCTGAGTTTGGGCACTGGTGATACCCCTCTTGCGCAGGTGCTTGTTGCCGCAAACATGCGTGTTGGGAAATCTGCCATTCTTCTTGAACAGGATGGTAACAGACATTAACACCATGCAAATAGCAATTATCAGCAAAGAAATTAGGAATAAACGTACCATTTTCTTATTTTTGCGGGCACAAAGATAATGCAAACGAGTAAATAAAGCAGCTTTATTTGCAACGAGTGCCGTTTATCTTCGCTTTTTGCGGATGCAAAGATACACAAAACATGCGAATAATACTTGCTTCGAGTGTAACTTTTATCTTTTTTAAGTGTACAAACTATTGTAATTAGACAAATATGAAGACAGAAAACTTGAAACCTACAGCCCTGTTTGGCTACTTTGAGGAGATTTGTGGCATTCCCCGCCCATCGAAACATGAAGAGAAGATGACTGCCTACCTGAAGGCTTTTGGTGAGTCGCGCGGACTCGCTACAAAGGTCGATGAGGCCGGCAATGTAGTCATCTCCAAACCTGCCACTCCTGGCATGGAGAACCGCAAGACCATCATCCTGCAGTCTCACATGGATATGGTATGTGAGAGCAACAAGGGTGTTGACCACGATTTTATGAACGACCCCATCAGCCTCGTAGTTGACGGTGAATGGCTCAAGGCCAATGGCACTACCCTGGGTGCCGACAATGGCATCGGTGTAGCTGCGGCTCTTGCTGTGCTCACCGACGATAGCATCAAGCACGGTCCTGTAGAGTGTGTGTTTACTGTGGATGAGGAGACTGGCCTCACTGGTGCCAATGCCATGCAGAGCGGCTTCATGAATGGCGACATCCTGCTCAACCTCGACTCTGAAGACGAGGGCGAAATCTTTATCGGCTGTGCCGGAGGTGTGCGCACCGACGCTACCTTTAAATATAAAGAGGTGGCAGTGCCCGAGGATTACTTCTTCTTTAAGGTAACCGTCAACAATCTCTTGGGCGGACACAGCGGCGATGACATCAACAAGGGGCATGCCAATGCCAATAAGGTGCTGGCCCGATTCCTGCTTGCTGCCGCCGAGAAGTACGATATGTATCTTTCTTATATCGAGGGTGGCAATAAGCATAACGCTATTCCTCGTGAGGCAATGGCTGTATGTGCTGTGCCCAAGAAGGACAAGGAGAGCGTGCGTGTAGACTTCAATGTGTTTGCTGCCGAGGTAGAGGCCGAGTATGCAGCCATTGAGACCAAGGCCCGCTTTGTGCTCGAGTCTACCGATGCTCAGCCTGCCGCTATGGACAAGGATACGATGCTTCACCTCTTGCGTGCTCTGCATGGCGTGTTCAATGGCGTGTTTGCCATGAGCAATGACGTGCCAGGCTTGGTGGAGACCTCAAGCAATCTCGCTTCGGTGCGCATGGCTGGCGGTGAGGTCAAGATTGTGCTCTCGCAGCGCAGCTCTGCCGCTTCGGGCAAGAAGGATGTGGCCGATACGGTACGCGCCGTATTTGAGCTTGCCGGTGCCGAGGTTGAGGTGGGTGAGGGCTATCCTGGTTGGAAACCCAATGCCAAGTCTGAGATCCTCCAGATAGCTATCGCTGCATACAAGCAGCTCTTCGGCAAGGAGCCTAAGGTAAAGGCTATCCATGCCGGTCTCGAGTGCGGACTCTTCCTCGAGAAGTATCCACACCTGGATATGATCTCGTTTGGTCCCACCATGCGTGGCGTGCATTCGCCCGATGAACGCCTCCTCATCTCTACGGTAGAGCTTTGGTGGCAGCATCTCGTGGCTGTGCTCGAGGCTGCTCCCGTGAAGGGCTGATGTGACGATTCTGCAGTTCGAACATTTAGGAGTTCAGGGTTTCCTGAACTCCTGTTTGTATACAATATATCGCCGCAATCTCCGTTATACGATAATAACAACTGTTGCTATGAAGCATTGTAACACGATCTGGAGTATGCTGCTTGTCGCCGTGGTGGCGATAGGCCTGACGGGCTGTATTGACGAGCGCGGGTTCTCTGCAGACCCCAGCCATAAGTTGTCATTCTCGTCCGATACCATTGCTTTCGACACCCTCTTTACCGAGGTGAGTTCGGCCACTGCCACCTTCCTGGTATACAACCGCCACAGATCTGACCTGCGCATCAGCGAGGTCTCTCTCTCGGGAGGTGCTGAGTCGCCCTATCGTGTCAATGTAGACGGCATGGCAGGTGTGGCGTTCCGTGATGTGGCGTTGCGTCGGGGCGACAGCATGTATGTGTTTGTTGAGGTGACGGTCGACCCTAAGGATAATGATGAACCCTTTGAGGTGCGCGACTCGTTGCGCTTCGTGCTTGAGAGCGGTGCTGAGCAGTATGTGCAGCTGAGTGCATGGGGACAGGATGCGACAGTGCTCCGAGGATGGGTCGTGGACTCCGATACGCGGCTCACCGCCCAGCGTCCCTATCTTATATATGATAGTCTCAGGGTAGAGGAGGGCAGTACGCTTTCTATGGAGCCCGGCACGCGCCTCTACTTCTACGACAAGGTGCAGATGCAGGTGTATGGCCGTGTTGAGGCCGTAGGTGCGGTCGATGCTCCTGTGGTCTTTCGCGGTGCCCGCACCGATCGTATGTTCTCCTACCTGCCCTACGACCGCTTGTCGGCCCAGTGGGGCGGCATCACGCTGCATGAATCCAGTGCCGACAACATCTTTGTGCATTGCGATATACATAGCGGTACGTATGGCTTGCGGGCCAAAGGCAATGACCTGATCAGCTATAAGCTGGTGATGCAAAACAGCCAGATACATAATGTCGATGAGGATGCCCTGCAGCTTACGCTGTGTGCCGCATCGTTCTCCAACAGTCTCTTTACGAATGCCGGTGGACATTGTGTCAATCTGCTTGGCGGCCGCATGACCTTCCTGCATTGCACGATGGCCAACTTTTTTCCATGGAAGGGAGAGCGTGGTGTGGCGGTCAATATATCCAACTATTGTGAAGAGGAGGAGGCTATCTATCCGCTGCTGGGTGTCAACTTTATCAATAGCTTCATTACTGGCTCCAAGGACGATGAACTGATGGGTACGGTGCTCGAGAAGACCGACTCGGCCGACTACTCAGAGTATGCGCAGTATGCCTTTGTACATTCGGTCATTAACTCCAAGGGTGAGGCACGTAAGCCCGATTCGCTGCACTTTGCCCATATCGTATGGGAGCATAAGGATAGCACAGCGTATGGTCGCTCAAACTTCCGCAATATCGACCACGACAATTTTATCTACGACTTCCACCTTGATTCGTTGTCGGTAGCGCGAGGTGCAGCCTCTCCCGAATACCTCGATATCTTGCCCTATGACAAGGATGAGCTGCCGCGTCAGGGTGTCATGGATGCAGGGTGCTATCAATACCGGGAATATGAGGAGAAAGAGCAGGACCAATGAGGCTTGGACAGCTCCAGTGGTCTGGCTGCTGCTTCTGCTGCTTCTCTTTCCTTTCTCTCTTTCGGGACAGGAACGGCTCCGTTTCATGACCTATAATGTAGAGAACCTCTTCGACTGCACCGACGACTCGCTCACCCGTGATGAGGCCTTCTTGCCCACCTCGTTGCGGTGCTGGACCGAGTCGCGCTACTGGGACAAGTTGCAGGCGATAAGCCGTGCTGTGGCTGCTGTGGGGGGCGACCGCGCTCCCGATTTCGTGGCGCTGTGCGAGGTCGAGAATGATAGCGTGATGCACGATCTCACTTGTCGCTCGTCGTTGCGTACGGTGGGGTACAGCTATCTTATGACCTCATCGCTCGACCCTCGAGGTATCGATGTGGCACTGATGTACAAGTCTACTACGTTTCGTCCGCTGAGTCATCGCTCGCTGCGTCTGTCTCATGACCAAATCCCCCAAGGAGGTTATGTGCGTGATGTGCTCTACGTGAGCGGACAGCTTCACATGGGCGATACGCTCGACCTCATCGTCTGTCATCTGCCCAGTAGGCTCAATGGGCGCAAGTCATCACGGCTGCGCCGTGCGGTAGTGGAGTATGTGAGGCATACTGTCGACTCGGTGTGTCAGGTGCGCAGGGTGCCCCGCGTAGTTGTGATGGGCGACTTCAACGATACGCCACGCAGCAAGGCACTACGCCCGCTCTCTGAGAGCGGGCGGCTGGTGTGTGTCACCGACCGCCTTGCCGGAAGCTATCGCTACAAAGGGAAATGGGAACAGATCGACCATGTATATCTATCCACTTCGCTGCTTCGCGGTACCGGTGAGGCACTGCGTCTCTCGCCCGGTGGCGCCTGGGTTGCCGATGATGAGCTGCTCACAGAACCCGAGCCCCTGTATGGCGGCCATCGCCCCAGCCGCACGTATAATGGTATGCGCTATATGGGAGGCACCAGCGACCATCTGCCCGTATGCTTCGACCTCTGGTTCCAGTGGTAGCGCTGCTACTGATGGTGATAGGGCAAGTTGTTGAGTATCGACAAGGCGCGGTAAAACTGCTCGGCAAAGATGACCCGTACCATCTGGTGAGAGAAGGTCATTTGCGATAGCGAAATCTTGCCTTGAGCAGCACCATATACCTCGCGGGAGAATCCGTAGGGCCCTCCGATGATGAATACCAGTCGGCGGCTCACCGTGTTCATGCGCTGCTGCAGCCAGTCGGCAAATCCTACCGAGGTAAACTCCTTGCCTCCCTCGTCGAGCAGTATCACATGGTCGCCCGGTTGCAGCAACTTCAGTATCTGCTGTCCCTCACGCTCCTTTTGCTGCTCTTGTGTGAGGTTCTTCACATCCCGTATGTCGGGGATGACCTTCATCTCTATGGGAGCATAGTGGTTGGCACGGGCCAGATAGTCGTCTACTGCTTGCGTCAGGTACTTGTTGTCGGTCTTTCCTATGGTGATGAGTAGGGTTTTCATGCGTCTGTGTGTCTCTGTTTGTCGTTACGCAAAAGTAGTGATTTTTGGCCGTATCTCCAAAAGTTAGACCTTTCCTTTGTAGATTACGGCTTTTCTTTGTAATTTTGCTGTTTCAATATATACCTATATATAATATATATGCCCCAGATATCTCAACGCGGCACACTGATGCCCGCTTCTCCAATCCGCAAACTGGTGCCATTGGCCGACGATGCCAAGGCACGCGGTATACATGTATATCACCTCAATATCGGTCAGCCCGACCTGCCCACACCCCAAGCGGCGATTGATGCCATCCGCAACATCGACCGCAAGGTGCTCGAGTATAGCCCTTCGCAGGGCTACCGCAGCTATCGCGAGAAACTGGTGCAGTACTATGCCAAGTACGACATCAAGCTCACGGCCGACGACATCATCATCACTACGGGCGGTAGCGAGGCGGTGCTCTTCTCTTTCATGGCATGCCTCAATCCGGGCGATGAGATTATCATGCCCGACCCCTTCTATGCCAACTATCAGGCATTCGCCATCTCGGCCGGTGCCGTGATACGCACTATCCCTACCACCATCGAGGAGGGATTCTGCTTGCCTAAGGTAGAACGTTTCGAGGAGCTTATCAACGAGCGCACCAAGGCCATCATGATATGCAACCCCAACAACCCTACAGGATACCTCTATACACGCCGTGAGATGAATCAGATACGCGACCTCGTGAAGAAGTACGACCTATACCTCTTCTCCGACGAGGTGTATCGTGAGTTTATCTACACCGGTTCGCCCTATATCTCAGCCTGCCATCTCGAAGGCATCGAAGACAATGTGGTGCTCATCGACTCGGTGTCGAAGCGTTACTCTGAGTGCGGTATACGTATCGGTGCTTTGATAACGAAGAACGTGCAGCTGCGTCAGGCCGTGATGAAGTTCTGTCAGGCCCGTCTGAGTCCACCCCTTATCGGACAGATTGCAGCCGAGGCATCGCTCGATGAGCCGGAGAGCTACACTCGCGACACATACGATGAGTATGTAGAGCGCCGCAAGTGCCTCATTGATGGTCTCAACCGCATCCCCGGTGTGTACAGCCCCATTCCTATGGGTGCATTCTATACGGTAGCCCGCCTGCCGGTCGACGACAGCGAGAAGTTCTGCGCATGGTGCCTCAGCGAGTTCAACTACGAAGGCGAAACCGTGATGATGGCCCCAGCCAGTGGCTTCTACACTACGCCCGGTGCAGGCCGCAACGAGGTGCGCATAGCCTATGTGCTGAAGAAAGACGACCTGCAGCGTGCCCTCGTGGTGCTGCAGAAGGCACTGGAGGCTTATCCGGGAAGAACAATTCACAATTCATAATTCACAATTCACAATTCTCCCTCAACCCTCAACCATCATCCCTCAACCTCAACCCTCAACAATGGAAACATTCATCGCCCGTCGTCTCTACAAGAGTGAGCAAGGGAGCCGCAATGTGTCGCGTCCAGCCGTGTTCATAGCGCAGCTGGGTGTAGCCTTGGGCTTGGCGGTGATGCTGGTGACCATAGCTGTATCGTTCGGTTTCAAGCACGAGGTGCGAGACAAGGCCGTGGGCTTCAGCTCGCATCTGCACATCAGCAATTATGAGAGTGCCCAGTCCTATGAGGCGCTTCCCGTGGCTGCCGATTCGGCGTTGTGGCATACGCTTACGGCTATGCCCGAGGTGTCGCATGTGCAGCGCTATGCCACCAAGGCAGGCGTGTTTCGCACCGATGATGATTTTATGGGCTACGTCCTTAAGGGAGTAGGCGAGGACTACGACCTCTCGTTCTATGCCCAGTATCTGCAAGAGGGCGAGCTGCCGCAGTTCTCTGATAGCGTAGCTTCGGGCAAGATATTGATATCGCGCGAGATTGCTTCCAAGCTGCAGCTTGGCGTGGGCGATAGGGTAGACTCCTATTTCCTGCAGGGCAATATGCGGGCCCGTAGGTACACGGTGGCAGGCATCTATCAGACGGGCTTCAGCGAGTATGACCGTGTCTTTGCACTCACCGACCTCAAGGCGGTGCAGGCCCTCAACCGTTGGGAGCCCGATCAGGTGACGGGCGTGGAGGTGATGCTCACGGGGTTTGATGAGGTGGAGCCCATGAACTGGGAGCTGGGCTCGCTGCTCGACCGCACTCAAGACAGCTACGGTGAGCAATACTTCGTGCAGTCGGTCACCGACCTCAATCCCGGCCTTTTCGCCTGGCTCGATGTGCTCGATATGAATGTACTGCTCATCCTGGTTCTTATGGTGGGTGTGGCAGCCTTTACCATGATATCGGGCTTGCTGATATTGATTATCGAGCGCACCCAGTTTATCGGTGTGCTCAAGGCGCTGGGTGCCTCCAATGGCATGGTGCGCAAGACCTTCCTCTATCTCGCCATGCTCATCATAGGCAAGGGCATGCTGTGGGGCAATGTGGTGGGCCTCGCCCTTTGTGCACTGCAGAAGTTTACCCGGCTTGTCACCCTCAACCCGCAGGACTACTATCTCGATTGCGTACCTATAGAGTTCAACTGGCCGCTTATCGTGACGGTCAACGTGGTGATGTTTGTGCTCTCCGTGCTCATCCTCATCGTGCCCTCACACCTGATATCGCGCATATACCCCACCAAGGCCATGCGGTTTGAGTAGAGTTAACAGCCGTAGGCTGTGTCAACGGTCAACAGTCAACGGTCAACAGTCATCATTCAACCCTCAACCCTCAACCATCAACTCTAAACTCTAAACCAATAAAATATGAATTTTTTAGATTTAGTAAAAGCCCGTTACTCGGTGCGCTCCTATGAGCAGCGTGCCATCGAAGCCGACAAGTTGCAATACGTTATGGAGTGCACACGTCTGGCCCCTTCGGCTGTGAATCTGCAGCCCTGGAAGTTCTACATTGTGTCCAAACCCGAAGACTGTGCCAAGATGCGCCAGTGCTACCACCGCGAGTGGTTTAGTGAGGCACCCATGTATATCATCGCTTGCTCCAATCACGATGAGTCGTGGAAGCGCCGTCGCTCCGAGCCCAAAGACCATGCCGACATCGACATCAGCATCGCGGTAGAGCACCTCTGTCTGGCTGCTGCCGAGGTGGGCCTCGGCACCTGTTGGGTGTGCAACTTCGACGTGGAGCTTTGCCGTAGCCTCTTCGGCATCGATGCTCCTTACGAGCCTGCCGTGCTCATCCCCATAGGCTATCCGGCCACGTCCGAAGTGCCCGAGAAGACACGCAAGCCCCTCGATGAGGTGTTTGTGAGTTTTTGAGTTTTTAAGTTTTTAAGTTTTTAAGTTTGTTGTATCCTGCAGGCTGTTTTCGTTATCGTTATCGTTATCGTCACAGCCAACGGCTGTTAGTTTGTGAGAACTGCCATTAATGTAGCAAAAAGAAGTTAAAGATTAGCAATATTCATTTGGTTTTAGTATCTTCGCAGCTACAATACTTAAATATTACAACTATGCAGAAGAAATCCCTATTGGCTATCAGCCTCACCCTGTTGCTGGGCATGGCCTCATGCTACGAGCCTGTCATGAGTGAATCTCCCGTATATGGCGAGCTCCGTTTCACCACGCTGGCTCCTTCGGAGATTACGTTGGACAAGCATACCACCCTCCCGAAGAACTCGACGTTTGCTCCTGGCGACTCTGTCACCGCCTTCATGCAGGTGTCATACACGGGTGCCTACATCACCGAGGCCGACTACCATTGGCGCCTTTATGTGGGCGATAGCGTGGTGAGCAAGGTGGTAAATGTCATCGCGCCGCACAAGCAGGATGCGCCCCCCATGTGGCGCTTCAAGGCTCCCGACACAAAGGGCAAGTACGAAGTGGGCTTCAAGGCCAAGTACGACTATTCGGCACAGACGGCCACAGGCCAGATCTATGGTGAGTCAACGTCCTATTCAGCTAAGCTCTCTGTAGGGAATTAATACAGGTGTTGCCGAATAGGCTGTCCGGCTGTCCTTGACGGCCGCAGTGTGTTGTGCATCACTCTCTTAACGAGGACAACCCAGGCCGTCCTGGGGTTGTCCCCGTTTTTTTTGTTCTTTTCCTTTGGAAATAATATAATGCGTATTCCCTGTTATACACAGACATTCTATTTGCCGTTCGCGAAGAGCAGCGCTGCCTTTCGCGAAGAGCAGCGCGGTCGTTCGCGAAGAACAGCGCGGTCGTTCGCGAACGGCAAATAAAAACGACAAGCAGAAACAGGAAAATGCGCATTATGAAGATAGAAAATGGGTTGCTGTTTCTGTACATATTCGCCGTGTATTATTGTACAATTATACATGGACAAATCGTCATTCCGTATACTTCAGTCGAGTCATGCAGGGACAACCCGAGGACAGCCCAGGTTGTCCTTGTTAATACACTGTGTATACGGCTGTTATAAGCGACAAGGACAGCCGGACAACTTGTTCAATTGACAAGTGATAATTGACAATTGACAATTCCGCAGCGCAGCGAGAGCAGAGTCAAATTTATTTAATCTCTGCCTAGCAAGCAAGGAATCTTAATGCGTAGCATTATAATTGACAATTGCCATCTGTGGAGTTCTAACTCGTATGAGAAGAACTATCTGTGTATATCCGTGAGCTCCGTGGTCAAGTAAGTGACCAAGTAAGAAATAATCAATAACCCCTGCCATCAGCGTACTCTGTGGTAACCAGGGCAGACGCCCCAGAATACCTTCGCACAAATGATTGAGTCTCACACAGATCTCACAAATCTCACGAAGCACGCATCGTAAACTCGCGTGTGCCATCCGGCTGAAAACACTCGGCGAAGCCGACAAGCGCGGGCGAAGCGACGCGCCTCTGTGAGATTTGTGAGATCTGTGTGAGGATAACAATAGATATTCTGAGAATAAGATGCAAAATTTATATAGATTTTTCTGATGCGTCTGCCCTGTGTGGTGACATATCCAGCTCGCACATATCGAAGCTGTAAGCTGTAATCCTTGTGTGTTAACTTCATTTAACTTTTCGGGGGGGGTAATTTTGCCTTTTTTAATAATTTTGCAGGTTGATGACGTCTGTAGGGTTTTGCTGTACTATAACTAACGTTTGAGTGTAACATATTAACACCTATTATATTATAAATATTAACACCTATTATATTATAAAGATGATGAAAAGAACCCTTCTCCGGGCACTCCTCCTGACGGCGCTGCTGGCTACTGCCACCGCCCACGCTGCCGAGGATAATGCCCTGGTGGTGCACCTCAAGGGCGGCGCCACCACTGCCGTGCTGCTCGACAAGCTGCCCCGCGCCACCTTCACCGCCACCACACTGCATATCGTGGGTGAGGAGCTGGAGCTCAGCTATCCCCGCAGCGAGGTGCAGCGCTTCACCTACGAGTATGTAGACCCCGCAGGCATTGCCACCCCCTATGATAGCCCTGCCCTGCGCTTCACCGCCGAGGCTGTCTATGCCGTGGGCCTGCAGCCCCATGCAGCCGTGCTCCTCTATGGTGCCGACGGCCGCCTGCAATGCCGCCTCAAGGTCGGTGCCGACGGCTGTGCCGTGGTGCCCACACAGCGGCTCCCCATGGGTATCTATGTGTTGCTTACCGATGGTCTCACCCATAAATTCGTGAAGCTATGAAGACACGCCTCGCCACCCTCCTTGTAGCCTTGGCCACACAGTGTGGCCTGCAGGCCCAGACGGCTGCCGACGGCGCCCTCTACGTGTACCGCACCGACGGCCGCTTCACCGTGTTCAGTGCTGCCGATGTCGACAGCATCACCTACTCGCGCTACGATGCCCAGGGCCAGCTGCACGATAGCTGGCAGATGCAGCTCGTGCACACTCGCGGTAGCGTCGCCGCCATCCCGCTGAGCGTTATCGACAGTGTGTCGCTTGCCACTCCGCAGGCCGGCACCAAGGGAATAGACTATGTGGAGCAGCCCGCTGCCGATGTGCAGGGTGCGGGCACAGCCGCCTCGCCCTATATGACCGTGAGTGCCGCTCCGCTCGGCGTGTCGCTGCAGGCCGAGTGCCACTATACCGATGCCCGCGGAGAGCTGCATACCTATAGCCCACAGGCCACGCTGAGCCTCACCGCCCGCCGCGCCATGGCCGTGGCTGCCGATGCCGAGGCACTGGGCACCCAGATACAGACGGCCGACGGCACCCTCACCACCGAGGGCACCGCCCCTGCCGTGCATACCTACCGCCAGACACTGGCCACCTCGGGCGCCGAGGGTCAGCAGTTCGATGTGGAGCTGCGCTACGAGGCCTACACCGCTGCCGACGGCACCGCCTTGCCCTACCTGCAGCTGAGCGAGCCCCGCTTGGTGGGCATCGAGGTGAAGGAGCGCAGCGCCACGCGGCTCACCACCACGGTGTACGATACCGTGCGCTACGATGTCACGGCCCGCTTCGAGGTCGATGTGGAGGCCGTGAACACCTCCGATGCGCTGAGCCAGACGCTCACCCTCGCCATGCACTACGAGGGCGGCGTGGTCAACGCCCAGGAGGTAGAGGTGGAGCTGGTGAAGACCGAGTACCGCAAGGATATGATTGTCTACGACGGGCACGACAATCTGAATCTGAGGGCGCAGGCTGTGGTCTATCGCGACAGATACTACTCTGATGGCAGCATCCATACGGATAGCTTGAAGGAAATGGTTCCGATGGATCTTTATGGTCACAATATAGCCAATAATCCTCGCGGAACGCTGATAGCGGATGCGGGTGATGGCATTTCGGGCACCTACCTCATAGCCGATGGCCTGACGATGCAGTACACCCGTCACGAGACGTATGTACATGATTATACGGCTCTTCTTCGTAGATATGTCAGCAGTATCGGGGTGCCGGATATGGACAATGTATATAACTCTGCAAGTGGTGGCCTTGATTGGACTGATGAAGATGCTGTGAGCGGTCGTCCGTCAAAGGATTTGTCGGAGTATAAAATTTTTGGATTTGATACATACTATGATGCATCAAATCCACAAGATGGCATTTACTACTATTCGGTGGATAACTCAGTGGATAATACCGTTGAGTATAAGCATAATGGTAAGTATTATGAATTTATTCACCCCCGTTTTGCACTTGGCTGGTATGACCGAATCGCCAGCATGGATGGTGAACTGATAACCTTTGAGGAGTTCCGCCCTACCATCAGGGATATAAGTAACTTCTGGGACTACGAAGAGGTGGAGAGCAGCCACGGCCCGGCCCGTGTGTATAAGGCCGAGGCTACGGGAATGTATCTTGGAAAAGAGATGCATCTTATTTCTATTGATACGGTGTATGTGGTGAAGGAAACAAGGCCTAAAATAGCGATAAAGATGCATGATGCAACGGAGGTGACGGCAAGCAAGGCTGTGCTCAGTTGTACGTTGCCGGGTGGAGAAGATATAGAGCCGGAGAATGTGATATTTAATGTTTACGCTGATGGAGAGAGTAGGGGAATACAGTCCGCAACATCGAAGAGTGCCGATGGCGTATATTCGGTTTTGATGCCCTTTCTTAGAGCTGGTGAAACTTTTGAATATTGGGTCTCTGTGGCGACCATGGAGTATCAAGGAACAAGTGATACGTTGACATTGACAACTCCCGAGAAGTATACCGAAGAGGATGCTGTAGACCTTGGACTGAGTGTGCTGTGGGCGAAGTATCCTAACCAAGGTGCCAATAGTTCATCTCAATGTGCGAATGAAGGGGACTATACAACTCACTCAAATATATATGACATACCTGAGGAGTGGAGTGATGGTTGGCGTTTGCCGACAAAGGCTGAATGGGAAGAGCTATGCAACAAGTGTACATGGGAGGAAATGAGCGCTGCGTCGTATGGAAGAGGAAAGAACATTGCCATTACAGGTGCCAATGGCAATCAGATGTTTTTGTATAAGCGCTATAATCAAGATACCACCAATTATCTGGTAGATGAACTTTGCAACGATGAAGGGAGGCATTGGTTTATCAACTTCCCGCTTGGTTCATTCTCTTACTCTTTTATTGAGGACATCGGTTTTGTAGGCGACTACGTTAGGGATAAATTCTATGTTCGCTTCGTAAGAGACAAGTAACAAGGCCTGTCCCATCCTAAACCAACCCTCAGCGGCGCACCGCTGAGGGTTTTTCATGGGTGAGTGGAGCGTAGCCATAACTTTTGGAGAAATCACTTGTTGTGTAAAAACAAATGATTATCTTTGCAAAACGAAGAACTTAATTGCGTGAAGTATGGACGAACTTACTAAGAATAAGGCTGAGTACTTGATAATATTTATCAATGAGTTTGCACAGAGATATAAACTGTCTTCGGTGCAGGCTTATCATTATTTGTCGCGTTTCAAGGCACTGACGTTCTTAATCGACCAATACAACGTAGCCCATACACAAGGTTTTGAATCTATGGTCAGTGATATGGCCGCCTATTGTCGTCGCCACGGAGGGGCTATCGCATGATTCTTTATCATGGGTCGAATGTGGAGATTGTAGCCATCGACCTAAGCAAGTCGATGCGTGGCAAGGACTTTGGGCAGGGGTTTTACTTGTCTGCCGACAAGAAGCAAGCCGAAGAGATGGCCGTATTTAAGGCTATGCAGTTTGATGGCGAACCCATTGTCACTGCCTTTGATTTTGATGAACAGGCCTTGTTTGATGAGGTGCTGAAGGTGAAACTCTTTGAAGAATATAGCCTGGAGTGGGCAGAATTTGTATTTGCTAATCGAAGTAATCAGACTGATGCTCCCATACACGATTATGATATAGTGTATGGCCCGATTGCTGATGATAAGGTGGGAGTACAGATTCGTAACCTCATAGAAAAGAATATTACGATAGAGGTGTTTCTCGAAAGACTCAAGTATATCAAGGGCATTACTTTTCAATATTATTTTGGGACACCGAAAGCCATTAACCTACTTAAACGCCTATGACGGACATACAATATATGAACGAATGTATGATGCGTGACCTTGTGGTGATGCTCATTGACAAATACAATGTCTCACTTGCTGAGGCTTTGGATATATTGTATAATTCTGAGACCTATGCCAAGCTACAAGAACCACGCACAGGATTGTATTTCCAAAGTCCGGTTTATGTATTCGATTTCCTGCAGAGGGAATTGGAGCATGGGAAGATATCTTGATGAAGAGTAAAAATATATTCATCTCATTGACCATAGTCTACCTGCTCTGCATAGCCTGCACCACGCAGACGCCTATGCAAGTATGGCTTTACGCTCGCTCGTGCGTCAGTTGTTGTGTTTTTAGTCCTGCTACGCAGGCCAGAAATTAGGCTGCACCTCAGAAAATGCAAGTAAACTTAACTTTGTTGAATTTCTGCCTCACTCAGCAATAGAAAAGTAAACTTTTTCATTACGTTCGCTCGTTGAAATTTGCTTTTTCGTTCGGTTTGCACTAATTTTGCAGTTTAATTAAAATAGGTATATAATATACACACAAGATATGAGCAAGAAATTTACCGAATATGGCCAGCTGAACCTCTCGGATGTGAACAAAGAGGTGCTGAAGGCCTGGGATGAGAAGGATGTGTTTACCAAGAGTATGACCGAACGTGAGGGATGCCCCTCGTTTGTGTTCTATGAGGGTCCTCCCTCGGCAAACGGTATGCCGGGTATTCACCATGTGATGGCACGTACCATCAAGGACGTGTTCTGCCGCTACAAGACTATGAAGGGCTTCCAAGTGAAGCGCAAGGCGGGTTGGGACACCCACGGATTGCCTGTAGAACTGGGCGTGGAGAAGGCCATGGGCATCACCAAGGAGGATATCGGCAAGACCATCTCCGTGGCCGACTATAACGCAGCCTGCCGCAAGGATGTGATGAAGTTTACCAAGGAGTGGACCGACCTCACCCACCAGATGGGTTACTGGGTAGACCTCGACGATCCCTACATCACCTACGACAATCGCTATATCGAGACCCTGTGGTGGCTCCTCAAGCAGCTCTACAACAAGGGACTGCTCTACAAGGGATACACCATACAGCCCTATTCGCCTGCTGCAGGTACGGGACTCAGCTCACACGAGCTCAACCAGCCCGGATGCTATCGCGACGTGAAGGACACCACCGTTGTGGGTCAGTTCCGCATGAAGAACCCCAAGCCCGAGATGGCCGAGTGGGGTACACCGTACTTCATTGCATGGACCACCACACCGTGGACACTGCCTTCAAATACGGCGCTCTGCGTAGGCCCCAAGATTGACTATGTGGCCGTGCAGACCTACAACGCTTACTCTGGCGAGAAGATGACCGTGGTATTGGCCAAGGCGCTCCTCGGCATGCACTTCAACCCCAAGGCTGCTGACCTCGCACTCGAAGACTACAAGCCCGGCGACAAGCTCGTGCCCTACAAGGTGGTGGGCGAGTACAAGGGTACCGACCTCGTAGGCATGGAATATGAGCAGCTGCTCCCCTGGGTGAAGCCCGTGAGCATTGACGAGAACGGACAGTGGAAGGATGCTTCAGCACAGGCTTTCCGTGTAATCCCCGGCGACTATGTGACCACCGAGGATGGTACGGGTATCGTACATATCGCTCCCACCTTCGGTGCCGACGACGCCTTTGTGGCCCGTGCAGCTGGCATCCCCTCGCTCTTCATGATCAACAAGAAGGGAGAGACACGCCCCATGGTGGACCTCACCGGTAAGTTCTACCTCATGGAGGAGCTCGACGAGCAGTTCCTCACCACATGCGTCAACCAGGAACTCTACAAGGAGTATGAAGGACGTTGGGTGAAGAACGCCTACGACCCGCAGTTCATGGTCGATGGCCGCTACGACGAGAAGGCCGCTGCCGCTGCCGAGTCGCTCGACGTATACATCTGCCTCAATATGAAGGGTGCCAATAAGGCATTCAAGATAGAGAAGCACGTGCATAACTATCCGCACTGCTGGCGCACCGACAAGCCTGTGCTCTACTATCCGCTCGACTCATGGTTTATCCGCTCTACCGCAGTGAAGGAGCGTATGATGGAACTCAACAAGACCATCAACTGGAAGCCCGAGAGCACCGGTACAGGCCGCTTCGGCAAGTGGCTCGAGAACCTCAACGACTGGAACCTCAGCCGCTCACGCTACTGGGGCACTCCGCTGCCTATCTGGCGCAGCGAGGAGGGCGAGGAGCTCTGCATCGGTTCGGTAGAGGAGCTGTACAATGAAATAGAGAAATCAATCGCCGCCGGCTTCATGACCGCGAACCCCTACAAGGAGATGGGCTTCGAGCCAGGCGTATATAATAAGGAGAACTACGACAAGATTGACCTCCACCGCCCCTATGTGGATGACATCATCCTCGTATCGGAGAGTGGCAAGCCCATGAAGCGCGAGCTCGACCTCATCGACGTATGGTTCGACTCGGGTGCCATGCCCTATGCACAGCTGCACTATCCGTTCGAGAACAAGGAGATCGTGGACGACCGCTCCTACTATCCTGCCGACTTCATCGCCGAGGGTGTGGACCAGACCCGTGGATGGTTCTTTACCTTGCATGCCATTGCTACGATGGTATTCGACAGCGTGGCCTACAAGAACGTTATCTCCAACGGTCTTGTGCTCGACAAGAACGGCAACAAGATGTCGAAGCGTCTGGGCAATGCCGTAGACCCCTTCGGCGCCATCGAGAAGTATGGTAGCGACCCCTTGCGCTGGTATATGATTACCAACTCTTCGCCCTGGGACAACCTCAAGTTCGACGAAGAGGGTGTAGTGGAGGTGATGCGCAAGTTCTTCGGCACACTGCACAATACCTATAAGTTCTTTGCTCCCTACGCCAACCTCGACGGTTTCCACTACGGTGAGGCCGAGGTGCCTGTAGCCGAGCGCCCCGAGATTGACCGCTGGATCATCTCTGAACTGAACACCTTGATAAAGAATGTGGATGCCTGCTATGCCGACTACGAGCCTACTCGTGCCGGACGTCTCATCAACGACTTTGTCAACGACAACCTCTCCAACTGGTATGTACGCCTTTGCCGCAAACGTTTCTGGGGTGCTGGCTATACCGAGGATAAGTTGGCCGCCTACCAGACACTGTATACCTGTCTTGAGACCGTGGTGAAGCTGATGGCGCCCATCGCTCCCTTCTATGCCGACAAGCTCTACATGGACCTTGTGGGCGCAACTGGCCGCGACACGGTAGACTCTGTACACTTGGCACAGTTCCCCGTATGCGACGAGTCGCTTGTGGACAAGGAACTCGAGATGCGTATGGAGCTGGCACAAAAGGTGTCGTCCATGGGCTTGGCATTGCGCAAGAAGGTGAACATCATCGTGAAGCAGCCTTTGCAGAAGCTGATGATTCCCGTAGATGCCGAGCTGAAGGCACGCCTCGAGGCTGTGAAACCGCTCATCATGAACGAGGTGAACGTGAAGGAGATTGACTTCGTGGAGGGCGCATCGGACATCCTCGTGAAGAAGGTGAAGTGTAACTTCAAGATCTTGGGTAAGAAGTTCGGTCCCTTGATGAAGCAGGTAGCTGCAGCTGTGGGTGCCATGACTCAAGAGCAGATCACCGAGCTGGAGACAGCCGGTCGTCTCACCCTCGACCTGAACGGTACACCTGCCGAGATTGAGGCTGGCGAGGTAGAGATCTACAGCGAGGATATCCCCGGCTGGGTAGTTGCCAACGAGGGTGTGCTCACCGTAGCGCTCGACGTGACCGTGACCGATGCGTTGCGTCGCGAGGGTATAGCCCGTGAGCTTGTGAGCAAGATTCAGAATATCCGTAAGTCGAGCGGCTTCGAGATTGTAGACCGTATCGCCGTGACCTTGAGCAGCAATGAGAACAGTGATGCTGCCATCGAGGAGCACAAAGCATACATCTGCAACCAGGTGCTTGCCGACAGCCTTACTATAGCTGAGGTGACCGATGGTGCCGCACTCGAGTTTGACGGATTCACCCTGCTGGCAAAAGTAGAAAAGATTTAGTATTAACATATAGGTTAGGGCTTCGGCCCTAACCCCCTAAACAACGAAAAAAAAACTATGGCAGAAAAAACACGCTACACTGACGAGGAGCTGGAAGAGTTCCGCACCATCATTTTAGAGAAGTTAGAACTGGCCCAACGCGACTACGACAACCTGAAGGGCTCGTTGAGCAACCGTGACAATAATACGGACCACGACACGGCTCCTACCTATAAGATTCTGGAAGAGGGTGCCAACACGCTCTCCAAGGAGGAGACCATGCGTCTGGCCCAGCGTCAGATGAAGTTTATCCAGAGCTTGCAGGCAGCTCTCGTGCGTATCGAGAACAAGACGTATGGCATCTGCCGCGAGACAGGCAAGCTCATCCCCGCAGGCCGTCTCCGTGCTGTTCCTCACGCTACGCTGAGCATTGAGGCCAAGCAGGGAAAGAAATGATTTTAGGAGATAAAGGGAGTTAATGGAGTTAAAAGGAGATAAAGGCTGAATGTTATTACGCGCGAAAAAGCTATTAGCCTGTATCTCCCCAAGGAACGAAGCGGGTATCTCCATTTGACTACTTAACTCCTTAATGGAATACAAATGAAATTGAAGCTAAAGCTATCCGAAGGGCGAATGGCTGCGCTCATAGTGGCCATCTGCCTTATCATAGACCAAGTAATCAAGTTGGCGGTGAAGCTCAACATGCGCTTGTATGAGAGTATTCATGTCACTGACTGGTTTTACATCTACTTCACCGAGAACCCCGGCATGGCATTCGGCATGGAGATATTCGGGAAGATTTTCCTGACGCTCTTCCGCATCATTGCCGTAGGCTGTTTCGTGTATTACCTTTATAAGATACGTGGCAAGGGTTTTCCGCGAGGATATATTGCGTGTGTGGCCTTGATTATTGCGGGTGCGGCAGGTAATATCTTCGACTGTGTGTTCTATGGCCCCCTATTTTCGGAGAGTACGCCCTATGCTGTCTCTGAGATGGTGTCGTGGGGCGATGGATATGCTCCTCTGCTCAAGGGTAAGGTGGTGGATATGTTTTACTTCCCCTTGGTGGAGTGGAACTGGCCCGATTGGCTTCCCTTCGTCGGAGGTGAGCACTTCATCTTCTTCAGCCCCATCTTCAACTTTGCCGATGCTTGCATCAGCTGTGCCGTCATCGCGGTGCTGCTGTTCTATAATAAATGTATGAACTGGGGACTCGAGGGTCCGAATCATGCTGCTGATGAGAAGGGCGCTTCGAAATAGTCTGCAGTTGGTGGCTGTAGTGGTATTGTCACTGTTGTCCGCTTGTGCCGATAAGCCCAAGGGGAATGTGATTCCGCCTGATAAACTCGAAGATGTGCTTTACGATTACCATCTGGCACAGGTGATGATCAGTGACCTGCCGTCGAGCCAGCGCTACAAGAAAGACCTCTACTTTGATTATGTATATGACAAGCATGGCGTGACCAAAGCGGAGATAGACTCATCGTTAGTCTACTATGCCCGCTATCCCGAAGGATTGTCTGAAGTGTATACCAATCTGTCGAAACGTATCGAAGCCGATATTCAGCGGATGGAGAATGAGGGACAGCTGATAAAGGCTCGCAAGGCTGTTGCTGTAGCCGGAGACTCAGTGGACTTATGGTACGATGCACGTGTGGTGCAGATGACCTCATCGCCTCTGGCCAACAGTAGATATGCCTTTACTATACCTGCCGACACAAATTTCAAGGCAGGTGATCACTTGACCTGGTGTGGAAAGGTCCTGTTCTTGGACGATGATATAGACTCGCTGCACAGATACCTACACCTTAACCTTAAGGTGGAATATGTGAACGACTCTATCGTAAGTACCGATACGCTGCTTTACAGCTCTGGCGATTTTGTCATTACTGCTGCAGATACAGCTCTGGTGAAGAACATCGAAGGTGAGGCATACCTGAAGAGTGATAGGGTGGGTGAGCACTTGTTGCTGGTGGCTCCTTCGCTCATGCGTTGTAGGCAGGTGGAACATTCCGACTCGTTGCACGTTGATTCTATGGAAGCAGGTCAATCAAGAAAAAAATAAGCCTATGGCACGTTACTATTCACACACCATTATTCTCCCTGATGAAAGCCATCTCGATGACTTTGTAGTGGAGATAAACAAGCAGGTTACTGCCTATTATCCTTTTGTTGGCGAGATGCACTCTACGATATATGTGGATACGCCGATACTGCTCAGTCATCGTGCTGACTTGGATGGAAAGACGGTCTCGCTCAATCAGTTGACATGGGCACTATGCGACGAAGCGAATGATACGGTGATGTATGCCTATCGGTTGACACCCTGCTCATCATGTGCGGGAGAACGGTTTACGATGACAATGCTATTGATATAGGTTATACCAAATGGGAAGAAACAAGTTTTCACAGCGTGAGATAGATATTATCCGCAAACTGCTCGGACGCAAGATGGCCGGCAATCGTAACCAACAGAAGATGGTGCGCCATACATTGCGTACGGTATTCGAATTTAATATTTCGGATTTCAATGTCCAAGGTAAGGCCTTTGGCCCGGTGGAGTTGCAGGAATGTATACGCCGTGGGGTAATCCATGTGCTTGATGATGCTACGATAGCTACTATGAAGGAACGCTATGCTGAGCGCAAGCAACGCGATGAGGCGCTGCGTCAGGCCGAGGCCGTGGCCGATGGTGAAGTGGTAGACTGGCAGGAGGTGCAGCGTCAGTGGAATGAGTACTATGCGCAGCATCCGGAATGAATGATAGGATAAAAAGAAAGTCGGCATCTTAGGATGGCCGACTTTTTTTTGTCTGTTACGTAACAGGGTCGGGGGCTATCTCCTGCGAAATTCTGAGCAGGTGATGGCTGTAGCGATGGCGACGTTGAGCGACTCTGAGGTGACGCATCCCTCGGGGTAGTTGGGGATGAAGAGCTTGTGTGAAACTGTTTGCTTGACTGGGTCGCTGATGCCATTGCCTTCGTTGCCCATGACGATGATCCCACTCGTTGATAATGGCTCGTTGTAGATATTGCTTCCTTCAAGGAAGGTTCCATAGATAGGCGTCTGTGGATGGTTGCTACGTACTGCTGAGAGATATTGTGGCAAATCTACGTAGTGCATTTGTACGCGAGCGACAGCACCCATGGAGGCTTGTACGGTTTTGGGACTATAGGCATCGGTGGTGCCTATAGAGCAGAAGATGTGGCGTATGCCAAACCAGTCGGCCACTCGGATGATGGTGCCCAGGTTTCCTGGGTCCTGGATGTCGTCGAGGGCAAGGCATAGCTCCTTGTCTGAGATATTGTCAGGGGTGGGGTAGTCGGGCAACTCGAAGAGGGCCAGTACATCTTGCGGGGCTTTCAGGAAACTGGCTTTGCGCAGTTCGTCTGTCGTGGCTTCTATTACCTCATCGGCCTTGATGTGTGGATGTTGCTCTAACCAACTGTTACTTGCAACGATGAGCCGACAAGTGAAATAGGGGAGCAGGTCGCCCACTACTTTAGGACCTTCGGCGACGAAGAGTCGCTCTTCGCGGCGTTTCTTCTTCAGTTCAAGTGACTGTATAAGCTTTATTTTGGCTTTACTTAACATGCATTATTGAATTTACACGATGTGCAGTATGAAAAACACTGCAAACTTACACAAAAAACGAGAAATTTTATGTAAGTTTGCAAGATAATTTGCGGTGATTGTTTGCTGTCTAAAGAATAATTGAGGATGAACGCGAGAAAAAACATATGCATGTTTCTGATAGGGATAATGGTGGTGGCCTTATCTTCCTGCTCGGTGTCGCGTCATCTGCCTGACGATGCCTATTTGTTGGACCAGGTGAAGGTGGTGTCTGAGACCGACCCGGCGCTGGCCAGGTCGTTGAAGTCCAAAGTAGATCAGAGAACCAATAAGCGCACGTTCGGGCTCTTTCGCCTGCCACTTCGCCTGTATTGCTTGGCAGGAGAAAAGGATAACTATATCAATCGTACGCTGAAGAAAATGGGTGAGCCGCCTTGCCTGTACGATGCGGCCAGTACGGAGAAGAATTGTACCAACCTGCAGCGTATATTGGAGAACCGGGGTTATCTGAATGCCAGTGTCAGTGCCGATACCTTTGTGTACGGGCGTAAATTAAAGGTAAACTATTATATAAAGCCGCAGAGATTGTACCGTATATCTTCAATCGATTATCGTTCTACCGATACCATGTTGGTTGCCGATATGCTCAGTGATACCGTCAATTCGTTGCTCAAGGTGGGTGAGGCTTTGGATGCCAATGTGCTGAACAAGGAACGCAGCCGCTTGGCGGAATATCTGCACAATCATGGATATTTCGGGTTTAACAAGGATTATATCACCTATCTCGTGGATACGGCACGCAACTCGTCGGAGGCCAATCTTGTGATGCGCATACGTAGCAAACAGATGTATAGAGGAGATGAGGGCCAACGTGTATCGGTGCCTCATAATAAATATAAGATAGGTGATATAAACTATTATATGTATCCGGTGTCGTACAACTATCAGCACGACTTCTCTTTTGATGACTCGTTGAGGTATGATGATGCAAACTTTTACTATCATACGCATGCCGTGCTTCGGCCTCGTGTGTTGAGCCAATCCTTGCAGTTCTCGTCGGGTATGCTGTATGACAATCGAAGGGTGAGGGAATCTTATGCTTCGTTTGGCCGATTCGGCGCACTGAAGTATGCTAATATAGACTTCGTGGAAAGGAATGATAGCACGCTCGACTGTAATGTGGCGCTTTATCCGGCGAAGAAGATCTCGACTGGCGCAGAGTTTGACGTAACGAATACGGCTGGCGATTTTGGCGTGTCTGCCGCTTTGTCGTTTACCAACCGTAACCTGTTTCGTGGCTCCGAGGTGTTTACACTCAAGTTGCGTGGAGCCTATGAGAGGGTTACCCAATTGTCTGACTATGCTTCAGGCTTCTTCCTTGAGTATGGAGCCGATATGAGCTTGAACTTTCCACGCTTTATCCTTCCTTTTCTTAGCAACGAGGTGCAGCGTCGCAGCAGGGCCACAACTCAGCTGGGATTTCAGTTTAACGCTCAGGACCGTCCGGAGTTTGTGCGTAATGTGTTCTCCGCCTCATGGAGCTACTTGTGGAATACCACTCCGCAGGTGAAGCATCGCCTTGATTTGCTCGGGATAAACCTGGTGTCTGTGCCATGGAAGAACCCTACTTTTGTTGATATCTATCTGCAACAGTTTAATAGTAGAAATTCTATCGTGAAGTTTAACTACGAAGACCTCTTTATCTTCCGTACTGCTTATGATTTCTACTATACCTCGCCTGATGCAGGCGTAGTGAAAGACTATTTTGATGTGACGCATTCGGTGCGTGTGGGGGTAGAGACATCTGGTAATCTGCTCAATCTGATGTCCGAGGCGTTTAATATGCGCAAGGACTCGCTGGGGCAGTACCGCTTGTTTAATATAGCTTATGCCCAATATCTAAAGAATGACCTTTCGTGGACGATGAACATGAACATCGACAAGCGCAACTCGCTCTTGCTTCATGTGGGTACGGGAATAGCCTTCCCTTACGGTAATGCACGAATGCTCCCATTTGAAAAGCGTTATTACTCCGGTGGCGCCAATAGTGTGCGTGGATGGTCGGTGCGTGCCTTGGGTCCGGGAAGCTATGTGCCGAGAGATGGCGCTATAGACTATATCAACCAATCGGGCGATATAAAGCTGGATCTCAGCCTTGAATATCGTATGGCCCTTTTCTGGAAGTTTAATGGAGCACTGTTTGTGGATGCGGGAAATATCTGGACCATCTATGACTATGATGACCAGCCGGATGGTATGTTTGATCTCAATACCTTTTATAAACAGATTGCCGTGTCGTATGGTGCAGGATTGCGCCTTGACCTGAATTTCCTTGTGCTTCGTTTTGACGTGGCCATGAAAGCGATAAACCCGGCTTATCTGGAGGGACCATTACGCTATCCGGTGCTCAGACCTAAGCTCAGACGAGATTTTGCATGGCACTTTGCAGTGGGATATCCGTTCTGATGATTAATGTGAAAAATAATAAGAATATATATGAAACTGAAATTTATTTGTCTGGCAAGCGGAAGCAGTGGAAACTGCTTTTATTTGGGTACCGAGGACTATGGTATCTTGATAGATGCTGGCATCCCGGTGCGTACTATAAAGGGCGCTCTCAAGGATGTGGGCATTGATTTTGATCGTATCATGGGCGTGTTTGTCACTCATGATCATGCCGATCATATCAAGTCTCTTGGTACTCTTGGTGAAAAGTACAACATACCTATATATGCCACACGTGCCACTCATGTGGGGATAAACAAGAATTATTGCATGACGCAGAAGCTGGTATCATGTATGAGGTATGTGGAGAAGGATGAGGTGCTCAATTTCCGTGATTTCCAGATTACCCCCTTTGAAGTTCCGCATGATGGTAGCGACAATGTGGGCTACTGCATCGAGCATGATGGCAAGTGCTTCTGCTTCATTACCGATATAGGTCATATAACATCTACAGTGGCCTCATATATTGAGCGTGCAAACTATCTTATATTGGAAGCCAATTATGATGAAGAGATGCTGGCGCATGGTCCCTATCCTCAATACCTGAAAGAGCGTATCATGGGGCCCAATGGCCATCTGAGCAATAAGGAGGCGGCAAAATTCCTGGCTCAGAATCTTACCGAACATCTGAAGTGTATCTGGCTTTGTCATCTTAGTCGCGAAAATAATCATCCGGAGCTGGCCTATAAAACCGTAGAGTGGGAACTTCGTGGCGTGGGTGCTATTCCTGGCAAGGATTTTTATCTTGCTGCCCTGAAACGCACAACTCCATCGGAACTCTTTGAATTTGAGTGATTCACATCCGATAGACCACTGTGGCGATGAAAGGCGAGGATTGTGGCAAGAAGAAAAAATGAAGATTTTTTGAAAAAAAAGTTGGAAAAGTTTTGCTGATTGAAAATAAAGCTGTACCTTTGCATCGCAATTGAAAAGGAGATGCACTCTTAGCTCAGTTGGTAGAGCAATTGACTCTTAATCAATGGGTCCAGGGTTCGAGTCCCTGAGGGTGTACAAAAGGTTCTGAAGTGATTCAGGACCTTTTTCCTTTTAAATGATTTCTTTGTATCGGAAGGGGAGTGGAGAAGGGGAATCTGTTATGTTGTATTGGGCAGATGTCGGTCGGTGTCCAGTGAATAGAAACGAATCGGGCTACAAAATTCTTTGTAGCCCGATTTGATTACTCTTGTTTGTCGAGCCGAAAGCGGGACTCGAACCCGCGACCTACGCATTACGAATGCGTTGCTCTACCAACTGAGCTATTTCGGCTTAAAAGCGGATGCAAAAGTAGAATATTTTGCGCTAACTGCCAAATAAAATCTGCAGTTTTTTTGAAACGTATGGTCGGGTGTGAAAATCTAAAATTTATTTTAAATATAATAGGTGTAGTAGGCATGTAATTTGGATTTTTATTTGTAATTTTGCGCGAACAAAAAAGTGACTTTGCATTATGTCGTGTCTGTATGATAAATGGCTGTCGATGAATTCTCGTTTAGAGGATTTGCAGCAGTATTCTCAAATAAGACGCTCATCGTTTCCGATGCGTAAGCAGCAGCGCCACTCTTTTGCTTTAATGTGTATTTTTCAGGTATCCCTTTGCAGCCGTCTTTGTCTGTCGCTGTAAGGGGATGTTTTTTATATAGGGCAATTTATAATTGATAATTGACTATTGAAAAGTAATAGGTAATAGTTGGTTTAGAAGAAAAAAGTAAAAAAGAAAACAATGGAACCGTTGAATCATGATTGTGGAATCGTAATGATTCGTTTGTTGAAACCGCTGAGCTACTATCAGCAGAAGTACGGAACATGGCAGTATCCGATGCACAAGCTCTATCTCATGATGGAGAAGCAGAAGAACCGTGGCCAGGAGGGCGCCGGTATCGCTTGTGTGAAGATGCACGCAGAGCCTGGCGAGGAGTATATGTTCCGTGAACGTGCACTCGGCTCAAGCGCCATCCCCGAAGTATTCAACACTACATACAAAGGGTATGCCAAGAACTATACCCGCGAACAGATTAACGACCCTGACTTCGCTGCGGTGAACATGCCGTTTGCCGGTGAGCTCTATATGGGTCACTTGCGCTACTCTACCACGGGCAAGAGTGGCATCGCCTATGTGCATCCCTTCCTCCGTCGCAACAACTGGAAGGCCAAGAATCTGGCTCTCTGCGGCAACTTCTCGATGATCAACAACGAGGAGGTATATAACGAACTGATAGAAAAGGGCCAGCATCCGCGTCGTTTTGCCGACAGCTACTTCTTGCTTGAGCACATGGGCCACCGCCTCGACCGTGAGGTGGAACGTGTGTTTGGCATTGCCGAACTGATGGGCAAGAAGAACCGCGAGATTACCGAATACATAGAAGAGAACCTCGATATGGCCAATGTGCTGCGCACCGCATGTCCCATTTGGGATGGTGGCTACGTGATTGAGGGCGTCACTGGTAGTGGTGAGGCCTTTGCCATCCGCGACCCGTGGGGTGTACGTACAGCCTTCTGGTACAAGAACGACGAAGTCATTGTCGTGGCATCGGAACGTCCGGCCATACAGACTGCCATGGACGTGGAGGCCGATGAGGTGCACGAGCTGCTGCCCGGTCAGGCACTGCTCATCAATCGTCACGGAGAGTTGCGCTTCGAGCAGATAATGGAGCAGAAGGGATTTGCCCCCTGCTCATTCGAGCGCATCTATACGAGCCGTGGTAACGACTGCGACATTTATCAAGAGCGTAAGCAGTTGGGTAAGATGCTTCTCAAACCTGTACTCAAGGCCATCAACAATGATGTGGAGAACGCAGTGTTCTCGTTTATCCCCAACACAGCAGAGGTGGCTTCGTTTGGTCTCGTTGAGGGTTTTGAGGAATACCTCAATGAGCAGAAGATACAGCAAATCGCTGCACTCGACCACAAACCTACCGATGAGGAACTGCACGAAATCCTCTCGAAGCGTATCCGTAGCGAGAAGGTGGCCATCAAGGACATCAAGTTGCGTACCTTCATCACCGAAGGTACCAGTCGTGACGACCTCGCCTCACACGTTTACGACATCACTTATGGCAGCATCGTGCCGGGCAAGGACTATCTGGTAGTAATCGATGACAGTATTGTGCGTGGTACCACGCTGAAGCAGAGTATCCTCAGCATCCTTGACCGCTTGAACCCCAAGAAGATTGTCATCGTGAGCTCATCGCCCCAGATCCGTTACCCGGACTTCTACGGTATCGATATGGAGACAATGGACCACTTCATCGCCTTCAAGGCTGCTATGGAACTGTTGCAGGAGCGCGGTATGTGGCATAAGGTGATTGATACATACAATGCTTGTAAGGAGCAGATCAACTTGCCGCTCGACCAGATGGAGAACAAGGTGAAAGACATCTACGCTCCGTTCACCGATGAGGAGATCTCGGCCAAGATTGTGGAACTCTTGCGCCCGAAAACACTCAAGTCTGAGGTGGAGATCGTGTTCCAGCCCATCGAGGGCCTGCACAAGGCATGTCCCAACCATCCGGGCGACTGGTACTTCACCGGTGATTATCCCACTCCGCATGGTGTGAAGCGTGTAAACCAAGTATTCGTGGAATACTACGAGCAGAAATATAATAAATAATATACATATATATACTTATGAAAGCAACGTTAGTTTTGGACAATGGAATGCGCTTCGAGGGCACTGCTTTCGGCTGTGAAAAGCCGGCAGTGGGCGAAGTGGTATTCTGCACGGCAATGACCGGCTATCCCGAGAGTTTGACGGATGCCGCGTATGCAGGACAGCTGTTGGCGCTGACCTATCCGTTGGTTGGCAACTATGGTGTGCCCTCCCACGAAGTGAAGGAATTAGGCTTGGAGAAATTCTTCGAGAGCAACAAGATACAGGTGCGCGGACTCATCGTGACCGACTATAGTGAGGAGTACAGCCACTGGAATGCCGCTGAGACCCTCGATGCTTGGATGAAGCGCGAAGGGGTTCCCGGTATCACAGGCATCGACACTCGTGCCTTGACCAAGGCTTTGCGTAACGAAGGTGTGATGGGCGGCCAGATCGTCATTGGTGACGCTCAACCCTCAACCGTCAACGCTCAACCTTATGACACTGTAAACTACGTTGCCGAGGTCTCTTGTGAGGCTCCCGTGACCTACAACGAAGGAGCAGCCAAGAAGGTAGTGCTCATAGACTGCGGTGTCAAGCACAGCCTTATCCGCTCTCTCGTGGCTCATGACCTCGAGGTTGTGCGCGTGCCTTACGACTACGACTTCACGGCATTGAACTACGATGCAGTGGTGGTAAGTGCCGGTCCCGGCAATCCCAATCTCTATGCTGCTACCGTTGGCCATATCGCCAAGGCTATGGAGACAGCGAAGCCTATCCTCGGTATCGGGCTCGGCTGTCAGCTGATGGGTCTTGCTGCCGGTGCAAAGGTTGAGAAACTCAAGTTTGGTCATCACGGAGCCAACCAGCCCTCACGCCTTACAGGTAGCAACAGCTGCTACATCACCAACCAGAACGCAGGCTATGCCATTGTGGAGAGCACGCTCCCCGCAGGTTGGAAGGTGCTGTTCACCAACATGAACGACGGTGCTGTGGATGGTATCCGCCATGAGGAGAAGCCCTGGATAGGCACACAGTTTGCTCCCGAGGCTTGCAGCCGTGGCTACCAGAAGGATAACCTGATGGATGATTTCGTGAAACTTATCTAAAATAATATAGGAGATAAATGGAGTAAAATGGAGATAAAAGGAGATAAAGGCCAACCTTTAGGTCGCCGCCCGCAGGGGCCAAAGGCAAATGTAATGAACGCTCGAAAAAACTATTGGCATTTAACTCCTTAACGAAGCAAAGCGAAGTGATATCTCCCTCTAACTCCCTTTAACTCCCCAAATATAAAATATTATGGAAAAGAAATTCAATAAAGTATTGCTCTTAGGTTCGGGCGCATTGAAGATAGGTGAGGCTGGCGAGTTCGACTACTCAGGCTCACAGGCATTGAAGGCTCTGCGCGAAGAGGGTATCAGCACGGTGCTCATCAACCCGAACATTGCTACAGTACAGACAAGCGAAGGTGTGGCCGACAAGATCTACTTCTTGCCCGTGACCCCGTTCTTCGTAGAGAAGGTTATCGAGAAGGAGCGCCCCGACGGCATCTTGCTCGCCTTTGGTGGCCAGACCGCCCTCAACTGCGGTGTGAAGCTCTATGAGAACAAGGTGCTCGAGAAGTACAACGTACAGGTACTGGGTACTCCCGTTCAGGCTATCATCGACACCGAGGACCGCGAACTCTTCAACCGCAAGCTCGAGGAGATTGATGTCAAGATCATCAAGAGCGAGGCCGTAGAGAATATCGAGGATGCCCGTGCTGCTGCCGAGCGTCTGGGCTATCCTGTCATCATCCGTGCAGCATACGCACTGGGTGGTCTCGGCTCTGGCTTCTGCGACAACGAGGAGGAGCTCAACAAACTTGCCGAGAAGGCATTCTCTTTCTCACCCCAGGTGCTTGTAGAGAAGAGCCTCAAAGGCTGGAAGGAAATCGAATACGAGGTGGTGCGCGACGCTTACGACAATTGCATCACCGTATGTAATATGGAGAACTTCGACCCGCTGGGTATCCACACCGGTGAGAGTATCGTAGTAGCTCCTACCCAGACACTGACCGCCAGCGAGTGCAACAAGCTGCGCGAACTTGCCATCCGCATCGTTCGCCACGTAGGCATCGTGGGTGAGTGTAACGTGCAGTTTGCCTTCGATACCGAGTCTGAAGACTACCGCGTCATCGAGGTCAACGCCCGCTTGAGCCGCTCATCGGCCCTTGCCTCTAAGGCTACCGGCTTCCCCTTGGCCTTCGTGGCTGCCAAGATTGGCTTGGGCTATGGCCTCTTCGACCTGAAGAACTCGGTTACCAAGATTACCACCTCCTTCTTCGAACCCGCCATCGACTATATCGTATGTAAGATACCTCGCTGGGACCTCGGTAAGTTCCGTGGCGTAGACCGCGAGATTGGTTCGGCCATGAAGTCCGTAGGTGAGGTGATGTCTATCGGTCGCACCTTCGAGGAGGTTATCCAGAAGGGTCTCCGCATGATTGGTCAGGGCATGCACGGCTTCGTTGACAACAAGGAGCTGGAGATTGCCGATGTTGACAAGGCACTGCGCGAGCCTACCGACAAGCGCATCTTCGTCATCTCCAAGGCTATGCGTGCCGGCTACACCATCGACCAGATTCACGAGCTCACCAAGATTGACCGCTGGTTCCTGCAGAAGTTGATGAACATCATGAACACCTCCAAGGAGCTGCATACATACAATGGTCTCGACAATGTGCCCGCCGAGCTTCTGCGCAAGGCCAAGGTACAGGGCTTCACCGACTTCCAGATTTCTCGTGCCGTAGGCCTCGAGGAGCAGTTGGGCGTTGACGAGGGTCTCATGGCCGTACGTCTCCGCCGTAAGGAACTGGGCATCACTCCCGTGGTGAAGCAGATTGACACCCTGGCCGCCGAGTACCCCGCACAGACCAATTATCTGTACCTTACTTATGCAGGCACAGAGCACGATATCGACTTTGCTCACGACGACAAGTCCATCATCGTACTTGGTTCGGGTGCTTATCGTATCGGTTCGTCCGTAGAGTTCGACTGGTGCGGCGTGCAGGCGCTCAACACCATCCGCAAGGAGGGCTACCGCAGCGTGATGATCAACTACAACCCCGAGACCGTGTCAACGGACTACGATATGTGTGACCGCCTCTTCTTCGACGAGCTCACCTTCGAGCGTGTTATGGATGTCATCGAGCTCGAGCGTCCCATGGGCGTTATCGTATCTACCGGCGGACAGATTCCCAATAACCTCGCCATGAGCCTCGACCGTATGGGCGTACGCCTCCTCGGCACACAGGCCAAGTATATCGACAATGCCGAGGACCGCGACAAGTTCTCTGCCATGCTCGACCGCATCGGCGTTGACCAGCCCGAGTGGAGCGCACTGACCTCGATGGACGATATCAACGCCTTCATCGAGAAGGTAGGTTTCCCCGTGCTCGTGCGTCCCTCCTACGTGCTCTCCGGTGCTGCCATGAACGTATGTTCCAACCAGGATGAGCTGGAGCGCTTCCTCAACCTCGCTGCCAACGTATCGAAGAAGCACCCCGTAGTGGTGAGCCGCTTCATCGAGAACGCCAAGGAGGTAGAGATGGATGCTGTGGCCAAGGATGGCGAGATTATCGCCTACGCCATCAGTGAGCACATCGAGTTTGCCGGTGTACACTCTGGTGATGCCACCATCCAGTTCCCGCCGCAGAAGCTCTATGTAGAGACCATGCGCCGCATCAAGCGCATCAGCCGCAAGATTGCCAAGGAGCTCAACATCTCAGGCCCCTTCAATATCCAGTTCCTCGCTCGCGAGAACGATATCAAGGTTATCGAGTGTAACCTGCGTGCTTCACGCTCGTTCCCCTTCGTGAGCAAGGTGCTCAAGATCAACCTCATCGAGCTGGCTACCAAGATCATGCTTGGCCTCCCCGTAGAGAAGCCCGAGAAGAACCTCTTCGACCTCGACTACGTAGGCATCAAGGCATCGCAGTTCTCGTTCAACCGCTTGCAGAAGGCCGACCCCGTGCTCGGTGTCGACATGGCATCAACGGGTGAGGTAGGCTGTATCGGTGACGACACCTCTGTAGCTGTGCTCGAGTCTATGCTCTCTGTAGGTCAGCGCATCCCCGAGAAGAACATCCTCCTCTCTACCGGTACGTCCAAGCAGAAGGCCGCCATGCTCGATGCCGCCAAGCTGCTCGTGAGCAAGGGCTACAAGCTCTTCGCCACAGGCGGCTCATCACGCTACCTTACCGAGAACGGCGTGGAGAACACCCTCGTTTACTGGCCCAGCGAAGAGGGCATGCAGCCCCAGGCACTCGACATGCTCCACCGCAAGGAGATTGACATGGTGGTGAACCTGCCGAAGAACCTCACCGCCGGTGAGCTCACCAACGGGTACAAGATCCGCCGTGCCGCTGTAGACCTCAACATCCCCCTGCTCACCAATGCTCGTCTTGCCGAAGCATTCATCAATGCCTTCTGCACCCTCTCTGTAGACGACATACCCATCAAGAGCTGGGACGAGTTCAAGTAATCAGTAAGTATATATATGTATGAATAATGCCACTCCTCACGGGGTGGCATTATTTTTGGTGATGATATACTTATTTCGCGTTGATCCCTTTAAAGAACTACCTGATTTCACTGCCAAGCCCCCTGCCCAACCCCTTGTCAAAAATGCCGTTTTAGCAATAATATCCGTTGATTATCAGTGAATAATCCTATATAATGATTTGCATTTACCCCTTGGCAATGGCAAAGTGAGCGAGAGCAGTGATAAGCTTCTTGCACTAGTCAAGTGCTAAGGCAGGTCTTAATCATTGCCGAGCTAACGAGCCATCTTAAAAACGGAGTTTTATAATGGCGAAGCGCAGTGAGAGGAACAACATCATAACCCCGATATTTGTATCCTCTACTTTACATGAAATCAGAGAGAAAGCCCTGCGGTATCGCTCCTCTTTCTATAATTTACAACTGCATTTTCATGTGTCTGCTGGCGTCCATATGCGCGTACGCTCGCCACCATACGCGCGTATGCTCGCCTACATCCACGCGTATGCTCGCCAACAGACAACTCAAAGTGCAAATAAAAACTACAGATTTGATAGGTGAAAGACACGCAGCTTCCAACCTTATCTATCACATCTATTATCCATGATCCATCAACAATAATCCCTCATCTCTCATGCCAAGGGTCAGATGAGATATTGCTATAGCGCGGTATTGCAGCTCGAAGACCACCTGTCGTCACTACGCATAACCCGCACATTGTCAGCACTTATACCCTTGGCATAAGATACGTGTAGCGAATTTCTCTGCCAAGGGGTATAGGGTGTTTTGCCAAGGGGTACAAACGTGGGATGCGCCTTAGTCTAGAGGGCTTTGTTTTGTGTTTACTCATTCGGGAGGGCAAAATCTCCAAAGCCTTAAAAGTACGCCTCCACCTATTCCTTGAAAACCTTGGAGATTATTGCGAACGAGACAAGCGATACTCATTCATCACATCTATAGCATATAAATGTAGTTTCTTTGTTTCCGAGAAACGAATGCCTCAGAGCGTTTGCGTTGTTTGCAAGGTTGCGAAATAAGAAATAAGAAGGATTTTGGGGTAGTGTAGGAAAATATTTTTTAATTCATAACTCCTAATTTCTAATTATTTACTAATTTTGCAGCGCCTGAGGGGAGAAATCCTCGGGTCAAGAATGCGTTTCTTGCTTTATCCTACTATCACGAAATCGGCAAAATTTCTAAGGAGGGATGAAGACAAAGATACGTCCATTCTGTTTTTGTATATGATTGTACGCGTACAGCCTCACGCTGTACTTTGCAAAGTATATACAAACAGCGTGGGGTATTTGTTCTTCTGTTCATTTCCTTGATGGTGTTTGCCGATACCAGTGATATGATGAGCGTGACAAGTCCTTACGCTTTTCTTGTATCCGTTAGCAACACATTATTGATGCTGATTTTGGGGGACTTGGAAGCAATAGCTAAGATTAAGGCATGCTATTCTCTACTATTCCGTTTCTTTACTTTTTTCTACCTTCTGTTCTGTTTATAAACAATGTGCTGTTAAGGAAGAATATCAATTATCAGAATGTCTTCCTGTTGTTGTCCAGCCTATTCTTTTATGCATGGGGGGAGCCTACGTTTGTTTTTGTCATGTTGTTGTCTATTGTTTTAAATTGGGGATTTGGAATATGGGTAGACAAGAAGAGAGAGAATAAAACATGGATATTGTTCTTGATGCTGCTGTTCAATCTCTCGTTGATTTTCGTTTTCAAATACCTTATGTTTGCAATGAATGTTATAAATGAGGTGTTTGATACGCATATGCGCGTTCCGATAATCAATCTTCCTATAGGTATTTCGTTCTTTACGTTTCAGTCCATTTCTTATGTGATTGATATATATAGACATCATGGTGAAGTACAGAGGAACCCTCTAAATGTGGGCTTGTATATATCTTTCTTCCCTCAATTAATTGCAGGCCCAATTGTTCGATATGAGACTATTGCTGCGGAAATCAACAACAGAAAAGTGACATGGAATGATTTTACGGATGGCGTAGAGAGGTTTATCATAGGTTTAGGAAAGAAAGTCTTATTGGCAAATAACTTTGCTGTTATTGCTGATCATATATTTTCCTTATTGCCAGAGTATTTGGATTTGCCATTGGCTTGGCTGGGTGCAATAAGCTATACCTTGCAGATATTCTTTGATTTCTCGGGATATTCTGATATGGCAATTGGATTGGGGCGTATGTTTGGTTTTCATTTCCTTGAGAACTTTAATTATCCTTATATATCAAGGTCTGTAAGTGAGTTCTGGAGGCGATGGCATATTTCTTTAGGGTCATGGTTTAGAGACTATGTTTATATTCCTTTGGGTGGTAATAGAGTTGCTAAGCCCTTGGTGTATAGAAATCTATTTGTTGTATGGCTATTGACTGGAATATGGCATGGAGCTAATTGGACTTTTATTGTTTGGGGATTGATGTACTTTGTTTTATTGGCATTCGAAAAGTTTACAGAACTAGAGAAGCGTAACTTTCATATCTTAGGGCATGTGTATACCTTGTTCTTTGTTGTTGTTGGGTGGGTGATATTCCGCTCTGAAACATTGACAGATGCATGGAACTATCTGCATGTTATGTTTACGCCCTCGATACCTAATAGCTCACCTTTGTTTTTATTCTATATTTCTGAATATAAGTGGTGGCTGCTTTGCGGCTTGTTCTTCTCTATTCCAATTGTGAACAGGAGTAAATTACATCCAGTAATTAATAGTATTTGGTGCATAGTTATATTCTTCCTATGCTTGGTATATATTACCAAAGGTGGGTATAATCCTTTTATTTATTTTAATTTCTAATGTAATTATGAAACGTGCAGTTCCTATAGTTTTTATCTCGGTAATCGTTCTCTTGGGTTGTGGCACCTTCATCAACGGGCTTAAGGGCACGTCTTTAACGACATTGCAGTACCCTAAAATTGAGCATAATGCGCAGACTGTTATGGTGGATACAGCGTGGAGCTCTTCTGCAGAGACACCTATATTGGCTGACGTTGTACAAGATAAGCCACAGAAAAGGACTTTTATGGAGCGAGTGAGATTACTTATAAATCACTTGAATGTATATACCAAGGAGTGGGTTGCGTTTGGTATGTTTTTTGTGGAGGATTATGGACTTCTACAGAAGGTGATGCAACGTAAGTTAGTGGAGACTGGGCTTGGTGGAGTAACATTGCAAGATAATGGGCAATTGGCATTTGTGGAAACAGTTAATAAATTTGGGACAGAGGAATGGATGTCGATTAAAGACTTGTCTTATCGGAATGATTCGGTGGAGAATTTCTTTTCGTATATTAAGGAGAATACTGAATCCGATTTCTATTATATTATTACTCCATATAAAGTCGCAGGAGGAACACGTTGTCCATATGGGATGTTTGAGGAAGGATATGTGGCGCGTAGTAAGTATGTTGAAAGACTGAAAAATGGGGGATTCCCTGTTTTGGACATGAATGAGGCTCTACCAGAAAATAGGAATATAGTCTTTTATAACACCGACCATCACTGGCGTATAGAGTATGCTTTTTCGCAGTTGCCAGTTATTGCAGATTTCCTGAATATGTCCGATTCTATCTATGCCTCAGAGAATTGGACCTTGGTGAATAGCGGAAAGGAATTTAAGGGGTCACTCTCCGTTCAAGTTGGAGATAAGTTCTCGAATTTGAGAGATACATTATATTATTACGTACCCAATTTCCCTACATGTATACATGCAGATTATTATGAGGACAATCGTATAGCGAGAAGAGTGGGTACATTTAGGCAGACGGTTCTGTTTGAAGAGTATTTGACGGCTCAGGAGGACTCGAGATATACCAATTTGTATATGATTTGCAGCTTAGGAACGAGTACTAAGCAGAAAATACATAATGATGAGGCGTGCACTGACCAAAGAATCTTAATTTTTGCCGATAGCTTTGGCGCACCGATAATCAGTTATCTATCTGTGCTTTTTAAGGAGATAGATGTAATAGATCTGCGGGCATATAAGAAGAGGAATATAAGGAGGATTGTGTGTGAAGAGGATTACGATAAGGTGATATGTATATATAATACCGCTGTCGCTGATATGTTTATGTTTGAGTAGATATGTAATGTAATTACCACCCCTATATACAGATATCTGCAACAGTCAAGTCCATAGAAGGTTTTCGGAGAATAGGCGTAGACGTACTCCGAAAGCCTTCTATGGACTTGCTTATACTGATTGCTGTAGCGGAAATGTAGGCAATCTTTATTCCCCCAGATAGTAGGAGGGTACTGGCGCTTGGGGATAACCCATGGAACGGTGTGCTACGTAGCTACGGTAGATGGCATCTTGCATGAGTGTGACGCGTCGGTCGCGGGCGGGGTTGTTGGTGGTGTAGATGCGCAGTTCGCCGGGTAACGACATGACTATCTCTTCGCGCCAGTCGCCATAGAGGTCGGCAATGAGTTGAAGGCTGCCTTCGATGCCTTCGGCCACACTGCTCTTGTCGGCCCACTTGACGATGTGTTGTGCTACTGGTTGCCCATTGCGCCATAGCTCCATCATCTCTTCGCGAGAGTAGGGGGTATGCAGCACTTCGCGTGAGAGGTCGCCATCCCACCATACCCATCCGCCACAGGGAGGTATATTCTCGTTGCGCCGTATGTATTTGCCGTCGGCAGTGAGCAGGTACTTGTCGCTGCTGCCGCCTTTCTTGTCTTCGGTGGCAAAGCATTCCAATCCTGGGTGGGATGGGTCGAAGTCGGCTACCATGCCATTGCCTACGTGCTTGGTTTCGTGACCGATGTTCCATACTTGCTCGCCAGTGCGTGCATCGACCATGCATACTCCGCGCCCGTTCGTATGGAAGGGTTCAAGGCAAAGGTATACTTCCATGCCGGGGCGATTGGGGTCTATGTCGGTGAGGTAGGCCTTGTCGGGGTGTCCCAGTCCGGCCGACCATAGTGCCGTGCCATTATCATCTATCATGCATGAGCCCAGCAGTATCTCGTCGCGGCCATCGTTGTCTACGTCGCCACTCACGAGGCTATGGGCTCCCATGCTACGGATGATGGGGTTCTCCTCATCGCCGTCCCAACGCCATGCACGCACAAGTTCCTCGCCACGCAGCTCCCATGCATCTACTACCATGAGCTTATATGTGCCTCGGCAAGCCAGGATATAGGGGGTCTTTCCGTCAAGATAAGCCATGCCTATTTGGTTGCGGTTTTGACGTACGAGGTTGCCGTAGCGGTCGTTGCGCTCGGGCCAGTCTACTCGGGCAATCTCCTTGCCCGTCATACCGTCCCATACGCTAAGATACTCTTCTCCGCTGTCTACGCGTCCCTTTTCATTACGTTTCGTTGTTTCGGGGGCAGTCTTGAGGGCTACTTCGGCCTTTCCGTCACCATTGAAGTCGTAGGCGATAAAGGGTGAGTACCATACGCCGGGCTCAATGCCTTGGCCTAGGTCTTTTGACCATAGGAAAGTGCCGTCGCTCAGGTATGCCTCTATCTGATAGGTGCGCCCGTCGAGTGTGCCGGGCATGCCTGGGTCTACGTTGCTATCGGGGGTGCGTACGATGTAGTCGTATATGCCATCGCCATTGAGGTCGGCCACGGCCACTTTACCTACGCGCATCTTCGGGTCGCGCAGCTTGACGGAGCGGTAATGGGTGAGTAGGGATTTGTCAACGGTAAGTTTCTCTGAGGTATCGATGACCTTTCCCTTTGCATCGTGCGCTGTGACCCAATAACTCATTGGCTTGTCCGACGGTGTGTAGTCTGTATAGTCGCATACCTCTCTGATGGCTTTTCGGGTAAGTCTCTTCTGCTTGCCGTCGGCCATACGGTACACATGGAAGCTGACTTCATCAGGATCGGCATTGAGGAGTCGCCAACTGAGGTGTATGCCGTTGCCGTCGGGTGAGGGCGTAGCTATAAGTCCTCGGGTGAGATGCTCGGCGATACGCTCTGTGGCGTATCCTTCTACTTGGGGCTTGGGCTCATGGCCAGGGTTGAGTGTCTCGAAATAGTAGTTGCGCTCGCGCAAGTCTTGGGCTTGTAATCCCTGTAAAGCTATGGCTATTACCATCAATGACCAGTACCTTCTCATTTTCTTGTAGTGTTTTGCTATTAATAATATAACAAACAGGCTCTATTGATATTTGTCTGTGTAAAAGTAGCGTATAAATCTGAGGATTGCAAGTCTTGTGCTTGGAATCTCAATAATTTATAGCTTGGGTTAGTCAAACATCACGCCGTCTCCGTCGGCATCGAGCGTTTGGGCCAGTTTGTCGATGTTGAGGCTGCGGGCCGAGGCGTCAACGATGTCCTTGTATACGCCTCCCTTACGGTAAAGGATGTCGGGGTGGCCCGACTGCTCTACGCGACCCTCCTTCATGGCGTAGATGATATCGCTGTCGATAATCTGCGATATGCTGTGCGAGATGATGATGACCGTGCGGTTGCGCTTGATGGCATCGATGCTGGCCTTGATCTGCTCGGTGGCGATGGCATCGAGCGAGGCGGTAGGTTCGTCGAGGAAGATGATGGGTGGGTTCTTCAGGAACATGCGGGCAATGGCAATCCTTTGCTGCTGTCCGCCCGAGAGGAGTTGTGCCTTCGAGTCGAATCCCTGGGGCAGCTTCATTATCTGGTCATAGATGTATGCCTTGCGTGCGGCCTCTTCTACTTGCTCGCGTGTGGCGCCAGGCTTGCCATAGCGTATGTTCTCCTCGATGGAGCCGTCGAAGATGTGATTTTTCTGCAATACCATGCCGATGTTGTCGCGCAAGAACTGGGTGTCGTAGTCGCGCAGGTCTACACCGTCGAGCTTGATGCTGCCGCAGTCGGGATTGTAGAACTTCACCAGCAGGTTGAGGATGGTGGACTTGCCTGCTCCCGACAGACCCACCAGAGCTGTTATCTTCCCGCTGCTGATCGTCATGTTGATGTCATGCAACGCCTTCGTGCCGTTGGGGTAGGTGAAGTCCACACCGCTAAGTTCGAAATTCCCCTTTACCTGCTCGGGATGGTAGTGGCCCGTAGGTTCACATTCATCATCCGCTTCCAGGATATCGAAGAATCCTTCGGCATAGATCAGTGCATCGTTCATCTGGTCGAAGATGCGCTGCAGCTGGGTGATGGGCGCCGTTACATTGGAGAAGAGCATCACGTGGTACATGATCTTACCTATCGTCATGCCCGGATAGTCGATAAGCACCAGGTATGCCGTGAGGATGATGATGAGCACGGTGCCCGTCTGCCGCACGAAACTCTTCAGTCCGTCAAAGTAGAACGAGGTCTTGCGCACCCGCATCTGATTGTCGGTAAACTGTGTCTGTAGCTGCCATTGCTTGTCGCTCTCTATCTCTTCGCGGTTGAACGACTTGATCACGTTGATGCTCTCGATGATATTCATCACCCCGTGGCTCTTCTGCTCGCGGTATGAGCGCATATTGCGTCTCCAGCCTTGCAGCCGGTGGGCTTGGCGTATCGTAATCCATATATATATAGGTACGATACCCAGCGCCGTGAAGCCTACATATACGTTGGCGGCAAACATGAGTATCAGTGCCAGTGCGGCACTCATGAAGAGGGGCAGCAGGTCGATGAAGAAGTTCTGCACGGTAGACGAGAGGCTGCTCACGCCTTGGTCGATGCGGGTTTGCAGCTTGCCGGTCTCATTGTTTGGTCGCGAGAAGAATGCCATGCGGTAGCGCAGCATGTGGTCGATGACGGCTTGCGACAGGTCTTTGGATACGTTGATGCGCATCTTCTCCCCGAAGTAGTGCTGCGCATAGGTGATGCCAGCCGAGAATATCTCCTTGCCCAGCAAGACGACGCTGATGACCGTAAGGATATGGGCTGCCTTGCTCCATACGAGGGTGTGTGTGGTGATGAGCGAGTTGATGGCATCGACGGTGCGGTCGAGCACTACGGCGTTGATCTGTGCGATGAACGAACCTATGATTGTCAGGATGAGTGTCAGTACCACCAGCCAGCGATAGGGCTTGACGTACGGACTTATCTTACGGAAGAGCGTTATGAGGTTCATCGTCGGGTGGGTGTTATAGGTCGTTGTAGTTAGGACTGAAGGTGTCGCCATCGCCGATGCGGCCGCTGGCGAGGCCCTTCTTCAGCCATCGTACTCGCTGTGCCGAGGTGCCATGGTTGAATGCGTCGGGCACGGTGTAGCCTTGTGCCTGCTTCTGCAGGTAGTCGTCGCCAATCTTCGATGACACGTTGATGCCTTCCTCGATGTCACCCTCTTCGAGCGAGCCAAACATCCGGTTGTCATGGTAGGCCCATATACCGGCAAAGAAGTCGGCCTGAAGCTCCAAACGTACGCTGATGCGGTTGCTCTCCTTCTCGCTCACACGGCTCATCTGCTGATGGGCGTCGTCGAGTATTCCCAGCAGATATTGCACATGGTGTCCCACCTCGTGTGCAATGACGTAGGCATAGGCAAAGTCGCCATCGGCACCCAGCTGCCTCTTCATCTGTGTGAAGAAGGAGAGGTCGATGTATACGCTCTGGTCGGCCGAGCAGTAGAAGGGCCCCGACGAGGCCGTAGCTCCACCGCAGCCAGACTGTACGCTACCGTTGAAGAGTACTAGGCGTGGCGGCTCATAGGTGAGTCCCATCTTTTGAAACTCTTTTGTCCATACATCTTCTGTCCCTGCCAGTATCTGGCTCGAGAACTTTGCCAGTGCTTCCTCTTCGGCCGTAGGTTCATAGTTGCCTCCTTGTTCGGTGAGTACTCCTCCCAGGTCGGCATATTGCAGTACGCTGAGCGGATTGCCTCCGAGCAGCCATGTAATGAGTGCTACGACAACCAGGCCACCTAATCCCAGACCAGCTTTCTTGCCCCCACCCATGCGGCGGCGGTCATCTACATGACTGCTTGTTCTTCTTCCATCTAATCTCATAGTAAACGGTGTATTTGTTAGTGTTAAAATTCGATGAGCACTCGTGCATTGAGGCGTAGGCCCGTGAGGTAGTTGGGTACCGCATAGCGGTGGTTCTCGGTATCGGTGATCCAGTAATAGGAGTTCACGTTATTGATGCCCAGCAGGTTGAAGGCATCGAGGCCGAGCCAAACGTTGCGGAAGTGGCGTTGCCAGCCGTAGGTGATGGCATGCTCTTCGTTGTTGACGAGTCGGTAGCTCATGCCTATGTCTACACGGCGGTAGGCCGGTGCACGGAATGTGAGTCTCTCGCGCCCCGAGTGGGGTGGCCCGAACGGCAGTCCGTTGGCATACACGGCACGGAGGTTCATCTGCCAGCGGTCCGATCCCGGGAAGTAGTCGGTAAGGCAGAATGAGAGGTTAAAACGCTGGTCGGTAGGGCGTGGATACCACTTGCCGTCGATCTTCTCCTCGGTGCGCATGATCGATGCTGTGAGCCATGAGTCGGTGCCAGGGACAAACTCTCCGAAGAGCTTCATGTCGAGTCCGGCTGCATATCCCGATGCGCAGTTTTCGCCGTAGTAGGTGAGGCGCACGTTGTTCACGTTGTAGGGGATGAGGTTCGACAGGGCCTTGTAGTACACCTCGGTGGTGAGTTTGAAGGGGCGGTCCCATACGCGGAACTGATAGTCCATCGCTCCCACCACCTGTATCGAGCGTTGTGACTTGATTTCCTTGTTGAGCCTCACGTAAGATGAGCCTCCTGCCTGTACCGTATCGCGAAACTCCTTGTAGAAGGGGCTCTGATAATACATGCCTGTGGCAAGGCGGAAGGTAAAGCGGTCGTTCTCCTCGGGGATGAAGCCTACCGACAGGCGAGGTGAGAAGAGTGGTTCTCTGTTCCACGACCAGTAGGAGAAGCGCATGCCTCCGTTGATGACGAAGAGTCCCACATCGGTATGCTTGCGCCAGGTGTCCTGCACGAATGCCGACAGGCGGTGGTTGCGCACCTCGTTTTGTGAACGCAGGTTGTAGATGAGTTCGAGGCGTTCGCCCGTATGAGGCAGGGAGTAGCCTGCCGAGTCGCGCATCTCCCATTCGTTGATGTCGTCGGTGATTTGCTCCAGCTTGTATTCGGTGCCCCAATGCAGCTCATGCTGCCCGAGGGTATGTTTCCCGCTCAGTCCGCCCGATACCACCGATGCCGTAAGGTAGTTGCGGGCATGCTCCATATAGGTGCCTACACCCATGTTTTTCTCGTCGTCTACGTCGTTGAGCCAGTATTGGCTGACGATGTCGAAGGTCTCCTTCTCATCGGTGCGGTATGCCGATAGGTTGAGTGTGAACTTATGGTTGGTGCTGGGCGTATGGGTCAGGTTGAGTGCTCCGAACCATGTGCGGAACATGTCCTCTTCGCGTCCGCCGAAGTAGACCTTAAACTCCTTCACATCTTCCAGCGTACCAAACGAGGTGTTGCGGTCTGATGGGATAAACCGATACCTGTTTTGCGAAATGTTGCCGATGAATCCTGCTTCCCACTGCTCTGATAGCTTGTAGGTGAGGTAGGTCTGATAGTCCACAAACGATGGGTCGTACTCACCCTGCGTATCGAGCGTGCCCAGCAGATATTGGCTTGTCTTGTAGCGCAGGCTGTGTGTCATGCTCCACTTGTCTTCCTTGCCGATGCCCACATATGCATTGGCGCCGAGCAGGCTGGCCGAGAGAGTGCTCTCCAGTTGGGTGGGACGGCGATAGGTGATGTCGAGCACGCTACTCATCTTGTCGCCGTAACGTGCCTCGAAACCGCCCGATGAGAAACCGATATTCTCCACCATGTCGGGGTTGATGAAACTGAGTCCCTCCTGCTGACCGGCTCTGATGAGTAGCGGGCGGTATACCTCTATGCCATTGACATACACTGAGTTCTCGTCGTAGTTGCCTCCGCGCACATTGTATGTCGATGACAGTTCGTTGGTACTGCTTACGCCTGCTTGTGTGGCGATGAATGACTCTATCGAGCCACCTGAGGCATCGGGCATCAGTCGGGCCTGCTTCTGCGACAGGTGCTGCATGGTGCCCGTCTGTCGGCGTGTCTCGCGTATGGTCACCCCCTGCAGGGCCGTGTTGGAGTGGGGGAGCATCACATCCATCGTGATAACGCCCGTAGGCTTGAAGAGGACACGACGGCGTGTCTGGTGCCCTATCATCGAGTAGGTAATCTCCACCGTGTCGGCCGAGGTGAGGGCTATCGAGTACTCTCCCTTGAGGTTGGTGGTGGTGCCTTTCATCTGCCGGGCTATCCATATATTGGCAATCTCTACCGGACTTCCCGTCTCGTCGGTGATGCGTCCCTTGAGGGTAACGCCGCCAGTCGGTGTGCTCTCCTGTGCATGGAGCAAACCGTAGGGGGTACTTAGCAAGAGTATGAGTAGGACTACCTTTTTCATATATTTTATATAAACGGCAAATCTTTGCAAAACGTATGTTGCCGAATGATTTTTTATCATCTTCCCGATGTTGCTTTCTTTGTAATGCCGATTCCATCACGGCACACATCCTTTTTTCGCGTTCTGTGTTTATAAAAATGCGTGCCTATAACGCGTGATTTTAGAAAAATAGCAGTATTTTTGCACTACGAAAAATAAACTCTATAGATATGAATACAAAAGTAAGACTGATTGTGATGAACTTCCTTGAGTTCGCCGTGTGGGGTGCCTACCTCACCTCTATGGGCGGCTACCTTGCCAAGGTGGGCTTGGCCGAGAATATCGGTTGGTTCTACTCCGTGCAGGGCTTTGTGTCGCTCTTCATGCCGGCGCTCATAGGTATCGTGGCCGACCGCTTTGTGCCGGCTCAGAAAATGCTCGGTATCAGCCATCTGCTGGCAGGTGCCTTCATGGCACTGGCCGGATATATGGGCATGACGCATGGCGATAACGTGACGTTCGGTCAAATCTTCCCCCTCTACGCACTCAGCGTAGCGTTCTTCATGCCCACTCTGGGCCTGTCCAACTCGGTGTCCTACTCGGCGCTCGACCGTGCGGGACTCGACACCGTGAAGGCTTTCCCGCCCATCCGTGTGTTTGGCACCATCGGCTTCATCGTGTCGATGTGGATTGTCGACCTCATGGGCTTCCAGCATGGCTATGAGCAGTTCTTCGTGAGCGCCCTGTGGAGCGTGGTGCTCGGTGCCTATGCCTTCACCCTGCCTCCCTGTGCCGTGAACAAGGGGAAGAAGTCGGGCTCGATGATTGATGCCCTCGGCCTGCGTGCCTTCGCCCTGTTCAAGGAGAGAAAGATGGCCATCTTCTTCATCTTCTCCATGCTGCTGGGTGTGTCGTTGCAGATTACCAATGGCTATGCCAACCCCTTCATCTCGAGCTTTGCCGGCATCGCCGAGTATGCCGATTCGTTTGCCGTGGCTCATGCCAACATCCTGATATCGCTCTCTCAGGTTTCCGAGACACTGTGTATCCTGCTCATCCCCTTCTGCCTGAAGCGCTTCGGCATCAAGAACGTGATGCTCATCGCCATGTTTGCTTGGGTGCTCCGCTTCGGCTTCTTTGCCGTGGGTAACCCCGGTAACGGTGTATGGCTGTTTATACTTTCGATGATTGTGTATGGTGTGGCGTTCGACTTTTTCAACATTTCGGGTTCGCTCTTTGTTGATAAGGAGACCGACATGAACATCCGCTCCAGCGCCCAGGGCCTTTTCATCATGATGACCAATGGATTCGGTGCCACAGTGGGTACGCTGAGCGCTCAGGCGGTAGTCAATGCGGTGGTATACTCCAAGGACACCCCGATGGCACAGATGGCCGGATGGGAGACCGTATGGTACATCTTTGCGGGCTATGCCCTCGTGGTGGCTATACTATTTGCGCTTATCTTCCGTTATAAGCATGTAAAGGAGAAATAAAGCAGATTCCAAATGAAAGTCGAACTCAAAGTACAGGACCTGTTGCAGAAGGCGGCGAACGACAAGTTCTACATCGCCCTGCTACGTGAGCGTGACGGCAATCGCAGTCTGCCCATCCTGGTGGGCTTGCTCGAGGCACAGGCTATCGCCATGTTCCTCCGCGATGTCTCTACCGAGCGTCCTATGCTTCACGACCTCATTGCCGGCATGGCCGATGCCTTTGCCATACGCATCCAAGAGGTATATATATATAAGGTGAAGGGTGGCGTGTTCTACTCATACCTCGTATGCGAGCAGTATGGGCAAACCGTCAATGTGGATGCACGCACCTCCGATGCCATCGCCATCGCCCTGCATCAGGGCCGTCCCATCTATATCGACGAGGAACTGCTCAATGCCCAGTGCATGCGCGACGAAGGAGGCGGAGCCTACTCCATGCCCATCACCGTGATGAATACCGAGGTGCTGCGTGGAGTGCTCAAGACAGCCATCGAGCGCGAAGACTACGAACTTGCCGCCCATCTGCGCGATGTGATACGCGAGAGAGAGGGTGATAATTCTGAATTATGAATTATGAATTCTTGCACGACATCGCGGAACTCCAATTCACAATTCACAATTGACAATTGACAACTCATAATTCATAACTCATAATTCATAATTCCAAAACGTGTTTTTGTTCTACACTCCCGACATTGCTACTACGCTTGAACTCCCTCAGGAGGAGGCAGCTCACGCTCTTCGTGTGCTGCGCCTCACCGAAGGTGCCGAGGTGATGCTCACCGACGGCAAGGGCTCGTTCTACCGTGCCGAGATTGATATGATAAGTGGCAAGCGCTGCTATGTGCGCATCGTGGAAACCACTACACCTGAGTCTCTGTGGCAGGGTCATCTGCATCTGGCACTGGCACCGACAAAGAATATGGATCGCATCGAGTGGTTTGCCGAGAAGGCTACCGAGATAGGTATCGATGAGATTACCTTTCTCGACTGCCGCTACTCTGAGCGCAAGGTGGTGAAGACCGAGCGCGTGGAGAAGATTCTCGTGTCGGCCATGAAGCAGTCGCTCAAGCCCACGTTGCCGCAGCTTAACCCTATGACCCCGTTCATGAAGTTCATCGCCCAGCCCTTCACTGGGCAGAAGTTTATCGCCCACTGCTACGAAGGCGACAAGGAACCCCTCATACAGGCTCTCACGTCCGGCGAAGATGCCCTCGTGCTCATCGGCCCCGAGGGTGACTTTAGCCCCGAGGAGGTGCAGGCTGCTATTGACCACGGCTTCCGCCCCATCACCCTGGGCAAGTCGCGCCTGCGCACCGAGACAGCAGCCTTGGTAGCGGTGCATATGATGAACGTAAAGAATGCTGAGTTCTGAATTAAATGAGACATTTCATCACCCTTTCCTACGACGGCACCAACTATCACGGTTGGCAGATACAGCCCAACGGCATCTCCGTGCAGCAGGCCTTGACCGAGGCCCTCACCACGCTCCTGCGCGAGGATACCCCTGTCACGGGTGCCGGTCGCACCGATGCTGGTGTGCATGCCCTGAAGATGGTTGCCCACTTCGATACCGAGCAGGAGGTAGATTGCCAGCGCCTTGCTGACAAGCTCAACCGCATACTTCCACCCGACATTGCCGTGCGGCGTGTGCAACCCGTATGTGCGGATGCGCATGCCCGCTTCAGCGCCACCTCGCGCACCTACCACTACTATGTGTCTACGGCCAAGGACCCCTTCAGCCGTCATCGTGCCATGCGCCTCTTCCATGCCCCCGACTTTGAACGGATGAACGAGGCTGCTCGCCGCCTCTTCGATTATATGGACTTCACCAGCTTCAGCAAGCTCCATACCGATGTGGCCACCAACAACTGCCGCATCATGCAGGCCCGATGGGAGCAGGTGAACGAGCACGAGTGGCGCTTTGTAATCCAGGCCGACCGCTTCCTCCGCAATATGGTGCGTGCCATAGTGGGCACTCTGCTCGAGGTGGGTCGTGGTAAGATGACTATAGAGGAATTTTGCCAGGTGATAGAGAAGAAAGACCGCTGCAGTGCCGGCACTTCCGTGCCTGCCCACGCACTGTTCCTGGTCGATGTTACTTATGATGGTTGGACGTTGAACGATTAACGATTAACGATTAACGATTAACGAGGAACGAAACTCAAAAACTCACAAACTCAAAAACTCAAAATGTGGTTAGCATTAGCATTTCTTTCGGCCGCGTTGCTCGGCCTCTATGATGTGAGTAAGAAACAGGCCTTGAAGGACAATGCCGTCATCCCTGTGCTTTTCCTCAACACCCTGTTCTCGTCGCTCATCTTCCTGCCGTTTATCCTGCTCTCGGCTACTACGGGAGTGCTCGACGATACCATCATGCATGTGCCCGTGTGTGGCTGGGATGTGCATAGGTATATCATTGTCAAGTCGTTCATCGTGTTGGGCTCATGGCTCTTCGGCTACTTCGGCATGAAGCATCTGCCCATAACCATAGTGGGGCCTATCAATGCCACACGTCCTGTGATGGTGCTTCTGGGTGCGCTGCTCATCTTCGGCGAGCGGCTCAATGGCTATCAGTGGGTGGGCGTGCTGCTTGCCATGGTGTCGTTTATGCTGCTGAGCCGTAGCGGCAAGAAGGAGGGTATCGACTTCCGCCATAATCGCTGGATATATTTCGTGGTGCTCTCATCGGTGCTTGGTGCCGTGAGTGCCCTGTACGATAAGTTCCTCATGCAGCGCTTCGATAGCATGGTGGTGCAGTCGTGGTTCACCATATACCAGTTCTTTATCATGGGCGTGGTGTTGCTGGTGCTGTGGTATCCCCATCGCAAGCAGAGTACGCCCTTCCGCTGGTCGTGGGCTATACCGCTCATCTCGGTGTTCCTTACCGTGGCTGACTTTGCTTACTTCACCGCCCTGTCGCAAGAGGACTCGCTCATCTCTGTGGTCTCTATGGTGCGTCGCGGCAGTGTGGTGGTGTCGTTCCTGTGCGGTGCACTCCTCTTCCGTGAGAAAAACCTGCGCAGCAAGGCCTTGGATCTCCTGCTTGTGCTCCTCGGCATGCTCTTCCTCTATTTGGGATCGCGGTAAGCAGGTAGATGAGGGAGACCTCTGTGCTATAAAAAACGTGAAATGCGAGATGGGTATGGCTCTTTTTTATTAACTTTGTAGCCTGTATAGTAAATGTTGTATATGACACGCCGACTTAAATGTCTACTCTGCTTGCTTGTGGCCATGACGTGTGTGGCTCAAGCCCGCACCCCCATACGCCAGTGGTTTGCCGTGATGCCCGACTCGGTGCTTCCGCTGCTGACCAAGACCAACAGACTCGATTTTATCGACTTCTTTGATTACCACATGGATGCTGTGGTTACCAATCGTCTTGATGGTAAGTCGCACCTTGATACCCTCACGGTCGATTATCTGTTAATCAACTATACCCGCTCGTGCGATGTGGCCATGAAGCTGCTGTCCGTGACCGACTCCACCGATGTGCTCTGTATGGTGACTACGGTGAAGGCCCCGATGTGTGATAGTCGCGTAGCCTTCTATGATGAGGCTTGGCAGCCTATAGCTGTGGAGCGCTGCTTCGTGGCTCCGCAGATGGCCGACTTCCGCACAGCCGAGCGCACCGACTCGGCCAATGCCGCCTGGGGCCGCATGGATATCTTCTTCAAGACTTACCACCTTGCCCTCGATGCCCCTACGCTCACTTGTCGTCTGGGTACGACAGATTATCTCAGCCGCGACGAACGTGGTGCTGTAGCGCCCTATATCGTGGCCGATTCGCTTGTCTACTCTTGGGCAGACGGATGCTTCGTAAGGAAATGATTATTCCCAATGATTATTGCAATCCCCACAGCGCGGGATTGCATTTCGATTCTATAGCCTCTTCCACCTTGTCGGGGAAGTTGCAGAAGTAGTCTATGCCTGTCAGCTCCTCCAGTTCGTCGATGGTGATGGCATAGTCGCTAAGGCTGCCCGTATGGCGCTCCTTGTGGTCGAAGTAGAAGGCTATGCCATAGAAACTCTCGCTCTTGCGGGTTACAAGCGCCATAAAGAAGTGTGCCGGCACCACGATACCGCTCATCGTATCCATGTCTTTGACGATAGTACCATGCGCTCCGCGCGAGTCATAGAACTCTCCGTCGCGTATGGTTCCGCCCTTGACTATATACAGCGTGTCGCGCATGTTGGCATTGCTGCCCCAATTTTGCACTTTATTTTCCAGGTCGAGCCAGATGCCCGTGTTGAATCCGCTCAATTGCGGACTTATGTTCGAGTAGTAGAAGGTTTGTTCATTGGCATCCTTGGAGTATAGCCTATCGGCCGATGCGCACAGGTGTCCTCTGTCGTAGCGGTCTTTCCTGTGCTCCTCGTCGCCTATGCGTACATCGTTGGGCAGTAGCGGGTCGGGTTGGAAAGGGTCTCCTTCCCAGCTGGTCCACTCCCAGTTGTTGCGGTTCCAGTTGACCTGTGCCGAGCTGTTGTCGAAGGTGAAGGCCACCCATTTGGAGTGTCGTTTCTCGGTGTCGTATTCGATGCTGAAGGTCACCGTCTCCATGCCGCGGTAGCGTGTGGTGTAGCAGTTGTACAGGTTGTCGCTGTCGAGACGCGGCATCTCGAGCCGTCGTGCCTGGCCTTGTGCATTGCTGTTGGTGTTGGCGGCGGTGGCCCAGTCGAGCTCCTCCTGCGGCAAGTCCTTCTCGCAACTGACACACAGTGTCAGAGCCAGTACTAATATATATAATGTACGCGCGCGTGCGAGGAGTTTCATAGTGGGTAGGGTATGGAGTTCTTGTTGTGTTGATTATTCTGTGTGTAGAAACAAAAAAGGTGTACTTGAGGGTCTTCCTCCAGTACACCTCTATGTGGATAGGTGTTATCCTTACTTCTTCTGGCTTCTGGCGTAGCGGCTCATGAACTTATCTACACGACCAGCGGTGTCAACCAGCTTAGACTTACCTGTGTAGAAGGGGTGAGAAGTGTTTGAGATTTCGAGCTTGATCAGGGGATAAGTCTCGCCCTCAAATTCGATGGTTTCCTTGGTAGCGCATGTAGAACGTGACAAGAAGCAGTCGCCGTTTGACATGTCTTTGAATACTACAGGACGATAGTTCTCAGGATGAATACCTTTTTTCATTGTTTTATTTCGTTTAATTAGTTATTACTCTGTTTTATTGCTGGTAACAATAATGTGTAATGGTTTTCGGACGGCAAAGGTACAACTTTTTTCTCTAATAGAAAAAGATTTACCTATTTATTTTAGTGGATTGGCGTTTTTAAATCAATGTTTTGTGATTCTAAAACGCAAAGGAGAGTTGTCTGCAGTGCACATCGCGCAGTGAGAGTATCTCTCGGTAGAAGTTTCTCACGAGCAGTTCCGATAGTTTCTCTCTTTTCTCGGGCTTGGCTACGATGGCATTTTTCGACCATATGCGCTCCACGTTGTAGTTGCTGTAGAGCTGTTCCATGAAGGTGTCGTCGGGGTCTTGGCATTTGCCGTCGCTATTGGTGAGCATCCACTGGAAGTGGCGGTACGATAGCAGGTCGCAGAATTTCTTGAGCCTGATCTGCTCCTTGTCGTTAAACTCGGTGCTGCTGTGCCTCTTGCCTGTGGGGCGGTAGGGAGGGTCGAGGAAGAAGAAGGTGTTCCCGCTGGCCTCGCTGTAGGTCTTCTCGTAGTCGCCGCATACGATGGTCACGCGTTGCAGCAGCTTGCTGTCGGCCAATATGGTGCGCTCGTCGCAGATGCAGGGGTTTATCAGGTGGTTGTATGCACCGTTAAACTTGCCGTTGCCGTTGGTGCGGTAGTTGGCGTTCGATGTCTTGTTCAGGAAGATGAAGAGTGCCGAGTGGCGCAGTCCTCCGGCGAGGCGTGCGTTAAACTCGTCGCGTCGTTCGATGAAGTACTCTTGTCGTTCCTCTTCGTCGAGGGGGAGGAATTCTTTTTGTATCTTCTTGAGTTCGCCGATGAGTTCCTTTGCGCGGTCGCGTACGGTGTTGTATGCTCGTATCAGGTCAAGGTTGTTGTCGTTGATGATGGCCCGTTTGATGTTCGGGTATGTCTGTAGCATGTGGAAGAGCATGGCACCACCACCGACGAACGGTTCTATGTAAGTGACGTTGGGTATCTCGGCAAAGTCGGCGGGAAGGGCTTGCGTCAGTATGTGTACATGCTGACTTTTCGATCCTGGCCATTTTACAAATGGTTGGCCTCCTATATTCATTCCTGCCATCGTTGCTAACTCTTTCAGCTACAAAGTTAATAGGTATGTATAATTTAAACAAGAAAATCGCAAGAAATCTTTCTTGGAAATGATAAAAAAGTAAACTTTTCTTGCATTTTTCTGCGTAAAGTTGTCCGAAACCATCACTTTTCTTCTGATTTATCCTTCGTCGGCTCCTCCATTCTGTCAAGTGCACAGTGGATACAGGCCTTAGTGTCTTGTTGTCCTTTGATGTATTGCAGGTAATACTTTATCGGAAAACTTTGCCGCAAGGGCAAAGCTTTCGCCTCGGATATCGGGCAGCAATGCTGCTCCATGGTAAACTGTTATCTGTGTGTGTCGAAGAATGCCGTCACCAGTTCGGCCACCTTTCGTGTCTTCTTGCTCAGTCGGTGGTTCTCGCCCTCCACAACTATCAGTTCGGCTGCCTCGCCGTAGGTCTTCACGAAGTCCTCGCTACACCACATCGGCACCAGTCGGTCGTTACCGCCGTGGATGATTCTCACAGGGCCTTGGTATGCTCCGGCGGTGCCGTAGATGTCGAGCTGCTGTGTGCTGAGCAGGTACTCGCGCCCCAGCTTCATCATTTTGAAGCAACGCACATATTCGGGTGGGTCGGCAGGGTCGAACTTGGCGTCGAAGAGACTGCCATTGCGGCAAGCGTTCTTGAGCACCGATGCCGGAGCCAGCAGTGCCAGCCCGTAGAGCGGCTTGGCCGTGTGCCCTTGGCTGGCTATGCGCCCGGCTGTCATCGAGGCCACCACGCCCCCTTGCGAGTGGCCCAGCAATCCTATCTTGCTCACGTAGGGCAGCGAGCAGGCATAGTCCCACATGGCCAGCGCGTCGGCAATCTCCTTCTCTATGGTCATCAGCTGCATCTCTCCCTCGCTGTTCCAGTGTCCGCCAAAGTCGAAGCGTATGGAGGCTATGCCCGCCTTGGCGAGCTGCTTGGCTATCTTGGGCATGGGGGTGAAGTTCTTGCTCGAGAAGATACCGTGCATGAGTATCACCAGCGGACAGCTGTCTGTCGCGGTGTCAAAGCCGTCGGGTAGGGTGAGTGTCATGGCCAGTCCGCCCTGCGGTCCGCTAACCTTGTAGTCCTTAGCATACATCCATTGCCCCAGCAGGGCTACGATGAGGAGGATGACGATTCGTTTCATGTTGCTTTGGTGTTAATGTTGTAACTGTTTTATCTCACAAAGTGCATCGGCTCCCAAGGCTCGTCAGAGGGGCGTCCCGGAGCGCGTTTCCCTTCGGTGCACTTGAGCAGCCACGCCATGTTGCGTGCCAGGGTGCGCATGGTCTGCATGCCCTCGGTGTCGTTGGCAGCCTGCCCTGGCTCGCGGCCATAGACGATGTTCCAGTACTGCGATGTCACCACGGGCATGTTCATCATCTGGAAGGGCATGTTCAGTGCCTCGAAGGTAGCCGTGGCACCACCTCTGCGGCATACGGCGATGGCTGCTGCGGGCTTTCCGCTGATGCTGGCCCCATTGGAGTAGAACGCACGCTGTATGATCGAGAGCAGCGCCCCGTTGGGCTGTCCGTAGTATACCGGCGAACCGATGATCAGCGCATCGGCCTCGTTGAACTTGGCCGAGATGCTGTTGCACACGTCGTCGTCAAACACGCAGCGCCCCAGCCCCTTGGCCGAGCACTGTCCGCAGGCGGTGCATCCGCGCACCGGCTTGTTGCCTATCCATACCTGTTCGCTCTCTATGCCCTCGGCAGCCAGCTGGCGTGCCACCTCTGCCAGTGCCGTGGCCGTGTTCCCCTGTTGGCGGGGACTGCCGTTGATGAGTAATACTTTCATGTTTGTTTAGAGTGTAGAGTTTAGAGTTTCTTGCCATCGGCAAACGCATTGCCTACGCGCTCTCCCAGCACTACGTAGCCATGGTGCACGGGTTCGTAGGTGATGAGCTGCATCTTCTCCACATCGGGCTTGCCGTCGGCAGCCAGGTAGCGCTCGTCCACGAGGATGTTGACGATCTCGGCCACGATGTTATACCCGTCCGCCGTCTCGTCAATCTTGTGCAGTATGCGGCATTCCAGTGTCATGGGGAAGTCGGTGAACACGGGTGCATCCACGTTGCAGGCTTTCATGGCCGTCCACCCCGTCTTCTGCATCTTCAGCGGGTCGTCCTTGGCACTCACGATACCCACGAAGTCTGCAGCCACCATCGTCTCCTTCGTGGCAAAGGCCACGGTAAACTCGCTGCACCGTGTCAGGTTGTCCGTAGTGGCATGCGAGCCCATAGAAATCATGATCTCCTTGCTGTCCCACTGTCCGCCCCATGCCGCATTCATCGCGTTGGGAGTGCCGTCGCTATTGTATGTGCCGATGATCAGCACCGGTTGTGGTAGTACCCACGCCCTCTGTCCGAAACTTTTCATGTTGTATGCTTTCTTTTATATATTTATATAATGCATTCTGCTTCCTGTCTTCTTGGCGCAGCCATAAAGGTACGAGTAAGCGAGCGAATGAGCAATGCCATTGTCGGATATGCTTGCTTAATCTATGCCGAGGCGCAAAGGAGGAAAACTGCAAGTTAACCGACGCTATCATACCGCGTCGGATCCATACATCCGAGTCCTCATCTCTTTGATTTGGTCGCTGGTGATGTATTCGTCATATTCCATCATCTTGTCGATGATACCATTCGGAGTCAGCTCGATGATACGGTTGGCAACGGTCTGAATGAACTCGTGGTCGTGACTGCTGAAGAGGATATTGCCTTTATACAGTTTCAGATTATTGTTGAATGCCTGGATGCTCTCGAGGTCGAGGTGGTTGGTGGGGGTATCGAGGATAAGGCAGTTGGCATTCTTCAGCTGCATGCGGGCAATCATGCAACGCATCTTCTCGCCACCGGATAGGACATTGGCTTTCTTCAGGACCTCCTCACCACTGAAGAGCATACGGCCAAGGAAACTCTTGAAGTACACTTCGTTGCCTTCGCCAAACTGGCTGAGCCAATCTACGAGGTTGAGGTCGGTGTCGAAGAACTCAGTATTGTCGAGGGGCAGGTAGGCGGTGGTGATGGTTACTCCCCAGTTGAACTTGCCGGCATGGGGCTTACGGTTGCCATTGATGATCTCGAAGAAGGCTGTCATGGCACGTGGGTCACGGCTGAGGAACACGATCTTGTCGCCCTTCTCTACATTGAGGTTTACATCGCTGAAGAGCACGGTGCCATCCTCCATCTCGGCACGTAGCCCGCTGACCTCGAGGATATGATTGCCCGGCTCGCGCTCGGGAGTAAAGATAATGCCGGGATACTTGCGCGATGAGGGTTGGATATCCTCGACGTTGAGCTTCTCCAGCATCTTCTTGCGGCTGGTGGTCTGCTTGCTCTTGGCCACATTGGCACTGAATCGACGGATAAACTCTTCCAGTTCCTTGCGCTTCTCCTCAGCCTTGGTCTTTTGATTTTGTGCCTGACGGAGGGCGAGCTGAGAACTCTCGTACCAGAAGCTATAGTTGCCGGCAAAGATGCTCACCTTGCCAAAGTCGATGTCTACAGTGTGGGTACACACAGAGTCGAGGAAGTGGCGGTCATGGCTCACCACCAATACGGTGTGCTCGAAATTGCTCAAATACTCCTCGAGCCAGGTTACAGTCTCCATATCAAGGTCATTGGTGGGCTCGTCGAGCAGCAGGTTGTCGGGGTTCCCGAAGAGGGCTTGGGCCAACATGACACGCACCTTCTCCTTACCGCTCAGTTCGCTCATCAGCAGATGGTGCTTGTCCTCCTTGATGCCCAATCCGCTAAGCAGGGCAGCGGCATCGCTCTCGGCATTCCAGCCTTCCAGTTCGGCAAACCGCTCTTCCAGCTCGGCAGCTCTCAATCCGTCCTCATCACTAAAATCAGCTTTAGCATACAGGGCATCACGCTCGCTCATGATATCCCAAAGCACGGTATGCCCCTTCAGCACGGTGTTGAGTACCGTATATTGATCCCACTTGAAGTGGTCCTGGCTGAGCACCGAGAGACGCTCATCGGGGCCAAGGGTTACACTTCCCTTGGTGGGCTCCAAGTCGCCACTTATAGCGCGCAGAAAGGTAGACTTGCCTGCTCCATTAGCACCAATGACTCCGTAGATGTTACCGTTAGTGAACTTTAGGTTAACATCCTTGTACAACACTCTTTTTCCAAACTGAATCGCTAAATCTGAAACTGTAATCATATCGCTATAACTTTATTCTTATTTTTCATCGTAATGCAAAGGTAGGGAAAAATAGTGGTTCGTCCTAACTTGAGAAGAGGTATTCTTTATTATCCACTGCGCTTAAGAAAAAGAAATACTTTGATTCCGTTATACAGAAATCAAAACTTATGATTACCTTTGCTGCAAAGTAAGCAAGAGGTATGACGGAGACAAAGAAGACAGGGACGCGAGGAGGTAGGCGTGAGGGGGCTGGCAGACCAGCCTCGGACAGCAAGCTGTATGCCTTTCGTGCGCCCAAGGAGATGGCAGAATATATTGACGCTCAGGAGAGTAAGACGGAGTTTATCAAGGAGTGCATAGCCTCGGCCATGGAGATGCAGGAAAAGGAGCGTATGCCACGCTTCGGGGAGGTGTACCCCGCCACACGGGTGAAGCCGATGACGCTGCCGCTGTTTGACATCAAGATAGTGGCGGGATTCCCCATTCCGCTCGACAATGATGAATTGGCACAGGACATCGAGCTGCTGCGGATGCTGTGTCCGCACCCAGAGGCATCGTACCTCATACGCGTGACGGGAAACTCGATGATAGAGGCGGACATCAACGATGGCGACATCCTCATTGTGGACAAGAGCAACCGAAACCCTACGGAGAGGCAGGTGGCGGTGTGTGAACTCAATGGCGAGTATACGGTGAAGCGCGTGGCCGTGGACAAGCAGGGACGATGGCTCGTGCCGGCAAACCCCGAATACCCACGCATACGCATCGAGGAGGGCGACGAGTTCAGCGTGTGGGGAGTGGTGACGTATGTGATTCATAAGCCGGGTTGAGGGGCAGCCTTGGCTGCAACGAAAACGAAGACGATAACTCTAAACACTAAACCCTAAACTCTAAACTCTAAACTCTAACCACTAAACCCTAAAGCCCAATGTTCGCACTTGTCGATTGCAACAATTTCTTCTGCTCCGTGGAGCGTGTGTTCTGCCCGGGACTGTGGCATAAGCCGGTGTGCGTGGCGGGGTCGAACGATGGCATCATCGTGGCGTTGACCCAAGAGGCCAAGGCACTGGGGCTGAAGCGTGGCGATGCGGTGTTCAAGGTGAGGGACATCGTGGAGAGGCATGGCGTGAAGGTGTTCTCCACCAACATACCAGACCTTGTCGCAGATATGGCATTGGCTACTCCCTGTCTCCCAAGAACCGCAGCTTGCCATCGACGATGTAGATGCCTGGGGTGAGGGAATGGAGGTGGGTGACGTGGTGCCCATCGAGGGTGTAGATACCGCGCAGTGATGAGTCGTGCTGCGGGATGGGGTGGATGCCGCTGTCGGGGGCGCCGAGGTAGGCCTGCATCTCGGGGTAGCGGGTGACAAGGGAGTCGCGTGTGTAGAAACTGATGTCGCTGAGGGTGGCGCTGCCGTCGCTGTGGGTGGTGGTGAGCCCGAAGACGGTGTTCATGGCTTGTCCGTTGGAGTTGAAACTGAAGAGGGCATCGCGCATGTTGTCGTTGAGGCCGCTCTGGGTGATGTCCCACACGAAGAGGCTCTGTCCGTCGGCAATCGTGGTGACGTAGGTAGGGGGCACCTGGCTGGCGCGGTTGATACCGCCGAGCCACCAGAGGTATGAGGCACCATCGGAACGCCTGAGGGTGGAGCCGCATACGGTGAGGTATTTATGCTCTGAAGTGAGGTCGTAGTAGTCGTCAAAGTAGGTGGCATACTGCAGGGCGATGTTGTTGAGCCCCTGCTTGCCGTAGACGGTGATGGTGTTGTCGTCGTGGTAGGTGACGCGGTTGACGCGGTTGTCGTCGCCCGATATCCACTGGTAGTTGATGAAGGTATAGAGGGGCTTCGCGGCATAGTCCTTGAGCAGGCGTAGGTAGTAGAGGCCAGGGGCAGGAGTATTGCCCGAGGCATGGAAACGCACGGTGATGCTGTCGGGCAGGAGACCGTCGACGAGCAACAGCTCTTCGCTCACGGGGTGCTCCCAGTTGTAGTGGCCGCTGAAGGACTTCTTCTCCAAGGTCATCGTGGTGAGCTTCTTGTTGTTGACGTAGATGGTGACTACGCGCCCAGCATCGGCCGAGTGGAAGCGGCACATGAGTGATACGTTCTCCTTGATGCTTTGGGTGGCGAGCTGGTAGCTGAACCACTGGCCGCTCTGGCAGTCGACATAGAACTCGCCGTCGTAGCTGCCCTTGCCGAAGGTGCCTTGTAGCACATGTCCGGCATCGCTCTGCTGCTCGCCCGTGGCTACGAAGTCGAGGGTACGGTTGTTGAGGCGTTGCAGGGCCTCCTCCTCGGCCATCACCTGCTGGCGTATCTTCTCCCACTCGTCGGCAGTGAGCTGATTCCAGTAGGTCATGTAGCGGGCTTCGTGAATGGTGTAGAAGGGCTGTAGGGTGAGGTCGGCCCAGCGCTGGCTGTTGTAGAGGCCGGGGCGTATCTTGAAGTGGAGCTTCTCGGCATCGACCATGTAGATGGAGTCGAGTACGTGGGTGCGGTCGCCGATGAGCATGGGGGCCGAGGTGAGGCTGAGCTGGGCACCCTGTCCTGGGGCGTGGTCCATGCGTCCTTCACCGGCATGCTGGCCGGTGAGGTTCTCGGTGCTGGTGATGGCACCCAAGAGGATGGGGCCATAGCGCAGGGCTATGTAGTCGTCGTAGCCGGGGCAGGGGAGGTAGTTGAGCTGCATGGGCAGCGACACTCTGATTTCGTCGCCGGCTTGCCACTTACCTTTTAAATATATATAGCCGTCCAGTTCCTCTACACTCTTGGATGTGCCGTTGATGGCGATGCCGAAGCCGCCGCACCATGAGGGCTTGCGGATGGCGATGGTGTAGTCGCCAGCCTTGTCGATGGTGAGCGTGGTGCCCGGCTCGTAAGGGAAGCGGGTCTGCTGTGTGAGGGCATAAGTCTCATCGTTGAGTATCGAGGGTACGAAGAGGTTGACGTAGAGGGTACCGCTCTCGGGGTCGCGACTATAGACAAACTCGCCATACTTGCTGTGGTTCTCCATGCCGGTGCCTACGCAGCACCACATGCCTTGGTTGACCTGTGAATACATGCGGTAGTGCTGCGGACGCAGCGAGGTGAAGTATACGTAGCCTCCTGTCTCGGGGTGCTGGGTGGAGAGAATGTGGTTGAACATGGCCATCTCGTAGAAGTCGCCATACTTGCCATGGGCACCGTCGGCAAAGAGGTCCTCGGTGAGCTTGAGCATATTGTTGGTGTTGCAGCTCTCGGGGCCGTCGGTCATGGTGATGTGGTGGTGGGCGTTGCTGTGTTGCACGAAGTGCTCGTTCACGCTGTTGCCGCCTAGGGCTACGGTACGGTTCTCTACCACATCGGTCCAGAAGTTCTCGGCAGAACGCCTTAATTGTGAATTGTCAATTGTGAATTGTGAATTGTAGCTTTGTTGTGCCAGGCGGATGAACCCGATATACTTGGGTACTTGCGTGTTGGCATGCTTGTTGCTGAGGAAGGTGGTGTTGGCGGTCTGCATGTTGTCCACCATTGTCGTGTGGGTGTATCGGTGGGCTGCGATGAGGTATCGCTCCTCGCCGGTCATCTGATAGGCATCGGCAAACATCTCGTTGATGCCGCCATGCTCGGTGTTGAGCACGTCTTGCACCTGGGTGTCGGTGAGATTGCTGATGAGGTTGACACCCCAGTCGCATATCTTGAGGAAGCACTTGCGCCCCTGCTCGCTGCCGCCATAGAGCCAAGCGTCGCGGAAACCGGCCATCACCTTGTGGACGACGTAGAGGGGTACGTTACCGCGGTTTTGGTTGTACTTCGTGAGGTCGCCACGGTAGAGACCTGTCCACACACCGTTGTCGGGGAGTCCGCCTATGTAGCCGTAAAGTCCTTCCGTATTGTCATCGAATACGGCTTGGCACTGCGCCATCTTTTCCAACGTATAGTCCATGCGCTCCTTCAGCCGGGTACGCATATCCTCATCCTTGGTGGCAGCGTAGGCCAGGGCAAGGGCCGAGAGGTAGTGCCCGCCTACATGTCCGTCGAGGCGGAAACTGCCTGATCCCCAGTTGGGGAAGTTGGGGTGCTGGGCCTCCCATCCGCTGATGCCTGCCTGGCGGAAGTAGGGCGTGAGTAGGCGGTCAACGTCGTACTGGAGGAGTGTCTCGTTGTTGAGGTCGAGGGCAGTCTTGAACATGCCGTCGGTGAGGGTTATCTCCTGGAGATCGAATAGGTGAGGGTAGAGCTTGCTCTGTGCAAAGCTTGCCGAGGCTGTGGCAAAGGCCATGCAGATGGTGAGGATGAGGCGTGGGCTCTTCATAGATTCTTGGTGTGTGTTTTTTTTGTAGTGATTATATTTTGCAATGCAAATATACGAAAAGATGTAGGTCGAGGAAATAGTGATACGCCATTTTTTTTATATATAAATAGGTAATGCGGAGTATATGCAAGCATAGGCAATGGTGACTCGGCGTTGACGGCATGAGCGATGATACAAATCCAAATGGATATGATACGTTTTTGGAAAGGAGATGTGAGGGTAATTACTACATTTGCAAGCATGAAATACGGAAAACAAATATTTGGCGTCATGCTATCGGTGATAGCGATGGGTGCATGGGCGCAGCCGCAGTTTAGTCATCCCCATGGGCTATACCGGCAGACGACCTTGACGGTGGGCATCAGTGCTACAGACAGCGAGGCTGAGATACGCTATACCATTGACGGATCGGTGCCTACGGCTCAGAGTAACCTATACACGGCTCCGATCACCATCAATGCCACCACGCTGCTCAGGGCTGCCGAGGTGAAGGCCGACACGTTATGTTCGGCGGTGACCACAGCGTCGTATATTTTCGTGGAGTCGGTGCTCAGCCAACCCAACGATCCTGTGGGGTATCCGGCAGAGTGGGGGCAGTATACCGACATACAGGGTACGGCCATTGCCGACTATGAGATGGATCCCGAGATGACGGGTGACGAAACACTGCGGCCCAAGATTGTGGAGGGACTGTATGACTTGCCCATATTGTCGATAGTGACCGATAAGGATAACCTCTTCAGCCACGAGAACGACACGGCACGAGGAGGCATATATATCTTTACAGGACCTCCGGTGGGCGATGCTACCGGACATGGCTGGACACGACCTGCGAGCGTGGAACTCATAGGAGGCCCCCAAGCACACGATATGACCATAGACTGCGGACTCAGACTGCATGGTGGGCATGGCAGACTAGCCGAGAAGAATCCCAAGCACTCTTTCAGACTGGTGTTTAAGGATGAGTATGGACCTACCACACTCAACTATCCGCTCTTCGGCATGGATGATCCCATGACATTCAACCAGCTGGTGCTGCGATGCCACTTCGGTAACTCTTGGCAGCATTGGGGCGAGTGGGGGCGCGTGAAGGCGCAGTTTACACGCGACGTCTGGGCACGACGAATGCAGCGACAGATGGGCAACCCTGCGGTGAACGCCCTCCACGTGCATGTGTTTCTCAATGGCATGTACTGGGGACTGTACAATATTGCCGAGCGCATCGATGACCAGTATGGTAAGTCGCACTTCGGAGGCAAGAAAAGCGACTACGACGTGATTAAGATAGAGGAGTCGGGCGGCAATCACATAGAGGCTTCGGAGGGCGACATGACGGCATGGAACCAACTTATCTCTACCCTGACATCGGCAGGAGACGATGAGGTGTACTACCGCCTGCAGGGACTGGATGCAGAGGGAAAACCTGACCCTACCGCAGAGCCGCTGCTCGACGTAAAGGCATTCATCGATTATATGCTTATCAACCAATATGGTGGAAACACCGACTGGGACTACCACAATTGGTATGCTATCCGTAAGCGAGGTCCCGACAGCCGCGGATTCTACTTCCTTTGCTGGGATACCGAGCAAATCTTTGAAGGCAACAACGACAGCAACCTCGACATAAACAACTATGCCGCACCAACCTGGATATTCCATGCCCTGCTGCAGAATACGCGTTTTGTCAAGCAATACCTGAAGCGTGCATCCGAGGTGCTTGCAGAGGACGGACACCTGGGGCAGGCCTCGGTGGTACACTTATGGGACAGTCTGTACTGTAATATCAAGTCGGCCGTCTACGTAGAAGCTGCCCGCTGGGGTGACTATCGCAAGGACGTGCATCCCTACCAGACGCAGGCACCGCTCTACACCGTGGATGACCATTTCATGAAGGAACGCAACAGGCTGCTCAATGACTACTTCCCCTATCGCTCCGGGAAGGCTCTCTCGCTCATCAATGCCTATGTGGAGGAAATGACGGGTATAATGCATGATGATTGGGAGGTACCTGAGCATTGGGTGCCCATGACGGCATCGATGTTCCACCAATGGGATGGTACTGATGCAGATGCACAGCCTACCGATAAGCATATCAATGTAGAATGGAACTTGGGCAAGGCTGTAGGTGGCGGCGGTGTGGTGATGATGAGCGCATCGGTGCTGTATGATGAATATGCCGACCTCACGCCCTACGATACTTTGGTGCTGCGAGGAACGGGCAACGACCTGCGTATTATAGCAAACCGACTTGTCGCTCATGGCCCGTACAAGCAGATACAGGTATCGTTTAATGCCAACGACCCGTACTGGAACGACCAGTGGGGAGCCATATTCATACCGTTGCGAGATATAGCCACTGCTCTCACCAATGAGGGGCACGAGCGACCCGACGACTTCGTGCACGTGAATGCCTTGAAGGTGGCCTTCGGAGGATCCAACGCGAATCTGCGAGCGGCCTACCTCATCAAGAAACCGGAAACAGCTGTAGAGAGGGTGGTGGTGCCCGACGATGGCGTGTACTACGACCTTATGGGACGTCCTGTAGAGAATCCGGGAAGAGGTCTGTATATACGTAACGGAAAGAAAACAGTAATTGGCTATTGATACCCTTCGATCCTATACATTATCTATTATATTATGAACAAAGTATTGACTCTATGTGGCGCCGCACTGCTGATGGTATGCTGCGGACCGAAAGTGAATGAAAAAACCTTCGTAGCCAACGGTAATCCGTTGATAACCGATAAGTTTACCGCCGATCCTGCTCCGCTCGTGCATGAGGGTACTCTCTATCTCTATGTAGGGCACGACGAGTATTATGAAGGACAGGATACAGCTCATGGTGGACGCGAATTCAATATCACCGAATGGCTCTGCTACTCTACCAAGGATATGGTGACATGGACAGATCATGGTGCGGTGCTGTGCCCGACCGACTTTGCCTGGGCCGTAGGTGAAGCATGGGCCTCGCAGGTGGTAGAGAAGGATGGAAAGTTTTACTACTTCACTACTGTGCAGGCAGGTGAACCATTCGTGGGTAAGGCCGTGGGCGTAGCCGTAAGCGATAGCCCTACGGGACCGTTTGTCGATGCCATAGGAGCACCCCTCGTGCACGATAAGATGACCGACAATGGTGCACGTGGCTGGTGGAACGATATTGACCCCACTGTACTCATCGATGGCGATGAGGCCTGGGTCTGTTGGGGCAACGGAACCTGTTTCTTGGCTAAGCTCAAACCTAACATGACAGAATTGGATGGAGATATACGTGTGCTCGATATGCCCCGATTTGTAGAGGGCCCTTGGCTTCACAAACGCGATAGCTTGTATTACCTTACCTATGCCGGCATGGGCTATGGACGTGAAAATATACAATACGCCACAGCTACAAGTATGGAAGGACCATGGACCTATAGAGGTGAACTGACGGGAATGGCCGAGAATAGCTTTACCATACATCCGGGTATCGCTCACTTCAACGGCAAGGATTATCTGTTTTACCACAATGCCGTGCTTACCCTTGACTCTATTCCCGGTGCTATTGGCCGTAGATCGGTATGTGTGAACGAACTCCACTATGATGATGCAGGACTCATGCTCCCCGTAGAGCAGCGATAATACAGACACCCGTAATGAATATGAAACAGAGCCTTCTGACAGGGAGGCTCTGCTCTTTTATCTGTTGATATAGAATCCTTTTAGGTCGGTTTTTAAGCAGATGCAACAAATAGAAAGGTATATGATACGGCCGGGATGTGGTGATGGTAATGATTTTTGCTATCTTTGCGAAGAATCGTGAAGATTCAATAGTAAATAACCCAAATAACAGATATGACAATGACACGTACCAAGACTCTATCCTTGGCTGTCCTCTTGATGCTGGGCAGCGCGTCGGTATGGGCGCAGGGCCTTAAGGATGCCTACAAAGACTATTTCATGATTGGCGTGGCGGTGAACCAACGCAATGTGACTAACGCAAAGCAGTCGGCTCTTGTAAAAGAACACTTCAACAGCATGACGGCCGAGAATGACATGAAGCCCGAACCTACCGAACCCAACGAGGGACAGTTCAATTGGGAGTCGGCCGACCGTATTGCCAACTTTGCACGCGAGAATGGCATCAAGCTTCGCGGACACTGTCTCATGTGGCACAGCCAGATAGGCGCATGGATGTATAATGACAATCCTACCAAGGAGGTGTTCCTCAATCGTATGCGCAATCATATACATGCCATTGTCAATAGATACAAAGACGTGATATATTGTTGGGATGTGGTGAACGAAGCCATCACTGATGACCCTAAAGCTGAGAATCCTTATCGCCAGTCGGCACTCTACAAGATTGCGGGCGATGAGTTTATTGCCAAGGCATTTGAGTATGCTCACGAAGCAGATCCTAACGCACTACTCTTCTACAACGACTATAACGAGTGTGACCCCGTGAAGAGTCGTCGTATCTATGAGATGGTGAAGAAGATGAAGGAGGCCGGTGTGCCTATCCATGGTATCGGCATGCAGGGACATTATAATATATATGGGCCTACTGAGAAGGAGGTGGACGACGCTATCAGACTATACAAGCAGGTTGTGGACCATATCCACGTGACAGAACTCGATATTCGTGTGAACGAGGAGATGGGGGGTGCCTTGCGTTTCAGCCGTGAGGGTATCAACGTGAGCGACTCGGTGAAGCAGCATCTGGCCGACCAGTATGCACGTGTGTTCCGCGTGTTCCGCAACCACAAGGACGTGGTAAAGTGCGTGACCTTCTGGAACCTCAGTGACCGCGACTCTTGGTTGGGAGCACGTAACTATCCCTTACCCTTCGATACGGAGTATCGCCCGAAATTGGCTTATGAGTATATAGCCGAGATGCGCGACCCCAAGTGGGATCTTCCCAAGAAACCCGTGCGCAAGCGTCAGCCTCGTGTACAGGGGGGCGAGAGAGCTCCTTTCAATCCTGACCTGGCATTTCCCGAGAACCCTTCCATCAAGGAGGACTTCAAACCCTCTGCGAAGAACCAGCCCGGACAGCAATATCCGCAAGTGAACTCACAGGGTTATGTGCGCCTACGTGTAGAGTTCCCCGAAGCACGCTCGGTAGTGGCCAGCTTGGGTGGAGGTAAAGGTACTCCGCTACGTAAAACCTACGATGGCTCATGGGTGGGCACTACAGCCAAGCCCGAAGATGAGGGTTTCCACTACTATCACCTCACCGTAGACGGTGGCGTGGCCAATGACCCTGGTGCCATGCACTATTTTGGCGGCACACGTTGGGAGAGCGGTATCGAGATTCCTGCTCATGACGGTGATACCTATGCGGTGAAGAATGTACCTCACGGTAAGGTGCAGCAGGTGCTCTTCTGGTCAGAAAGTACACAGACCACTCGTACCGCGTATGTATATACACCACCCATGTATGACAAGAACCGCAAGCGCTATCCGGTGCTCTACTTACAGCATGGATGGGGTGAGAACGAGACTGCATGGATGAATCAGGGACATGCCAACCTTATCATGGATAACCTCATTGCCGAAGGTAAGGCAGAACCCTTCATCATTGTGACTACGTATGGCATGACCAACGAGGTGCGCTTTGGAGGATTGCAGCAGTTTACAGCCGAGGACTTCGAGAAGGTGCTTGTTGACGAACTGGTACCCTATATCGATGCCAACTTCCGCACACGTGCCGACAAATGGCACCGCGCTATGGCAGGCCTTTCGATGGGTGCTTTTGAAACTCGCCTGATAACCTTGCGTCGTCCCGAAGCATTCGGATACTACGGTCTGATGAGCGGAGGTACCTATTCGCCAGCCGACATCAAGGATCCCAAGCAGGTGCGCCTCATATTCCAAAGTACAGGAAGCAAGGAGAACCCCGATGCCATACGTAAGTCAGTAGAAGAACTTAAAGCCGCCGGGCACAATGCCGTAGGGTATGTATCGGAAGGTACGGCACACGAGTTCCAAACATGGCGCCGTAGCCTGCGCGAAATGGCCCAACTGCTGTTTAAGAAATAATATAACGTATATGATACACCTTTAAGACTTGTTTTACAGTGCCTTAAGGTGTATCATACTTTGCCTTCTCATGAATATGAAGAAAATTTTGATATCTCTATTTCTACTTTGCTTTTGTCTTGGTGTAAGGAGCCAAGAGGCTACACTGCGTATTGATGCTCAAGTGAAGCATCAACATATCACCGGCTTTGGAGGATTCGTGTGTAGCCCGCAGTTTGGATACAATCACATGAACCAGGCCGAGATAAAAAAGGTATGGGGCAAGGGAAGTTCCGTAGGATGCAATATCATGCGTCTGTATATACCTATTGGTCGTAATGCTTGGGGACAATCGCTACAGACAGCCAAGCTGGCCAAGGAAATGGGGCTTATCGTGTTTGCATCACCATGGGGGCAGCCTGCCGAGTGGAAAACCAACGGCACGATTAATGCCAAGAATGAGGATGGTACTACAGGTAAATTGAAACGGGAGAACTGGGCCGACTATGCGCAGTATCTCGAGGACTATGTGCAATATATGCGCGATAATGGCGTGGAATTGGATGCTATATCCATACAGAACGAACCTGACTGGCCTGCCACGTATGCTGGTTGCTTGTGGTCTGCAGGCGAGATAGCAGAGTTTGTAGCTACCTATGGCCGGCAGATTAGCTGTAAGATTATGGCTCCTGAAACATTGGCGGTGAATGACTCCTATGTGACTGAACTGAACAAATCTAATGTGCACCCAAACTTTGATATCTATGGCGGACATCAGTATGGTGGCATACAGGACGGCTATAAGAAGTTGGCCGAGAAGGGTAAGGAGATATGGATGACCGAATATCTGATCAACTGGAATGAGAACTCGGGCACAACACGAAATTTTGACTATGCGAAGGATGTGTTTAACTTCTTCCGCAGCATCAATACCTGTATGCTGGGCGATTTCAATGCTTGGATACACTATGCGGCGAAGCGATATTACGGTATGCTGGGCGACGGACAGTATGGCACCTCATCGGGCACTGTCACCAAACGTGGATATGTGATGGCTCATTTTGCTCGTTTCGTGACGGGGATGACACGTGTGGAAGGGGAAATTTCTGATGCTGCTTTTACGCCGCTCGAAGGTTCAGTATACATTTCTCAGTCAGGAGATACGGTAGTGGCAGTGCTCATCAATCCTTCGCCTGAGGAACGACAGCTCACGCTCGACCTCCCCTTCTACACACTAAAGGGTAGGATGCAGAGCACTACACGCACACAGAATATGCTGTATACAAGTCTGGTACAGGAGGCTGAGACCTGCCGTCCTGTAGTGCTGGTGCCCTCAGAAAGTGTCAATACTATCCTTTTTGTACGTTCACGTGACCGTCAGGTATCTGACATGAAGGGTAGCGCCGTGCACTTTGACCGTATTGATGGACTCACCCCCACGAAGACAGCATTCGGATCGGCCTATAAGATGTCGGGTAAGAGCGTAACATTGGATCATAGTAACCCGATAATATCGAAACTTACCAATGCGGCCAATGGTTACTTGCCCTTGACGGACCGCTATAGCCAGTTGGTGCTGGAGGTGAAGAAGTTGACCTCGACACTGAACTACAGTTCGGCCATCACCACACTCTACTATATCAATGACAAGGGTACGCTCTCATCGCACAACTATGGCGACCTGCAGTTTAATAGCCGCGAAAACTTCAACCTTGTCTTTGACCTCTCGCCCAACACGCTCACTGATGGCTGCAAGGGTATCATCTCTATTGGTAATAACAACTGGAGCTCTATACTGACCTTTACGTTTGGTGATGTGTATTTGAGCAATGGAAACCTCTATGCGGCATCGATGAGTGGTGCTTACGCGGCAGACGACAGCAACCTGTTAGGCTATTTGAGTGACTTCTCATGCACGAGCTTGGATATGAGTGCGGTGACCAATCTGCCCGACTCTTTGGGCTTGACCTCGGGAAATCGTGTCGTGTATCTTCCTGAAGGTGTGGCGGCGGCTGAACCCAATCTTGTGGTGGGCGATGTGTGCAGTCAACTGGTGCTGTCTCCTGACGGAGGTCCCTTCCGTCCATCCCGTGCATTCCAGGCCGAGAAGGCTTCGCTCACCTGTACAGTCGATGGTGGACGTATGCTCATGTTGCCTTTTACGGCTGATGTACCTGAAGGTGTCAGGGCGTATGCTGTAGACGATGACATGAAGGCGGTAGGACTGACATCTATACCTGCTCACCAACCAGTACTTGTGCTGGCCGATGGTGATATCACCTTTGAAGGTCGTGGCGAAGTGTCGTATGCTGTGAGTGCGCTATCTTCGGTGTTACGCGGTGTGTACGTCCCTATCACCATCTATAAAGGCTCCTATCAGTTAGGGACACTTAATGGTGAGTGGGGATTCACGCGTAGACAGACCGATGCGCAGCTCGCACCTTTCGATGTGTATGCTGTTCCTAAATCGACAGAACGTTTTGTATCTATCAACTTTGATGATACAGGCGTAGAGTCTATTGTAACAACTCAGGATGATGCACCAGTATTCAATGTCATGGGACAGCGGGTTGATGATACTTATCGTGGCATGATCATTGTACGTGGAAAGAAATATATCAAAAGATAACAATTACAATCTATATTTATAATTATGAGACGATTTTTTCTCCCTTTAATGCTGCTCGTAGTGGCAGTGACTGCGACAGCGCAGAATCCTTATTTGCCCTTATGGGAACACCTGCCCGATGGTGAACCTCGTGTTTTTGAGGATCCTGATAATCCAGGTAAGTACCGCGCTTATATCATTGGTTCGCACGACGTGACCTACTCTGCCTATTGTGGTAGTGACGTACGTATGTGGTCGGCCCCAATAGAAGATCTAACCCAATGGCGCGACGAGGGTCCTATCTTTACTCATTTTGTCGATGGACAGTGGGATACAATGTTTGCTCCCGATCTCGTGGAGGTGCGCGATCGTAATACAGGAAAGAAAACCTATTACCTCTATCCGCATTCTCGTGGATGGCGTCGTGTAGCCATGGTATGTAAGAGCGACCGTCCGGATGGTCCCTTCATTCCTGTGAATCTGACTCCTGACGGACGCCAGTGCCTGCCCGGTTCGATGATTGACTTCGACCCCTCGGTATTTGTAGAGTATGTTACCGATAAGCGTGACCCAGATTATGAGAAGGGCTTCCGTGCCTATGTCTTCTATGGTTTCCAGCACTCTACAGCTTACGAGCTTGATCAGGACAATATGTATGCTATGCGTCCAGGTACCAAGCTGCACGATTACTTCATCCCTGCCAGCAGCCGTTATGGTGAGGTGCGAGACCCCGAAGGTACTACCTATCCTGCTTTGTATAAGGGACAGAATCCTGGCGACTTCAACTTCTTTGAGGCATCTTCAATCCGTCAGGTAGGCAACAAGTATGTGATGGTGTTCTCAGGCTATTCTGGTCCCGACTATGGATTGGGTTCTACCAATTCGGCTCTTCGCTATGCCTATGGTGACTCGCCTCTTGGCCCCTGGCGCTCAGGTGGTGTATTGGTAGATTCGCGTGGTGTTGTTCCAAACGAAGATGGTACACATCTAACTACTACAAACTTTGCCCACAATACGCATGGCTCCATCGAGCAGATCAACGGACAGTGGTACGTTTTCTACCATCGTCCTCCCCGTGGCTTCGGTAATGCACGTCAGGCCATGGTAGCTCCAGTGAAAATAACATGGGACAAGAAGAAGGTGGCCGATGGTGGTCAGGTGCGCATTACTGGTTATGACCCATATATAAAAGGCAATGAATGGACAGCTTCGGCAAGTGACGGTACATGCTATACAGGAGCTGAGGTTACCAGTGAGGGATTCCAGATCTATGGATTGCCGCCCTATGCATATTACTCGGCAGGATATGCTTGCTACGTTACAGGTTATCAGTGGATGCAGGATAATCATGATGTATGGAGCAACCACATGGACCTTGCCGGTATCACCAATCGCGGTATTGTAGGTTTTAAGTACTTTGGCTTCGGTGGACTCGAGAAGGGTAACAAGGGGTTGCCCGCTTTTGACGGCACACGCAAAGGTGATGGTACTACACTCTGTCTTAACCTCACTCCGGGTGGCCACGGAGCATTCAAGATTCGTGTGATGCTCGATGGCCCCTATGCTAATGATACATGGGATGGGCGTGAGATTGCTGTAGTGGAGGTGCCTGCTGATGCTCCTCGTGTAGCTACAACATATAGTGTAGCAGTACCTGCAGTAGAGGGATTGAAAGGTAAGCATGCCATCTATCTTGTGGCTGAAGGACCTGAAGTGCAACAGCCTCAGCCCCGTCAGCAACAATGGGGACGTCAACAGCAGCCCGAACGTCCTGTAGGCCTCTTTGACCTGCATGGAATAGGTTTTGCTAAACCGGGTAAGCCTTGCGAGCGTCCTGTAGTGCCTCAAGTAACTCTCATGGTCGATGGACAGAAACTCAACATCCCTGCTACACCTATCCGTTGTACCAATGCCAATGGCCTTACCGATGCTATCCGCTATCAGGTATATGCTCCTCTGACTGAAGGTGCCAAACTCACAGCTACAGCATCGCATCCCGACGTGCAGATTTCTGTAAGCCCCATTGTAGAGGGACGTGCTACGGTTACCTGTACTTATCAAGGAAATAAAAAGATATACCTCATCAATTGATGAGAGTGTGTGAAGTGATACAATAATGGAGAGAGGCCGATGATTGTCGGCCTCTCTTTTATTGAATGTTCAATCATGCGTGGTATAGGTGGAACGCAGATCAGGCAAATCCCGTATGAAGGTTAGAACTTCTTTGTGCGAATGTGGCAGTAGGGCTCGTCACCGGTCTTGTTGTAATAGTCCTGGTGATACTCCTCACCATCCCAAAATTGTGCCATGGGACGCAATCTGGTATTCACCTCATATCCCTTGCTTCGGAGTAGGGCTATCACAGACTCTGCAATCCGAAGTTGATAGTCATCGTAGTAGAATATCTCGCTACGATATTGCGGACCTATGTCTGGACCGATGCCATCGGTCTGAGCTGGATCGTGAATCTCGAAGAAGACCTTGCATAACTCCTCATACGACACCATATCGGCATCATACTCTACAAGCACAGCCTCTACGTGGTGAGTTAGATGTGCCTTGACATCGGCATATACAGGATGGGGCTCCTCGCCACCAATATATCCAACCTTGGTGCTTATTACACCCTTTACTCTCTGTAACTGATACTGCACGCCCCAAAAGCAGCCTGCGGCAAATATGGCTTGTTCTGTTCTCATTTGTCTATTGATTCTATAATGCAAAGATAAGCTTTTTATCTCACACACAGTATTTCTGTAGCGAAAAATGCATCATATGGGGTGAATCACGGCTATGCCACAGCGCGGGTATGCAACCTTTGCAAAAGAAAAAGATACATGGCGCATGTGTGTGACTTGCTTTTTTGCCGTATATTTGCAATCATATCTAAAGATATGTCATCAAGAAATGGTGATTATTGATAAAACAAAAACATATTTCATGACTATGATTAGAAGACTTCTTTGTTGTATGGTGATATGGGCTTCAATGGCCGTATCGTCAGATGTGGCGGCTCAGCAACGTCGTCCTATCAATAATGAGAATCCGTTATGGCTCATACATGTTGACGTATGGAACAAGGCAGACCCACAAAAGATTATTGATCTTATCCCCGATGATGTGAAGCCCTATGTGTGTCTCAATCTCTCGCTGTCGTGTCAGTACGACCCCGAGCGTGATGTCTATAAGATGCCTCAGAGTGCCATACGCACTTATAAGTCGTGGGCTTCGGTATGTCAGCACAATGGCATGTGGTTTATCTGTCAGCCTGCCAGTGGAGGACATACACATATCCAGGACGATGACCTGGAAACCTTTGAGTATTTCTACAAGCGCTATCCGAACTTCCTGGGGTGGAACTATTGCGAACAGTTCTGGGGATTTGACGAACCCAACGACAAAAGTTCGAGCACACAGACCGATCGCCTGGCTCTGTTTGCCAAATTGGTTCCCATGGCTCATGAGTATGGTGGATTCCTCACTATTTCGTTCTGTGGCAATATATGGTCACATCCGCTCAATCCTGTAGGTATGATGAAGCGCAACAGAGACCTCCTGGCTGCTTGTAAGGCATATCCCGAGGCTTGCCTCTGGCTATATAAATATACTACTTCATCTTGCTTCTACAACAACGAAAGTGTTACCATATCGCCCTTTATCACAGGTCTTGCCACTAACTATGGCGTGCGCTACGATAATTGTGGCTGGAATGGTGCTCTTGACGCACTCCTCGGTGAAGGTCATGGCAAGAAATACCCCACAGCAGCGGGCATAGGTACTGTGATGGAGCAGACCTGTGTCAATGGCGGTGCTGTATGGGATGGTCCGGAATTGATATGGACAGAAGACTTCCAAAATCTCAACAACTCTACCGTGGATGGCTATACTCGTCGTAACTGGGGCACCTTCAATAGCTTCAAGGGAGGTTGGATAGACATGTTCCGCAAGATTATCGATGGCACCATGCGTATCCCCTCACGCAAAGAGGTGGTAGAGAATACCAAGGTCATTGTCATCAATGATATACAGAACGGTAACGACGAACAGCGTTATGCAGCATGGGGTGACCTCTACGATAATCTGTATAAGCAGTCTGACCCCTTTAACCGCGGCAATGGCCAGTGGATGGATAACTTCTGCTACTTCAAGAGCACAGGTCGCTATGCAGCTATTCCTGTGGGTATTGGTTTATACGATTCTGTAGCCAAGGCTATTCCGGTACAGGTGAAACGCTCTGTTTATCAGTCGAGATGGAATACACAGGCAGCCAAGGTCAACGACTTCAACAAGCAGTATCCCAAGGTGAGTACGGGTGACCTGTATGTGTCGCGCCGTGGCAACCAGCTCATCACCTATACTCCCTATACCTATTTAAATAAGAAGAAGAGTGCATCGGCCAAGTTGCCTTTGCTCTACAATCGTGCCGACTCACTCGAACTGCACTATGGCAAGCTCAGTAGTGGTACAGTACGCGAGTATAGCGATAGTATTGTGCTCTATCTCAATAATTATCGTACCGACTCTACAGCCACGCAGACCGACCGTATTGTGGTGCGCGGACTCACTGAGAAACCTCGCTATACGGCTAAGAAACGTTACTTGACCGTTACATCGGCCACCTCAGAGTGGGACGATTCTACAGGCGTGTTTGCACTCAATGTCAAGCATATGGGTGGTGTGGATGTAGTAATCTATACTCCTGGCGACTCTCTCCCGGCTGGCAAGCGCACCGATGCTCCTGCCATCGCATCTCTTGGTATACCGCAACAGCCTGAAGCCTATCGTGGCGAGATTATTATTGAGGCTGAGGACATGGACTACAAGAATGTGAAGAGCTGTGTTACCGACCCCTATGGATGGTATCCTTCAGTGTACGGACATGCCGGAAACGGTTTCATGGATATGGGCACATCTACATCGGGCTCTCTGCGTCACCAACTCTACGGTAAGCATGCAGAGGATCATAAGATTACCGTGCGCTATACCTCGCCCTCACGTTCGGGTAGCCTCGTAGCTATATTCAATGGCACACGTTACACGCTTACCATTGCCAAGACTGCTACCAATGAGTGGCGCAAGGTTAGTTTCACCGCTCCGCTCAAGGAGGGTAAGAATAACCTCATCCTGAACAATACTGGTGGTATCAATATGTATATTGACCAGGTTATCTATACTCCTGCTGATATCGAAGCCGAGCGTTTCCTCGTTACTATCCGTGAGGCCGAGCATGGAACGGCTACAGCTTCGGTAAGTGAAGCAGCTGAGGGTGAGAGCGTACAGCTCACCGTAACTCCCGATGAGGGCTATGCTCATGTGGGTTGGGAGATTGTGCATGGCAACCTCACTATTGCCGATGACAATTCATTCACGATGCCCGATGACAATGTCACACTGCGCCCTCTCTATGTTGACCAGACCGCAGTATATACTCTCGACTATACAGAAGTGCTGGGTGGTACCATTCCTCCAGGATGGCGTGTGGTGCAAGAAGACAATGGTGTGCACGAATATCCTAACTCTTATGGATCAGGTTCGCGCTCATTTGCAGGCTTTACAGGTTATCAAGGCAAGGCTCTCTATTGGCGTATCGGCAAGGCCGAGTATGGTCGTCAAAGTGCCTATCCGCTCACACTTGGTGAGGGTACCTATACGCTTACATTCGCCAATGCAGCGTGGAAGGCCACACCTAAGTATAAGGTATCTATCCTGCGCAAGAGCAATGGTGCAGTGATAGCCTCTTCATCGACCTACAGTGCAACTCCCAATGCCAATGGTAATACTTCGGCTAATCTCTCTTCGGCCAAGGAGTACAAGCTGGAGTTTGATATTACCGAAGCTGCCGACTATGTAATCTGTTTCCAGAATGCGGGTAGTGGTTTCGATGAATTCCTTTTGCTCGAATGCCGTATCAACAGTGAGCCGACTGGTATATCCAACCTTGTAGATGAACCAGCTCGTGTAGTAGCTATATATGACCTCCAGGGCCGTCGACACGAGACATTGCAGCCTGGCATCAATATAGTAGTGAATGCTGATGGCACTACACGCAAGATAATGCTGAATAAGTAACGAGGTCACTCGTTGTCTGATAGAAAGAAATCCCCTTGCTGCGGCGAGGGGATTTCTTTTATAGTGCTGTATGTAGATGAAAGACAATCAATGTGAACGGAGGTTCCATTTTGAATTGTCGGTATTGAAGTCATATTCGGCAAGGGTAGGTGTGCTGTCAGCGATAGAGTAGAGTACATACTTGGTGTTGAGCCCCTCTTGCCCTGGTATTGCCTTGGGCATGATTCGGTAGGTACCATCGGTAAGTTGCTCTATGCGCCATAGCTGCTCGTCACTCCCAATGAATGCAGGTACAGTAGTCAATTCCAGATTGGCTGTTGCGGCTAAAGCGCGTGTGGTGCCTTCGATGAGTATCTTGCAATAGGGCCCGGTTAGTGTGCCGCCTGCATCGGGCACTGGAGTGATGGTCCAGCGTTGATGTGGACGCATCATGTAGTCTCCTATGCGCAAAGCAATGTCTCCCTCGGGCCATGAGGTTGCTACCTCATCGAGTGTCTGCAAGGGGATGGAGGTTACGGGTTTTGTGGTGTCGATATTCCAGAAGTGCTCACGCTCCTGCTTCATGCGTACGAAGTCTACAGCCAATTCGAGCGCATATCCACGGCGTTCCGATTCAATCTCGAATGTGCCTCCCTTGAAACGGTCTCCTGCTACAGGCCATCCGTTCTTCCACAACAATGGACGCATACCGAGTACACTGCGGCCACCTTGGTCGAGATCGGCCTCATAGTGACACGACATTATCTCAACTCCTTGGTCAATGATGGTGCGTCCGAAGTGTCCCGGTCCTATGAGGCGGTCGCCTGCAGCAAGCACCATACGGCCACCTCCTTGGAGCATAGGACGGCCTACGTTGTCAATATAGGGACCAGTGACATTGCGTGAACGGCCCACAACGATGTTGTAGGTCGAGTTTACTCCGTCGCAGCATGTGCCGTGTGTTCCCAATAGATAGTACCAACCGTCACGATAGATGAGGTCGGTAGCTTCGCAATCGATAGCTATATCGATGGGTTCATTCCCTTCGGCGCGCTCGCCTGTAGCCGGATTCAGTTCGATAAGGCGTATGTTGCCGAAGTAGGTGCCATAGCATACCCATAGACGCCCAGTGGTGGGGTCTAATAATAATCCGGGATCGATGGCATCGTTGTCCTCGAGTCCGTCCGAAGCTGCGACCTCGATGGGCTTGGTAAACTTGAAGTCGGGCGATGAGGGGTCAAGTGTCTTGTTCCACATAGTCAGTATGCGTCCGTTGTGTCCGCCACCTAATCCTCCGCCTGTAGCTCCATATATAATAAGGTAGCGGTTGCCGATTTTCATTACATCGGGTGCCGCACCTCCGCCAGGGCGTACCGCTCCTGCATGCCATGTCCATCCGTCGGCAGATATGAGTCCGCCGCCACCCGTGCCAAAGGTGTAGTATTTTCCGTCGCATTGGGCTATGGTCGAAGGGTCGTGTATATAGGGATGTCCTGTTTGGGCGAAGGAGGCTGCCAAAGGTAAACTGAGCAGCAGGAGTGATGTCTTTATCCTGTTCATGGTGTTGCTTTTATATTATTCAGATTCTTATTTGATGGTAAAGTGGGTGATTGGCTTTCCGTCCTTGTCGATAAAGCGCAAGCAGAAGTCGCTCATACCAGGCCCATTGATGACAGCTCCACGTATGATGTTGTGTCCTTTCTTTAGGGTAAGTCGGTTTGATACAGCATCGTCACGTACCATGCGGCGGTCTCCCGAGAGTAGCAACACCTCTTGTCCGTTAAGCCACCACATAGAGGCGGAGTTGGAGCCTACCGACAGGCGTACGTCGGTCATCTCTTCGGGACAGTCAATGATGGTTGCGGCCCAGAAAAGTACTCCATAGAGCCGTTTGTCGAGTGCGTCGGCAAAGCGGAACAATTTGATGTTATAGCGTTCGCTGTCCAGAGTATGCCATGTGAGGCGCTGCCCTCCGGCTTTTACTCGTTGTCCATTGCGAGGGACCGTACTGAATTGTCCGGGGAAGTATTCCATATAGAAATGCTCGCGTAGATAGCTGTCGGTGAATACCGTATTGCTGGGGTTGGGCTTGTCGATAGGCTCAAGCAGTGTCCATCGTCTTACAAATCCTTCGCCATCGGGCTTGACAGGTGTCTCTGTAGCAGGTGTGAAGTAGCTTTCTGGGTTCTTGAATTGCAGCCAGTCTATACTTACTTCCGTTCCCTCGCTGCAGATGTATAGCTGGCTTATACCCTTGGGAATATATTCGAGTTGTGCCGTTGCCGTGTACCACTGGTTGCGATAGTCTCTGCGGCGTCCTTCTCCTGCCTCTACGGTAATAGGGATGCGTGCGATAATCTTGCCCTTTGGGCTTCCGTCGCGTACAGTGAGCATTGTGTTCTCACTCGCCTTGATATTGGCTGTAAGGTATGCATTGGGCGATAGCTTTGAGCAGTCCACCTCATTATACGCTATCCATCCTTTTGCACCTGGCAGTGTGGCGTGCCATCCACGGAAGGGGTTCAGCGTGTCGTTGTATGCTATTGTCGTTCCCTCATGTGCTTTGCTGTAGCGGTCTACCTCTATGCGTGCTGTGGCCTGTGTAATGCCTACTCCGCGTAGGGTGGGGATCACCTCCTGTATCGTGCCGTCTGGATTAAAGGCGAGTCGGTCAATACGTGCTGCACGGCGCTTGTCGTCGCGTGGCGAGTAATCATTATGATGGTAGAATAGGTACCACTCTCCTTGGTAACATACGATGGAGTGATGGTTGGTCCAGCAGCGTGTGGCCGACTCTTGCATGATGATGCCTTTGAATTCCCATGGCCCTAACGGCTTTTCGCTCATAGCATAGGCCAATGTCTCGGTGCCTCCTTCATGGCGTACCCATGGGAATGTGAGGTAGTAGTGCGCGTTGTGCTTGAATACGAAGGGGCCTTCCTTGAAGCCATCTGGAAGCCCCTCCATACGTGTTGGCTTGCCGGCAAGTGACTTCATGTCGGCATTAAGTGGCGCACCCGATACACCGCCCCAGTAGATGTAGCTCTGGCCATCGTCATCGTTGAGTACGCAGGGGTCTATACCCATAATGCCTTCTATAGGTTTGTCCTCAAAGATGAAGGGGCCGGTAGGGCTGTCACTTGTCCCTACGCCGATGCGGAAGCCACGTCCATCCTCTGGGACGGCCGGAAGGTAGAAGTAGTATTTCCCGTTCTTCTCTACACAGTCTGGAGCCCACATGGAGAAGCTTTTTGCATTGACCCAGGGTACATCGTGCTGCGTGGCGATGATGCCGTGGTCGTGCCAGTTTGTGAGATCCGAAGAGGAGAATACATGATAGTCCTCCATGCAAAACCAATCCTTCCTTGTTCCCTCGGGCGGTACGATGTCGTGTGAGGGGTATAGGTATACCTTGCCGTCAAACACGCGTGCTGTGGGGTCGGCTGTGAATTGGTTATGAATGATGGGGTTCTGTGCCGTTGCCATGGCTGGCAGTGCGAGCAGTAAAAGTTTGAATAGATGATTCATAAGGGTATGTGTATTCTTTCGATAGCAAATATAAAAATTGTTGTTGATATAATGGAAAGTAGTAAGCAGAAAGTATAAGTTGCGCAACGTTGATATAACCATTTGGCACAAAAAATAAATTATACGTTGCCTATTCGCTCGTTTTTCCGTACCTTTACATCAAAATATAATATATATGATAAATAATATTTTTCAGACAACTGATATAGAGCGGTTGAAGTGTGTGATTGATGGCGGTAGCTTCTTTGTCCTTACTTGTCATGCCGGGCCTGATGGCGACGCCATAGGCTCTACCTTGGGGTTGGCTCATTATTTGAAGTCGTTGGGTAAGGAGGCTTTGGTGGTTGTTCCCGATGCCTACCCCGATTTCTTGGCATGGATGTCTGGCTCACAAGAGATTCTGCGTTTCGACAAACACCGCGAGAAGGCTGAACTGATGATTGCCATGGCCGATGTCATCGTGGCTATGGACTATAATGCGCTGAGCCGTGTAGATGAGATGGGTCCGCTGATCGACAAGTCCAAGGCTAAGAAGATTCTTATCGATCATCACCTGTCGCCCGAGTCATTTTGTGATATTGTGTTTTCCTATCCCAATCTGTCATCGACATGTGAGGTTGTATTCCGTTTGGTATTGGCGATGGACGGATATGATAGCCTTACCAAGGCTGCATGCGAATGCTTGTATGCCGGCATGATGACCGATACGGGTTGCCTCTCGTATGGGCCTTGTACGAGCGAATTGTATGTCCTTGTCAGCATGCTCATACAGAAGGAGATTAATAAAGACCGTATATATAATAAGATATATAATAATTACTCCGAAGGCCGATTGCGCATGATGGGTTATGTGCTGTATCAGAAGATGCGTGTCTATCCCGAAGCTCATGCTGCACTTATCACGCTCAGTCGTGACGAGATGAGGCAGTTCAACTTCATCAAGGGCGATACGGAGGGGTTGGTCAACATCCCATTGCAGATGAAGGGAATCTATTTCTCCGCCTTCTTGCGTGAAGATACCGAGAAAGACCTTATCAGGGTTTCGTTGCGTTCGCAGGGCACATTCCCTTGCAACAAGTTTGCTGCCCACTATTTTAATGGAGGCGGCCATCTGAATGCTTCGGGTGGCCAGTTTGATGGCAGTTTGTGTGATGCTATCGAGCTCTTTGAGAAGGCGCTGGGTGAGTTTGGAGGTATCTAAAGTTGTTTATTATTGATAATAAATAGAAAAAATCGCTGCAAAAACATACATGCAGCCAGTGTTTTTATTACTTTTGCGAAAAAATTACGGATAGAATGAAGAAATCATTTTTTATGACCTTATTGGCCCTCTGCGCGGTAGCGCTTTGCTCTTGCGAAGACTATGAGACGTATGCCGAGCAGAAGGAAAAGGAGAAACGCCATATCAACGACTTCATACGTGAGCAAGGCATTAAGGTGATTGACCGCGAAACCTTCTTTGCCAATGACAGCACCACTGACGTGGAGAAGAATGAGTTTGTTCTTTTCGAAGATAAGGGTGTCTATATGCAGATTGTGCGTAAGGGTGAAGGCCGAATGATGGAGGAAGGTGAGCGTGGCGTGTTCTTGACACGTTATATTGAATACAACATTGCCAGTGGCGATACAATCTCGGGCAATCTCTATGCCTCTATCCCCGATAAGTTTACATGTGAGCGTGATGGCGATACCTTCTCTGCCTCTTTTACTCAGGGCTACATGTACGGGATCTATGGTAGCGTGGTTCCTGCAGGGTGGTTGCTCCCGTTCAGCTATATCACACCCGGTCGTCCCAACGACAAGGCTGCCAAGGTGCGTCTCATCGTACCTCATAGCGAGGCTACCTCTACGGCTGCTCAGTTTGTATATCCTACATATTATGAGATAACATATATGCCAGAGCCTTTTAATTAAACTTAATATATACCAGAAAGACAATGACACTGATTAAATCCATTTCAGGAATCCGTGGCACTATCGGTGGCGCGGCAGGCGAGGGTCTCAATCCGCTCGACATCACCAAGTTTGTAGCAGCTTATGCTACATTAATCCGTAAGACTACTACCACTACGAGCAACACCATAGTAGTGGGTCGCGATGCACGTATCTCTGGAGAGATGGTGCGCAGTTGTGTGTGTGGTACACTCATGGGCATGGGCTTTGATGTCATTGATATAGGCTTGGCGTCTACACCTACCACAGAATTGGCTGTTACCATGTCGGGCTCATGTGGCGGTATCATCCTTACCGCAAGTCATAACCCCAAGCAGTGGAATGCCCTTAAGCTCCTCAACGAGAAGGGTGAGTTCCTCAATGCTGCCGAGGGCAACGAAGTGCTCTCTATCGCAGCTGCCGAGGCATTCGAGTTTGCCGACATCGACCATGTAGGTCATTACACCAAAGATGATTCCTATAATCAGAAACATATCGACAGCGTGCTTGCGCTCGACCTCGTAGATGTAGAGGCTATTCGCAAGGCAAACTTCAAGGTGGCTATCGACTGCGTCAACTCGGTCGGTGGTATTGTACTTCCCGATCTGTTGGCACAGTTGGGCGTAGGTACTGTTGAGAAGCTCTATTGCGAGCCTACCGGCGACTTTCAGCACAATCCCGAACCTTTGGAGAAGAATCTTACCGATATCATGGGCTTGATGAAGAAGGCCGACCTTGACGTGGCTTTCGTTGTCGACCCCGACGTTGACCGCCTTGCAATCATCGATGAGAATGGCGATATGTATGGTGAGGAGTACACTCTTGTTACTGTGGCCGACTATATCCTCCAGCACACTCCCGGCAACACCGTATCGAACCTCAGCTCTACCCGTGCTCTGCGCGACGTTACTCGCAAGTATGGCCTTGAGTACAACGCCTCTGCTGTAGGTGAGGTCAACGTGGTGACCAAGATGAAGGATACAGGTGCAGTGATTGGTGGCGAGGGAAATGGTGGTGTCATCTATCCCGCCAGCCATTACGGTCGCGATGCACTTGTAGGTATCGCCCTCTTCCTGACCTACTTGGCCAAGAAGCAGATGAAGGTGAGCGAGTTGCGCAAGACCTATCCTGCTTACTATATGGCCAAGAACCGTATCGACCTTACTCCCGATGTCGATGTTGATGCTATCCTCGTCAAGGTAAAGGAAATCTATGCCAATGAGGAGGTCAACGATATCGACGGCGTGAAGATTGATTTCCCCGACAAGTGGGTACACCTACGCAAGAGCAACACCGAGCCTATCATCCGTGTCTACTCTGAGGCGGGTTCTCCTGAGGAGGCCAACGCCATTGGCGAGGCTGTGATGAAGGTAGTGTATGACCTCAGTAAGAAGTAATAGATGAAGAAATATCTGTTGATAATATCTCTGTGGTTGGGCATTGGGTTCTCCAATGCCCAACCTCTATCAGGCTACTACGACTCGGTGGATGGCAAGAAAGCACAAGCCGTGAAGACCGCCCTTTGTGACGCCATTGACGAGCATACCCAGCGTACTTACAAAGACCTATGGACCGACTTCCGCACTACCGATTGCCGTCCCGACGGTAAGGTGTGGGATATGTATTCCAGCATCACCAACTATGTGTTTGGTACCGACCAGAACACTGGAGGTGGTGGCCGCGAAGGAGCCGACTACAACCGTGAGCACTCCATGCCCAAGAGCTGGTTTCACGATGGCTATCCCATGTATACCGACCTCTTTCACCTCTATCCTACCGACTCCTATATAAATAGTATGCGCAGCAACTATCCGTTTGGTGAGGTGGGTACGGTGAGCAAGCAGTCTTCGGGTGGCTTCTCCAAGTTGGGGAAGAGTGCGGTGCCTGGCTATTCGGGTACCGTGTTCGAACCTGCCGACGAGTACAAAGGCGATTTTGCGCGTACCTATTTCTATATGGTCACTCGCTACGAGGCGCAGGTGGCAGGGTGGAGTAGCGATATGCTCAGTGGCGACGCCTATCCGGCCTTTACCGACTGGGCACTCGAGGTGTTGCTCAAGTGGCATCGCCAGGATCCTGTGAGTGATAAAGAGGTTGACCGCAACAATGCCGTGTATGGCATACAGCACAACCGCAATCCCTATATCGACTACCCCGTCCTGGCCGAGTTCGTATGGGGTGAGCTGAAGGGGGTGCCTGTCGACGTTGCCAAGCTCACACTCTATTCTCACGAGTACGATGCCACTGCCGTAGAATCGCCCCTTGCAAAGGAGCTGGTAGTTGTAGGAGTATATGACCTTACTGGCCGTAGCATAGAGCGTCCCTCCCGTGGCATGTATATTGTCAACTATCGTCGTCCCGATGGCTCTGTCGTAAGCCGTAAAATAATTGAGAATTGATAATTCATTCCCCATTCTCCATTCTCAATTCTCAATTATTCATTCTCCATTCTCAATTCTCAATTATTCATTCTCCATTCTCCATTCTCCATTCTCCCTTCTCAATTCCCAACCAAATGGCCAAGATACAAAAGACCAATGCAGCCCGCCTGCTCGACCAGGCCAAGATACCATACTCACTCATTCCTTACGTGGTCGATGAGGATGACCTCAGCGCTCCTCATGTAGCCGAGTCGTTGGGCGAGGATATTGCCCAGGTGTTCAAGACCCTCGTGCTCCAGGGCGACCGCACAGGCTATTTTGTGTGTGTCATTCCTGGCGACGCCACGGTAGACTTAAAGATGGCAGCCAAGGTGTCGGGCAACAAGAAGTGCGAGATGATTCCCATGAAGCAGTTGCTTCCGCTCACAGGCTATATACGTGGTGGCTGTTCGCCTATCGGGATGAAGAAGCACTTCCCTACATATATACACCACACCTGCACTGACTATCCCTTTATCTTTGTCAGTGCAGGTGTGCGTGGTTTGCAGGTCAAGATTGCTCCTGCTGATCTCTTGCGTATCGCTCAGGCCGAGCCGGCTGTGCTATTTTGAGCTAATTTGTGGCTCGGGCACTATCCATCCGTTGTTGTCAAAGTATAGTGGGCGGATGAATAGCTTGGCTCTTCCGTTGCGAGCTTTCTCGTAGGCGTGCGATATGAAGTAGTCCTGTCCATGGAAATTATATACCGAGCAGTGTCCTACTCCGAAGTAGATGATGTTGGGGCCGAAGAGTGTGGTGCCGCCGCCTTGGTCCATGCGTCGTCCCTCCTTGTCGTAGTACGGACCCTCTATATTCTTTGAGCGTCCATATACCGTCTTGTAGGTGGAGTTCTCTCCGCGGCAGCAGTAATCGAAACTTACAAACAGGTAATAATACTTGCCGTGCTTGTAGATGAATGGTGCTTCGATGGCATTTTCGCCAGCCTCTATCGTGTCACGTCCTTCGATGGTGAAGTTGATGTTCTTCCCGTTGATGTATCGCTTGCCATATCGGCGGGCTATGGTCACAGGTTCGGTCACAGGAGTCTGGTAGTCGTCCTTTGACAGTTCCACGAGCTGTATGCCATCCCAGAACGAGCCGTAGGTGAGGTAGGGCACACCCCTCTTGCTCACGATGAGGTTGGGGTCTATGGCGTTCCAGTTGTCCTTGTTGCGGTGCGATGCTATCACCATGCCCTTGTCTGTCCATCCAAAGTCGGGCGATGTGGGGTCCAGCGTCTTGTTCACAGCAAGTCCTATGGCACTGCCGTTCTTGCCGAAGGTCGAGCATGAGTAGTACAGGTGCCACAATCCGTTGTGGTAGCTGATGTCGGGAGCCCACGTATGTCCGCGGTAGCCGCGTACCGTATCCATGGCCCACTGCGGTGCCTGCTGCAGTACGGCGGGTTCAAACTCCCACTCCTGCATATCTTTGCTCGAAATCACTCCTACGCCCATTCCCGTGGCGAAGATGTAGTACTTGCCGTCTTCGCCGAGTGCCATTACTGGGTCATGTACGTCGGGGTGGCGTGAGTCGAAGCGTGGCCACCGTGGTCTCTTCTGCTCGTTGTTTGCGTTCGATGTCGCCGTTTGTGCTTGTCCTATCATGATACATGATAGCAGGATTAGTGTCGTGAAGATTCTTTTCATTGGTTCTGTATTTGCTGTTTTATTCTGCAAATATATGATTTTCTTTCATATATTCCGAGTGTTGTTAAAAAAAAGATTTATCCGATATTTGGTGTGTCGTCTTCGCCGAGTGTTTTCTTTTCTCACGCAGAGACCGCAGAATTCGCAGAGGGCTGCATCGCACAAGGCTCGCAGCTTGTCGTCTTCGCCGAGTGTTTTCTTTTCTCACGCAGAGACTGCAGAATTCGCAGAGGGCTGCATCGCACAAGGCTCGCAGCTTGTCGTCTTCGCCGAGTGTACTCGCCGGATGGCAGCGCGGGCGTAGCGACGCGCTCTCTGCGCTCTTCGCGTGAGAAAAAAACTCATCGGACCTGGCTCTCTGCGTAACTCTGCGTTTTCTGCGTGAAATAAGTAAGCATTCGGCGTAGCCGCCAAGCGCGGTCACAGCGACGCGCTCTATAGTTCATCACTTCAAATGTGGATGAACCCAAAAAGAGGGCGTGTCTTTGACACGCCCTCTTGATATGACATTCCTATTCGATGGGGATCGACTGGCTCACCTGGGGCTTCTCTTCCTCTACTTTGCGTGGGAGTTTGATGTGCAGCACCCCATGCTTTACCTTTGCCTTGATGTGGCTTTTGTCCACATCGTCGGGCAGTACAAGTGTCTGCTCAAACTTCGCGTAGGAGAATTCGCGGCGCAGATACTTGCACTCCTTCTCGTCGCAGCACTCCTTTTCCTTCTCTTTGCACTCTTTGCTGTCCTTGTCGTCGCAGTTGCAGCATTTCTCGATTACGATTACCAGGTCGCCGGCCTCGTCGAGGTGTATGCGAAAGTCATCTTTCGTCATGCCCGGCGCAGCTACTTGTACCTTATATTCGTCTTTCTTCTCGATGACGTTGATGGCTGGTGCTGTTGCTTTTGCTCGTCCCATCCAGTTGGTGTCGAAGAAGTCACCGAAGATGCTCGGCATCCATTCCTGATGGTACATTCTTTTCATTGGGGTCATAGTTAGGTTAAGGTTTTAGAGTTAAACATACGTGTATCACTACTGATTAGTACCATTATAATGCTTCAAGCCGCCGATTGTTTGTTCTCAATCGACGGCTTTTTTGCTATTTAACGTGAATTCGATATAAGGAAACACTTCTTAAAATTCTCCTCCTAAGTTAGGAGGAGTACCCTCGAAGAGGGGGAGGTGGTACGTTTTTCGTCAAAAATACCCCCTCCACTACACTTCGTTTCGCTCGTCCCCCTAATTTAGGGGGACAATCACCCTACTGAATCCTTATATCGAACTGACGTTACTTTATCGTCACATACACCACCTTCTTCTCGGCAAAGTAGGGCTCGCGGAAGTAATCCTTCAGGTTGGTGAGCTCCACGATATGCTTGTAGGCTCGTGTCTCATGCTGCAGCTCTCCCCCCTTGAGGCAGAATAGTCCGTTAGGGTAGCTGTTGTGCTGCTCCTTCGATATGTTCTTACGGCATATCTTGAGCAGGTCTTCGAGGGGCATCACAGCGCGGCTCACGGCAAAGTCGAAGAGTCCCTTCTCCTCCTCGCAGCGGCAGTGGCGTAGCGTCACATTCTCCAGCCCGATGCTCTGTGCTACCTCGGTGGCCACACGTATCTTCTTGCCTATGCTGTCTACAAGGTGAAAGTGCACCTCGGGAAACATGATGGCCAGGGGAATGCCGGGGAATCCGCCTCCCGTGCCGATGTCGAGGATGCGGCTACCGGGTGTGAAGCGTATCACCTTGGCTATGCCCAGTGAGTGGAGCACATGGTGCTCATACAGATTCTCGATATCCTTGCGTGATATCACATTGATTTTTGCGTTCCAGTCGGTGTACAGGTCATAGAGTTGCGCAAATTGCGCCTGCTGCTTCTCTGTAAGGTCGGGAAAATATTTGAGGATGGTGTTCATTTTTTTTAATTGAAAATT
>JAGAQY010000029.1 GCA_017622495.1 Bacteroidaceae bacterium | reverse complement strand
TTTTGCATCTGCAATGACATTGCTCGGGTTAAATGATGGCGACAACGCTACAACAGGACACGGATATATTGACATTGTTGATTTTATCATTAGCGGTTGTACCGATGTTGACGCGAACTTGCGAGAACTATTCCGCCGAGTTGCATTCAATATATGTGTTGGCAACAGCGACGACCATTTCCGCAATCATGGTTTTCTGCTCACTGCAAAAGGTTGGACCCTTTCGCCTGCTTACGATATGAACCCGACACTGAATGACCACCAAAGTTTGCTAATCAATAGCAAAACTAACAAGGCTGATTTGTCTATTTTGCTCAACTCTTGCGAGGAGTATATGCTCACACTTGAGGTCGCAAAGGGTATCATCAACGAGGTGGTAGTGGCAGTTAAGGATTGGCGAGTGTTGGCAAACAGATTAGGCATCGCTAAGCGAGAAATGAGTTTGTTTGAAGGAGTATTTGATAATAGGATTTTATAACGTAAAGTTTTTAACAATGGAAAACGCCATACTTTTTGGTAATGGGTTCAATCGATTGAGTAGTAACTTATCTTGGGATAAACTATTGAATAGAATATCTAAGGATTCATTAATCTCAGATATACCCAATACACTACAATACGAAACGATTATTCTAGCTAATGAGTTTTATCAATATGAGCAATTATTTGATGCAAATGGAGACAGACTTATCACCAGCGATGGACAGGAACTTTATGTTAGAGACAAGCCAGTAGAAGAAGAAATCAAAAATCAAATAAAAGATGAATTAGAATTGTTTAATAGTAATTTTGCATACGAACGACTATGCAGTCTAAACATAGAACATTATATTACAACCAATTACGATAAGGTGTTATACAATCTTCTATGTGATAACGGATACAAAAAAGGAGAATCAAATAATACGGAAAGTCTGTATAGCATAAGACGAAAGTTTGGTCTGCAAAACAAAGAAGGAAAATATAAATATATATGGCCGATACATGGAACGATCCAACATCCAAAATCAATCATGCTCGGGTTAGATCATTACTGTGGTTCTATAGGTAAAATCAATGATTATATAAAGGGGAAATATGAGTATAACAAGAATGGTAAACCTCATATTTTGAAAGGAATAATAGAGCGCATAGAAAATAATGAATGTGAAATCCCATTTTCATGGATAGACCTATTTTTTACACATAACATACACATAATCGGATTTGGGCTACAATATGAGGAGACTGATTTGTGGTGGATTCTTAACAAAAGGCAACGCTACATAAAGCAGTATAGTCGAGAAAATCTCATTACAAATAATATTTACTTCTATGGAGATGTTGAGGAGAACAAAAAAACTCTTTTAATGAGACTTGGAGTTGAAGTATGTTCATTTGATCCTAAAAGATTGAAGGACGACGATTCATCATCTTATAAAAAACAATATGAATTTTATTTAGACAAAATAGAAACATATTGCAAATAGTTTTTACGAAGGAATTTAAGTATGGCATTTTATCATTATACTGGCTTAACAGCTTTGGCTGGAATTTTAAATGGCGATTCTGATGACGTACCCAATGTTCGTTTGTGGGCTACAAGGTATGACTGCTTTGAGGATCAGGATGAATATAGGCTTGGTATCAACTATGCCCAAAAGTATCTTTCAATTTTGGAAGAAAAACGGAAAATGCAAAAGGATAGATGTATTGCAGAAATGTTTGATGTAAAAGAAATAGAATCTGCTGCAGGTCTTCCATTACCATATGTAATTTCTGTTACAGCCCGAAATGACAATGATTATATGTGGAGAAATTACGCTGATAATTACAATGGAGTTGTTTTAGAACTTGACTTGTCTTATTTGAGAGGAGGATATGACTATGCCATATTGTGTAAGTTAGAACAATGTATTTACGAAGACACATACAGCGATGATGAATTAGTTGACAAAATATTTCAAGCTTATAGTGATGGCGGATATGCCTTTTTGAATACTAATAAAGAACTCTTTATGGGTATGTTAAAAGATTATCCGCAATTATTTGTGCGATTTATTGCGATGTATATACTGGCGTTCTTTGCGCCACGTATAAAACGCAATAAGTTCAAAGGCGAAGAAGAATCCAGAATCATATTATCAACTCAGGTTCCTGAGTATTCTAAATTTATAATGGATAATATAGATGTCTTAAACCGAATATCCGCTGCGATTAATTCAGATCTTGACTTTAAAAATACTGCAAACACGATAAAAAATGAGAAATGTCGTTATAGAAACGGGAAGAAGATTTATTATCGAGAATTATATTTACCCGAAGAGAGTCTGAAGCGTATATATGTCACCAATGAGAATACGAAACAAAAGGTTCAAAAATTACTACTACAGAAACATTTTACAAATGTAGAAGTAGAGATTATAGATAACAATCTTAGTTGAGAATATATATAACATGGTATAAAGTAGGGATTCTGAACTGAGGTGGAGCAAAATTTTGGTACATTTGCTTGTATTTCAAAATAAAGCAGTAACTTTGCATCAAAGTAGGAACTCGACTCTGCGAGACACTGCAAAATGGTGCAGAATTTAGGTGGAGAAATAGCGGGAGATTATGTTTGTTGCGATTCTTTAACGCGAAGATATAGAGCCACTTAGAAATGGAACTCGTTTTCTGGTGGCACCACAAAGAAGAGAGTTGATGTAGCTCTCTTCTTTTTTTTAGTGTATTGGCGTGCGCGTGTCGTTACTTCGTGTCTGTGATGCTGTGTGACATCGCTTTTGTATCTCTAAAAACAAATCTTATGAAGAAAAAAGGACTGGTAATTGTAGGGTGTGGAAAACTGGGTGCTATAGTGGCTGATGCCGTGGCTGGTGGCGTGCTAGCAGAGTATGAGCTCATAGGAGTATATTCACGTACGCGCGCTAAGGCTGAAGCTCTGGCGGAGCGCATGCCTCAGCAGCCGACGATATGTGATAGTGTAGAAGAACTGCTGGCACTGCACCCTGACTATGTGGTGGAGGCAGCATCGCCTGCGGCTATGCGCGAACTGGCATTGCCTGCATTGCGTGGAGGTGCTTCTGTAGTGACCCTCTCCATCGGAGCCTTTGCTGATGACGGGTTTTATGCTGAGGTGATGCGTACGGCCAAGGAGTGTGGTACGCGAGTATATGTGGTGTCGGGGGCAACTGGTGGCTTTGATGTGTTGCAAACTGTTGCTTTGATGGGCGGCGCTACCGCACGGTTCTTCAATGAGAAAGGACCCGATGCTTTGCGCGGCACGGCGGTGTATGATGATAGCTTGCAAGCTGAGCAGCGTGCTGTATTCAGCGGTACGGCCAAAGAGGCCATCGCCATGTTTCCTACGAAGGTGAATGTTACAGTAGCGGCATCCCGTGCCTCGGTGGGCCCCGAAAATATGCATGTGACCATGCAATCTACACCAGGCTTCGTGGGTGATACACAGCGCGTAGAAATCAAGAACGAACAGGTGCACGCTGTTGTCGATGTGTATAGTGCCACATCGGAAATAGCAGGGTGGTCGGTAGTGAGCACGCTGCTCAACATCTCTTCGCCGGTGATGTTTGTTTAGGATGGCGGTGTGTAATGAACATATCTGGTTCTTAGTTCAAGAAATTCCTGATGTTTGCCAATACCTTCTCGCTTAGTCGGATGAAGGCCTGCTGAGTGCGCCCCGTAGATACGTTCATGCAGCGTACCTTGGGATGTTGCATGAGGTGTGTGCCGCCTAATGCTCCAGCCGTATCGCAGTAGAGGCGATTGTCGCCACTGTCGAGCCAGCGGAGGAGGGCGGGCTCGTCCCATGCGGGTGACAGGCCTGTGTTGAAGAGAATCTTGTGTTGACCTAATTGGCTCATCTCTTCCTCGTGCAGCAATACGGTGTTCTTATTGAGGCAGCAGAACACAACGTCGCTCCACGCCATCAATTCGTTCAGTGGCATGTATTGATAACCTTTGGCTGCAGCATCGGCCTTCTCGCTGCGGGCATAGTAGGCGATGTCGGCGCCAAAGAATCTCATGGCATCTGCAATCATGCCGCCCGACTTGCCCAAACCTACTACGCCAACCTTGAATCCTGTAATCTCGCGGGGCATGTCCTCCCAGGGCTCCTCGCCGAAGCCATGGAGCAGGCGTGCCAATTCGCTTACTGCATATTCCACTACACCTTCGTCGCCATAATCGCGTATGCCGGTCACTGTGATACCGTGTGCATCGGCGTAGCGGATGTCTACATTGGCGCTCTCGGGCGAGTAGAGCGAGCAGCACATGCCTATATATTTGATTTCGGGGCATTGTGCCAGGATGTCTGCGGTGAGTGTCGATGTGTAGCTTAGCAATACGGCATCGGCATCTCCTATGCGGCTTGTGATTTCGTTGGCGGTAGACGGTATGTCTGTATACATCACCACTTCGTTGGCGTAGTTGTGCAACTCTTTTTCTGCCGAGGGAATGAGGCTTATGGGTTCTATGGCAACCAGCTTCTTGAACATAGTGTATTGTGGCTTAAAATGGTTTAAAAATGAGAGGTGTCATCTCGAACGGGGCTCGGGATGACACCGTCTTGGTATTCGATATTCTTAATATACTTCAACTTTGGCAGCTGCAGCCTTGCACTTGTCGCGTAGGGTTTCCATATCGCTTCCGTTGGGGGCGTTGCATACGACTACGCCCATGCGGCGGTTTACCTTGGTGAAAGGCTTGCCGAAAATGCGTATGTCGGTGTCGGGCTCTGCTACGGCTTCCTCCATGCCACGATAGCGGGGGGGCTCCTTGGAGGCGATGGGCGAGAGTATGACAGCGCTGGCTCCCATACGGTACTGCTCAATCTCAGGGATGGGCAGCCCCAGTACGGCGCGGGCATGAAGCTCAAACTCGTTGAGGCACTGGGTGCCGGCGAGGGTCACCATGCCAGTGTCGTGCGGACGGGGTGAAAGCTCGGAAAAGTATACTCCGTTTTCGTTGCTGAGGAAGAATTCTACGCCCCAGATGCCTGCGCCGGTGAGTGCTTCGGTCACCTTTGCTGCCATGCGCTGTGCTTCTGCCAAGTGGTCGGGACGTATGGGGGCAGGCTGGAAACTCTCTCGGTAGTCGCCGCCCTTCTGTACGTGCCCGATGGGGGCGCAGAAGCGGGTAGGGCCATCCTGTTGGGTTACGGTGAGCAATGTGATCTCGCTATCGAAACGGATAAACTCCTCTATGATGAGCTCCTTGATGTCGCCACGACTACCTTCGCAGCCATATGTCCAGGCTTGTTCCAACTCGTCGGCACTCTTTACCAGTGATTGTCCCTTGCCTGATGACGACATGAGCGGCTTCACTACGCAGGGGAAACCTACTTTCCCGGCAGCCTCTTTCAATTCTTCGAGGGACTTGGCATAGAAGTATTTTGCTGTCTTCAATCCTAATTCCTGTGCGGCCAAGTCGCGGATGGCCTTGCGGTTCATGGTGTAGTTTACGGCCTTGGCACTTGGTACTACCTGTATGCCTTCGTTCTCGAAATGGTAAAGGCGTTCGGTGCGTATGGCTTCTATCTCGGGTACGATGATGTCGGGGCGGTGCTTGGATACTACGGCATCGAGTGCGTCGCCATCGAGCATGCTGAACACCTCGCACTCATCGGCCACCTGCATGGCAGGAGCGTTCTCGTAGGCATCGCAAGCGATAACATACTGTCCCAATCGCTTGGCAGCGATGACAAATTCTTTTCCCAATTCGCCCGAACCGAGCAACAAAATCTTCTTGGTCATAATGGTGGTTGATATTATTATGGGTGCAAATATAGTGCAAGCGGGACGGAAATGCAAATAAATTTGCAAATTCTCTCGGCTTGTACTATATTTGCATCGAAAAAATGCGAACAACGCGCATTGGTATTTTGTAATAATTCAAAAAACGCAGTGTTATGAAGATTGATGAAATTATTCAGGATCTTGAACGCAAGCACCCGAATGAGCCTGAATACATTCAGGCTGTAACTGAAGTTCTACATTCAGTAGAAGAAATCTATTACCAGCACCCTGAGTTTGAAAAAGCAAAAATCATTGAACGCATGGTAGAGCCTGACCGCATTCTCACTTTTCGTGTTACATGGGTCGACGACAAAGGTGAGGTACAGACCAACCTCGGCTATCGCGTACAATATAATAATGCTATAGGCCCCTACAAGGGAGGCCTGCGATTCCATGCCTCGGTGAATCTGAGTATCCTCAAGTTCTTGGGCTTTGAGCAAACCTTCAAGAATGCGCTCACGTCGCTTCCTATGGGCGGCGGTAAGGGCGGTAGCGATTTCTCGCCCCGTGGTAAGAGCCAGAATGAAATCATGCGTTTCTGCCAGGCCTATATGACGGAGCTGTGGCATAATCTCGGTCCTGATACCGATGTGCCCGCAGGTGACATCGGCGTAGGCGGGCGTGAGGTAGGTTACCTTATGGGTATGTACAAGAAGCTGACCCGCGAATGTACCGGTGTAATGACTGGTAAGGGGCTCGACTTTGGTGGCTCGCTTATACGTCCTGAGGCTACAGGTTATGGTGGCCTCTATTTCGTGAACCAGATGCTTGCTACGCGCGGTCTCGATATCAGTGGCAAGACGGTGGCAATCAGTGGTTTCGGAAATGTGGCATGGGGAGCAGCCCTCAAGGCAACCGAATTGGGCGCTAAGGTGGTGACCATCAGTGGCCCCGATGGCTATGTGTATGATCCTGACGGTATAAGCGGCGAGAAGATTGATTATATGCTCGAACTTCGTGATACAGGAGACGATATCGTGGAGCCTTATGTTGAACAGTTCCCATCGGCAACCTTCTATCCCGGTCGACGTCCTTGGGAACAGAAGGTGGATATCTGCCTGTGCTGTGCTACACAGAACGAACTTGATGGCGAGGATGCTCAGCATATCATAGATAATGGTGTCATCTGTGTGGGAGAAATTTCTAACATGGGATGTACGCCCGAAGCCATCGAGCTCTTCCTGGAGCATAAGATGCTATATGCACCGGGCAAGGCCGTGAATGCAGGTGGTGTAGCAACCAGCGGATTGGAGATGAGCCAAAATGCATGCCATATCACATGGAGCGCTGCTGAGGTGGACAAGAAGTTGCAATACATCATGTACTCTATCCACGAACAATGCGTGAAATACGGAAAGCAACCCGACGGATATATCAACTATGTCAAGGGTGCCAATATTTCGGGCTTCATGAAGGTGGCCAATGCCATGCTGGCGCAAGGTATATATTAAATAGGTGTATAGGCAGGCGGTTGTCTTGTACGGCATTGTGCCGGAGATGCCGTGGCTTGATTCTAAAACAGGGTCTTCGCACGCGAGGACCCTGTTTCTTTGGATGTATGTGGCGGGGTCGTGCCTACGGACTTCTTTATGCACCTGCGTGGCTGGAAGTTTGTACCTGCGAGCCGTCGTGGAAGCAGGTGCGGTAGTTTTGCGGCTCACTTGCGGTAATTTGCTTCTCGTTTGTGTTGAACAAAAAACTTAATTTATTTGGTTGATTCGTAGAAATATAGTAATTTTGCAAGCCGATTATTATCAACCTTTGGGATAAAAGGTTAAGAATGAGTGTGTTAAACCTCCAAGTAACGTTTTTTCGTGGATTAGCCTACATGGAAAAGCAGAGCGCAAGGGGGCTTTCCTGAGAGAAAATCGGGTTGCACTGAGAAGAAAAAAGTTTTTTAGTAGTAATAATTTTAAAAGAGAAATTGAAAGTGGACACTTTAAGTTACAAGACCATTTCCGTGAACAAGGCTACAGCAACCAAAGAATGGGTTGTTGTTGATGCTACTGATCAGGTACTGGGCCGTCTGGGTACAAAGGTGGCTAAGTTGCTGAGAGGTAAGTACAAACCCAATTTCACTCCTCACGTAGACTGTGGTGATAACGTGATCATCATCAACGCTGACAAGGTGAAGTTGACAGGCAACAAGTGGAACGACCGCGTTTATCTGCACTATACCGGCTATCCCGGTGGTCAGCGCGAGACTACACCTGCACAGTTGTTGGCACGTCCCAATGGTGCTGAGAGATTGGTAAAGAAAGTTGTTAAGGGTATGCTTCCCAAGAACAAGCTGAGCCGTCAGCTGCTCGATAACCTCTATGTATATGCAGGTGGTGAGCACAAGCACGAAGCACAAAGCCCCAAGGCAATTGATATTAACGTACTTAAATAATAGAGCAGAAGCATGGAAGTAATTAATGCATTAGGTAGACGTAAAAGCGCCGTAGCTCGTGTATATGTAAAGGAAGGTACCGGCAAGATCACTATCAACAAGCGTGACCTCGCCAACTATTTCCCCTCAAGCATTCTTCAGTATGTGGTGAAGCAGCCCCTGTTGAAGTTGGAAGTTGCTGAGAAGTATGACATCGATGTAAACCTCTATGGTGGTGGTTATACTGGTCAGTCTCAGGCTCTTCGCTTGGCTATTGCTCGCGCATTGGTGAAGATCAATCCCGAGGACAAGAAGGCACTCCGCGCCGAAGGCTTCATGACACGTGATTCACGTGAAGTTGAGCGTAAGAAGCCCGGTCAGCCGAAGGCACGTCGCAGATTCCAGTTCAGTAAACGTTAATATAATCGGTCAGGTATGCAGCTTCGTGATGAAGTATGTCGTGCCGCGTAAAATAGCGTTTAGTATCTAAATCGTCAAGACCATAAAAGTTGAAAGAGGAAAGATGAAGGTTGAGAAATCATAATTCAAAATTCAGAATTCAAGAAAGTGTTACTTGATGATTGGTAAGAATCAAGAGTTACAAAAAAGAAAGTAAACGAACAATCAAAACATTAAACAAAATGTCTAGAACAAATTTTGAAACATTACTGGAGGCTGGTTGTCATTTCGGTCACTTGAAGCGCAAATGGAACCCCGCTATGGCTCCTTATATCTTCATGGAGCGCAATGGTATTCATATCATTGACCTTCATAAGACAGCCGCTATGGCTGACACTGCCGCTGAGGCACTCAAGCAAATCGCTAAGTCAGGAAAGAAAATCCTGTTTGTTGCTACTAAAAAACAAGCTAAAGAGGTACTCGCCGAGAAGGCTACAGCAGTAGGCATGCCCTACGTGATTGAGCGCTGGCCCGGTGGTATGCTCACCAACTTCCCCACTATCCGTAAGGCAGTGAAGAAGATGGCTACTATCGACAAGCTCACCGCTGACGGTACATTCTCAAACCTCTCAAAGCGTGAGATCCTCCAGATCTCTCGTCAGCGTGCTAAGTTGGAGAAGAACCTCGGTTCTATCGCCGACCTTACTCGTCTGCCCTCTGCCCTCTTTGTAGTAGACGTATGCAAGGAGCACATTGCTGTACGTGAGGCCAATCGTCTCGGTATCCCCGTATTCGCTATCGTAGATACCAACTCAGATCCTTCAAACATTGACTTCGTTATCCCTGCCAACGATGACGCTACAAAGTCTATCGAGGTAATTCTCGATGCTTGCTGCGCAGCTATCGCTGAGGGTCTCGAGGAGCGTAAGGCTGAGAAGGTTGACATGGAAGCTGCTGGTGAAGGTGAGGAAGAGGCTCCTAAGGCACGTCCCGCCCGCAAGCGCACCGCTAAGGCTCGTGTAGAGAAGACCGAGGCTCCTGCCGAGGAGGCTGCACCTGCTGAGGAGGCGTAAATAATTCTTAATTATGAATTATGAATTGTGAATTATGAGCCGTCCGCTCCATAATCATTATTCGTAATTCATAATTTATTTTTTTATTCAGAATTCATAATTAACAATTCAAAATTATAAAACATTATGGCTGTAAGTATGGCTGATATTACCAAGCTCCGCAAATTGTCAGGTGCTGGTATGATGGACTGCAAGAAGGCTCTCGAGGAGGCTGAAGGCGATTTTGACAAGGCAATGAAAATCATCCGCAAGAAGGGTCAGGCTGTTGCTGCAAAGCGTTCAGACCGTGAGGCTTCAGAGGGTTGTGTTTTGGCTAAGGCAGAGGGTGGCTTCGCTGCTATGATTGCCTTGAAGTGCGAGACCGACTTCGTTGCAAACAACGCTGATTTCGTGAAGTTGACTCAGGATATTCTCGATTTGGCTATTGCCAACAAGTGTCAGACTCTCGACGAGGTGAAGGCTCTGCCTATGGGCAACGGCACCGTACAGGATGCCGTTACCGATCGTTCAGGTATCACCGGTGAGAAGATGGAGCTTGATGGCTACATGACTATCGAGGCTGAGTACGTGGCTGTTTATAACCACCAGGGCAAGAACCAGCTCTGCACACTCGTAGGCTTGAACAAGGCTAACGAGGCTGCCGGTAAGCGTCTTGCTATGCAGGTTGCTGCCATGAGCCCCATCGCTGTTGATGAGGATGGCGTATCTGAGGAGATCAAGAACCAGGAGATTGCTGTAGCTGTAGAGAAGACAAAGGCTGAGATGGTGAAGAAGGCTGTTGACGCTGCCCTCTCTAAGGCTGGCATCAACCCCGCTCACGTAGACTCTGAGGACCACATGGAGAGCAACATGACCAAGGGATGGATCACCGCTGAGGATGTAGCCAAGGCTAAGGAGATTATCGCTACAGTAACTGCTGAGAAGTCTGCTAATCTCCCTGAGCCCATGATTCAGAACATCGCTAAGGGTCGTCTTGGCAAGTTCTTGAAGGAGGTTTGCTTGCTCAACCAGGAGGACATCATGGAGGCTAAGAAGACCGTACGCGATGTATTGAAGGATACAGATGCCGACCTCAAGGTTGTTGCCTTCAAGCGTTTCACACTCCGCGCTGAGTAATCCTTTAGGATTTATCGTTTAACACAATATGAGCAAGGCTCGCCATGTTGGCGGGCCTTGTTTTTTTGTTCAATGCGGTTTCTCCCAAACAGGTTGTCCGGCTGACCTTGTATGCCGTAATCGGTTGTGACTCTGTGAGTAAGCAAGGACAGCCTGGGGTGTCCTTGCTGTCCTGACTGTCGGCACAGTAAGTTTTGTGGACTACAAACTTGAAAAACATAAAAAACTGGATATGTTTCTCTCATATAATCATCTTTTTGTTTCACGCAGACTCCGCAGGACTTACGCAGAACCTTTAGGTCGCTGGCCGAACCTTTAGGTCGACGCCCAAAGGGGCTAAAGTCAAGGGAAATGCAAACACACGCGCTATCGCTTGTGTGTACCATCCAGTGTGTGAAATTCGAATATTTGTGTGGAAGTATTGGCGATATTTTATATTGCGTTTCCCTTGTTTTGGCTTGACATGTACTAAATAAGTTGACACAACAAAAAAAGTTATGTCACGAACAATCAGTACTTCTCTCCGTCTGGAGATTGTGGATGTTTACTACCACAGCAACATGAAAAAAACGGATATCTGTAAGAAATATGGGATATC
>JAGAQY010000028.1 GCA_017622495.1 Bacteroidaceae bacterium | reverse complement strand
GATATCCCATATTTCTTACAGATATCCGTTTTTTTCATGTTGCTGTGGTAGTAAACATCCACAATCTCCAGACGGAGAGAAGTACTGATTGTTCGTGACATAACTTTTTTTGTTGTGTCAACTTATTTAGTACATGTCAGCCCCTACGGGCGTCGACCTAACGGTTCTCAGTGTAGCTGAGCGCAAGCATTGCCAACCGATTTATGAACTTTCGCCAATAGGGGGCGAGCGTAAGGGGGCTATCAACCCTCATCCCTCATCCATAAACCCTCAACCCTCATCCCTCAACCATAAACCCTCAACCGCAGCTACGCTGCTTCCCTCTCTGCTACCGGCTCATTTCTCCACTATGCCTATGCCGTGGAGGCCGTCCATCTTGATGACGAAGGGGGTGGCGCTGTGCACATGGCGCACGAGCGTGCTCTCCCAAGTGGCAGGTTGGGCGTCGAGAGAGGCGCGGTCGAAATGTTCGCGCGAGTGATCCCCGTCGATGGTGAGGTAGCCCACACCAAACGAGGTGAGGTTCTGGAAGAAGTGTGTGCCCTGCGATGGCTCTATGTGGCGCCCGTCGGCGCTGACCTCGGCGATGAGGCGCACGGCCGAGATGTCGGCCCACTCCACGGGTACGCCTAAGGCGATGTCGGAGCTGCCCCAGCGCCCCTCGCCAATGAGGATATAGCCGCGGCCCTCGGCGGCAAACGCCTGGTTGAGCTGGCGTATCTCGGCCGCGATGGTGCGGTTTGAGGCCATGCCGAAGGCGCCCTCCTTGAGGTAGACGATGTCGTGCACATCGGTGATGATGCCGTTGCCCAGCGAGCGCGATGAGTAGAGGAGCAGGCTCTCCTGGGGCGTGGCGGTGAGGTCTTCGTCGATACACTCGCGGGCGCTCACGATGGGGCGTATCTGGAGGGGGTAGAAGATGCCTTTAAATGGAGAGTCGTGAGTTGTGAATTGTGAATTGTGAATTGTGTATTGTCCGTTGACTGTTGACTGTTGACCGTTGTCCGTTGACTGTTGACTGTTGACTGTTGTCTGTTGACTGGAGGCTGTAGGCTGGAAGCGTACGGCAAACTCCACCTCTACGGGGCGGCGCATCTCGTTGGCTCCGTATTGGAGCACCAGCTGCACGATCTTGGCCAGGGGGAAGGCCTCGTAGCGCAATACACCGGCAAAGGTGATGAGCTTGCGCCCGCGCATGTGGGGCGTGTCGTATATCATGTCGTCGTCGCGCACGTATGTGGAGCCTATCCAGTCGAGGGTGCCGTCGGCATCGGCCTGGCGCACGGGGAGCCGCACGAGGTCGAAAGACTCGTCGGACGATACGGGGCGGTCGGCCGCCTCGAGGTCGAGGGCGAGGAAGGTGGTCTGTGTCTCCTTGAGCGCCAGCTGCGTGTCGCTCGTCTGCAGGGCGTTGTCGGGGTAGGCAGGCGATATGCGTAGCGACTTGCCGCCATCGACGATGTGCTTGCCCAGGCCGAGGGCGAGGTTGACGACACCTTCATCGGCGGTCTCCTCGCCTACGGGGTAGAAGTTGATGGAGCGGGCCACGCCCGAGCAGTGGGGATAGAAGCGGGTGCCGTGCCTGTCGCCCACCACCTCTTGCAGGATGATGGCCATCTTCTCCTGGTCGATGACGTTGGATGTGGCGCTCATGTAGGCCTTGGAGCCGCTGTAATATACCGAGGCATACACGCCCTTGATGGCTTGGGCGATGTGCTGTGCCATGGCATGGCTATCGGCGCGGTCGGGGATCATGTAGGTGGCATACACACCGGCATAGGGCTGGTAGTGTGAGTCTTCGAGCAACGATGATGAGCGCACGGCCACGGGGCCGCCCACCACCTCGCAGAAGGTCTGTATGTCGTCGAGCAGTTCCTCGGGGAGCGGCGTGGCAAGGAAGGCCTGCAGGATGGCCTCGTCGGGGGCATCGGAGAGCGCCACCTGGTAGAGGCCGCCCTTCTCCATGAAGCGGTCGAAGATGTCGGTACACAGTACCAGGGTCTTGGGGATGCGTATCTCCACGTCGGGCAATGACTCGAATACGGCGTGCTTCTTCAGTATATGGTCGATGAAGGCGATGCCGCGGCCCTTGCCGCCGAGCGAGCCCTCACCGATGCGGGCAAAGTGGGAGAAGCGGTCGAAACGGCCGCGCAGGTACTCGGCTACCACGCCGCGGTTTTTCATCTTACGGTAGCGCACGATGGCGTCGAAGATGAGTTGGCGATGCTCCAGCACGTCTTCATACTCGTCTTGCGTGATGCGCTTGAGAAATTCCGACAAGGGGAACATGGCACGCGAGCAGAGCCAGCGCGAGATGTGGTTGCGGGCGGTGTGGTACACGAAGGAGTCTTCGGGGATGGTAAAGATGTTGTCCTGCAGCTCCTTGAGGTTGTGTACGCGCACTACCTCGGCACCGGTGCCGGGGTCGCGGAACACGAGATCGCCGAAACCGAAGTGCTGCTCTATGCGGTCGCGCAGGTCGATGTTCATCTTCTTGGAGTTCTTGTCCACGAAGCCTGCGCCCACCTCGGTGGCCCACCTACGGTTGTCGCTCTCGCTCGACTGCATGATGAGGGGCAGGAACTCGTCGCAGACGCGTATCTTGCGCATCAGTCTCACACCGGCCTCGGCATCTTTGGGACCTCCCTCGTATAGGGGGAAGCGCACGTCGGAGATGACGCCCAGCGTGTTGCCAGGGTAGCGGTCGTAGAGTAGCCATGCCTCCTCGTAGGTGCGGGCAAGCACAATCTTGGGGCGGCCTCGCATGCGCAGCGTGGCCTGGTGGGCATTGAGTGCCTCGGTGGCGAAGGCACGGCTCTGCTCGAGCACATATTTATATAGGTTGGGGAGCACCGAGGAGTAGAAGCGGATGGAGTCTTCCACAAGGAGTATCATCTGCACGCCACCCTCGCGGATGTCGTGGTCGAGGTTCATCTTGTCCTCCATGAGCTTGATGATGGAGAGCAGCAGCTCGGTGTTGCCCAGCCAGCAGAAGACGTACTCGAAGAGGCTGAGGTCTTGCCGCTCCATGTAGCGTGTGATGCCGTGTGAGAAGGGGGTGAGCACCACCAACGGCGTGTCGGGGAACTGCTCCTTGATGCCTCGCCCGATGTCGAACGCGTCGGAATTGTCGGTACCGGGCATGCAGATTACCAGCTCGAAGCGCATCTGCTGCAGCACCTGCGTGGCCTCCTCCTGCGTACTCACCTGTGTGAAGCGTGGCGGGTAGCGCAGGCCCAGGCGGGTGTACTCCTCGAAGAGTTTCTCGTCGATGCGGCCGTCGTCCTCGAGCATGAAGGCATCGTAGGGGTTGGCTACCAGGAGCACGTTGAACACGCGACGCGCCATCAGGTTTACAAACGAGGTGTCCTTCAAGAAGGGATTGAACTGTGCCAGGTGCTTTTCCATATTCTGTTCTTGCTGTTAGGGTGATTATGCCTTTATCTCCTTATATCTCCCTAAATAACTGCTTGCGAAAGTAGAATAAATGTAAAAAGGATGCCTTCGAGGGCATCCTTTGCTTTGCTGTCTAAAACCGTATCTTATTCGGGCTGGATAGCCTCAGAGGGGCAAGCGTCAGCGCATGTGCCGCAATCTACGCAGAGATCGGGGTTGATAACATACTTGGTATCGCCTTCAGAGATAGCCTCAGAGGGACACTCGTCAACGCAAGTACCGCACTTGATACAGTCGTCATTGATTACGTAAGCCATAATACTATTGATTAAGTTTGTTAATAATTGTTCGTACTATCAATGCAAAGATAAGGCTTTTCTGCACCCGATGTTCTGTTTGAAGCCCTTTTTCTGCTATATTTATACAATGTCTAAATAATAAAATCGGGTGACGGACGTTATAGTTAGGTATGAACTCGAGAATACGCAGCATAGGAATGTGGGTATGCGGCACGGTGGCACTCATAATGGTGGCCCTGATGCCGCAGGGAGCCTTTGCTCAGGAGCGCAAGGTGCAGAACCGCCCCTACATTGATATGCGCCGATGGCACTATGGATTCCTGTTCGGGCTGCATGTGCAGGACCTCGAATTTACCAATAATGCCAATGTACATGCCCCGGAGGGTGCTGCCGAGGAGAGGTGGTTTACCGACGTGGCCGCCTATACGCCCGGATTCTCGGTAGGCGTGCTGGGCGAACTGAGGCTCACCGAGCAATTGGCCTTGCGAGTAGTGCCTACGATGCATTTTGGCGACAAGATGGTGTATTTCCGCGAGCAGCAGAGTGGGGTGGTGGAGAAGCAGAATATCAAGTCGACCTACATGGCCGTGCCCGTAGACGTGAAGTATGCCGCACAGCGATTCAACAACTACCGCCCCTATGTGATGGCTGGCGTGGCTCCGATGCTCGACCTCACGGTGAAGAAGCAGAGGGCGTTGCTCACACGGCGGTTTGACCTTGCCCTGGAAGTGGGCTTCGGTTGTGATTTCTACTTGCCGTTCTTCAAGCTCATCCCCGAACTGAAGTTTTGCTTCGGGCTTACCGACCTCCTGGTGAAAGACCGTAGCGACCTCATCGACAAGAATCTGCTCAAATACACACAATCGCTCGATGGCGCGGCGAGCCGCATGATGGTGCTGACACTGTATTTCGAGTGATAGCGACGTTGGAATATTCAAATTTCTCACGCTCAACAATACAAGGACTGCCTTAGCACTCGGCTTGTCCGAGAAGTTTGCATTGTCTTCGCTAAATCGAAATTTTGCACTAATTTTATCTTTGCTTTGCAAAGAAGAACCTTTAGGTCGCCGGCCTCGGCTGAAGCCGAAGGGAAAGGCAAATTAGGCTGCGCCTCGGAAAATTGCAAGGACTGCCTTAGCACTCGGTTTATCCGAGAAACTTGCATTTTCTCTCGGCTGAGACTAAATTTATCTGACGATGAAGTCCGAGCCGTTCGCAGATAAATTGTAAGTAAACTTACATTTTGCTCACTAAATTCGGACTTTCTCACGCTCAACAATACAAGGACTGCCTTAGCACTCGGCTTGTCCGAGAAACTTGCATTGTCTTCGCTAAATCGAAATTTTGCACTAATTTTATCTTTGCTTTGCAAAGAAGAAATTAGGCTGCGCCTCGGAAAATTGCAAGTAAACTTGCATTTTCTCTCGGCTTGCACTAATTTTGTGCTTTATTTGTATTATAAGGAGTAAAATGGCTTGCATACTACATATAGAGACTGCGACCGACGTGTGCTCAGTGGCATTGAGCGAAGATGGAGCAGTGCTGTTCTCGAAAGAAGATCATGACGGTCCGCAACACGCAGTGACCCTGGGTGTATACATTGATGAGGTGCTCTCGATGGCCGATAGCCACGCCAAACCTATCGATGCCGTGGCAGTGAGCTGTGGCCCCGGGTCGTATACGGGCCTGCGCATAGGAGTGTCGATGGCCAAGGGCATCTGCTACGGACGCAATATACCACTGATAGCATTGCCCACACTGAAGGTGCTCAGCGTACCCGTGCTGCTCATGGACGAGCTGCCCGAAGATGCTTTGCTGTGCCCCATGATCGATGCACGGCGCATGGAGGTATATGCTGCCGTTTACGACCGTGCATTGAACGAGGTGAAGCCCGTAGGGGCCGATATCGTGGATGCCGACACCTATAAGGAGTATCTTGACAAGCAGCCGGTATATTTCTTTGGCAACGGCGCCGCCAAATGCATGAAGGTAATCAACCACCCCAATGCACATTTTGTTGAGGGTATGGAACCACTGGCCCGATGGATGTTTCCCCTGGCCGACAGGGAGTACCTGAACGGGACGTTTCAGGATGTGGCCTATTTCGAACCCTTCTACCTGAAGGAGTTTGTGGCTACGGTGGCAAAGAATAAAGTGCTGTAATGAAAAAAATAAGGATAAATCATTAATAAAATTCACATCGTGAAGTACAATACACAAGAAAAAACGTTGCCGATGCCCGAGTATGGGCGTGCCGTGCAGAAAATGGTAGATCATGCGGTGACGATTGAGGATAGGGCAGAGCGCCAGCGCTGTGCCAACACCATCATTGCCGTGATGGGAAACATGTTCCCTCAGCTGCGCGATATGCCTGACTTTAATCATAAGCTATGGGACCACCTGGCCGTGATGGCCGACTTCAAGCTCGACATCGACTATCCCTACGAGGTGGTGAAGCCCGAGGCACTGCATCCTACACCGGAGAGGCTGCCCTACCCGAAAGGGGGCATACGCTATCGCCACTACGGTAGGTGCATAGAGCAGATGATAGAGAAGGCGAATACCATGCCCGAAAGTGAAGAACGCGATGAACTGCTGCGCCTCATCGCCGCACAGATGAAGAAGGAGTATGTGCTGTGGAACAAGGATAACGTGGAGGATAGTAAGATAGTGGAGGACATACGGGAATACTCGGACGGAAAAATCTGTCTGAAAGAGGAAAACCTCAACCTTGGCATATACCGGGCTCCGGCACAGCAGAAAAACAACGGCAAGAGCAAGAACCAACGCCGCAAGAACAAGAAGAAGTATTAACGTAATTGTCAATTATTGTAATTGTCAATTGTCAATGATTTAGTCATGGCATCATTTATCATCGAAGGCGGACACCGCCTGCAAGGAGAGATAACTCCACAAGGCGCAAAGAACGAAGTGTTGCAGATACTGTGCGCTACACTGCTGACACCAGAGAAGGTGACGGTGCGCAATGTACCCGACATACTGGATGTGAACAACCTTATCAGCATGCTCAGGTCTATGGGGGTAGAGGTGGAGCACTTGAGTGGAGGAGAATTCTCCTTCTGTGCCCGGAATATCGATGAAAAGTATCTCGATAGCGATGAGTTCTTGAAACTCTGCTCGAGTCTGCGCGGGTCGGTGATGCTCATGGGGCCGCTGCTGGCCCGCTTCGGCCGAGTGCTGATAAGCAAGCCTGGCGGAGACAAGATAGGACGCCGACGCCTCGATACCCATTTCGTGGGACTTATGAAACTGGGCGCAGCATTCTCATATAATGACGGCCGTGGCGTATATGAGCTCAAGGCCGAGGCACTCAATGGCACCTATATGCTGCTCGATGAGGCTTCGGTGACAGGTACGGCCAACATCATCATGGCGGCGGTACTGGCCAAAGGAGTGACCACCATCTACAATGCTGCCTGCGAACCCTATATACAGCAACTCTGCCGCATGCTTTGCCGTATGGGAGCCAAGATTGAAGGCATCGCCAGCAACCGCCTGGTGATCACTGGTGTGGAGGCGCTGCATGGATGCGAGCACACCGTGCTGCCCGACATGATTGAGGTGGGCAGCTTTATCGGTATGGCGGCCATGACACGTAGCGAACTCACCATACGCAATGTGTCGCTGGAGAATCTGGGAGTAATCCCCGATAGCTTCCGCCGATTGGGCATCATCGTAGAGGAGCGTGGCGATGACCTTTATATACCCCGTCAGGATCATTACCAGATAGAATCGTTCATCGATGGCTCCATCATGACACTTGCCGATGCCCCGTGGCCGGGACTGACACCTGACCTGCTCAGTGTATTGCTGGTAACGGCCATACAGGCCAAGGGTAGTGTACTCATCCATCAGAAGATGTTTGAGAGCCGACTCTTCTTCGTGGACAAACTTATCGAGATGGGGGCACAGATTATCTTGTGTGACCCGCACCGTGCTGTCGTGAACGGGCATGACCACGGCATAAGTCTGCGTGGACGCACCATGACATCGCCCGACATACGCGCCGGTATAGCACTGCTCATAGCGGCCATGAGTGCCGAGGGTATAAGCCGCATAGACCGTATAGAACAGATTGACCGTGGATACCAGAATATCGACGAGCGCCTCAATCGCTTGGGTGCCCGCATAACCCGTGTAGAGCTATGATACGCCCCGAAGAAGTATATTGCATAGGTAAGTTTACCCGTACACACGGTGTGCAGGGCGAGATGGCATTGTCATTTACCGATGATGTGTTTGACCGCGTTGACTGCCCCTACCTGGTATGCCCCATGGATGGTATCCTTGTGCCCTTCTTTATCGAGGAGTATCGGTTCAAGAGCGACAATGTGGCACTCGTCAAGTTTGAGCGTATCGACACCGCTGAGGATGCCGCCATCTTTACCAATAAGGAGGTATACTTCCCCAAATCGTATGCCGAGCAGGCGCCCGATGGCGAATACAGCTGGCAATACTTCATAGGCTTCGAAGCCGAAGATGTGGAGCATGGTCACCTGGGCACGCTGGTAGATGTGGATGAGAGTACGATAAACACGCTTTTCGTGGTAGAGCGCCCCGATGGAGACTCACTCTTCATACCGGCGCAGGAGGTGTTTGTCGTGGATATCAACCATGACGGGCATATAATAAAGTTTAATTTACCTGACGGATTGTTAGAATAACCTTATAAATAGGTATAGCAACCCATTTTTTTCGTACCTTTGCCATTGATGAACAAGAGGAGAAAAGATACTGAAGGATTTTGGAAATACTTCTTCCGCCGCTACGACGTGATATATACGCAGCATAGAGGCAAGGACGTGGAGCATCGTATATCTACATCGCGCTTTATCATAAGCCTGTATGTGTGTGCTCTTATACTTGTTGTTGCTGCCCTCACGGTATTGCTCCTCTTCTATTCTCCGCTAAAGAGGCTGATGCCGGGATATGTGAGCCCAGAGGTGAGGCAGCAGATAGTAGAAACCTCTATGCGAATCGACTCCCTACATGAGGCGGTGCAGCGGCACCAACTCTATGTCATGAACATTCAGGACATCCTGCGGGGTGAGGTGAAGGTAGACTCTATTAACACCATCGACTCCTTGACGGTATTGCGCAGCGAAGACCTCATGGAACGCACCGAGAGGGAGAATGAGTTTGTTCGCCGATATGAGGAGACGGAGAAGTACAACCTCACGTCACAGACACTACGCAAGAGCGAGATGGAAGGTCTGCACTTCTATCCACCGGTGCGCGGACTCTTGGCTGACCCCTTCAACCCGGCCGATCTGCACTTTGGCGTAGATGTGTTGGTGACCAATGACAAGAATGTGAATGCCGTACTTGACGGTACTGTAGTGATGAGCGGATATACGGCCAACAATGGCTATGTAGTGGTCATGCAGCATACGGGAAATCTGGTATCGGTATATAAGCATCTGGCATCTACCCTGGTGCGCGAAGGCGAAAAGGTAAAGGCGGGAGAGGTGCTGGGTATAGCAGGAGTACAAGGCGATAAGGCCTTGCAGCCTTATCTTCATATCGAACTATGGCATAAGGGGACCGCACTTGATCCTACACAATATATATCTTTCTAAGCACACTATGAACATGCAGACACATCATACAGATGCACCTCACAAGTGGCAAATAGCGGTACTGGGCTCTACTGGCTCAATAGGTACGCAAGCCTTGCAGGTCATCGAAGAACATAGCGACCTCTATGAGGTGTATGCTCTCACGGCAGGTAATAATGTGGGGCTGCTCATCGAGCAGGCACGCAAGTTTATGCCCGATGTGGTGGTCATCGCCAATGAGGCGCATTATGCTGCGCTGGCTGATGCACTGGCCGACCTCCCTATCAAGGTGTATGCCGGTGCCGATGCCTTGGCCGATGTGGTGCAGGCTGATCCTATCGATATAGTACTGGCCTCGATGGTGGGATATGCCGGCCTACGCCCTACGATGAATGCTATCCGCGCAGGTAAAGCCATTGCGCTGGCCAATAAGGAGACCCTGGTGGTAGCAGGTGAGCTGGTTACCCAGCTGGCTATCGAGCATCGTGTGCCCATACTCCCCGTAGACTCAGAGCACTCGGCAATCTTCCAGTGCCTGGCGGGCGAGACAGGAAACCCCATAGAGAAACTGCTGCTCACGGCATCGGGTGGCCCCTTCCGCACATGGAGCATGGAGCAGCTGCAGCATGCTACACGTGAGCAAGCTCTCAAGCATCCCAACTGGGACATGGGAGCCAAGATAACCATCGACTCGGCCACGATGATGAACAAAGGCTTCGAGGTTATCGAGGCCAAGTGGCTCTTTGATGTGTCGCCCTCGCAGATTGAGGTAGTGGTGCACCCGCAATCGGTGATACACTCTATGGTGCAGTTTGCCGATGGCTCAGTGAAGGCACAGCTCGGCACGCCCGATATGCGCTTGCCCATACAGTATGCATTAAGCTACCCTCATCGCTTGCCGCTCACGACCGAAAGGCTCGACTTCTCGGCCCTGTCAAGTCTTACCTTCGAGCAGCCCGACCCTGTTCGCTTCCGTAACCTCGCCCTTTCGTTCGAGGCCTTGGAGCGCCGAGGCAATATGCCCTGTATCCTCAATGCAGCCAACGAGGTATGTGTAGCCGCCTTCCTCAACGAGCGTGTCGGATTCCTTCAGATGAGCGATGTGATAGAGCAGACGATGCAGAAGGTCGACTATATCGCTACTCCTACCTATGAGGATTACGTTGCTACCGATGCGGTAGCGCGGCGCGTGGCAGAGGAACTAATCAGCTAAGTGTTACTCTTTGGGTACTCAGGGCCTCAGAGGTTTCAGAGCACTCGTATACACTGGGGAGAATAAAAAACTCACAACTCATAACTCACAACTCATAACTCAATACAATGTCAATATTTCTGATAAAACTTATTCAGGTGATTCTCTCGCTGACCATCCTTGTTGTGGTGCACGAGATGGGACACTTTATCTTAGCACGCATCTTCGGAGTGCGTGTAGAGCGATTCTCGCTCTTTTTCGGTAAACCTTTGCTACGCTATAAGCCCAAGCGTAGCGAAACGGAGTATGTAGTGGGCTGGCTCCCCTTTGGAGGCTATGTAGAGCTGTCGGGCATGATTGACGAGAGCTTGAATGTAGAGCAGATGAAGCAACCGCCCCAGCCCTGGGAGTTCCGTACGAAACCGGCGTGGCAGCGTCTTCTCATAATGATAGGTGGCGTATGCTTCAATCTTATCTTTGCATGTCTACTCTATGCTATGATTCTTTTCAAGTGGGGCGACTCTTACGTACCCCTCGACAGCAGTAAGTATGGAATGGAGTTTAACGAACGCGCCGAGGCTATGGGATTCCGCGATGGCGACGTGCTGGTGCGTACCGATAAGGTGGCTCTCGACCGCTTTGGTGGTGATATGCTGCGCGCTATCGTAGATGCCGAGACGGTGACAGTCCTTCGCGAGGGTAGCGAGGTGCTTATAACCATGCCTGAGGAGGTGAGTCTGCTCGACTTTAATGGCGATGTACAGCCCTTTGTGCAGTTCTACAACCCGATGACCATTGACAGCGTGATACCGGGCAGCGCAGCTGCTCTTGCAGGCCTCATGGCCGGTGACGACATCCTCAGTGTCAATGGTACCTCTACATCTACATGGATAACCTTTAACACGGCACTCAATCAGATGCGCGAGCAGGAAGCCGAGGGTGAGATTGTCAACCATGACCTCAGCGTTGTGTATAGCCGTGGAGGCGCGCTTGACACGGTAGTCGTGGCTGCCGATGCCGACTTCATCCTGGGTATCACCGTAGCTATGCCTTATGAGCCCGCAACCAAAGAGTATGGCTTCTTTGCCTCTATCCCTGCCGGTATCGCCTATGGATGGAATACGCTGAAGGGCTATGTGAGCGATTTCAAGTATGTGTTTACCAAAGAGGGTGCCACCTCGCTCGGAGGCTTTGTTACTATCGGTAGCATCTTCCCCTCGCAGTGGAACTGGTACAGTTTCTGGATGATGACGGCGTTCATCTCTATTATTCTCGCATTCATGAATATCTTGCCTATCCCCGCATTGGATGGCGGCCATCTGATGTTCTTGCTGTTTGAGATGATTACGGGCCGTAAGCCAAGCGATAAGTTTATGGAGCGTGTGCAGATTATCGGTATGGTGCTGCTGTTTGGACTGATGATCTATGCTAACCTTAACGATATCATCCGGTACTTCTTCTGATGTAATCAGGTAGACGTCTCGTGAAATAAGCAGAGGGGGATGAACATGTTCATCCCCCTCTGTCTCTTTCTTTATATATGCCTTGAGCGGTTATGCCAATGGAAATAATGAAATGGCATAGAGATATACTACAACGGCGGGGATAGCAAATAGCATGCTGTCGAGGCGGTCGAGGAATCCTCCATGTCCCGGGAGTATGTGCCCCGAGTCTTTGATGCCGATGTGGCGTTTTATCATCGATTCGGTGAGGTCGCCAAATGTACCGAAGACAACCACTATAAGGGCCATGCCTACCCATTGCCATGCGTTCATGAAGGTGAAGAATTGGGCTACGGCAAAGGAACTGGCTATGGTGAGCAGTGCGCCGCCGATAGAGCCTTCCCACGACTTCTTGGGCGAGATGCGTGGAAACAGCCTATGGCGTCCTATGGTGACTCCTGTGAGGTAGGCACCCGTATCGTTGATCCAGATGAATATGTACATGGCGAGCGGTATGGCATAGTAGGATGCCGCACTGCTGAAGCAGTCGAACTGCGTGAATGCAAGCACATTGATGAGCGACAGGGGCAACACGATGTACAACTGGCTCAGCATGATGGCTCCCAAGTTGGCAATGGGATTGGTATCCTTGCTATACAACTCCTTGATATAGCTGTACAGGAGGAACAGCAGGTAGGGAGTGAATAGCACCAGTGCTCCTGCCGTCTCGCCCTTGACAAGGCTGTTGAGCCAGAATGCAAAGAAGAGGTAGCAGCTGCCAATAATGATGATGGGGCGGCTTACCTTTATCTCTCCATTCATGGATACGATACTTAGAAATTCGTTCACCGTAAGTGCCGTGAGCACTATGAACAATAGTGCAAGACTCAGTGGGCTGAGGTAGGTGCATAGTACTTGCACTGCTACAATTGCTATGGCTGTAAGCGCTCTGATGATAAAGTTCTTCATGTCGTGTCGTGTTTTTATGGTTCCCCTATATCTTATTTTGCGGTGTCGTTATCTTGGTCAAAGTCAAATCCGCCAAACAGGTTGTCCTCCTTGCGCTTGCGCAGACGTTCGCTTTTAGGCTTTGAGGGCTTGGCATATTCGGGCGTTTCTGTGACAGCGGGCTGAGGTTCCTGCTCGGTAGGCTTTGAGGGCTCAGAAGGCTCAGGTGTGTCTGTGTTTACTGTCGAGGCGGTTGGAACTTCTGTCAGTGTGGACTCAGAGGTGTTCTCTGTCTGTACCTCTTTCTTGTCCTCACCTGTATTCTTGGCTTGGCTGTCTTTCTTATCCGTGCTCACTTTCATGTCTTCACTGGCCTTTTTCTTCTCATCGGCTTTCTTCTCCTCGTTGGTCGGCTCCAGTATTTCTTCGCTGCGCGATGCCCATGGGCGTTTCCCGAATATCCGTTCGGCATCTTCGGCAAAGATCACCTCACGCTCCATCAGCAGTTCGGCAAGTTGGTGATGCCCGTCCTTGTATTTCAGCAGCAGTTGCTTGGCGCGGGCATACTGCTCGGCAATGAGTGCTTTGGCCTCGTTGTCGATGAGTTCGGCAGTCTTCTCGCTGTAGGGCTTGTGAAACTGCTCTTGGCTGTTGTAGTAGCAGATGTTGGGCAGCTTGTCGCCCATGCCAGCATAGGCAATCATGCCGTAAGCCTGCTTGGTCACGCGTTCCAGGTCGTTCATGGCGCCGGTAGAGATATGTCCGGTGAAGAGCTCTTCTGCTGCACGTCCGCCAAGTATAGAGCACATCTCATCGAGCATCTGCTCTTTGGTAGTTATCTGTCGTTCTTCGGGTAGGTACCATGCTGCGCCAAGCGCTTGTCCGCGGGGGACGATAGTGACCTTTACCAGCGGATTGGCATATTGCAGATGCCATGATAGGGTAGCGTGGCCCGCTTCGTGGAGGGCTATGGTGCGCTTTTCTTCGTTGGTGAGTACCTTGGTCTTCTTCTCCAGTCCGCCGATGATGCGGTCTACGGCAGCCAGGAAGTCCTCCTTGCTTACCGATTTCTTGTTATGGCGGGCAGCGATGAGTGCAGCCTCATTGCATACGTTGGCGATGTCGGCACCCGAGAATCCGGGTGTCTGACGCGCCAGCAGGTCAATGTCTACAGACTTGTCGAGCTTCAGCGGCTTCAGGTGCACACCGAATACCTCCTTGCGCTCGTTCAGGTCGGGGAGGTCTACATGTATCTGTCGGTCAAAACGTCCTGCACGCAGCAGTGCCTTGTCGAGAATGTCTACACGGTTGGTGGCGGCCAGGATGATGACACCCGAGTTGGTGCCAAATCCGTCCATCTCGGTGAGCAATTGGTTCAGTGTGTTCTCGCGCTCGTCATTGCCTCCCATTGCGGGGTTCTTTCCTCGGGCACGGCCTACGGCGTCGATCTCGTCGATGAAGATGATGCAGGGTGCTTTCTCCTTGGCTTGGCGGAAGAGGTCGCGTACGCGTGATGCACCCACACCCACGAACATCTCTACGAAGTCAGATCCTGAGAGTGAGAAGAAGGGTACGTCGGCCTCTCCGGCTACGGCTTTGGCCAATAGTGTCTTACCTGTTCCGGGAGGGCCTACGAGAAGAGCGCCTTTAGGTATCTTTCCGCCCAGTTCGGTGTATTTTTCGGGCTTTTTGAGGAATTCCACTATCTCCTGTACCTCCTGCTTGGCTTCGGCTTGTCCGGCTACATCCTTGAATGTGATGCGGTTGGCTCCGCCCTTCTCGAAGAGCTGTGCCTTAGACTTGCCTACGTTGAATACTCCGCCTGGTCCTCCGGCTCCACCTCCGCTCATGCGGCGCATGATGAACACCCATACTCCGATGAGTAGGATGAAGGGGAAGATATTCCAGAAGAGGTTGCTCAGCGTGTTGTCTTTCTTCTTGTAGTCGAGCTTGCCGTTGAAGGTGCCCTCCTTTTCCTGCTCGTCGAGGAAGCGGTCAAGCGCCTCTATCGAGCCAGCCTCCAGGAAGAGTATTACGGGCTGTCCCTCCTTGATGGCCGACTGGCCGAAGATGTTGGCTGCAGAGTCGGGTATGATGGTGAGTTCCACCTTGTTGTCATTGTAGGCTACGATTTTCTCTGCGTAGCCTTTGCTTACATACTCTTTGAACTCCGAGTAGGAGATGTTGCGCGTGAGGCTATCGGTGGATTCGCCTCCCTGCATGTACATGAAGGTCAATGCCAGCGCAATGATGATGTATATCCACGACAGACTGAACTTGGGCGTTTTCTTCGGTCCTTGTGGGGCGGCAGGTCCGCCAGGGTGTTGTTGGTTGCTCATTGTGGTTTAGTCAAGATTGGGTATTTCGGTCAACTGTGCGTCGGCCCACAGGTTCTCAAGGTTGTAGAAGTTGCGGTCTTCGGGCACGAAGATGTGTACCAGTACATCGCTGTAGTCCATTACCACCCATCGTGCATTGCGCATGCCCTCTATCGCTGTAGGTTTCACTCCGGCATGTATGCGCACATAGTCGCTCACCGAGTCGGCTATGGCCGATACTTGTGTCGGGGTGTTGCCTTCGCATATTACAAAATATTTACATACCGTATTGTCTGTAGCCGTGAGGTTGGCCACTACGATGTCTCTTCCTTTTTTTTCTTGAATGCCTTCGGCGATTCTCTTTACCAATGCTTCGGTTTCGTTCATTTACTTCTTAATTGTATTAATCAGTCTATTTTTGCTTATGCTATTAACATACAAAGATACGAGGTTTTCTTGAAATCATCCTCTTTTGTGGTGATTAAAAAAGCGATTTGACGTTTTTTTAGGAAAAAAGAAAAGTTTTTTGCAAAAAAAACACAAAATCGTTTGCAGGAAAAAAGAAAAGCTGTACCTTTGCACCCGAAATCGATTGGGCTATGGTGTAATGGTAACACTGCAGATTCTGGTCCTGCCTTTCCTGGTTCGAGTCCGGGTAGCCCAACAAGATGAAGAGAATTGCTGATGCAGTTCTCTTTTTTTTTTGTACCTATAATAGGCTGCGCCTCGGAAAATTGCAAGGACTGCCTTAGCACTCGGTTTATCCGAGAAACTTGCATTTTCTCTCGGCTGAGACTAAATTTCTCACGCTCAACAATACAAGTAAACTTGCATTGTCTTCGCTAAATCGAAATTTTGCACTTGTTTTATCTTTGCTGCGCAAAGAAGAAATTAGGCTACGCCTCGGAAAATTGCAAGTAAACTTGCATTTTCTCTCGGCTTGCACTAATTTTGTCGCAAGATAATATAAGTAATATGGCAGATTTTTCAGAAGACAGGGTCATAGAGACCCAGCGCCGTGGGCGCATCGAGGTGATATGCGGTTCGATGTTCTCGGGCAAGACAGAGGAACTCATCCGTAGAATGAAGCGTGCGCAGTTTGCGCGCCAGAAGGTAGAAATATTCAAGCCCGCCATTGATACCCGATACTCCATTGAGGAGGTGGTGTCACATGATAGTAATTCAATCGCCTCTACTCCGGTTGACTCATCGGCCAGCATCTTGCTGCTTTCTACAGACATCGATGTCGTAGGTATCGACGAGGCTCAATTCTTTGACGAGGGACTGGTGGAGGTGTGCAATGAGCTGGCCAAGCGTGGCGTGCGTGTCATCGTGGCAGGGCTCGACATGGACTATAAATGCGTGCCTTTCGGTCCTATGCCAGCATTGCTGGCTGTAGCCGACGAGGTGAGCAAGGTGCATGCTATCTGTGTGCGTTGTGGCAATCTGGCCTATGTGTCGCATCGTATTGTCGACAACGACAAGCGTGTGCTCTTGGGCGAGAAGATGGAGTATGAGCCCCTATGTCGCGTATGCTACGAAAAAGCGTTGGCAAGCAAGGAAAGCAATTGACAATTCACAATTCACAATTGACAATTCACAATTCACACTTGACCCTCAACCCTCAACCCTCATCCCTCATCCCTCAACCCTCATCCCTCATCCCTATGAACAAAGAAATCACTTTTGACCGCTTCATCCGAGGGCTTATCGCCATAGCAGGATGTGTGATAGCTTATCTTCTCATAAGCCGTCTGAGCGGAGCCTTGCTACCCTTCCTCATCGCATGGCTGTTTTGCTACTTGGTATATCCTATAGTGAAGTTTTTCCAATACAAGCTTAGGCTCAGAAACCGTGCGCTCTCCATCTTCGCGGTGCTGTTTCTCTTCGTGGCCCTTATCGTGGGCGTATGCTTCGCTATAGTGCCGCCCATCATCGAGGAATTTGTCATGCTTAAGGAGTTTGTCGCCAACTACCTCACCTCGGGAGGCAACAACAGCACCATTCCCGCTGTAGTTAACGAGTTTATCCGCGAGCATATCGACATGCGTCAAGTCGAGGCTTACTTCTCGGCCGACCGTATAGGCGAGTTCATCAAGAGTGCCCTGCCCAAGATATGGAATGTGGTGACCCAGTCGTTCAACGTGGTGGGTATCGTGGTGGCTGCCTTTATGGTACTGGTGTATGTTTTCTTCATCCTCAACGACTACGAGTCGCTTGCGCGTGGCTGGATACGCCTCATCCCCAAGAAGTACCGTGAGCGCGTGGTGACACTCTGCGACGATGTGGAGGAGAGTATGAGCAACTACTTCCGCGGCCAGTCACTCATCGCGCTCTGCGTAGGTATCCTCTTCAGCATCGGTTTCCTCATCATCGACTTCCCCATGGCCATCGGCTTCGGTCTTTTTGTGGGTATGCTCAATATCGTGCCCTACCTGCAGATTACCTCTGTTGTCCCGATGATCTTCCTTGCTTTGGTGAAGGCAGCCAATACCGGTGAGAATTTCTGGTGGATACTTATCGCTGCAGGCATCGTCATGCTGGTGGTGCAGATTATCCAGGAGACTATCCTCATCCCCCGTATCATGAACAAGGCCATAGGGCTACACCCGGCAGTTATCCTGCTGTCGCTCTCCATCTGGGGCAGCCTGCTCGGTCTCGTGGGCATGATTATCGCCCTGCCTGCCACCTCGCTGATGCTTTCCTACTACCGCCAGTTCCTGCGCCGTCAGGAAACTGCAGAGAGAGAACAGGCGACGATGATGGCCGAGACAGAAGAAAATGAGACGTAATAGGTAAAAAGAGAAGGAAAAAATTTGTAGTTCCACAAAAACTTCCTATCTTTGCACCCGCAAATGCGAAAGCATGTGTACCTGCCTAACGGCAACTAAGGTCGATTCGCTAGCTCAGCAGGTAGAGCACATCCCTTTTAAGGATGGGGTCTTGGGTTCGAGCCCCAAGCGGATCACTGAAAGAAGGGACTTGAAAAAGTCCCTTTCTTTTTCCAAACTCCTCATCGCCTTTGACTATCAAAAGGTTAGAAATCAGAATCAGGTTTTTCACTTAAAGTGTGGCACCAATAAAAAAAAGAGAAAAGGTGACACCGTTGGACATAAAAAGCCACTTTAGGACGGTTTTTGTGTTACAGCAGTTGTGTTACACTTCTCACAAATGTGTTACACTATGAACAATAGAGTTCGAACAGTTTTCAACAGACGAAAACAAGCAAGTGCCACCACTTGTGCAGCCGTAGAAATCGTTGTCTGTCTGGGTCGTGAACGTTTCTACTTTTCAATTGGCATCTTTCTGAATACCACCCAATGGAAGGATGGCATAGTCGTCAACCATCCCAAGTCAGCCATTTTCAACGAACAAATTCAAAAGAAGGTGACAGAGTTTGAACGTATCATCATTGCTATGGAAGTAAATGGTGATGACATGACCACCCAACAATTCAAAACCTATCTGTCATCAGATGGCAGCAACCGACGCAACTTCATGGCATGGATGCGCGAACGTATCCAATCCCGCAAAATGAGAGAAGGGACGCGCAAAGGACACTTGACCACTTATAAGGCCCTTCAGCGCTTCGGCAAATTCAAGACATTCGATGATGTAACCCTTACTCACATCTATGAATTTGATATGTTCATTCGTGAAGAAGAAACTTACACATCTACTGGCAAGCTCATTGAACGTAGCCAAGCTGCCATCCACAATTATCACAAACGATTCAAGAGTTACGTCAGCGAAGCCTTCCGTTTGGGACTCATCAAAGATAATCCATACAACCGCTTCCAAGACAAACGTGGCGAGAAGGGCAAACGTCCACATCTCACCAAAGACCAGATAAAACAGTTGATTGCCATTCGTGAAGAGTCAGCAGACAGAGTAGCCAATAAATACCTTGACTTCTTCCTCTTCCAAATCTTTACGGGCATGGCATATAGCGATGCCAAGTCGTTCGACTACACCCAGCACATCATCACGGTAGATGGACATGATTACATTGATGGGCATCGAATGAAAACAGGAGAGGAATTCATCACACCAATCCTTCCCTATACCCAAAAGATTTTGGAACGGAACGATTACAAACTTCACATCACCTCCAACCAAAAGTACAACCAATTCCTGAAAGGTGTCGGTTTGGCTCTCGGTTGCAGTTTTCCTTTAACCACCCATGTGGCCCGTCACACTTTTGCTTGTACCATCAGTTTAGGCGAAGGAATCCCCAAGGAAGTTTTACAGGTAATGATGGGACATTCCTCCATCAGAACAACCGAACTTTATGCCAAACTTCCCATAGAGTTTGTCACCCGCAACCTTGACAAAAAACTCTTCCATGTTTGGGGATAATCGTAACGACCAAGCATAGGAAAAGCCGCATTGTAACACCCCAAACAAGTGGTCAATGCGGCTTTCCTTTTTCTTCTCCATTTTCACCTCACGGGCTTGCCCGTTATCCACACAAAAACATAGTGGGGTAGCCTAATTCCCCGAAGTGATGAATCACGCGGGTGGAGTATACACAGGAATCAGCAAGCAGGGTGTTAAACATGTGAACAAATGATATTATTACTAATACAAAACATAATACTTTTGGTTCGTTTCACAATTCGCTTGAAGTTATCTTGTCATAATTGTCCCATCGAGGAATCTGAACGTCCATTCTTTGTAATGTGTCCAAAAATCTTCACTCAAAGAAGAAACCATTTTATCGCGTGACACTTTTCCTGGTTTGATGATAACATTTTCTGTTTCCATATTTGTTACCAATACAGTCCAACCTTCAATAACGCCTTTATAATAATCCGGTTCTGTTTCTTTGTAACTAAATAATAGTTCTTGATCTCTATCTGTTAATGAAGAGGGCGCTATATATGCCAATATGGGAACAACTTCCTTTTTATCCCAATAATTGGGTATGAAATCCATACATTGGAAATTACTTTTTAAAGTATCAAAGTCATGAATATAATGTTCCTTTTCGTTACCAAATCTTCTTTTTGCATTATATAGACCAACTGATGGATTAACTAATCTTGAATCTTGAAAGAATAATTCGTTATAACAATTAGTATATCCAGGAACTATAATTGCATTACTATTTGCAATTCTTTTTTCAACATAAAACAATGCATCACTCAATTTACGAGGAACTATAGGATATAAATTTGATATTATATCATACTCTTTAAAAATTTCAGAATCGAGACATGGAACTAAATATCTACTATGATCAAAAGCCGTATCAACTTCTGGGATTTCAATATCTAGTCCTTTATTAATGGCTATTGTATTTTCATCATAAACTTCAATAGATTTTGCGCCAATAGTTAATGCCATAACGACTTTTTGAGTAAAGAGATCTTGATTCTTATGATTGTAATTATGAAATACAACACGTTCAGCAGCCATGATATCTTTTATTTCGGTGTTAGAATCTAGCATTTGGTCTATTTGAGGCCAATTAAAAGAGCCCAAAGATGATTTCGCCAATTTGTTAACAAAAAGTACCTGTCCACATCCTATCCTATCAAAAAGATATTTCCATATTAATTTTACTGTTTCTATTTCATTAGATAAATTGTATTTTTCAATATGATATATTGCTGTATTAATTATTTCAGCAATTTCTTTTTCTGTAATTTCTTTATATTCCTGTTTGTAATTACAAGGATATGAGACAATTTCTTTTCTATCAACACTTAGTTGAGGTCTAACTGCTCCATTATAATTTATATTTCCATTTAGCTCTAACCTTCTATAGTACATATTGTCGTGTCCTACCCTTGCAGATGCAGTAATACCATCAACTGAAATATTAGAACCTCTAACATACAGATGGCGAAAGAATGGTAATTCATCTCCTAAATCTTTCATGCCTGGTAGTGGTAATATGAGAATAGTGTTATAAGTTATGCTTTTTGAAACGACTTCTATTGGATAAGATTTTAAATAATTTTGAATCCCATACATAGAACCATTATACCGTCTCAGATAATGATTTGCAACAATTTCATCAATAAAATCTTTATCTTGTTCTGTAATACCATATTCTCCAATAATTATGGGAAATGGTTTATTGAAAATAGGTATAGTAGTATCATTTGCAAATCTCACATTCAATTCAATACCATTAGGAACACTATTTACGTAGTTATTTAAATAGTTGTATAAATTATCTTTCCAACTATGAAACAAATCATTATATGAAGAAAATTTGCCTGTGAAAGAATGATCGTAATCATATTGCAGGACTAATCCAAGTTTTTGGATAGGAAGATTATTTATCTTAGACGAATATTCAGAAGATAGATAAACCTTAACAATTGTACCACAATCTTCAATAGATTCTTCTTCTTCTCTAGTGGGAATTTTGTAATAAACATTTTCATGGACCCCATCTATACAGCATATTGTAAGTTCCCGAGTATCATAAGAACGTGTTACTATTTCTAATTTTGTTCCAATTATAAAACAAGATAAAATGCCTATTCCAAATTGAGATACAGGAGTGTATAAACTCCCCCATTGAGCGCGTTTTCTGGAGAAATCTGCAGATTGATAAAATGAATTACCAATTTTTAAGAGGTAGTTTTCTATTATCGATTTGGTCATACCCAATCCATTGTCTTTACAGTATAAACACTTGCTGCCATGAACTTCAATAATTCCAAATTCAATATTTCCTTTTGTATTTTGTCCGATATTTGAGTTAAGGGCTATTCTACACCTACAAGCATCTAAAGAATTTTGATATAATTCACGTATACATGAAAATGGATCCTTATACAAATTAACTCCCATTAATAAGGTTATAATTTTATTTTGACTAAGAGTAAAACCTTTCCCATTAACTGGAGTAAATACAGATGTATCATAATCAACATTATTGCGATCAACCTCCAAAATATCAATCTTATATTTGGGCTCCCAATTTCTTTTTAATGTATCTAAAACATTTATCTCCTCATCAATCCAATCAATGTATTTATGAAGATGATAATAATCTTTAGGACTTTGACAATTAGCAATAAAGGAAATCGTTCCATTATTAATGGTATAACTTAATCCAACCTTTACAGCCCATTCTTGCTTACTATAATCTGAATGGAAGTTCATAGCAGTTCGTAATACAGAAGGAGCTCGGTCACAACTATAATGAATAATATCACCTAATCTTAATAAAACTGCAATAAACTGTGGATTTACGTCTGTGTCGTCAATATATTTGACTGATGTCTTTAATGTTTTCAGAAAATCTATAGATTCACCATGAGCTTGGCAAATTCTAGCTAAATCATGTAGCAATCTTTGAGACCAGACCTCTCCTAAATAAGTATCAAATAATTTAGATAAATTTTTTACATATTCGAATGTCTTCTTATGATGATTAAGTCTTATGTAATCTATTCTGATATTTTGGTTATAGTTGCAGAAATCTTCTAAATTTGTAAATTTTGCAAGTTCAGAAGAAAACCCATTTCTATAGTTTTGATAACGAATCATTGACTCTACAAGTGCTGAGATTAGAGATTCTTCATCTAAGGGAGAGAACAACCAGTCTTTGATTTTTGAAAAATCATTGTAAAGACAATCCTTTTTGCTAATAATGAATTCTTTAGCAACTTTTGTGTTCATTGGCATTTTTCCATCATGACAACATGAATCTTTGTCAAAAGAGAATTTTTCATTTCCTTCTGTCAATGACATAAGTTTAAGTTCCCAATCTGCAGGAGCCATTCCACAATCATGCAATCTGGAAGCCAATAACAAAAGAAATATTTCTAAAGATGATAATTCATGTAGTAAAGTAGGGCCAATAAGCTTTGCTATATTTTGTTCTACTTTAATCAAATGAACATTATCGTGCAAATCATACTCTGGCATGATTTTTATAACACGTTTTTGATGCTCTTCTGTTTCTGAAATAATCTTTTGTGCTAAGCAGTACAGTTTCTCATCCAAATCTTTATGAGTTGACGAAAAACGCTCTTCTAATATTGCAACTAAATCTGACATATATTTTATCATTTTAGAATGGTAGGTCTTTTAAAAAAATAGTATCTGAATCCTCATTTACCATTGAAGGATACAAAGAATCCATATATTGAATATCTTTAATTTTAGAACGATACTTATGATAAGTTTGTAGATTCTCTAATTCTTCACGTCTGTTCTTGCTTATTTCTATATACTTTTCTTCTTGATCAATACCTAAATAGCGCCGTCCAAGCAAGTTGGCGGCTATGCCGGTTGTTGAGCTACCGCAAAAAGGATCGAGCACCCACTCGCCAGGTTTGGTAGATGCCATTATGATTCTTGCCAACAAAGCAAGTGGTTTTTGTGTCGGATGTTTTCCGAACGATTTTTCCCATCGAGCAATAGCCGGCAAGTGCCAAACATCGGTCATTTGCTTGTCACCATTTATCTGCTTCATCAGATCATAATTGAAGTAGTGCGGCTTCTTTTCGCTTTTGCGTGCCCAGATGATAAATTCGGTGCTATATGTGAAATAGCGGCAAGAGATATTGGGTGGTGGATTGGTCTTTGCCCATGTTACTACATTGAGAATCTTATATCCTAATTCCGTTAAACAATTGGCAACCGAAAAAATATTATGATATGTGCCAGAAATCCAAATAGTGCCATTCTCCTTAAGTTTATCGCGACAAAGACCGAGCCATTCCAGATTGAATTGCATCATTTCTTCTTGGCTCTTTCCCTTATCCCATTCTCCTTTATTCACACTCACAATCTTTCCAGACTGAACACTTATTCCTCCATTTGAGAGGAAGTAAGGTGGGTCAGCAAAGATGCAACTGAACTTGAAGTCAAATTCATCCAGCAATTCGAAACAATCGCCATGAAGCAACGTAAAAGCGCGATCGGGAGATTTATAATATGGTTTAATCATTTTCGTCAACAGGAGGTACAGGTAAACCTAATTCATGTAAAGGTATGTAGTTGTAGTAATAAGAACATCCTACGCTTATAATATAATCACGAGTGTCCTTATAACATTCTTGTCTAAACCAATCAGACAAAATATACATAAATTCTACTTTATAATTAAGTTCTGAGAACAGCTTAATATATTGTTTTTTCTTAAAATCACAAGTTTGTAATTTTTCATCAACACTTCCACCAACTTCTTGATGTTTGACCTCAATAATATTCATTGTATTATTTATGATGACATAAATACAATTATCAGGTAAAAGTTGTTTTGACAAATGTTTTCTCCAATCAATCCCTTTCTGTTTTAAGAACTTATATAATCCATGTTTTTTAAAGATATTTCCAACAAGTTCTTCGTTATAAAAAATATCCATATCTTTAACTACATATCCTTTT
>JAGAQY010000027.1 GCA_017622495.1 Bacteroidaceae bacterium | reverse complement strand
TATTTTCAAAGAACTCTCTTTCAATGCATTCAAGAAGAACAACATAAGCGTTACCTCTCGAAAGCGGATGCAAAGGTAGACACTTTTTCATTACCCACCAAATCTTTTACAAACTTTTTTCGGAGATTTTTTTCACTTTTACAATAAGTGTCTGATTTACACTCATCGCGAAAAGGACAACAAAATGGCACTTGCAGGGATTTTGGCATCCATACTTGGCAAAAGGCACGGAAACGGGAAGAGGCGTACTAAATAGAAAGAGGCGCCCGAGCGCCCCTTTTCACAGGAGAATGTCATTCGTCAGATTTTTCCTATTACATCTCAGCTTCACCTTATATTATATATTAGGTTTGCGCTGGGCTGCTAATTGGCTCCCGAGAGTATGATTGCCCCGAGGCCGGCGATGAAGAATACAAACATACATGCCAGCAGATAGTTCACGCCACGCGATGCGCCTTTGAACTCTTTCCATATAAAGATGCCCCACAATGCGGCTACCATAGGTGCACCCTGCCCGAGCGCGTATGAGATAGCTGCACCTGCTTTTCCGGCTGCGATGTAGCTGAGTGCCGTGCCTATGCCCCAGATGACACCGCCAAGCACACCTACCATGTGAGTCGAGGTACGTCCGTTGAAGTATTCCTTATAGGTGACAGGAGCTCCATCGAAGGGGCGACGCATCACGATGGTATTGAACACCAGGTTGCTCAGGAAGATGCCGACTGCAAAGATGAAGAATGCCGAATAGGGTGTAGCCATCCCCGGTGTAGGAGCCTCAAAATTGTTGAGGTCCATGGCGGCAGCCACGAAACGGTAGAAGAACGACATCAGCACACCTGCAATGACAGCAATTACTATGCCTTTTTTGTTTGAGTTTGCCCCTCCCCGATGCATTTTCCCCGACGCAATGGCATTGAGCACGATAGCCACCACTACCAGTACTACTCCAAGGAACAGTGTGGTAGGATCACCCTTGGGCGCACCAATATAATTGACGATGACGCCCAACACCAATGCTATGCCTACGCCGAGTGGGAATGCTACAGTCATACCTGCCATGGCTACCGCAGCAGACAGGAGAATGTTGCCCAGGTTAAATACGGCGCCACCGATAAGCGCACTCACATAGTTGCCTACGGTGATTTGCTTCAGGTCAGCAAGAAAGCTGCGCCCTTCATCGCCTACGCTTCCCAGCGTGAACCCCAGAATGATGGAGAACAGCAGGATGCCGATGACGTAGTCCCAGTAGAACAATTCATATCGCCAGGTCTTCCCGGCAAGTTTCTGTGTGTTGGCCCACGATCCCCAGCATAGCATGGTGACGAAGCATAGCACTACAGCCAACAGGTAATTATTAACGATAAACATGGTTACGAGTTATGAGTTTTTAAGTTTTTAAGTTTTTAAGTTTTTGAGTTTTTGAGTTTTTGAGTTTCTGAGTTTTTGAGTTTTTGAGTTGAGTTGGTGAGTTCAGTAGGCTTGCGTCTTGCAAACTAAAAACTTACCAACTCAAGAACTTGCTTTGAGTTGTGAGTTATAAATTTTACACATTTAGAGCTCACTCTATTTCGTTTCTATGGGGCAATGATGCCTGAGCACCTCGGCGCGTTACCGTAACAGCAGCACAACGGTTGGCAAACTCTACGGCCTCGGTCAGCGTATGTTCTTCGGCCAAAGCGACACACACTGCGCCACAGAAGGTATCACCTGCCGCCGTAGCATCCACCGCCTTGACCTTATGGCCTGGTATCTGATGGTATGTTCCTTTCTCCTTGACGAATGCGCCTTTACGTCCCAATGTGATCACTACATTCTCTACTCCTTTATCGCAGATGATGTCTGCCGCACGCGCCACGCTGTCCATATCGGTTATTTGGGTGCCAGATATGAACTCGGCCTCCGTTTCATTGGCAATGAGCATGTAGAGACATTGCAAAAGCGAGTCGGGCAATGCGTGCGCCGGTGCCGGATTGAGCACTACCCGCTTGCCCATCCCATGTGCCAACCTCGCTGCATACTCCACCGTTTCGATGGGTGTCTCGAGCTGCATCAGCACGATATCACATTCGGCTATCGCCTTCATGGCGCTGTCCACATCGGCCTGGCTCAATGCTGCATTGGCCCCCGAGGCTACAGCGATGCTGTTCTCGCCATGCTCGTCGACCATTATGAGAGCCACCCCTGAGGGATGCTCCCTATCCACACCGATATGCTCTACCTTTATCCCTTCGGCCTTGTACTGGTCTACCGCACGGCTGCCGAAAGGGTCGTTGCCCACCTTGGCTATAAAGCACACATCACCGCCCAAGCGTGCAGCCGCCACCGCTTGATTGGCGCCTTTACCTCCCGAGTTCATAAAGAACTCACCGCCTATCAGTGTCTCGCCAGGCAGAGGCAGGCGCTTCATACTGACCACCATATCAGTATTACAGCTTCCTATTACTACAATCTTTTTATTCATATATTTAAATATTAGGAAATATGTACCTCATCCATTGGTATGAGGCAATGAATGCAACAACAGGAAAAGGGAAAAGGTTTTGGGACGGGTGGTGAATTTCACACAAGAGGTTGAGAGATGCAGCCACGGAGATGCGCCCTGCTTCGCGGCAGGCGCGTGAGGGAGTCTATAATGAGCGATGAGCGGTGAGCGGTGAGCGGTGAGCGATGAGCTGTGAGCGATCAGCTGTGAGCGATCAGCTGTGAGCGGTGAGCTACCTGTTGTACATCACCTTTCTATTGTCGCGTATGTATATACCGCGTTCGGCGTTACCACTGACGCGACGGCCCTGTAGATCGTAGATGGTGGATGACTGAGCTTCATCGGCCGTCACAGCATTGACGCCACTGCCGTCGTTGACCTGCAGGGTAGCATCCACGATAACGCCTCCGTTGGCAAGAATGCCGTTTGGGCCCGTGCAGGTGCCGTCGGCAGCGATTTGTCCGCCCGCATCGATGCTGTTCCAATCCATCTTGAAGCGGATGCGGTAGTCGCCCTCCTTTGCAGGTGCCACAAACGAGGGGCACTCCATGGTGTTGCGGGCACCGCCCGTGAGGGTCGTTCCTGCGGAGTTGACACCGCTGGCATCATTATTGAAGTCGCCCGAATAGAAGCTGAACGACACGACGTCGGTGCCGCTTTGGTCGGTGTTCCCGTCATTGAAGGAGAACTGCTTGTCGCCGTCGAGGTCGATATACACGTACCCGTGCATCCAGTTGGCCTGCTTGTCGAAGGTGACCTTCACGGTACTGCCTGCGGTGCAGGTGAGCAGCTGGTCGGTCTTGTCCATATAAGGCTTGCCCTGGCCTACGGCCAAGGTCTGCGCCTCGGTGCCCTCCTCCTTGAAGATGATGTTCTTGATGAACCGGTCGGTGCGTGTGGCATTGGTGTTCTTGTCAAAGTTGGTGGCATAGGGCTCTACCACCTTGGGAGTTACGGTGAGGGTGACCGATGCCGTGATGCCCGAGCCGTCGGTGGCCATAGCGGTGATGGTTACCTCGCCCTCTTTCACGGGCGTCACGAGTCCGCCCTCGACGGTAGCCACTTCAGGGTTGCTGCTGCTCCATGCAATGGCAGGGAAGGTAGCCTTGGCGGGTGCTATGGCAGCGTTGATTACGAGTGTGCGATTGGCGGCTACAGAGGTTTCTCCGTTCTCGGTGGTGAGTGTGATGCTCTCCACCTTATTGATGGTAGCCTCAGCATCGATGCCCTCGAAGCCGTAGATGCTGCTACCGGGGAGCTTCACGGTGAGCTCGGTGTCGATGTTGATGGCCGTGCCCTCTGCAAGTCCTTCAAGTGCATCCTGAATGCCGAATGCGCTACGCAGGATGATGCTGCCATTCACATTCTTCGGGATGTTGAGCGCCTGGCGCAGGGTGAAGGTAAAGGTCTGTGCGTCGTTGGCACCGTTGCGGAGTGCGAGTGTCGACTTGGTGCCGTTCCATGCAGCCCAGCCATACACCTCGGCCTTGGAGCCCGTCCAGGGATTTCCGCCTACCCAGTGAGCGTCGGGGAGCACGTCGGCATTGCGCTCCTGCCAAGCGATACATTCGGCAAGGTCGGCCCAGAGAGCACCGCCGTTGATGCTGCCCATCAGGTCGTAGTCGTTGTAGAGCTCTACCATGCCCGAACCGCAGAGGAAGGCAGCACGGAGCTCATTACGTACGGGGAGGTAGTCGCGTTCGTCGCTTGCGGGAGGACCGTACTTGGTGAGGATGAATCCGTGAGTCATCAAGGTATTGATGGGACAGATGGGCGAATTCTTCACGTAGTTCTGATATACCAGTCGGTCGCGGTAGGTAATCCAGTTTTCGCGCTTGATGGTGTTGTTGCCCGTGCGGTCGTGGTCGTTCTCCTGACGCCATGTGGCATCGGTAATCTGATACCAGAAGGGCGAAGCCCAGGTGCCCACGGAGGTGTTGAAGAAGATGTCTTCGCGCAACTCCTCGCGCACATACTGCTCGAGGCGGATGATGCCCTCGGCATTCTCGTTGCCGGTGTCACCTGCATCGGGGCCTACGGATGAGAACTGCCCGGAGATACCGTCAAACTTGAAGAAGACGTAGTTGTCGTTGCCCGGCTGATAACCCGTTTCACCATCCTGATTGCATACGAGGTTGAATGCGGCATCCTTGAACGCCTTGTAGTAACGGGGATTGGAGAGCTGCATGCCACCCTTGTCGCTCCAATAAGAGCGGCGATGGTTACCGCTGGCACCATAGCCGCCTACCGGGCCGAGCCAAGCGCCTATGCCTGCGCCCATCTCCTTGGCTACCTTGGACATATCGCGCATCTCGTTGGGGAAGCTCTCGTGGAAGGTCCACTCGCCATACTTGTCCCATCCGTCGTCGATGATGAATATCTTGGGCGCTACGCCATAGCGGTCATAGAAGTCGCTCTTCCAGTGGGCCATCACGTCGAGCACATCGTCCACCTTCGTGTTGTCGAGATGCTCGCGTCCAGGGGCTGCATTGTTGCGGTTGATTTGCAGCTCATACCAGGTGAGGTACATGGGCATGGCACGCCAGGGCACGGCACGCTCGCGCTCCGAGTAGGCGAGGAACGAGCGGCGCTTCTGTGTCTTGTGTATATCGGTGTCGGCCTCGGTGCCATCCTGTGCGATGAGTCCCACCACGGAGGCCACCTTCCATGTCTCGTCCTTGGCGAGGGTGGTGTTGCGGCTCCAGCGGCCCTGTATGCCTACGACGTCGGTATTGATTACCGCGCCCTCCTTGGCGGTATATATCTTCGTGCTGAGGGTGCTGGCGGCATCGATGCTCTCGGTCTTGTTCTCCACGATGACGCGGATGGTGAAGGTGCCGTCGTTGGGGGCGATGAAGGTGAACACGTTCTTCTCGTGCTGACCGCCCGAGTAGCCGCTATGGTAGTCGTTGGCGGCAATGTCGCCATTGGCGGCAAGCAGGTCGGCCCCACCGAAGTTGAGGCGGTGGCTACCGCTCTTGTACTGCACCTTGACCTCCACCTTCTGACCCTCCTTCAGCTCAACGCCTGTCTGCTTGTAGGCCAGGAGGTTCTGATAGCCAGCACCGGTCACCTCGGTGAGGCGTGCGATGGCCTTGTCGCCCTCCTCCATCGGCACCCATGAGCTGGCCGTGAGTGCCACGTCGGGCATGGTGGTGGTGAGGTTCCAGTTGTCCTCCTCGCCGGTGGCTCCGCCCACGGTGTTGTAGGCTGTGGGTGTCTCGAGCCCCGCAAATATCTTGTTGCTCATGAGCACGGCTCCGCGGGTGTTGCCCACCACGGCAGGGGTAGAGCCGGCCTTCTTGGTATCCACATTGTAGATCATGGGGATGATGTTGTACATGTCCACATCGTCCACGCCCTTGAGCTCCATCTCGGTGCGCAGGTAGTGCGAGCCGTCGCGCAATACGGCACGCCATACGATGGCCACGGTGCTCTCCTTGTAGGTGTATTCGTAGTTGGCCACGAGCGCCTTGCCGTCATAGTGCTCGGCACCGCCAATGGCCTTGTCGTTGGCCGTGAGGTCCACGAGCTCGAGGCTCTTGAGCGTCATGGCCGATGCAGGCACATTGTCGCCCGAGCCAAAGGCTACGGTGAAGAGCTCGGTACCGGCCACGAGGTCCATGGCATCAGAGCCGGCAAAGTAGACGGCATCGCCCAGGCGCATGTATGAGGCTGCCAACACGTTGTTGCTCAGCGTGTATACGCCTCCGTTCTCCTCGCTCTTGGCTGCGCCTACGGCTTCCTGCTGGGCGGGGTATACCACCGCTTGGGTGTAGGCCACGGTAGCCGGTTGTGTGGGCAGGGTGGCGAAGTATACGTTGATGGTCTGCTTCACGTCGTCGATAGCCACGGCGGCAAACTGCCCCTCGGGAGCCACCACGGTGATGTCGGCCTTGTCTACGCTGCCCTCCGTGGTGTAGGTGTCGCCATCCTTGTAGGTGGTGTTGCCAATCTTGATGGTGCGCCCGTCGGGGATGCTGATGGTGTAGGTGCGCTCGGCGATGACCACCTCGGTGAAGGTGTAGCGGCTACCTCCGTCGGCCGCCCCGGCATCTTGCCACAGGCCCAGCGTGTTGGGTCCGTCGTAGGGGTTACCGCCCACGCCCTGGTACCAGTTGATGTACTTGTCATTGGTGCCCGATGTGGTGTAGGGCTGCAGCTCGTAGTTGTCGGCCGCATAGTTGGTCACCTTGAAGTAGGCGCCCTCGACCTTCGTGTCAGAGAATTTCACGAAATCCTTGCCGTTGCTGTAGCTGGCCGCCTTGGTATAGGTGAGCCACTTCTTGGCCGTATGGCTGTAGATGTAGTACGCCCCATCTGCCTCGGCCTCGTAGAAGGCAAAGAGGCCATAGTTCTCGGCCGTCTGTGTGGGTGCGGTGAGTGCGTTGGAGTACACGTTGTTGCCATTCATCATCGTGTACACGTGCTCGGGCTTGCCGCCGTCGGGCATCGTTGCAGAGAGCTGCACCTTATCGGCCCACACCATGGGCGACAGCAGCGTCAGAATCAAGAGGAGTGTACTCCTTTGCAGCTTGTGTGTTTTCATTGCGGTGTATCTTTTATTATCTGTTTATCATAAAACAAAAGTAAGGATGTAGAAGTAATGCTATACAAAGTTACGAAAAAAAATGACACTATACACAATTCGGAAACAAACTTTTTCCGAAATGAGGCAATAAGCTATTTAGCCGCAGAAAATACCACTGACACACAGCGTGTTGCGTATTGTAAACGCAGAAAAAAGTTTCATGTTTAACCCCGAATGGTAAAATGCTCGGGAGAGAGGTGCAGTACGGCTCGGCAGTGCAGCTCGATGGGCTGCTGTGTGGTGTGGTCCATAATGCACTCTATTGTGTGATGATGGGGCAAAGATACAAAATGTTTTTTGATTGTGCAAGGGTAGACAGTAGACAGTAGACAATTAATATACGCTCTGTCCCCCGATGGGTAAAATAGTGAATAGTAAAAACTCTTATTTTTGTATTAGATATACTACGTATATTTAATACTTAAATAAGCCCCTATATATAGTGCATACTCGGCAGCAATACAGCGCAGGTCTATTGTCTACTGTCTACTGTCGACTTCTCCTCGCGTGGCGCCCGCGCATAATGCGCGTATCCCTCGCCTCAATGAGTTACGCTGTACCATTTTCGTGACCCCACGAAAATGGTACTCTGTGCCGTAGGCGTGCCCGATGATGGCCGCAGGTGCTCGGCGCGGTGGCCGTAGGTGCGGCGCGGCGGCGCCAAAAGTGCGAAAACCGAAATATTTTATTTCTCACTCATCCTCAGCGCATTAAGTAATATTATTTGACAATAAATGACAATAAATGACAATAAGTGACAATAAATGACAACGCGTCTCGCCCTTGCAGTACCTTTGTAGCGTAGAAGTAAAACAAAAGCGAATATTAACTAACCCAATCTATTAACCCGAAAATTCAGAGGCGAGGCTTACGTCCGGAGGTAAACTTTCAATTCTCAATTTTCAATTTTCAATTCAAAGTATTATGGCAATCAATTACGCAATCGTTAAGTGCAAGAATCCCAATGGCGTGCAGGGCACTACCTACCTCGCACCTCGTGCCCGCAAGACCAGTGACTACACCTTCAAGGAGTTGGCCGAAGACATCGCCCACTCTACCACCTGCACCAAGGCCGATGCCATGGCAGTGCTCGCCAGCATCAAGCCCTACATCAAGGCTGCCCTGCTCGCAGGTCGCCGCGTGGTGCTCAACGACCTTGGCTGGATGGTCATCGGTGTGCGCGGCAAGTGTTTCTCTCAGGACATGGCCGAGGATCCGGAGTTCAACCCCGCGAGCATGGTCAAGGGCTTCCATGTGAACTTCCAGCTCGAGCCCGAGCTCAAGAAGGAGGTAGCCGCAGGCATCCAGTACCGCCGCATCTCCAGCGAGTGGATGAAGTAAAGCGCGATGTGGGAGCCGTGACCCCCGATAGGGGGAGCGGCTCAACATCGCTCTCATTCGTCAGTCTTAATTATTAACTTTTAATTCTTGATTCTATGAAGTCATTCGACTGGGGCAAGTTGCTCAAGATTCTCATCGCAGTACTCACCGCCATCGCGGGCTCGCTGGGCCTTGCGAGTTGCATATCCTAACAGCAGCTATGGCAGACGTTCTCATCCGTATATTGCGCGGCTTAGGGCTGGCATTGGTCTCTCTCATGCTCATGTAGCATGAGGGAGGCTCCCTTTTTATCATTACCATCCACTATCGACCAGGGCCTTGGCTACGATGAGGTCGAAGGGGGTGGTGAGCTTGATGTTCTCGCGGTTGCCATCGACGAGCGACACGGCACAGCCCAGGGCCTCTACTACCGAGGCATCGTCGGTGAAGGCATCGCGATAGGGCTGCTCGTAGGCACGGCGCAGCAGGGCGGCGCTGAAGGTCTGCGGGGTCTGCACCAGGCGGTAGGCATCGCGGGGGACGGTAACACTTCTGGAATTGACAATTGCCTCCGGGCGACGAGGTTCTCCGGCTTCACTATCCCCGCTTACTAACTGACGCACCGTCTCCACCACGGGGATGACGGGTACGACGGCACCGTGGGCCTCGGCCTCGGCATAGCAGCGGCGGATGACCTCGGGGCTCACGAAGGGGCGCACGCCATCGTGTACGGCAACCAGGGCTTCGGGGGTATCGACGAGGGAGAGACCGCTCTGCACGGAGTGGAAACGGGTGGCACCGCCATCGGCGATGCGGTGGGGCACGGCAAACTGGTACTGGGCACAGAGCTCATGCCAATAGGCCTGGTGGTCGCGTGGAAGCACGAGAATGAGCTGTATGGATGCGTCGCAGGCGTGGAAGGCATCGAGCGTGCGCATCAGCACGGGACGCCCCGCGATGGGGATAAACTGCTTGGGCAGCTCGCCGCCCATGCGCAGGCCTTTGCCTCCGGCTACGATGATGGCGTATCTTTTCATTTGAGTGGAAAGATGAAAGTGGAAAGTGGAAAGATGAAAGATGAAAGATGAAAGTGGAGAGATGAAAGTGGAAAGATGCCATCAGGAAGAGAACATATAGCGAAGCCTACTTTCCACTTTCATCTTTACACTTTCAATTTAACCTAAAACTGCATTCCCGAGCGCAGCTCATCGGCCTTGTCGGCACCGCAGAAGTGCTCCACGAAGGTGAAGCCAAGCTCCCAGGCTGCACCGGGGCCGCAAGCGGTGAAGATGTGGCCATCCACAGTAACCTTATCGGCGGTATATTCGGCACCCTGCATGGTATCCTCAAAGCCGGGATAGCAGGTGGCCCGCTTGCCCTGAAGCAGACCAAGGCCGCCAAGCACGAGCGGTGCTGCACAGATGGCCGAGATGATGACATCGGGCTGCGATGCCTTGGCGGTGAGCAGCTGGCACAGGCCGGCATGAGCCTCGAGGTTAGTGGCGCCAGGCAATCCGCCCGGCAAGAAGAGCAATGCGGCATCGGCATAGTCGCACTGGGCAAACAGGGTGTCGGCCACCACGGGGATGCCGTGAGCGCCTGTCACGGTGAGGCTATCGGTTACTGACACCGTCGTGACGGACAAACCGGCACGACGCATCACATCGATGGGTGCCAAGGCCTCAATCTCTTCGAAGCCATCGGCAAGGAATACGTACATTGTCTTCATGGGTGATGGTTGATGGTTTATGGTTGATGGATGATACACTAAACTCTAAACACTAAACTCTAAACAACGATTAGCGCAGCTTGAAGTAGTAGGTAATGGTACCCGACTGATTGTCTACGCCTTCAATGGCATTGAAACGGGCCTTCCGGGCAGCATCCTCGGCGGCCTTGCGCAACTCGGGGTTAACAGTATTGGTGCGGCGGTTGATGCTGGTGGCAATGACCTGTCCTGCGGGGTTTACGGTAATGTTTACCACCACACGGCCCTCGTCCTGCACAGTATTGACAGGTACGGGAAGTCCGCTACCAGAGAGGCTGCGCCCGTTGAGGTCGAATGTACCCTGCACGCCCACCCCCACAGCCTTGTCGGCCGCGGCGACGCCTGTCTCGATGCCTTGGGTGCCCTCATCGGCCTTCTCGGCGGCCTCTCCCTTGCTGCCCATCTCGAAGCCCTTGCCAAAGGCGCTGGCCATCTGCTGGGCTGCACGCTCGGCTGCCAGGCGCTCGGCCTCGGCACGCTTGCGCGCCTCAAGCTCTTCGGCGGTAGGCACCTCTACGGTGGGCTCGTCGGGCTGGGTGATGAGGGGCTCATCTACCTGGGGCTGGGGCTGCGTGAGCGGAGCATTGTCTACATTGGGCACATCGCTCTTGACCGACGACACCTCGGTGTACTGGTACGACTCGGTATGGCCTTGCGCCAGCAGGGAGTTGCCCAGCGTCACGGGGATGCCGCTCTCCTCCTCCTGCAAGGGAGCACTCAGCTTGACCATCAAGAGCAGCAACACCACGAGGGCATGCGCCACTATGGTTACTACCAAACCCTGTATCTGATTCTTAGTCACTTTCAAGTTTATCTCTTTTTATCGGGACGACGAGTAGCCAATACCATCTTGAACTGGTTCTCGTTGGCGATGTTCAACACATTGACAATCTCACGATAGGGCACGCGCTCATCGGCATAGAGCGCCACATACATCTCGGGCTCCTTGGCGGCACACTCCTGCAGGAAGGTGGCCAACTCATCCAAAGCGATGGGCATCTCGTCTTCATTGCCAAAAGCGGTGTAGTAGTTGAGATCCTGATCTATAATCACACGCGCAAGGGGCTTGGCAGAGGTCTGCTGCTTGCCCTGAGGGAGCAACACCTTGATAGCATTGGGCGTCACCATAGTGGAGGTGATCATGAAGAATATCAGCAACAGAAAGATGATATCGGTCATCGATGCCATGCTGAAGGCTGATGATATCTTGTTTCTACGTTTTAGACTCACGGGATTATGAATTAAAAATTAAAAGTTATAAATTGAAAAATAAGATTTGGGAGTTAAGACTTTAATTGAAAAAGATTCGCTTGTTTTAATTCCTCATCTTTAATTTTTAATTCTTAAGGTCCATGAATGCCAAGGTCTGTGCCTCCAGGCTGTTGGCCACGTCATCGACTCTCGACACGAGGTAGTTGTAGGCAAACATGGCGATGATGCCCACGATAAGGCCACCCACGGTAGTAATCATGGCCTCGTAGATACCGCTCGAGAGGAGGGTGATATCGATGTTGTTGCCGGCATTGGCCATCTCCCAGAAGGCCTTCACCATACCGAGCACAGTACCCAAGAAACCGATCATGGGGGCACCAGAAGAGATGGTGGCCATCACAGAAAGCCCCTTCTCGAGCTTGGCAATCTCGAGGTTACCCGCATTCTCCAAGGCTGCCTGCACCTCGGCGGCAGGACGGTCGATGCGCTCGATGCCCTTCTCTATCATGTTGGCTGCAGGCGTGCCTGCCACACGGCAATAGTTGATGGCCGACTTGAGTTCATCGGTCTTCACATAATCGCGGATACGCTCCATAAATACGGGGTCGACCTTGGAAGCCTTGCGGATGGCCATCAGACGCTCTACAAAAATGTAGATGCTGAGTACCGACAGCAGGGCCAGAACAATCATTATCCAACCGCCCTTAACGGCCATATCCCATAGATTCATCTCATTTGCCGCCTCTACCACCTCGGTGAGAACGGGATTCTCGGCCACTTCGGTAACGGCCTGTTCTACTTGTGCTTGCAATAATAACATTGTTATGAATTGTGAATTATGATTTATGAATTGTCAATTGCCAATTGTCAGGCACTGCTTATAACGGCGTATCGTCTCGGCCAACCCGAGATACAAGGCATCGCAAATGAGGGCATGCCCGATAGATACCTCATCGAGGTGAGGTACGTGCTGAGCAAAATAGGCAAGGTTATCCAGGCTGAGGTCGTGACCCGCATTGAGGCCCAAACCAAACTTCTTCGCCGCATGAGCAGCCTCCACATAGGGCGCTATGGCCGCTTCCCTGCCGGCAGCATACCCTGCCGCATAAGGCTCGGTGTATAGCTCCACACGATCAGCTCCCGCCTTGGCTGCATACTCCACCATCGTCACATCGGGGTCTACAAACACAGAGGTGCGAATACCGGCCTCCTTGAATGTGCCCACCACCTCGGAGAGAAACTCCTGATGCGCCACGGTGTCCCAACCATGGTTTGAGGTTATCTGGTCAGGAGCATCGGGCACCAAAGTGACCTGTGCAGGCTTCACCTGCAACACCAGGTCGATAAACTCACGGCTAGGATACCCCTCGATATTGAACTCGGTGCGCAACAGGGGACGCAGCGCGAAAACATCTGAACGGCGGATATGGCGTTCGTCAGGGCGCGGATGCACGGTAATGCCCTCACCGCCCAAAGCCTCACAATCTAAGGCAAAGCGACATACGTCAGGGTTGTTGCCTCCACGGGCATTACGCAACGTAGCCACCTTATTTATATTTACACTCAATTTCGTCATACAAAACAAAAAAAAGCATTATCTTTGCAATCAACCACCAAGATAGCAGGCAAGCAAAAGGAAACAGCAAGGCTGACTCTCCATTCCTGCCCGTTTATCACTATCTTTGCTCCGAATTATACAATATATGCTAATCCGGCACAAAGGTAACACTTTTAATTGACAAATTGATAATTGACAATTGACAATTAGCCGAGTAAATAGGTATTTTTAATTAACCACACTCAAAAATTAACATAAAGTATGCGCTTCGCACTCTTCGGTAACACGTATGAAACATACAAGTCGGTACACGCCGAACAGCTGTTTGCAGTCCTCAGCAAACATAACGACGAGGTATTTGTAGACAACGACTTCTACAATTTCTTGAGTCAGAACCAACCCTTCCAGTTCAAGGCCGCAGGCATCATCGATGACCTGGAGTCTCTCAAGCCCGACATGGCAATCAGCCTCGGTGGCGACGGCACCTTTCTGAAAGCAGCACGCTGCATTGGCGCCACAGGAATACCCATCGTAGGCATCAACACTGGCCGGCTTGGATTCCTTGCAGACGTATCAGCCGATGAGATGGAGAGCTTCTTCGGACAACTCCACGCAGGACACTACACCGTACGCGAGCGTGGATTGCTCGAACTCATTATCGATAACGACACCTCACACCCAAGCTACGCACTCAACGAGATTGCCGTATCGAAACACGACAGCTCGTCGATGATAGCCGTACGCACCACCGTAGGAGGAGAGCATCTGGCAACATATATGGGCGACGGACTACTTATCGCCACACCCACAGGATCAACCGCCTACTCGCTCAGCGCAGGAGGACCCATCATATACCCACAGGCCGATGTATTCGTACTCACCGCCGTGTCGCCACATAGCCTGAGCGTACGCCCCGTGGTCATTGCAGACGACAAGACTATAGAGCTCAACATAGAGAGCCGCAACGGCAGTTTCCTCGTAGCCGTCGACGGCATCAGCCGCAGCTACCCCGAGCACACCGTACTCACCCTGCGCAAAGCAGCACACACCATCCGGGTTGTCAAGCAGGAGGGAAGCACCTTCTTCCACACCCTGCAGAAAAAGATGATGTGGGGCACCGACCCGAGAGAATAAAACCCCGATTGCTGTGAAAAACATCGATGAAAAGGCAACTTTTTGTCGATATTTTTTGTTCATTTTTCGTATTTCGCCCCGATTTATTGGATTTCACCCCATATAGGGATTTCGTCCCTACGGGGATGTTTGTAACCTTGGAATGTGGAGGTGTTAGAAATAAAATACGAACTTTGCACTGAAAACAAGCGAAACCATAACAATGATTAAGCATTATTTGAACTACGCGGAAACTGCCATCAAGAATTACTGGAGTTTCCCTGCATTTACCAACTATGGTAAGAACACCTTCACATTCGGACAAGTAGCCGAGAATATCGAGAAACTGCACATCCTGCTCCAAACAGCAGATGTAGCCAAAGGCGACAAGATAGTGCTCTGCGCCAAGAACTCGGCTGAGTGGGCAGCCTCATTTATCGCCATTGGCACATATGACGCTGTAATGGTGCCCCTGCTCAACGACTTCACACCCGAGAGCATACAGAAACTGACAAACCACTCTGATGCGACTGCCATCTTTACAGAGCCCGATATATGGGAGAAGATGGATGCCAGCCAAATGCCCAACATCAACATCGCCATCAATATCCAAAACTTCACACCTATATATACTAAGGGGCACGATGTGGATGCCAAGGCCTTCCACGACAAGTGCGAAGCCATCTTCAAGGAGCGATTCCCCGAAGGCGTGAAGCCCGAGCATATCAGCTACCCCACGGGCAGCCTCGACGAGCTGGAGCTGATCAACTACACATCGGGCACCACAAGCGACCCGAAGGGCGTTATGCTATCGGCACGTGCCATCAGCTCGAACATCGAGTTTGCCATCCCCAACATGCCCAACCAGCCAGGTTGGCACATCCTCTCCATGTTGCCTTTGGGCCACATGTATGGCATGGCATTCGAGTTCCTCTACCCCTTCGTGACAGGTTGCCACATCTACTTCCTGGGCAAGACCCCGACACCATCAATCCTCATCAAGGCACTGGCCGAGGTAAAGCCCTACATGCTCGTAACCGTTCCCCTCGTAGTGGAGAAGATTTTCAAGGGCAAGGTGATGCCTACACTCAACAAGCCTCACATGAAGTTGCTGACTGCAATCCCCGGCGTTAACAAAATCATATACAAGACCGTGCGCAAGAAGCTGCTCACCACATTCGGAGGCAATCTGGAACGTGGCAGCCTCATCGTAGGAGGTGCTGCCATCAACGAAAAGGTGGAGAAACTGATGAAAAAGATGAACTTCCCCTACACCGTAGGCTACGGTATGACAGAGTGCGCCCCGCTCATCTGCTACCGCAACTGGAAGGAATTCGCCATGCGCTCATGCGGCACAAAGGTAGACCGCGTAGAGGTGCGCATCGACTCGGAAGACCCACGCAACGTAGTAGGCGAAATCCAGATCAAGGGCGACAACGTAATGATGGGTTACTACAAGAACCCCGAAGCCACGAAGGCCGCATTCACTGCCGACGGCTGGCTCAAGAGTGGCGACCTCGGCATCATAGATGCTGACGGCAACGTATTCATCAAAGGACGCTCGAAAAACATGATTCTCAGCGCCAGCGGACAGAATGTGTACCCCGAAGAGATCGAAGATAAGTTCAACAGCCTACCCCTCGTGACCGAATCAATCGTCGTCAGCCGAGGCAACCGCATCGTAGCACTTGTAGTGCCCGACATGGACGCATACAAACGACTCGAGGGCAACACCAAGAGCATCGACGAAATAATGAATGAATATTTGAAGCAAGTGAATGCCGAACTGCCCGTATATAGCAGAGTAGGCTTTGTAGAGCTTCGCGAAGAGCCCTTCGAGAAGACACCGAAGCGTAGCATCAAGCGTTTCCTCTACTCGTAAAAAACGAACCTTAACCTAAACCTCCATCCTTGTGCCATTCTGAGCGTAGCGAAGAGGCTGCAAACAAGCTACTCCCCTACGCCCAGGATGGAAAACAAGGATGGTTATCTTTCTTAACCTAAAAAAACAATAAGTTTTAGCGGTAAAGAACGGATTTTTTCGAAGAATTTCGTAATTTTGGCTTCCAATAACGAACGACTGATGGACATATTCTCACAATTCATACCCAGATACCTGCTTACAAAGCGCAACCTCATCATCATGGTGACCTCGGCTGCAGCATTCGCCCTATTCTTCATTATCGTATACCAACCGTTCGGTGTGCTGCAGTGGGGCCGCGTACGTGTATCTGAGTTCATGTTTGTCATATACTCATTGCTCATCGTACTCTTAGGCATGAGCATTGCAGCCATCAGCCGAGTCATCATGTACTACCGTTCAAAGAAACACGAGATCACCTACCTCAGCTACATCGTGTGGGTATTTGCAGAACTGGCTATCATGGCTACAGCCTACGCGATATGCTCCATCTTGGCTGATGTGCAAGAAGATGTGCTGGTAGCCTTCAAGAGCGCCCTGCTCAACACTTCACTCATCCTGCTCATCCCCTACATTGTATGTATCACAGCATTCACTCTGCAGGACCGCAACCAGCGCCTGCGACAGATAGAAGAGGACTACGACAAAGCGATACAGCAACGTGCGGCCACCAAAGGCCTCATATCTTTTTTCGACGAGCGCGGCGAACTACAGCTCTCTGTCACCAAGGACAATCTGCTATATATAGAGAGCGCCGACAACTATATATATATATGGTATATGAAGAGCAACCTGCCCAAGAAACTCATGCTACGCAACACACTGAAACGTACATCCGAGCTATTGGCCGAAACCAACGTGATGCGCTGCCATCGTGGCTACATGGTGAATATGGAGCAGGTAAAAGTACTGCGCAGAGAGAAGGATAGCTTCTATCTCGAGCTGGGCATCGACGGCGTAAAAGATATCCCCGTATCGAAGACTTATGGCGACGCCGTACTCAAATGGTTGTCAATGTAAAGTTCTACACTTACAATATCCCTTTCAGATCGAGCAACGAGGTGACGACATAGGTAGGAGACGGCTGCAGAGATACAGCATTACCTCCTGACGCCGCAATGTCATAATAGACCTGGTCAATGCCTACACGAGAAGCCCCTGCGATATCCACCTCAAGATTATCTCCTATCATCAGGGCTTCGGAAGCGCCCACACCGGCAACCTGCAAAGCATGATAGAAAATCTCCGGATTGGGTTTGTTGACACCGATATCCTCGGAGAGTATTACCCCATCAAAATAACTCTCTATGCCTGCCGAATGCATCTTGCGGGATTGCAACTCTGTAAATCCATTGGAAAGAATATACATGCGATAACGGGGACGCAAATACTCGAGCACCTCACGTGCATGAGGCATAAGCCGGCTACCCAGAGGAAGACGTTTCATCGCCTCGCCCCAGAAACGGGCACCCACAACTTCGGCATCATGCACTCCCATCACACGCAAAGGATGTGCATACCGCTCGGCATTGAGCTTGTCCTTAGTAATCTTGCCCTCGGCATAAAGCGCCCAAAGCTGCAGGTTATATTCCTCATAAATGGAATAATAATGTTCAAAACTGTCGAACCATCGATCATAGTCCAGCAGCGAATACACAGCACGGTATGCTTCACGGGAATTACCCGTGAAGTCATACAGCGTGTTGTCAAGATCTATAAAAAGTACCTGATAATGCTTCACGACGAAGAGTATCAACGTACCAGAATAACCATATAGCGCGATACACTCCAGAAAGCATCGGCATCAACGATACGGAAGGTAAGTAGTTTCTCCTCATCCTTGACAAACTCATACGAACCCTCAGGATGGGCTGTGAGCAACTTTGCGCGCTTGGCATAGAGAGGGAACACCTTGTCGTCGCGAACATCAATCTCGGTGAAGTAGTTCTTGTTGAACTCAGTGGATGAGAGCACTTTACCGTCCTTCAGGATATTCTGTTCCTTAAGTTCCTTAGCAGTGCCATACACATACCATGCCGTATTGAGCTGAGTAATCTGTTGCTCTATCACCTCTTGCTGCGCATCGGTAATCTCCTGCAAGGCATTCACATCGCCTGTAAGCATCACTACAGCACTATCAAGTTCTGCTATGCGTATGTTCTTACGGGCAAGGTCACTCTGAAGGGCTGCAATACTTGCAACCTTTGCCTCAAGCTCCTTCTGCAGATTGGCCAGCACCTTGCGCAAGTTGGCCGTTTCGGCACCACCAGCCTTCAGTTTCTTCTGTAAATCCTCAATCTGCTTGCGGTTATCGGCCATCTTCTGCTGAATAAAGAGGATATCCTCCTTCAAGCGCTGGGCATCTGTGATACCTTCGGCACCCTGCGATTGTATAGCCACACGTCCCTCAGCCTCGTTGATAACACGGAAGCCCTCCTGGATATCAGCTATAGCTTGCATGGCCTGATCGAGCGCCACATTCTTCTCATTGAGTGCTACGGTGAGTGAATCATTACGGGCAGTCAGCTCTTTCTCACGCTTCACATTGGTACAACCTGCAAGTACTGCAACACATAGTACCATACAAAAGATTTTTTTCATACGCTTTTATTTTACATGTTAGTATCTAAACATATTGGATACCGGGCAAGCCGGCTCCAATAACACCTTAAACGAGTTTTGCCAATGCTTCCTTGATGCGACGCATAGACTCTACGATATTCTCATCGCTGGTGGCATAGCTCATGCGGATGCACTCGGGCGAGCCAAAGGAGTCACCGCCCACGCAAGCCACGTGTCCCTCCTCGAGGAGATACATGGCGAGGTCAGAAGCAGTCTCGATGACCTTGTCGCCAAACTTCTTGCCGAAGTAAGCGCTGCACTTGGGGAAGAGATAGAAGGCTCCCTGAGGTTCGTTGACCTCGAAACCGGGGATCTCGCGACCGAGCTGCACGATGAGGTTGCGGCGACGCTCGAAAGCCTTGCGCATCTCCTCCACGGGCTCTTGAGTGCCACGGTAGGCTGCCTCGGCTGCTTTCTGCGATACAGAGCAGGGGCCGCTGGTGTACTGGCCCTGCAACTTGTTGCAAGCCTTCACTATCCATTCGGGACCGGCAATGAAGCCGATGCGCCAGCCTGTCATGGCATAAGCCTTTGACACACCGTTGATGATAACTACGCGGTCGCGTACGCCAGCAAACTGAGCGATGCTCTCATGACGGCCCACATAGTTGATGTGCTCGTAGATCTCATCGGCAATGACGTATACCTGCGGATGACGCTCGAGCACGGCTGCCAGTGCTGCCAACTCCTCGCGACTATATACAGAACCCGTAGGATTAGAGGGCGAGCAGAGGATGAGAGCCTTGGTCTTGTCGGTGATGGTAGCCTCGAGTTGCTCGGCAGTAATCTTAAAGTCCTGTTCGATGCCTGCAGCCACGATAACAGGAGTACCGTTAGCCATGAGCACCATCTCGGGGTAGCTCACCCAGTAGGGAGCGGGCACGATGACCTCATCGCCTTCGTTGACGAGCGCCATCACCACATTGCATACCGACTGCTTGGCTCCGTTGGAGCAAGAGATTTGATTGATAGTATACTCAAGGTTGTTCTCGTTCTTCAGCTTGTCCACAATAGCCTGGCGCAATGCAGGGTAGCCCGGTACGGGTGAGTAACGTGAGAAGTTGTCGTCGATAGCCTGCTTGGCTGCCTCCTTGATGTGGTCGGGGGTGTTGAAGTCGGGCTCGCCTACACTAAGGTTAATAACATCAACGCCTTGAGCCTTGAGTTCGGCACTGCGTTGCGACATCGCCAGCGTAGCTGACGGAGAAAGTCGGTTGATAAGGTTGCTTGGTGTGTTCATATGACCAATATTTACAATTTACAAATGTACTATTTCTATTGATTCTTATTTCTTGAAGTGGAGCGTATGCCCCATGCGGTCTTTCTTGGTGCGCAGGTAGCGTTCGTTGTAGCAGTTGGGCTCAATCTCGATGGGCACGTTCTCCACAATCTCAAGACCATAAGCTTCGAGTCCGATACGCTTGACGGGGTTGTTGGTGAGCAATCGCATCTTGTGCACACCGAGCGAGCGCAGTATCTGGGCTCCTACGCCGTAGTCGCGCTCGTCAGCATCGAACCCGAGGTGTATGTTGGCATCTACGGTGTCGAGCCCCTCTTCCTGCAGCTTGTAGGCGCGTATCTTGTTCATCAGCCCAATGCCGCGGCCCTCCTGCATCATATACACGATGAGGCCCTTGCCGGCTGCATCAATCTCCTCCATGGCCTTGTGGAGCTGGTCGCCACAGTCGCAACGGCACGATCCAAAGATATCACCCGTCATGCATGAGGAGTGCATGCGCACGAGAATAGGTTCATCCTCTTCCCACTCACCCTTGATGAGTGCCACATGTTCGGCTCCGTTGCTGAGTTGACGGAAGGGGATAAGGCGGAAGTGCCCGTGTGCGGTGGGCATATCTACCTCTTCGCCACGTTCGATCATCGACTCCGTATTGAGACGGTAAGCGATAAGGTCATGGATGGTGATGATGGGGATGTTCATCTCCTGAGAAATCTCCATCAGCTGCGGCATACGTGCCATGGTACCATCCTCGTTCATGATTTCGATGAGAGCAGCAGCGGGATAGAGTCCCGAGAGGCGGGCGAGGTCGATAGCGGCCTCGGTATGCCCAGCACGGCGCAACACGCCTTTATCCTGAGCATAGAGCGGGTTGATATGCCCGGGACGTCCAAAGTCCTCTGCTGTACGTTTGGGGTCGGCCAAAGCACGGATGGTAGCAGCGCGATCGGCAGCCGACACACCGGTGGTGCAGCCCTCGATAAGGTCTACGGTCACCGTAAAGGGAGTGCCCAGGATACTGGTGTTGTTGTTCACCTGCGGAGCGAGGTTCAACTCCTCACAGCGTGACAGTGTGATAGGGGCACACAGCACACCACGCCCATAGCGGAGCATGAAATTGACGATCTCGGGAGTTATCTTCTCGGCAGCAACGATGAAGTCGCCCTCGTTCTCGCGGTCCTCATCATCGACCACGATGACGATGCCGCCTTGGCGGAACACCTCCAAGGCCTGCTCTATGGAGCTCAGCTGCCACGTCTTCTCATTAGAGTTTTCTTTCATAGATGATATTTTGTATTTCTTTGTTTGTCTTTACTATTCTCTTCAAATCACCTTTCAGCCTATGCCGGAAGAAGATGGCTCGTGCATAAAGTAAAACACCTACGGGGAGTACTACACCCGCAGCCACATTAAGCCACTTGTATGGGAAGGGAGCCGCATGAGCATTGAGCGAAACTACAGGGTAGGAATTCACTTTATTAAGTATCTCTTGGCTACGGCTATTGCCCAATTGCTCCGCTATATGGTTAAGTTGCTCGTTGAGTTTGAGCAAGGCACTATCACGATTATCCTTTGCAGCAAACATACCCAAATAGTTTGGGAGCAGATTGGTCAAATAGGCGCGATTGTACTCCTTGCAAGCGACAGACAATGCCGAAAGCTCACCACAGATGTTCGCATAATCGGGGTCATCAATGATAACCTCCTTTATCACATTATGGCGCTTGGCACGCATTCCCAACAGCCAACGCAAGGCAGATTTGTACAGGTCTGCATTGAATACGCCCGAGTCTTTATTGGCCTGATAAGTAAGGAATATGCCCAGAGGACCAAGCACAAAAGTGCTCACCCAACGACCCCACCATACAGGCACTGCACCCTCCTTGGCCAGATTATTACCCGAATTGTCAATAATATAATATACGATAAAGGTGAATACCGACACCACGATAGGCATTCCCAATCCGCCTTTGCGGATAATAGCGCCCAACGGGGCTCCTATAAGGAAAAACACAAGACAAGCCAGCGATAGGGTTATCTTATTGAGCCACTCTATCTGATGGCGGCGTATGTTCTTGTCGGCATTGAACACGGTCTTGGTCTTCAAAGCCGTCTCGTTCTTCAAATTGTTGATACGCGATTCCTCGTTCTTGAGCCATTTTTGACGCTGGTCACGCGTAGCAGAATGGAAAAGGCTGTCTACATTGATACGCGTCAACTGCTCCTCCTCCACGAACTCGGCCAGCTTGGCCGTATCAGACTTGGTGAGGTTATACGAGGCGTATGTATTTTTGTTCAATTGCTGAAAATATGCACGTCCAATGCTATCCTGCACGGCAGTCAACGAATCAATGTCATGATTCAACTGAATCATATTCTTGTTCATCGCGTTGCCGCTAAGGAAGCTACCATCCATCACATCAAAATCGTTGTTAAACTCGATAAGCATGGTCTTTTCGCCAAACTGTTCACGACGATAGGGGATATTCTTCGAATTTATTTGCCCATCTTTCAGGTTTTCAAACTGCTCACCATGGTAAAGTATCATCTTCAGGTGCTGCTTGTCTGCTGTAGTTTCAAGGCGTCCGCTATCGGCTTTCAAGACTGTGGCATTCTCAAAGCCATTACTCAGATTATAGATTACTACGCCATAAAGCATACCTGTATTGTTGTCTTTTCTCTTTACATAAAGGTTGTAGTTCTCTATACCATCATAGAAAGCTCCTTCAGGGATTTCCAACTCTGGGGACTTCTGCTTCATCGAGATGAGCAATGTCTGCATCTGCAGATTGGCATGCGGCACAGTGACATTCTGAAAATAGAACGACACCACACCCAGCCCTACACAGAGTACAATAAGCGGACTCATCACCCTTATTAGCGGAACACCTGCAGCCTTCATGGCAGTAAGTTCTACACGCTCTCCAAAGTTTCCGAACGTTATAAGAGCAGCCAGCAACACTGCCAGGGGCAACGACTTAGGCACCAAGGCAAGAGCCGTATAATAAAAGAATCTCGCCAACACATCCATTGGTATACCCTTACCCACCAGTTCATCCACATAGAGCCACAAGGCTTGCATGATAAAGATAAACAAACAGATAAAGAAAGTTCCGACAAACATGAAGCCGAAACTTTTCAGCACGAATATGTCGAGTTTTCTGATGCGCACTGTGACGTCACTCTAAATTCACGCACAAAATTAGTGCAAGGCGAGCGAAAAAGCAAGTTTACTCGTGTTTTTCCGAGCCGCAGCCTAATTTCTCCCTGCTTTAGCAGGCTAAAGATAGTGAATTAAATTGACAATCGGCAATTGACAATTATCCCTCCAAGTACAACTATCGACCTAAAGCACCTTCAGAGCAGCAAAAAAACGTATATACACAACCTGTTTTTATTAACAGCGACAAAGGCAGCAGCAAGGGGAGCCAATCACAGCCCCGCTACGCGGCGAAGTTCTTCCATCTGGCTTTCCCACATCTGTACTAAATCTTCTTCGTCTTCGTTACGAGAAATTTCTGTAATCTCCAAGATATGAGCCTTGGTCAGTTCACTCACGTTGATACGCAATTCAAAATAAGTTTTCGGTCCTTCATCCAACCAATGGAAACGGATATACACACCTTCACGGCAACCCAAAAGCGCTGCCTCACGCACTTCATCTTTGCCCCAGCAGAAAGTATACACCTCATTTGATTGGGTAATTTTATCAGCCATCCAAGCCTCCAGGCCTCCAGTAGTACCAATGAAGTTCCAAATAATGTTCCGCGAATTCCCATTCAGCGGATATTCTAAATGTATTTTCGTCATGGTAAAGTGCTTTTGGTTGCGAATATACAAAAAAGAGAAGAACAAACAAACTATATTTCTTTTTTTTTACAAGCTTCATCGCTTTTGAAAAAAGTTTCAAAAAAAACAGGATTTTATTTGGCCAACCAAAAAAAACGCCTTACCTTTGCACCCGCAAATCCAAAAGGATGGCGGGATAGCTCAGCTGGTTAGAGCGCATGATTCATAATCATGAGGTCCCCGGTTCAATCCCGGGTCCCGCTACACGAAAGAGACGACGCCTAAGGCCTCGTCTCTTTTTCATTTCCATATATTACGCAAAGCCTAACAAAATGTTAAGCACCTGCTTCGTTTGTTTAAAGTTTCCAAAAATAAGACTTTTTGAACATTTTTGAGCTAAAAATGATTTTGTATTTGAGGCAAAAGATTCTACTTTTGGCCACTTAAAAAATACAAAACAATCCTAAATCCCTTTATTATGAAACAAGAACAATCGAAACGAATCCAGACATCGTTACTCAACGGTGCAGAGAAAAAGGTGCTTGTATGGCTTGCCGAGCGGCAACCACGTTGGATGACCTCAGACATCCTCACCGGCATTGGTGTAATAGGGGCAGTAATTGTAGCTGTAGGTTATTTCCTGTCCAACTACCACATCGGATGGCTGTGGCTAGCATCATTAGGTTTCGTCATCAACTGGTACGGCGATTCTCTTGACGGCACATTGGCTCGTGTGCGCAATACACAACGCCCCATCTACGGGTTCTACCTCGACCACAATATTGACGGTATCACAATGGCCATCATGTGCATCGGAGCCGGACTTAGCGACATGCTTAATCTCTACATCGCCATGGCGGTACTGGCCGTATACCTGCTCTTGTCCATCTCTGTGTATATCAATGCCCATCTGAAAGGCGAATTCAAACTCACCTATGCCGGGATGGGGCCTACAGAATTTCGCCTAATCATGATTGTGGTGAATACGTTGTTTGTCACTATTGTCCCCTTACGAGAATGGGGCATAACCTTCAGCATACTCAACACTCCCATCATTTTCGGAGCATTCGACTTCATAGGATTAGCCATTCTTGCAGTGCTTATCATCATTCACCTCAACAACTTTAAGCACGATGCCAAAGAGTATGCCGAACTTGACCCTGTAAAGCCATTCTGAACAGCGATCAAGTGGTACAGAAGCAATAATCTACAATGACGTTGCCAACGAGCCATATAGGTAAAATATCTAAATTCATCGCGTCGAACGCCTTAGGTACCATAGTGGACACGATGGTGCTATGGGTCTTTTCTCACTTCATCTTCGAAGGGTATGTGGGCGAGTATTTAGTATCACCACTCATATCATTTGAGTGTGCTGTATTCACCAACTTCCTTTGCTCATGGCATTTCATCTGGCGCGACAGGTCAAAACATTACCTAAAGTCCTCCTTCGGTCGCAAGTACCTGGTTTACAATCTCTCGACATCGGCAACCTTCATATTCAAAATGTTCATTCTATTATTATTGGAGCACTTCTTCGGATGGAATGTCGTCACGTGTAACCTCATAGCCTTATGCCTATCTGGAAGCATCAACTTTGCCATGGGCGAGTGGGTGATATTCCGGAAAGCCAAGGGAATGAAAGCAAACAGCTAACAGAATGCCTTTACTGACCATACAAGAACTGGAACGGTTGTCGCCCCTTTTCCGAGGGCGAATGGGGAACCATTTGGGACATAGCATCATGCGCTGGCTTTCGGTCGACAAACTCAATGCCCTATATGACCGTCATGCACACCTCAGCGGTGCAGACTTCGCCCACAGCATTTTAGAGGACTTGAACATACGCTATGAGGTTTCAGGACCAGGCATCGAGTATCTTAACAATCTCTCCTCCTCTCCGCTGCAGTTCCATCCCCCATTCATTACTATAAGCAATCACCCATACGGCAGCATCGACGGCATCATCCTCGCCGACCTTTTCGGACATCTGTACCCCAACTACAAGATCATGGTCAACAAGATACTGAGCCGCATTGAAGCACTATCACCCTCATTCATCTCTGTCACCCCTACAGGCGTAGAACGCACCACCCCCACGACGGAAAGCATCATCGGCATCCGCCGCGCCCTTACACAACTACGTTCAGGTGGAGCATTAGGACTCTTCCCCTCGGGAGCAGTAAGCGACCTGAGTCTTCGTGAACGTTGCATACGCGACCGCGAATGGCAACCCGCCATCATCCGCCTTATCGCCAAAGCGCAAGTCCCCATACTCCCCGTACGTTTCTTTGACGGCAACTCACCGTTCTACTACTCATTAGGTCTCATCGACTGGCGCATACGTCTCCTGCGACTGCCCTCCGAAGTATTCAACAAGGCACATCGCCCTACCCGTATCGGCATAGGCATACCCATCAGCGTCGATGAGCAACGAGCCTACCTTGCCACACACTCCTTCGAGGAGTTTGGGCTATGGCTACGCCACAGTGTATACGGCCAGGATAAACCCACCCACAAGCGCACCATTGACTGACATATAGCAACGAACAATACCATTTAGAATAATATTTGGTATCGTTTTTCACTTTTCAGCTTTACACATTGTCTTTTCTCTGAGAAATATTGTACCTTTGTGCAGAATTAAGGTATTATCAACTATGTCAGATATTAAAAAGATGGAGCGTCCTCGCACTGGACGTATGCTGGCAGGCGTATGCGCCGCCATCGCCAACTATGCGAACATTGACGTTACGGTAGCTCGTGTGGTATACACCCTGCTGACCATATTCACTGCCTTTAGCGGAATCATCGTATACATCATCCTCATGATATTGATTCCCGAAGCACCAAACCGCTATCTCAACCAATGATTAAAATAGGTATACTTGGAGCTGCCGGATATACCGGTGGCGAACTCATCCGCCTGCTGGTGAACCATCCCGAGGCGGAAATCGTCTTTGCCAACAGCGAGAGCAATGCAGGCAACCTTGTGGCCGATGTGCACGAGGGTCTCTTGGGCGACACCGACCTGAAGTTTACCGATGCCATGCCCTTCGACGAGGTGGACGTGGTGTTCTTCTGCTTCGGTCACGGCAAGAGCGAGCAGTTCTTGCAGGAGCACACGATCCCTGCTCACGTGAAGATTATCGACCTGGCGCAGGACTTCCGCATCGCCGCACCTACCCACGACTACGTGTACGGACTGCCCGAGATACACAAGGCGCAGATACAGCAGTGCCAGCATCTGGCCAACCCAGGATGCTTTGCCACCTGCATACAGCTGGGTCTGCTGCCCTTGGCCAAGGCGGGACTGCTCACCCACGACGTGGCAGTGAATGCCATCACCGGCTCTACGGGTGCAGGGCAGAAGCCTGTGGGCACCACACACTTCAGCTGGCGCACCGACAATATGAGTATATATAAGGTGTTCACCCACCAGCATCTGCACGAGATACGCCAGTCGCTCACCGAGCTGCAAGGCTCGCTGGATGCCTCCATCGACTTCATCCCCTACCGTGGCGACTTTGCCCGCGGCATCTTCTGCACCGAGGTGGTGAAGTTCGACGGTGTTGAAGGCTCACCTACTAACCCCACAGCCGAGCAGCTAGCCGACATGTACCGCACCTTCTACGCCGACGCCGCCTTCACGCACTACGTGGACAAGGCACTCGACCTGAAGCAGGTGGTCAACACCAACAAGGCACTCGTACACATCGACAAGTTTGGTAACAAAGCCGTCATCACCTGCATCATCGACAACCTCCTCAAAGGTGCCGTAGGCCAGGCCGTACAGAACATGAACCTGATGTTCGGCGTTGACGAACGCTGCGGACTTCTGTTGAAGTCCTCTGCGTTCTAAATTGAAAATTGAGAATTGGAAATTGAAAGTTCGTGCAAGCGAGCGAAAAGCGAGTGTACTTGCGTTTTCTCAGCGAGCACAGCCGAAGTTCAACGAAGTCAAAATTGAAAGTTGGCCTCCGGATTAAATAGAAGCAAACCACATGCCACGCACAACAAACGACAATATCGTTCATGACAAAAGCAAGGCTTTTGCTATACGTATCATACGCTTTGTGCGCTACTTGCAAACTGAAAAGAAAGAGTATGTACTCTCCAATCAGATATTGCGTAGCGGAACAAGCATAGGAGCCAATGTACGTGAAAGCAAGAATGCACAAAGTGCTGCCGACTTCGTCAATAAGTTATCCATCGCCCTCAAAGAAGCCGACGAGACAGCATACTGGCTAGAGCTGCTGTTTGAGAGCGACACAATAGACCAAACTATATTCAATTCTCTTTACAACGACAACAAAGAATTAATTGCCTTACTGACATCAATAATAAAGACTACAAAGAATAATAATTAATCGAATTTTGAGATTGGAAATATCAACATGGAGGAAAGACTCCGGAGGCAAATAATTTTCAATTTTCAATTTTCAATTAAAGATGACTCTCTTCAACGTATATTCCCTCTATCCCGTAGAGCCCGTGCGCGGCAAGGGCAGCTACGTTTACGATGCCCAAGGCACCGAGTATCTGGACCTCTATGGTGGCCATGCCGTCATCTCCATTGGACACGCCCATCCGCACTACGTGCAGATGATCAGTGAGCAGGTGGCCCGACTGGGCTTCTACTCCAACTCTGTGGAGAACAGCCTGCAGCAGCAGCTGGCCGACCGTCTGGGTCGCCTCTCGGGCTACGACGACTACAGCCTCTTCCTCTGCAACTCGGGTGCCGAGGCCAATGAGAACGCCATCAAGCTGGCATCGTTCCACAACGGCAAAGCCAAGGTGCTGGCCTTCGGCAAGGCATTCCACGGACGCACCTCGGGTGCCGTGGCCGCTACAGACAATCCCAAGATCAATGCCCCCTTCAACCGCACGGCCAACGTGGAGTTCGTGCCGCTGGGCGATGCCGAGGCCGTAGAGCAGAAGCTCAAGACAGGCGAGTTCTGTGCCGTCATCATCGAGGGCATACAGGGCGTGGCAGGTATCCACTGCCCTTCACCGGAGTTCTTGCGCCAGCTGCGCGAGCTCACCACACAGTATGGCGTGTCGCTCATTCTCGACGAGATACAGTCGGGCTACGGACGCACGGGCCAGTTCTTTGCCCACCAGATTGCCGACATACGCCCCGACCTCATCACCATGGCCAAGGGCATGGGCAACGGCTTCCCCATCGGCGGCGTGCTCATAGCACCGCACTACACCCCCTGGCCCGGCATGCTGGGCACCACCTTCGGTGGTAACCATCTGGCATGTGCAGCAGCCATCGCTGTGCTCGACGTGTTTGCCGAGGAGAACCTCGTGAAGAATGCAGCCGAGGTGGGTGCATACCTCATCGACGAACTGAAGAAGATACCCCAAATCAAGGAGGTACGCGGACGCGGCTTGATGATAGGTATCGAGATCGAGGGCTCAGCATCGGACTTCCGCAAGCGACTGCTCTTCGAGAAGCACATCTTCACCGGTGGCGCTGGCGTGTCAACCGTACGCCTGCTTCCCGCACTGGGCATCAGCAAGGCACAGGCCGACGTGTTCCTCGCCGCATTCAAGGAACTGATTAATGAATAATCCATTGTCACTCTGAAACGAAGTTCGCCAAAAGCAAAGCAATAAAAAAAACTTCAGGCCGCCGAGGGCAATCCCATGAAAACCTTCGCGCCGCTCAGGATGACAAACAAGCAATTTAGATATGAAAAAATTTACCTGCGTACAAGACATAGGCAACCTGCACGATGCAGTAGCCGAGGCACTCGCCATCAAGAAAGACCGCTTCGCCCACGTGGAGCTGGGCCGTAACAAGACCCTCATGATGATCTTCTTCAACTCGTCGCTCCGTACCCGACTGAGTACACAGAAGGCAGCGATGAACCTGGGCATGAACGTCATCGTGCTCGACGTGAACCAAGGTGCATGGAAACTCGAGACCGAGCGCGGCGTCATCATGGACGGCGACAAGGCCGAACACCTCCTCGAAGCTATCCCCGTGATGGGTTCCTACTGCGACATCATCGGCGTGCGCTCCTTTGCCGGACTCACCAACAAGGCCGAGGACTATGAGGAGCGCATCATCGAGCAGTTTATCCGCTACTCGGGCCGCCCCGTGTTCAGCATGGAGGCCGCCACGCGCCATCCCCTGCAGAGCTTTGCCGACCTCATCACCATCGAGGAGCATAAGCGCACCGAGCGCCCCAAGGTAGTGCTCACCTGGGCACCCCACCCCAAGGCACTGCCACAAGCCGTGCCCAACTCGTTTGCCGAGTGGATGAACGCTACCGACTACGACTTCGTCATCGCCAACCCCGAGGGCTACGATCTCGCTCCCGAGTTTGTGGGTAAGGCCAAGGTCACCCACGACCAGGACGAGGCGCTGCGCGGAGCCGACTTCGTGTATGCCAAGAACTGGAGTGCCTACGCCGCCCCCAACTACGGCAAAGTGCTCTCTACCGACCGCTCATGGACCATCAGCACCGAGAAGATGGCACTCACCAACAATGCCTTCTTCATGCACTGCCTGCCCGTGCGTCGCAACATGATTGTCACCGACGACGTCATCGAGGCGCCCACCAGCCTCGTCATCCCCGAAGCTGCCAACCGCGAAATCTCGGCAACAGTAGTGCTGAAACGACTGCTGGAAGAATTGAAAATTGAGAATTGAAAATTGAAAGTTATCCTGTTCGGATGATAAACTCCTTATTTCACTGACAATTCTCAGTTTTGGTTTGCCTAGAACATTTTCAATTCTCAATTTTCAATTTTCAATTTGAGTATGATTCAAGTAGTTAAGATCGGTGGTAACGTCATTGATGATGCAGCTGCACTGGAGCGATTCCTCACCAAGTTTGCCGCCCTTGAAGGCCCCAAGATGCTCATCCACGGCGGAGGCAAGCTGGCCACACGCCTGAGCGCACAATTAGGCATAGAGACACAGATGATCGATGGGCGCCGCGTCACCGACCGCGCCACACTCGATGTGGTCACCATGGTATATGCCGGCCTCGTCAACAAACAGATCGTGGCACGCCTCGGTGCCCTCGGCTGCAAGGCCATAGGCCTCTCGGGAGCCGACGCCAACGTCATCCCTGCCGTGCGCCGCGCCCCCAAGCCCATCGACTATGGCTATGTGGGCGATATCGTGACCGAGCGCATGAACGTGCCCTTCCTAGCCTCGCTCGTGGAGCAGAGCATCGTACCCGTTTTCTGCGCCATCACCCACGACGAGCAGGGCTCGCTGCTCAACAGCAATGCCGATAGCGTAGCCTCGGCCGTGGCCGTAGCCGCCTCGAAGATACAGCCAACGAACCTCATCTTCTGCCTCGAGAAGAACGGTGTGCTCACCGATGTGGACGACGACCTCAGTATCATCCCCACCATCACCCGCGAGAGCTTTGCCACCCTGCGTGCCGACGGCACCGTCAACAAGGGCATGCTACCCAAGATTGAGGGCGCCTTCCGCGCCATCGACGGCGGTGTACACTGCGTGGTCATCAAGCATGCCGACAATCTCGACAACAATCTGGAAACCCGCATCGTGGAATAAGCCGACAAATCACCGGGAGCACATTACAAACGTAGCACGTAGGAGTTAGAGGGGGTCTTCTTAATTCCCCCTCTTTATCACCTCCGCCGGATTCTCTCGTGCGGTGCGCCATACGCGCGAGCCTACCGAGAGGGCGATGAGCAGGACGATGGCGAGGAGGATGACGGCGTATATCCACCAGGCGATGGGCACCTGCTTCACGTACTGCGCCACCCACTCCTTCATTATCATATAGCCTATGGGGAAGGCGACGGCCGAGGCGGCAAGGACGATGAGACCGTACTCCTTTATAAATATGGAGAGGATGTCCGCCAGCGTGGCTCCGTGAATCTTGCGCAGGGCAATCTCCTTGCGCCTTTGGGCACAGGCGAGCGTCACGATGGAGTATACGCCAAACACGGCCACGAGGATGCAGACGGCGGTGATGATACCGAGAATGAGCATCAGGTTGGTCTCGCTCTTCAATTGCTTATTGAAGGTATCTTCAGAGAAGGCCAGATTATATACGACGTTAGGGAAGTCTTTCTCCATCAATTCGTGTACGCGGCTTTCAAACTCCTTACGTTCGCTAGGCATATAGGTGATGGTGATGTAGTCGCTGTCGTAATAACCATTGTGCACTGCTGCACGTGAAAAGAATACATAATTACTAGGCTCTCTGGTAATGGATTTATAATATATATCCTTGATTACAGCTACTACGGTAAATTCAGTATGAGCTTGCTCGGATTGTAAAGGCCAACCCGCTCTTGAATATATTGTATGTCCTAATGCTTGTTCCAACCCAAGTGCCTTACGCACGTTCTCCGTGATAACCACCTCATTGAGTTGCCACTCCTCTTCTCGTGGCAGAGTTCCTTCGAGCACCGTGAAGCCGTGTGTGGGATCGCCAATATCCCAAATGCCGAGATAGAATTCGTATGGTACGTTGTAGTCATCGGGGGTAAGGCCTAGTCTACTGACTATGATGTAGCCCGAATTGCCAGCAAAATCCTTGGTGCGTTCTATGGCACTGGTTACCATCGGCATCTCACGTAGTCGGGAAGCTATCTCATAGCGTTTCTCCAATGTAGTAGCCTCTGCATTGTTGTTCGCGGCATAGACAAACGGATTGTTGGGGTCTTTCAGTGCCGATATGTGCAACTGTGCGCGTCCCTTAATATTAAATCCCCAATCGGTTTTCTTCAGAAAGACAATCTGCCGTAGCATTACCACTGTGCAGAAAATAAAGGTGAGGCTCACGATGAGTTGCACGAGTGAACTGGCCTTTCGGAAGGTGTCGCCGCGACGCTTGCGTCCCGTGAGTGTGCGGTTCCGTACGATGGCTATCGGAGCGATACAGATGGCAAGGCAGGCAGTTACAATCGCCAGCATTATCCACAGTGCACGACTCATGATGTAGCCGTAGTTCATCTGGATATTGGCAAAGTGAGCAAAGGGACGGTGGAGCCATTCGATGCCGAGCATACCGAACGCCATAGCGACAAGCAGCACGATGCTCACTTCGACAAGGAACATCACCATCAGTCCGCCTACGGTAGAACCATTGACAATGCGCAAGGCCATCTCACGCTCACGGCCACGCAGACGGATGAGGTAAAGCACCAAGTAGTTGATGAGCGCACACGCCACCATCAGTAAGCTACAAGCAAGGAATACTCTCATGTGTTCATAGCTTAGACTAAGGTCAACTCCACTTCTTTGATGCGCCTCTGTAATAGGGAACGCTACCGTGTGCTCAGGCTTGACACCCCATTCCGAATAGCGTTCCACACGAGCGATAAGCGTGTCAATATTAGCTTTTTCATATACTTTTGCAAACAAACTGATGTATTTCCCTCTCTTTAAATCAAAATCTCCTGTACGCACAATGTCGAATTGCAAAACACTATGCTCACCATAATCCTTAATTACAGCTCCCACTTCACCTACAAATCCGTTAGCAAAGGTGAGTTTGTTACCTATGAACTCCGTGTTCTCAGGAAAGAGGCGTTTGGCAAAATCCTCTGTGATGGCAAACTCTTTCTCATTGGTAAAGAAATCATAGTCACCTTGTACAAGTGGCAGGCTGAATACGCGGATGAAAGTACTATCCACTTGCAAGTCTCTTGCTTCCAATCCGTTGACAACTTGTGGGGTTGCATAATTGTTGCAATAGGTCACCGCTTCTACTTCGGGATATTCATCGCGCAGTTTCTCGTATAACCCTACTACTGCTTGCAAACGACTATTGTGCCAATAGTAATTTGTCATGTCTATTAACGTAGGATCCATAAACGTATATATCCGCTCATAGTCCTTGTGCATGGTGTCGTAGGTGTTCTCGTAGTGCATCCACAGGGCGGAGAGCGAGAGGCATACGAAGCCGGCGGCGAGGCCGAGCACGGAGATGGCGGTTTGCGCGGGGTATTTGCGCAGGTTGCGCAGGGCTATTTTGATGTAGTGTAGTAGCATGTTGGTTCTATTAATGTTTTACGCGAATTTTTTGTCTTTAGTTTCCCCTCTTTATCACCTCCGCCGGATTCTCTCGTGCGG
>JAGAQY010000026.1 GCA_017622495.1 Bacteroidaceae bacterium | reverse complement strand
TTGCATCTTATTCTCAGAATATCTATTTGTTATCCTCACACAGATCTCACAAATCTCACAGAGAACGCATCGTTACACTCGCGTTTGCCATCCGGCTGAAAACACTCGGCAATGCCGACAAGCGCGGGCGAAGCGACGCGCCTTTTGTGAGATTTGTGAGATCTGTGTGAGACTCAATCATTTGTGCGAGGGTATTCTGGTGCGTCTGCCCTGAGCATCAACACATAAATTATTATCTTCGCGAAGAGAAACTACTATCTTCGCGAAGGTAGCGCACTATCTTCGCGAAGGTAATTCACTATCTTCGCGAAGATAGTGAGTTTTACCTTCATGTAGCAGGGAAAACGCATTATAAATTCATTAATCATTACAACTTATTTCTTTCAGATAATCAGAATTTGTCTCACACAGATCTCACGAATCTCACGAAGGCTGCATCGCTAAAGGCTCGCAGCTGTCGGCTTTGCCGAGTGTTTACCGTCCGGATGGATAGCACGAGCGTAGCAAGTGCTCTTCGTGAGATTCGCGAGATCTGCGTGAGAATCAATTTTTTGTGAGAGAAGGACCTGTTAGATATAGATTATTAAAAATCTGAGAAATCTGTAACTATCAAAAACACGTATGCATATCCGCTTGCTACGCCTGTATCGTGATCAGATTATAGGCAATGCAAGGGAGTACAGCCCAAGGGCAACATAGGTTGTCCTTGTTAAGAGCATGTGAAACAACGCATTGCACTTAGCAAGGACAACCGGACAGCCTATTCGGGCAAACCTATATATAAGTAAGGAGTTATCGCTAAAGAGACGATACAGCTGCCTTCAGTCGGCGCATAGCCTCGACAATAACACTGCGAGGACTCGCAACGTTGAGTCGCATGAATCCAGCGCCCTCTTTACCAAACATGGCACCATCATTAAGTGCCAGACGGGCTTTGTCTACAAAGAGTTCGCTCAATGCCTTCACCGAAAGGCCCAATCGACGGCAATCGAGGAAGACAAGGTAGGAGGCTTGCGGACGTATCATGCCGATTTGCGGAAGCTCGGCCGTAAGGAACTGCTCAACATAGTCGATATTGCCCTGTACATAGGCAAGCATCTGGTCGAGCCATTCGGTACCGTGCGAGTAGGCAGCAGCTACACTATTGAAGGCAAACACGTGACCAAGGTTGAGTTCGCTATGCTCGAGGTGGAGATGGAACTTTTCGCGCAAAGCCTCGTTGCTGATGATAGAATAGGAAGAGGTGAGTCCGGCCATATTGAAAGCCTTACTGGGCGACATCAGTGTAATGCTGCACTCAGCGGCTTCGGCCGACACGCTGGCAAAAGGCACATGGTGATAAGGAGGCAGGGTGAGATCGGCATGTATCTCATCGGACACTACAATGACACCCTCGCGATGACATATCTCTGCCATGCGACGTAGCTCATCGGCGGTCCATACACGTCCGCCAGGATTGTGTGGATGGCAAAGGAGGAAGAGTTTGCATCCACGAACGTCTCGCTCAAAACGCTCGAAATCGATCTCATACTGTCCGTCCACAAGGTCGAGTGCATTCTCTCGCAACACACGCCCAAGGTTTTGCGGCACATGAATATAAGGATGATACACTGGCGGCTGTATAAGAATGGCATCGCCAGGAGCAGTGAAGCAGCTGATGACAAAAGCTATGCCGGGCACTATGCCAGGCACGAAGTTGAGCCACTCGGGCTGTATAGTCCATCCATAGCGGCTCTGTTGCCAAGCCACGATAGACGATGCCCAACGTGGGGTGCGCATGGTGTAGCCCAGTATCTCGTGGTCGAGACGCCGACGCAGTTCGTCAATAATAAAGGGAGGTGTAGCAAAGTCCATATCGGCTACCCAAAGAGGCAGGAGATCTTCCCTACCCCAGATGCCTGGAATAGCATCTATCTTCAGAGCATCGGTGCCCCTACGATCAATGATTTCATCAAAATTGTATTGCATGGAATGCTTCGCTGAGTTATGAGTTGTGAGTTTTTAGTTAAGGAAGGTGAGAGGTGAGTAGTGAGATGTGAGCAATGAGTTCTCCAAAGATATCAACGACAACTCATAACTCATAACTCTCAACCTCCCTTGTGTCTATTGGCACGTTTGCGGCGGATCTCGGCTTTCATCTTGGCCGAAGCAGAATGGTGCTGACCAGTGATATAGGCTTTCTTCTTGGCCTTGGTCTTCACCTTTTCCTCTTTGGGACGGTCAGAGGCCACCTTCTTAAACATGATGCCTTTGGTGAAAATATCTTCTCCGTTCATATGCTATCTTATTCCTCGTCGGCGTCGTCAAATTCAAAATCATCGTCAAACTCGTACTCGAAGTCGTCCATCTCGTCGATGTCTTCATACTCGACGGTGATGTCATCGTCCTGTCCCATGGCACGGAGTTCGTCATGCAGCTTATCCATATCCTTGGCACGGTGCACCAGGCTGTCCCTGCTGAGCTCTGACTGTATATTTTCCTTGTTGAGTTCGTTCCATAGGATATCCTTCAACACAGATATACCCAGTCCTGTGACAGAAGAGATGAACACATGAGGTATGCCCTCGGGAAGAGTTTCTTCGAGCATTTCGATGAGTTCGTCGTCAAGAAGATCACACTTGGTGATGGCAAGTACTCGCTGCTTGTCGAGCATATCGGGATTGAACGTAGCCAACTCATTGAGCAATATATCGTACTCCTTGCGTATGTCCTCGGCATCGCCGGGCACCATGAAGAGCAGCAATGAGTTGCGCTCGATATGGCGGAGGAAACGGAGTCCGAGACCTTTTCCTGCACTGGCTCCCTCGATGATACCTGGGATATCGGCCATCACAAACGACTTGCTGTCGCGATAGGATACGATACCGAGGTTGGGCTCCAAGGTTGTAAACGGATAATTGGCAATCTTGGGCTTGGCCGCAGATACGGCAGCCAGCAAGGTGGACTTTCCGGCATTGGGGAATCCAACAAGGCCTACATCGGCCAGTAGTTTAAGTTCCATGATGACGGTAAGTTCCTGCATGGGCTCACCGGGTTGGGCAAAGCGCGGTGCCTGACGGGTAGGAGTGGCAAAATTGAAGTTGCCCAGTCCACCACGCCCACCACGAAGGAGGATAACCTCTTGTCCGTGCTCGGTGATATCGCAAAGGTATGCTCCGGTCTCAGCATTATATACTACAGTCCCGCAAGGAACCTCTATAATTTTATCCTCACCATCCTTACCGCTACTCTTGTTTTTCGAGCCATTGCCACCATGTCCGGCAAAAGCATGACGATCATATCGCAGGTGCAGCAGTGTCCAATAGTTGCGGTTGCCGCGAAGGATAATATGTCCGCCACGGCCTCCATTGCCACCATCGGGACCACCATTGGGATTGTACTTCACACGTCGCATGTGTGTACTACCACGACCGCCCTTACCTGATCGGCAATATATCTTTACGTAATCGACGAAATTTGTTTCAGCCACAATAAGAGTTTTTGAGTTTTTGAGTTTTTGAGTTTACAGGCTTCAATGCGATTGAGACTCAACAACTCAAAAACCATGAAACTTAAATAATAGTATTGACGTACTCGGTAATGTTCTTCACCATGCCTTCGAGACCTATCTCGTCAGTATATGTGAAGCCTTTGAAGACGCCTTCACCCTTGAACCACTCGATAAGTGGAGCTGTCTGGTTATGATATACGGCAAAGCGCTTTTTGATAGTCTCCTCATTGTCATCGGCACGGCCTTCGAGGGTAGCACGACGGAGCAGGCGGGCCATAAGGATGTCTTCGCTCACCTCAAGGTTGATCATTGCAGAAATCTTCTCACCACGCTCGTCGAGCATCTTCTTCAAAGCCTCAGCCTGAGCGATGGTGCGGGGAAAGCCATCAAAGATAACGCCCTTGCTACCCTTGAAGCCATCATATACATTGGCCAATATACCTATCATCAGCTCATCGGGGATGAGCTGGCCATTGTCAATATACCCTTGGGCAATCTTACCCAGTTCTGTACCATTCTTAATCTCTGCACGCAGAACATCGCCCGTAGAGATGTGATCCAGTTTGAATGTATCAACCAGACGAGCGCTATATGTACCTTTTCCTGATCCAGGAGCGCCAAAAATAACAATATTCAACATATCCTTTACCTTTTATATTTATTATGAATTATTCCACTACTGTATATATATCCCTGAGGTTGCGTCCATACCCATCGTAATCGAGGCCATAGCCCACAATGAAATCATTAGGTATCTCCAATGCCACATACTCGACATCGAGAGCTACCTTAAGCTTCTCGGGCTTGAGCAGCAACGTACACACATGAATAGACTCAGGCGAACGTGTACCCAGATTTTCTATCAGTTTGCGCATAGTGCATCCTGTGTCTACGATGTCTTCTACTATAATAATGGGGCGTCCCGTGATGTTTTCAGACAAGCCTATCACCTCCTTGATAACTCCGGTAGATGCAGTACCCTCGTATGACGCCAGCTTCACGAAAGAGATTTCGGCAGGAATAGTAATACGGCGAAAGAGGTCGGCAGCAAACATGAAGCTACCATTAAGAACACCCAGGAACAGAGGGTTCTTACCTTCAAAGTCCTGACTAATCTGCTTTGCCAGGCGATCCACCTCAGCCAAAATCCTTTCTTCAGGGATAGAAATGGCAAACTCTTTATCTATAATCTTGACTGTACTCATAGAAATAAATTTCTACAAAATTAAAGAAAATCTACAGAACGCAATAGAAAATGGAGATTTATTTTTCACAATCGCGTAAAATATCACCAAAAATCATTACTTTTACAGACAGATTCAACGAGCATTATCGTGAGCGATTGTAATTACCACATAATAGAAGAGGTATATGGCTGCAAGGTGAGCCGTGAAAGTAGCAGCATAGTGACACTGGAGGGCATCAGGCAGCGGATACAACCACGCGCCATCGATGCACACAAAGGGACATTCGGCCATGCATTACTCATCGCCGGACAACGAAGAATGGCCGGCGCAGCCATATTGTCGGCCAGAGCAGCGCTACGCTCGGGCACAGGATTGCTCACCGTACACACACCCACTTTCAACACGCCCATCATTCAGGGCACCGTGCCAGAAGCCATCATCAGCGAAGACTGTTCAGAGTGGATGTTCACATGCCCTCCCGAACTACACAAATACAACGCAATAGCTATCGGGCCAGGCTTAGGAACGGATGAAGCCACTAGCAGCGCCGTGGGCGATGTATTAAGGGAGACGGGCACCCCTATCGTCATTGATGCAGATGCACTCAACATCATCGGCAGGCACCGCGAGCTAATGAAGTTCATCCCCAAAGACAGCATCATCACGCCACATCCTCGCGAACTGCAACGCGTGGCCGGCGAGGACTTCCCTATACACCAACGGTTGGCAAAAGCCATACAACTCGCACAAGAACATCATATATACATTGTCGTGAAAGGGGCATTTACAGCCATAGTCACCCCAAAGGGAAGTGTACATTTCAACCCCACGGGAAATCCAGGAATGGCCACGGCAGGCTGCGGCGATGTGCTCACAGGCATCATGGTGGCGCTCTTGGCACAGAAATACACCCCAGAAGATGCTTGCATTATTGGGGTTTATGCGCATGGACTCGCGGGCGATCTGGCACGCCAAGACGTGGGGACTATGGGGCTTGTCGCAAGCGACATTGTAGACCACCTACCCCAAGCATGGGCCTATTTATGTTCCGAACGACCCGAAAATCCCATGAAATGTTGTTAAAAAACACAAAAGTAACACGTTTACAAAAATATTATAGTACCTTTACTCAACAATTCATATAATTCAGTTAAAAAAAAATGAAGAAATCATCCATATTGGCAGTTGCATTATCGGCAACCATCGTCACTTCGGCCCAAACAGTCATAAGCGACTACACTCCCGGGATATCAACAGAAGGGGCTACCTATTATCTACCTAAAACAGCCATCAACATCAACATCACGGTAGAGAAGTCGGTATATACTCCTGGCGAACTGTGCCAATATGCCGATCGTTACCTGCGAATAAGCGGTACGTCAGACAAGGAAGATATACACTACAGTATCAAGAATGTAACCTTGGAAACAGAGGGAATCCCCGATGAGTCGAAACTATATCACATCAAGTTTACAACAAACTCAGTGGCACCGCTAATAGACTTAGACGATTCAGGAATACTGCTTGCGGTTAATACCGACAATCCTTATACCAATCACCCGGAGACAGCAGCCAAGCCTGCCGTAAAACCGCTCAACCCACGAGCCTACATGACCGAGGAGATGCTGATGACAGGCTCAAAAGCCAAAATGGCCGAATTGGTAGCCAAGGAAATCTACAACATCAGGGAAAGCAGAAACCTGCTGCTGCGAGGACAGAGCGAAAATATCCCCAAAGACGGAGAGGGGCTGCAGATCATACTCAACAACATCAAGGAGCAAGAAGAGGCGCTGATGCAGCTCTTTACAGGAACAACGACCATCGAAGAATCTACACACACCTTCCAGATATTCCCGGAAAGCGAAGCTGAGCGACTGATATTCGGCCGCTTCTCCCGAAAGTTGGGATTGCTGCATCAGGACGATTTAGGCGGTGCACCGCTCTACATTGACATCAAGAGCCGCAACTCTGTACCGACAGCTTCCGTAGAGACAGGAGAGGCAAGCAAGAAGGATGCAGCCAAGCCGAAAAAGAGCAAATCGGCCAAACAAGACGGACTCGTGTACAACATCCCAGGGAAAGCCGATGTCAAGATATACACCAATACCGTCACTCTTGCCGATGATGTATTGTCGCTCACTCAGTTTGGCAATAAAGAGACATTGTCCTCATCGCTCTTCAGCAAACGAAAAGGCATCAAAGTAATTTTAGACCCCAAGGATGGTTCGATAAAGAAGATTGAGGAATAACACTACAAGACGAGCCGCCATGCACAACGTATATCACGAGATTACAACCCAAGAAGAGCTACACACGCTTCTCGAGACAAATGACAGAATAGAGCGTTATGCATTTCAGAACATGGACTTCTCTGAGGTCACATGCCAAGATACTATCTGCCGATTCTACGACTGCTTGTTCATGGGATGCACTTTCAGCAAGCAGATGCGCATACAGATAGACCGCAGTTGCCTGATATTCTCACACATAGACGTTCCCTACAACTGCTTCAGAAACGATCTTTACAATGCATCTTCACTATACGAAGGGTATAAAATTGGATGCACAGACAGCTACGCCTCTTGCTACGATGGAAGGATATACAAGCACTACCTCCTGAAAGGAAAGAAAGCGACGGATATAAAGGAGACTCTAGCCCGCACACTACACGACCACTCTATCAGTGATGCCTTACATGAGTTTCTTACTCAATACGACGAAAAGCAAGTAATTGGCATCATGGGAGGTCATGGGCTGCTACGTACCGACCCTTTCTATATGAGAATAGCCAACCTGAGCAAGCAACTCACCGAATTGGGGTACCTCATGATAAGTGGAGGCGGACCGGGTGCTATGGAGGCGACCCATCTGGGAGCATGGATGGCAGGCAGACGACAAGCAGAGATGTACGATGCCCTGCAAACACTGTCACAGGCACCCTCATTCACCGACCCCCTATGGCTCGACACAGCTCTCAGGGTATATGAAAAGTACCCACAAGACAAGTACTGCAGTTTAGGCATACCGACCTGGCTATATGGCCATGAACCGGCAACACCATTTGCCACACACATAGCAAAATACTTTGAGAACGCCATACGAGAAGACAATATCCTGACCATCGCCAAAGGAGGTATCATATATACACCTGGTAGTGCCGGAACCATGCAGGAGATATTTCAAGATGCTGTGCAGAACCACTATCTCAGTTTTGGATACGCCAGCCCGATGGTATTCCTCGGCACTGAATACTGGAACCATGAAATGCCAGTATATCCCTTGCTACAGGAACTCTGCAAGCGAGGGAAATACAAGAACTTAATACTAAGCCTTTCTGATACTGAGGACGACATCATAGGGGCCATCCGCAGCTTTACCGCACAAGCCGAGTAAGCCACAAGAGACAGAATGCACGAAAAAACGAAGTTCGTTAGATAATGATACTATTCCACACCATCCTCACCAACAAAGACCCTTACTGGACAGCATTACAGGATATTTACCGGACATCATTTCCCATCGAAGAACAGCGCCCGGTCGAAAGCATGGAAAGGCTTCTCGCAGAAGATGCTCCGTATAGGATATCAGCATTACTCGACGAGAATGGAGCACTCTTAGGTCTGCTGACAAGCTGGGAGTTTGAAACCTTTGTATATATTGAGCACTTCGCCATCACTCCTACCCTACGCTCGTCAGGATATGGCGCCATGGCATTAAAGACATTCATGCAGTCGTTGTCACTCCCCTTGATATTGGAAGTCGAGCCACCTACCGACGACATCACACGACGACGTATACAATTCTACCAACGCAACGGGCTTATACTCTATGAGTATAACTACTTTCAGCCACCCTACACTTCAGAGCAGAAGGGCGTGGTATTGAAGTTGATGGGAAGCATCCCGGAAAACAAATACTTTGCAACAAATGTTTCACACACATTACATAGGGAAGTATATGGAGTGAATTTTTAAATAAAGATTTGTAAATCCAATAATATTACCTACCTTTGTAAGGTTATAAGCATATGTACTATTTACAACGATAGACAACATGGAATTTACAGCAAAGCAGATAGCGGCATATATTGGAGGCGAGATTGTAGGTGATGAGAATGCCACAGTACATACCTTTGCCAAGATTGAGGAGGGTATGCCTGGTGCATTATCCTTCTTGTCCAACCCTAAATATACGGCCTATATATATGACACCCAATCAAGCATCGTATTGGTGAATAGCGACTTCGTTCCCGAGAAGCCCATAAACGCTACGCTCATCAAGACAGCCAATGCTTATGAGAGTCTGGCCAAACTGATGATGCTTTACGAATCAGTCAAACCCAAGAAGCAAGGCATCAGTTCGATGGCATCCATCGCCGAGAGCGCTACTATAGGCGAAAACGTCTACATCGGACCATTTGTATGCATTGGTGAAAAGGCTGTGGTAGGAAACAGCACCATCATCGAAGCCAACGTGTCGATAGGCGATGGCGCTATTGTGGGCGACAACTGCCTGCTGTATAATGGAGTCACCATATATCATGATTGCAGAGTGGGCAACCGCTGTATACTCCATGCCGGCAGCGTAGTAGGATCCGATGGCTTCGGTTTCGCACCGGGAGCCAACGGTTACGACAAGATACCTCAAATCGGCATTGCCATCTTAGAGGATGATGTTGAGATTGGAGCCAACACATGTATTGACAGAGCTACCATGGGAGCCACGATCATCAAACGCGGAGTAAAGCTCGACAATATGGTACAGATAGCACACAATGTGGTAATTGACGAGCATACCGTAATGGCAGCCCAATGCGGCGTCGCAGGTTCGACGAAAGTAGGCAGTTGGTGCATGGTAGGCGGACAAACAGGAATCAGCGGACACATCAAGATAGGCAACCAAGTGAAGGTAGGAGGGCACTCAGCCATTGCCAACAGTGTGAAAGACGGCAAAGCTGTAATGGGATACCCTGCATTTGACCACTCACAGTTTGCCCGTGCCTCGGTCGTCTTCAAGAAACTCCCCGAGATGTATCGAGAAATGGACACACTGAAGAAAGAATTAGAATCATTGAAACAACAGCTTGCTGCTTGCAGCAAAGCTTAACCATAAATTATGGAAAAGCAACGTACTATAAAAGAAAGTTTTTCTCTCTCTGGCAAGGGACTTCACACTGGACTGAATCTTACCGTAGAGTTTTGTCCGGCGCCAGAGAATCATGGATATAAAATTCAACGCGTAGACGTAGAAGGGGCCCCCATCATCGAGGCTTTAGCAGAAAATGTGACAGAGACACAGCGTGGAACAGTGCTCTCGAATGGCACCGAACGTGTCAGCACAGTAGAACACGGACTATCTGCACTCTATGCACTCGGCATAGACAACTGCCTGATGAAAGTCAACGGTCCCGAATTTCCGATACTTGAGGGTAGCGCCAAACTCTATGTCGAGAACATACTTCGTGTAGGGATTGTAGAGCAGGAAGTGGAGAAAGATTATCTCGTAGTTACAGAACCTATAGAGTATCGTGATGAACATAGCGGTTCTGTGCTCAGAATTGAGCCTGCCGAGGAGTTTGCCGTAAGTGTTCTCGTCTCATTCGACTCAAGCAGCATCAGCAACCAGCATGCATCGTTGACAAACATGGAGGACTTCCCCACAGAGATTGCGCCGAGCCGCACATTTGTATTTGTACGCGATGTAGAACCCCTGTTGGCAGCTGGTCTCATCAAAGGAGGCGACCTCGACAACTCTATCGTATTGTATGAACGTGAGATGCCGCAAGACCGATATGACCGCTTAGCCGATGCCATGAACATACCTCGCATGGATGCCAAAAAGCTCGGATACATCAATCATAGACCCCTCGTCTGGGACAATGAGCCCGCACGCCATAAGCTACTTGATGTCATTGGTGACATGGCACTCATTGGCAAGCCCATCAAAGGCAACATCATTGCCAATCGTCCAGGCCATCGAGTAAACAACCAATTTGCACGTATACTGAGAAAGAAATTAAGCTAAAAAGGGTATAGGATTCTTTTCCTATACCTATTTATATATATATAACTACTAACACAAGATATTATGAGCAAGATTAGTCCGTTAGCATACATTCACCCCGATGCCGTTATCGGAGAGAATGTTGAGATTGGTCCTTTCGTATATATTGACCATAATGTGGTAATTGGCGACAACAATGTTATCATGCCCAACGCCAACATCCTCTATGGTTCACGTATTGGTAACAACAACACCATTTTCCCAGGTGCTGTCATCGGTGCTATCCCCCAAGACCTTAAATTCCGTGGTGAGGAAACGACCGCTGAGGTAGGCAACAACAATACCATCCGCGAGAATGTCACTATCAATCGTGGCACTGCAGCAAAGGGCAAGACAATAGTAGGCAACAACAACCTGCTCATGGAGGGTGTACATGTAGCACACGATGCGATTGTAGGTAATAGCTGCATTATCGGCAACCAGACAAAGCTGGCCGGCGAGGTCATCGTAGACGACTTCGCAACCATAAGTTCCACTGTTCTTGTACACCAGTTCTGCCGTATCGGAGGCTATGTCATGGTACAGGGAGGATGTAAGACGACCAAGGAAATTCCTCCTTACGTCATCGCTGCACGCGAGCCTATGACATATTGCGGGATCAATCTTGTAGGTCTGCGTCGCCGCGGCTTCACTCGCGAACAGATTGATACCATCCACCAGGCATACCGCTTTATCTATCAGAGCGGACTCAACACCACGATGGCTCTCGCACGCATCAAAGAAGAGATGGAGATGACCCCCGAGATAGAATATATCGTCTCTTTCGTCGAAGGGGCGAAGAGAGGCATTATCAAATACGAAGATTAAAACGGTATTTGAAGATTTAGTAGAATAATTACAAACTTATAACTTCACACACATGGTTTATCGTTTCACTATCATATCAGACGAAGTTGACAACTTCCGCCGCGAGATTCAGATTGATTCTGACGCCACATTCCTCGATTTCCACAATGCCATACTCAAGGCCGCCGGGTATCCTAACGACCAGATGACCTCGTTCTTCATCTGTGATGACAATTGGGAGAAAGAGACTGAGATTACACTTGAAGAGATGGATACCAGCTCAGACATGGACAGCTGGATTATGGAGGAGACCCAGCTCAGCGAGCTGCTCGAGGACGAGAAGCAGCACCTGCTCTATATCTTCGACCCATTGGCTGATCGCGCTTTCTTCATTGAGCTTACCGAGATTATCACAGGCAAGTCTCTCGACGAAGCTGTTTGCACCAAGCAGACAGGCGAGGCCCCCCAACATGTACTTGACTTTGACCAACTGATGGCTACACAAGTAGCTGCCACCGATCTTGACGACAGCTTTGGTGACAACGAAGATTTCGACCTTGACGAGATTGACCCTGACGGCTTCGAGATGGGCAGTGCCGATGATTTTGAGAGCAGCATGCTCTATTAACAAAGCTGAAGGTGATAGATGAGATGCACATCCAGTAGGCAACCCTCAACCATCATCTACCGTCACTCATGAAGGACAACGTTTTAGTCGTACTCCTCGGTCCTACGGGTGTAGGCAAGACTGCATTAAGTTTCGCATTGGCCGAATGGATGGGATCACCTATCCTTTCGGCCGATTCGCGTCAGTTATACGCCGAGATTCCCATTGGCACCGCAGCTCCCACTCACGAAGAACAGGAGCGTGTAAAGCACTACTTCATAGGCACACACCAGCTTACCGACTATTACAGTGCCGCACAATATGAGATTGACGTACTGAAACTCACCGAAGAGCTATTCCATACCCACGACAAGCTATTGCTCACCGGTGGAAGCATGATGTACATAGATGCCGTATGCAAAGGCATAGACGACATCCCTACAGTAGACGACATCACAAGGCGCACCCTACTCGACCGCTATGAGGCCGAAGGATTAGAACCGCTGGTCGATGAGCTGCGCCTGCTCGACCCCGAATACTACCGTATCGTAGACCTCAAGAATCCCAAGCGTGTGATCCATGCTCTCGAGATATGCTACATGACAGGGCGTACCTATACTTCATTCCGCACACGTACGGCAAAGAAGCGCCCCTTCCGTATCATCAAGATTGGGCTACGCCGCGAACGTGAGGAATTATACGAGCGCATCAACCGACGTGTAGATCAAATGATTGATGACGGACTCATCGAAGAAGCACGTCGTGTATATCCATACCGTCATCTCAACTCGCTCAACACGGTAGGATACAAAGAGTTGTTTGCTTATTTCGACGGTAACTGTACATTAGAGTTTGCCATCGAGAAGATCAAGCAAAACAGCCGTATATACTCACGCAAACAGATGACGTGGTTTCGTCGCGACGAAGAGATTCGCTGGTTTCACCCCAACGAGCAGGAAAGCATCATGGCTTATATTGAGAACATCCTATAATATATTATTACGACATGGCAGACGAACCCATATTAAATGCTCACAACAAGTCAGAGTATCCCCCAGCCCACACAGCAGAACACATCCTTAACCAAACCATGGTAAGGAAGTTCGGCTGTTCACGTTCACATATCAATCATATAGAGAGAAAAAAGAGCAAATGCAGCTATATCCTCCCCTCTTGTCCCACCGAGGAGGATATAAGAGATGTAGAAAACACCGTCAATCGCGTCATTGAGTCTGATTTACAGGTAACCACACGATATGTGTCGCGTGACGAGCTACCGACCGACATTGACACCAGCAAACTGCCAGCCGATGCCAGTGACACCCTTCGCCTTGTCTACGTTGGCGACTATGACGTGTGCCCATGTATAGGCTCACATGTGGAGCACACAAGTGAGATAGGACATTTCCGCATCAGTAGCACAAGTTACAATGACGGAGTTTTTCGTATTGTATTTCGCTTAGGATAGCGTATCAATTGTTTTGAGCACGCATTAGCGAAGTACAGAGAACCACGAAAAGGCAAATAAATTTGCATTTCCGTTTTGCTTATACTATCTTTGCGCAATAAAGTAAAGATATGTCACAATCCTTGAGATATCAAAACATTTATTTCAATCATTTGTATTATCTTTACCACAACAAAAAAAAGCAGTTGGACGGTCTGTCGCTTGCTCTCTCGTAGAGTATGAGGAAAGTCCGGGCAACACAGAGCATCCCGCTTGTTAATATGCAAGGTGTCGGTGACGGCAGGGGACACGTAGAAGAAAACAACCGCCCCGTTCAGGCGAGGTAAGGGTGAGAAGGTGGGGTAAGAGCCCACCGGTCAGGATGGTGACATCCTGAGCCGTGCGTTCCGGGAGTTGCAAGGTCATGTATACCGGTGTTTGAGGGTTGCTCGCCCGAGCCGGAGGGTAGACCGCTATAGTCTGCCGGCAACGGTAGACACAGATAAATGACAGACGCTGTAGGAAACTGCAGTACAGAACCCGGCTTACAGGCCAACTGCTTTTTTTCTTTTTTAAGGTACGATGAAAGAGCGATTCAAACAAGTAATGCATTTCTTCACCCGTTCGCTATGGCGGGTAACCGAGGATGAGGTAAGCCGTGGACGATACACGAGCTACAATCTACTTAAGATTACGATCCAGACAGTAAAGTGTTTCATCAAAGACCGTGTATGGATACGTGCTGCTGCACTTTCATACACGACCCTATTCTCCATCATCCCCATATTGGCTCTGCTATTTGCCATTGCCAAGGGATTTGGCTTTTCTAATCTCATGGAGCGTTTGCTGCGTGGAGGCATGGTAGAGAATGGTACGGTAGACATGGTGATGACCTTCATCGACAACTATCTGGAGTATGCCAAGAGTGGCGTTTTCATCGGAGTTGGCATAGCCATGCTGCTATGGGCCATCATCAATCTGGCCGACAGTATTGAAGGTAACATGAATGCCATTTGGGAAGTCAAGAAGCAGCGTTCATACTTCCGTAAGCTGACCGACTACATGGCACTGTTCATCGTGTTTCCCATTATCATCATACTCTATGCGGGTATCAGTATCTTCATGACCACTATTTACCAGAAGATGGCTGAGTATTTCATCATCAGCTCATTCGTCCATGTATGCATTAAACTGGCCCCTTATGTGCTGTCAGGTCTTATCATGACGGGACTATTCATCTTTATCCCCAACACGAAAGTCAAGTTCCTCAATGCCCTCATCCCGGGCATGATTACAGGTATCATCTTCCAGGCATTCCTATACATATATATACAGATACAGATGTCCGTATCGAGCTACAATGCAATATATGGTTCGTTTGCCATCATACCTATGTTCATGCTTTGGGCAGATATATCATGGAGCATCATCCTTTTCGGTGTGGAGATGAGCTACGTGAGCCAAAACATCGAGCAGTACAGTTTTGGCGAGGAGGTAGACAATGTCAGCCGTCGCTACCATGACTTCATGTGTGTAGTCATCATGTCTCTCATTTGCAAGCGGTTTGAGCAAGGCGGACAACCATATACGGCCAACGAGCTGTCTGACGATGGACAGATACCTATCAGACTGACCAACCGTCTGCTCGACGAATTAGAGGAGATAGGTCTTATTCACGGCTTTAGTGCCGATGCCAAATCCGACATCGAGCATTTTGTACCAGCTATAGACATCAACCAGCTATCTGTAGGCCGCCTACTCTCTACGATGGACAGTAAAGGATGCGAAGACTTCAAGATCGACCACTCCAAGGAGTTCAGCAACCAATGGGAGGCTTTCATCAGCCACAAGCAGGAAATGTACACAAAGAGCAACGGGATACTGCTGAAGGATCTATAGTCTTTAACGTTAACGAAGACGAAGACGAAGACGATAAGAAGAGATAACGTTAACGATAACGAAGAAAATTAGTTTTAAGCTTCAACTTTTAACTATTAATCCAGCGAAGCTCCGCGTGTGAAATCCGGTATTTTCACTGGCACTCCGCCATTCAAGGCCGACTGTTCGCTGAGTTCGGCTATGCACGACCACTCAGCTGCATCATAAACATCCATATCGAGCGGTAGTCCCTCATGCAGGCACTGAATAAGTCGGCGATCCATCGTATAGTTCATGATATTGGGAACACCAAGGCGATAACCCTCGTCTTGTATCTTGGCTATATGTGGCTGTGTATATTGAGCAACGATAGGTTCCACAGCATCTCCTTTTATCGGCTCTTGTCCATCAAGCATGATACAGCGACGCGGATATTTCTGCACAAAGCCTTTTGTACCACACACCGTTTGCATACGACTATACGGACGGGGCGTCGTCACATCATACTGTAGCAATATCGTCTTTCCTTTGACTGTACGTATAAGCGTGTTGTTAACACACACATCGTGCGGCACATCTGTAGCAGGTGTGAGCGATACGAGATAGTCGAGCCTATCTCCACGGTGAATGTGCAACAACTGACACACAGGGCCAATGCCATGTGTAGGATAGGGATTGCCTTTATGCTGACCACACAATCGTGACATCCACCCCGAGGGGCCATCGGCTTCATACTTGTCGCGCAGGTCGTGGATATAGGCTCCCTCCAGATGGGTCAGCGTACCGAGCATACCATTCTTTTCCATCGTGAGTGTAGCCTGATGAAAAGTGTCGTAGCAGCAATTTTCAAGCATGAAGCAATGGCGGCGCATACGCTCTGCAGTATCCACAAGTTGCCAGCACTCCTCTACGGTAGTTGCGGCAGGTACCTCTATGGCCACATGTTTGCCTTGCTCCATGGCATAGCAGGCCATAGGCGCATGAGTAAGCCAGTCGGTACATATATATATAAGGTCTATATCGTCACGTTGGCACATCTGTTTCCATCCATCCTGTGCATTGAGCAAGCAAGGTGTATACTTGCCATCGGCAGCTATCACAGCCGATGCCTCATCCAGATGCGCACGATGGATATCACACAGAGCCACAATCTCCACACCATCGATTACCAGGTAACGGCGTAGTGTTGCCATACCCCTGTTTCCCAAACCTATAAAGCCTATTCGCACGATAGGGAGAGGTTCGCAAGCGAGCTGTAATACATGAGATTGTTTCATAACGATACAAATGTACAGATTTTTGTGTTATGCACAAAAAGAAAGAGGTATCTTTATCGAAAGATACCTCTATAATTGGTATAATAAGTCATTATTTACGCTTACCCAACGGTGTATTGAAACCTAAAGTGATATGACCGTTAAGGTTGTTCACCGGTATAAACTGTGGGGTAACCTTAGTAATCATATAGTCACTACCTATAAAGAATGAGAATCCTTTGGGATGTAGGTTAAACATCCATCCCCACGAGGTACCGTAAGTAGATACTCCCACATTGGCCGATGCCTCAAGCCATTTCAAGGGCGACACATTGACATAGCCACGCACTTCGTCCCATCCGCCAAAGTCACCAAATCGCTTACCATATAACACAGCTACTGAGAGCGGGCGATAGAAGGGCATATTATATTCTACACCAAGATGCATGACGGGATTCAGGCGCGACACGCCAGTTGTTGTACCATGACTATAGGGCATGGCAAACATCTCCTCCACATCTTCCATTATCATATCCAATTCTTCTTCAATAGAACCTTCGATGTTGCTTGGGTCAATCTCCTCTATACCATCATACTCTACCTTAGAGTCGTTGATGCTGGCCTTAGTGAGGTATTTCCATCTCAAGCTTCCCAGGTCGGTCAACGAGGCAGACGCGGTAAGTCCCTCAACAAGGGCATCCATATCATATACCACACCTAAATCGACAGCAAAGCCCGAAGATGCGGGCTTGAAGGCCGCAAGTATCGGTTTGTAGTTTTTCCCATCAAAACCATCGATAGCATCTACCAAGGGAATCTTAGGCTCGTTGAGTTCGTCCATGGGGCCTTGCTCTACTGTCACCTCAGTAAAGAGGGCTGCCTCGGCCGAGGCATGAGTCTCTACCATCCACTTCTCGCCATTCATCTGCACATTCAACTTATCCACGTGAAAATTGGCATAGGCCATACCCATCAGATACTTTGCATTGACACCCACACGTAATCCTTTAATAATCTCATGCGAGTAGCCCAACGTGACGGCTGCGTAGTTCATCGTGCGCATATTGATGTCAGAGAAGCTGTAGTGGTCTTCCTGGAAGCCCTTCTTGGCAAACTCAAAGAATCCACGAGGGACATTCAGCGACGTAGCCGAGTTCATCGTTATACTCAGTGTCGTATAACCTCCAAACATGCGGAATCCTCCGGCCAGGAGTGTGTTTCCCATGTCTGTAGACAGCTGCAACGACTGTGGTAACCGACCCAAGAACTCATCGGCCGACACCGTATTGCTCATAAACGTGGTCAGCTTGTTATCATCATACGGATGCTGATAGATGAAGTTTGACAAACCGAAGTTACTGTTTGTCTTCAGCGACCAGTTGCCGAGCATAGTAGAGAAGAAGGGACGCTCTGCCGGCATAGCCGGATTAAGTTGGTAGTTGTGTAAGGCACCATCAAGGAAATACGATGACTTTGCCGTCTGTGCATTCACGCGCAGCACACACATTCCACATACGGCCAACAACACGATACTATAATTTATTCTTCGCATATCTGTTCCTCCTTACTCTTCAGTGTTATTATTCAGTTCGTTCAGGTCCACATCGATATCTCCTCTCAGTTCTATCACAATATTCTTGATGTGGATACCCTGCTCAGGTTTCAGTGCCGCTCCGCCAAGCGTCTCGTTTGCTTTGGTCGTGATAGTGAAGATGAGACCGTCGAGTTGCATCAGGTCGTCATTATCTTCACTCTGGGCATTGATCTTCAGGGATTCATAATCGCCTGTAGTAGCTACAGCGCCGCCCTCGCCTGCCTTCACGCTGACAGGATCTATCACGATGCCCTTCAGTTCGGCCGCTCTATCATTGACAGGCGTCAATTCCAGCGTCAGTCCTATAGGCAAGGTATTGTTTACATCCATATATACACTGAATCCCAGGTTTTGGAATACCTCAGCGATGTCCTCCATATCGAGTTCCAGGTCACTGATCGTGTCGGTATAGCACACCTCGAGTTCGTCAAACTTCAACGGTACCACCACACTATAGTCACCACTTATATGCATCTCCTGACACAGGTCTACGCGATGTGTCACAGAGGTGTCCACTTTGGGTACAATTTCCAGCGACACGGCACTGGGTATCTTCTGCAGCAGTGTGGCCAACTCGGGCACAACCACTGCAGTATATCCCTTCAGCTCTTGTCCCTCATGCGCCACGAAGAAGTATTTGGTCGAGTCAGGAGTTATCATGCCCGTCTTCTCGTCATACGCAGCAGGATTTATTGCCAGGTCATTGAGAACGATATTCGCAGTCTCTATCACCTCACCCTTGTCGTCGCGTCCCGTAATCACTATATCTACGGTCAGAGGCACACAGAGGCTGTTTTCCAAGGCAATCTTTATCTGTGGGTCAGAGAGTGTGAGGCCGTTGCCCTCCTCCTTCAGGAAGTCCAATTGCTCTCCCAGATCCAGGTCGAAAGTCTCGGTCAAGGCATCAATGTTTCCGCTATAAACACCCTCTACCATGCCAACCTTGATAGGAGTGACAGCAAACTCAAAGTCCACCTCCACCGTTCTGTTCAGTAGATCACTGCTCACCTCCATCTGGTCTACACTCACCGTGGCGTCTATGGCTATAGAGTCTGTATACCTCAGGTATGTCTTTCCATCCTCTATCGTAGAACCTAAATAGCCATCCTCCATCTTGGTAAAGTCGAGCTTCGTCACCTTGATGCTCTTCTTGAATGTTTCGCCGGGAGTATATTTCGTATCTATGAGCAGGTGTCCGTCATTGATTTTCACATCCGGGTCTTCGGTCTCGAGACAGATAAACGAAGGCAGCATAGCATCCACTCTCATGTTTACGGTCTCCTTCACATCGTCGAGCCCCTTCAGGTCAAGTAGCAGGTTAAGCTCCACATCCTCCTTGAAGTCTACAGAGTAGATCTTGTCAAGTCCCTCCTCTATCGGTTCGTCAATCTTTATATCCACCACTTCGCGGAGGTCCTTGGCAATGGCATCAGCTACCACTACTACCTCTTCCACTACGAAGCGTGTCTCTTCCAAGTCAAAGAGGATCACCTTGTCACGCAGTGCGGGCAGGTCATTGCGCAGCGATGCCTTCTCGGCAACGAAGTATACGGCGCCTCCCGTGGTCAGCCTTGCCGCGCCCGACATGGTGATAGCCTCGTCCACTACCTCCTGGTGTATCGAGATAGAGTCGAGAGCCAACACGATGCTTGCAGCATCCAGCGCCTCGTCTTTCAGCACATGGATGGTATGGTTTGCCGCATCGTATTCCATACCCTCGGGCATCGAGGTGTACTGCTCGTTGAGGAACAGGAATTCGGGCAGATGTATCTTGAACGATTCTCCGTGTTGCAGTTCAAAGGGTTCGAATGTCTCGGGCATATCAATCGTGAGCCTCACCTGGCTTGCCTGTGGATCGAGCTTCACATACTTCACCTCCTTGATATGCTTCAGCCCGTCAATCTTCGTAGAGAAGGCTATCTGCTCATCTTCAAAGTCAAACTCTATCGGGTTGGTCTCACCTATCACATCATAGAGTCCGCAGTCGGCATCCAGTGCGATGGTCACACGGAAATCCTCTTCTGTGGCCTCAGAGCTCACATCCAACTTTCCGTTGATATGGTAATCAAATGTATATGACAGCTTGTCGTCGAGCACAAACTTACGGCCTTCGGTACCATCCTCATGCATTCCTGTGGTATAGTACTTGTCATCCTGAACACCTTTGAAACCATTGAAGTAAAACTCTATCAACGACACATCGCCCTTGACCGGCATGTCTGTCACCGTCAATACATGGTCATCGAGCTGATACCTGTCGGCATACTCGGCCTCGGGATAGAGTGCCACATCAAATGATTCGGGGAAGTTGATATGGAACGAGAAGCTCCTCTCACCCTCCAATGTACTCAATACATGAGGATGGTTGATCTTGAAGTGAAATACGGCGCCCTCGCCACTACGCTGCGTAGAGTGGTCGTTGTTGATTACCTGTATCTCATGCAGTGCCTTCACCTCCTTAGGCAGCAGGTACTCAAACTCCACATCTATTCCCTCTTCGGCAAGTGTAAACACCGAGTTGGCATACAGCATCACATGGTCGGTTCCCAGTTTGCCTATATACTCGTCATGCATCACATCCAGTGTCATCTGCTCATGCAAGTGGGGCAGCGAATCGTTGATATCCTCTATTCTGACGTCTGCCACATTGAACTTCACCTCCTGGTGATTGCCGGGCATTGTTACCTCTTTAATATCGGCGGCAGCCTCCTCGAAGTTGAACTTCTCGTTATACACCACATCATCGATCTTAAAGGATATCTCATCCAGCTTCACGCTGATAGGGCTTATTGCGCCCGAGTGGGCAATGCTATACACGCCATCAATCTCTTTCAGCATCTCCTGATCAGCGGTGCTGAGCATCGAGTCCAGATAGATAGGTCTTAGATTTCCTACAGGAAACGCTATCTTGTTGCCCTCAATCTGTACATCGAGAGCCACCTCCTTGTTCTTCAGGTCATACCTGGCATCAATACACGAGCATAGGAGACACAGCGTCCCCCACAAGAACCAATGCAGTTTTTTACTTCGCATAAGAAAACGGTTTTATTGTGTTTAATATAATTACTTCTCAGGAGTCAGGAGTTAAAGGGAGATATCGCTTCGCTCCTTGGGAGATAAAGCCAATAGCTTTTTCGCGCGTAAGTACATTAACTTCGTTGATGCCGCTTTTACTCGGCAGAGTTTGCAAGCAATCTTTGCGCTCGCTTAATCGCGGCATTTGGCCTTTATCTCCTTTATCTCCATAAATTCAACTTGTAAAGTTTAATTATTATCTACAAACCTTAATTCCTGCAAAGGTACAACAAATTAGGAGATTAAGAAAGCATACTTATAAAAAAGCGGTGCATATTGTATCCATTACGATATATATTCCTTAACATTTGCTAATATGAAAACTAATTTATATATTTGTGAACAACAAATACCATTGACACAACAAGCAACTCTGCGACAGCGGTTGTTACCATCCATAAAGTGCGTATGCGTGATTTGCCTTCATCCATGCCCACCATAGGTGACTGAAATAGAATCCAAAGTCAAAGAGAAGCAAAACAATGAACAAGGCATGACGTTAGGACTTATCTCAGCGAATTTCAAACAAAACAACAAATTTTAAAATATAAACACAATGAAAAACTTTAAGAAAATCCTAACTATACTTTTTGTAAGTTCATGCTTTAGTGTGGCCAACGCACAATTGATGGTAGATGAAACTGGCAAAACTGGCTTAGGCATAGAAACCACCGGCAGCCTAAATTCACAACTGACAGTCAACAGTCTTGGCGAGAGTAATGTTACTATGTACTTGAACTCACAAGATTTCACAGGATTAAAGATAAATCGGACAAGTCAATCTGGTTCGAGCTATGGCTTATATATCACAAATCATCCTTCGGGCTTTGAGAATCATGGCGTTTATAGTAGAAACACTATTTCTACAGGAACGCGAACAGCGTATTCCTCATATGGTGTTACTGGTATAGCTGGCGGAGCTAATAATGGATATAATTTCGGTGTTGCAGGTTTCCTTGATGACGTTTATGGTGCAGGCGTATTCGGTAGCTCAGTGGGAATTCTAGGCAATGTTTCTGTAACAGGGAAGTATGCCGGTTTTTTCCATGGCGATGTGTACCTTACAGGCTCTCTCAATGTGCCGACTTTAGTTAGTCCTTCCGATTACCGTCTTAAGAGCGACATCAAGTCCGTATCAAGCAGTTGCCTTGACAAGGTAATGGATATGAACATCGTAGAGTTCAAGTATAAGCAACGCGAGTTTGAAGCTGCTGAGGGAGCAGAGGCGAGCAGAGAGAAGCGTGCTCCGTGGTATGACGAGGAGTCTGCATTCATGAAGAACAAACATTATGGGTTTATCGCACAGGAACTACAGAAGATATATCCCGACCTCGTGGTTGAGGGCGAGGACGGTTACCTTGGTGTCAACTATCTTGAGATTATTCCTCTGCTCGTACGCTCCGTTCAGGAGTTGAATGTCAAGTTGGAACAGCAGAGCAATGGTATAGTGAAGAAAGCTGCAACCCGCTCGACCGATGAAGAGGCCACGAATATTGATGCTATCGTGAGTGCACTCTATCAGAATACACCAAATCCATTTACAGAGAGTACGCTTATCCGTTGCGATGTGGCTGATGAGGTTGTAAAGGCCGACCTTTACATCTACAACATGAATGGTGAGCAGATAACCGAATATACCATTACAGAGCGTGGCAAAACTAGCATCACTATCAACGGTGGTAGCCTCAATGCCGGCATGTACCTTTATGCGCTCATTGCCGACGGACAAGTGATTGATACAAAGCGAATGATATTAACGAAATGAAGAAATGGAAAGTTATGAAACGAATATACTTATTTATATTGACAGTGGTTTGTACAATTCTTTCGAGAGGGCAAACTAACATTGTTGCATTGTCGCTTGAGAATATTGCAACGACAGACATACGACAGAATATGTCGATACAGTGTGACACTACTATCGGATTAAACTATTCTTCTGCTATCACCGGACTTTCCGTGTCAGGAACAATCATACTACATCACGCCTCAAATAGCCTTGTTCGTATCACCCTACAGGATGACTACAATACGGAATATCTCGTATACGAATTGTACCCGTTGCTGGCCGATAGTACTACAGCAACTTTTGAGAATGTAGCATTTGAAACGTCAGTATTGGATAATGTGACAGCAGAGAGACTGAATATCAAGATTGTCAATGCCACATTGCAGCTGGACGAGATTAACACTTCAACCCATATGATAAGTAACTATGCCACACGTCAGACATCTACACTGAACGCGCACAGAGCTTACACAATAAACAAACTGAACGAAAATCTGGAAAAGAACAACATGACATGGCGTGCTGGAGAGACATCCATTTCTCAATTGACGTATGAAGAGAAAAAAGCTATGTTTGGTGGAGAAGTCCCTAATCTTGGTGGTCTTGAATACTATGTGGGTGGTGTATTTGTTATGCCAAATTATGATTATAATGCGGTGGGAAACTCCGTATCAACATTGAGCGCAACTAGTAGCTCTACTTCTTATGTCTCAGAATGGGACTGGCGTAACCGACACGGAAAGAATTGGATGACTCCTGTGAAAAATCAAGGTCTTCAATGTGGCTCATGTTGGTCATTTGCTGCTATAGGTGCAATTGAATCTTACACTAACCTGTATTACAATAAACTGCTCAATATAGATTTGTCTGAACAAGAAATTGTTTCATGCTACGGTGTAGATGGATGCAGAGGAGGCAACCCTCAAAGTGCATTGCAAAGAAGTAAAAATTATGGAATAATTGATGAAGAGAGTTTTCCTTATGTAGGAATAAACGGAAACTGTGATAGCAAATCTGATGATCCAAAAGAGTTGATAAAGATAGAAAATCATCAATTGTTCGTTCATAGTTTCTATCCAGAAAACAGATTAAAAGAGATTTTACATAAAGCCCCAATAGTTGTTGACATTCCTTCTTGGAGGCACTTCCTTACTCTTGTAGGATATTACACTGTGCAAGTTGGGGATGAAATAGTTCTTGACGAATTTACAGAAAATAAAACAATAATAGAGGAAGGCAGTCCTTTAATAGGCGCAACGGCGTGGATTTTAAAAAATAGTTGGGGGGAATCATTTGGAGAGGATGGTTATATCTATCTTGTAACGGATTGGGAGAATTTTGGTGATGCCAATTATATAGTTGGTGAAATAACCAGCCTCCAATACAACGAGGATAGCATCGCCATTGAAGATGCAGATAATGACGGTTACTATTTCTGGGGAATTGGTGAAAAGCCTGAGGATGTACCTTCTTGGGCGCAAGAGAAAGCCGATGGTGATGATTCCAATCCTCTGTACGGAGCACTTGATGCATATGGAAATTTAGAAAACATCTCATTGAGTCCTTATCCAGACATAACCATCAATACGGAAGTCGTATGGAATGAAGATGACTATATCTATAATAATGTGCGCATTGTCAATGGAGGAAAACTGACAGTCTCTGCCAATATTAAGAAATACTTTGCTTCTACAATCACGGTTGAGAATGGCGGTGAGCTAATTATTAATGGTGGATCTATCGTCCGAGGAAGTATTGTTGTGAAAAATAGCGGTACAATGTCTATTACCAATGGTGGAGAGATACAATTGAGCGAATCTAACAATCTTAAGATTGAACAAGGTGGAATTCTCAATCAATCACTTGGTAAAGTAAAGATAATAGACTAAATTTGTGCAATATTAACTTAAACATGATAGGTGTATGAAACGCTATCTGATACTATTGGCAATGTTGCTCGCCATCGTGAGCGGCGTTGCAGCACAAGAGCCTATCGCTATGGATGGTAAGGAATGGAATATCATAGAAAGAATCCCCCACTACATTGACCTCAGTTCCGATGTACGCATGTGGATAGAGGGCGATACGATAGTTGACGGGACGGCATGCAAGAAACTATATACCCGCACTCAAGAATTGTGGGAGGGTGGTAAAGAGAGGCTCGAGGTGGGCTACTGCCGGCAGGATGGTGACAAATACTATCAGAACGGTAAGCTGATGTTCGATTTCGGGCTAAATGTCGGCGACACTTTCTCTATACACGAGTATGACGATTTAGTATTTGCATGTATGGTCACTCATGTGGGCGACACTGTATTGCTTGACGGCCCCCCCCGTCGGTATCTACACTTGTCGCCATACTATTATGGAGTCGTGCATCCATCTCCTCAAGATACCTGGATTGAGGGCATCGGCTCGCTCTCTATGGGAATCGTCTCGAACGATTTCTACCATGACAGCGGTGTGTTTATTCAAATGAGAAGTTGTTCTTACTATGGGTTATATATTTACCAAAAAAATGGCACAAATGTAGACGCTCCGCAACATCTGTCTGTCCCCTCCACCCCCTACTACGACCTGCAAGGTCGTCCCGTAGAAATCCCCACACGCGGCATCTACATTAAGGATGGGAAAAAGATTGCTGTCGATTGACAGCAATCTTCTACTTCGCATAAGATAGCAGTCTTTTGTGATTATTATTCATGTGTTGTAAAACACGTTGTGTGAATTGCCGATAGCCTTGATGCTTGTCCCCCCTGGCAAGACTGTGGGTACCCCTTGGCAGAAAGCTTCACTCCGCGCAATTTCTGCCAGGGGTATAAACGCTGACAACGTGCATGGTATGTATATTGACAACAGGTGATATTTGCCCATCATCCCCCCATTATAGGATTTTTTCATCTGACCCTTGGCAGGAGGACCAATTGACAATTTACAAATGAAAATTAATCTTCAGCGAGTTACAGCACAGCATGTGTACAATAATCCACATCCAACACCCCTTGGCAGAAGAGCAACACGTTCGCGTGAAGTAATCAATTTATTCTCTGATGGCAAACAGACAATCTTTGTGATATTTCTGGTACATCTGCCCTGTTTTTGGCTACATTTCAAGATGTCTGCTGGCGAGCATACGCGTAGATTGTCGCCTACGTATGCGCATATGGTCGCCTACATATACGCGGATGGTCTCCAGCAAACACATGCAACGTAGGTTAAAACAGGGCAGACGCATCAGAATAACCTCGCGAAATGATTGAGTTTCACACAGATCTCACGAATCTCACAAACTGCGCGTCGCTTCGCCCGCGCTTGTCGGCATTGCCGAGTGTTTTCAGCCGGATGGCAAACGCGAGTGTAACGATGCGTTCTCTGTGAGATTTGTGAGATCTGTGTGAGGATAACAAATAGATATTCTGAGAATAAGATGCAA
>JAGAQY010000025.1 GCA_017622495.1 Bacteroidaceae bacterium | reverse complement strand
TGCAACTCGGCGGAATAGTTCTCGCAAGTTCGCATCAACATCGGTACAACCGCTAATGATAAAATCAACAATGTCAATATATCCGTGTCCTGTTGTAGCGTTGTCGCCATCATTTAACCCGAGCAGTGTCATTGCCGATGCAAAATGTATTCTCTTGCCATCATCCGTTCTATCAAAACGACGAGAAAGGAGCGTATGATGCTTGTCGTTAATTTCAAGCACCTTTGTTTCGGCAACGTTTATGCCCGCATTTTTGGCTAATAGATGGCAGAAATGCTCCCATAGTCCTGCATCGTAATCATCCTTCAATGATGGGAATTTTGCAACAAATATACTACGATCCGCATCTATAACATTTGCTTTGGGGCGAGCACCACCGAGCGAAGAACCCGGCTGCACAAGTTGGGCAATCCATCTTTTTTCGGGAAGGATATTAGCGTCCTCGCTTTTCTCAATCTCCTTACTTGCGGCAATAAGTTCTCGCAAGTCGGTCAATGGAGGAATACGCAAAGAGTTGTCAGCGTTTATGAACTCGCCATCAAGTGTTTCTTTGAATCGGAATCCTCCCATACGGGAAAAGTCATCAATACCCGTCAAAAAGTCAAACGATGATAGTCGGCGTATAGGTCTGTTTTCCTCTTGTGCCAATATCTGCTCACGACGAAGGAGAAGAGTTCGTCCCCATCTGTCTGGCAGTGCATCGGCAAAGCAGCCAAAAATATCTTTATTCGGCTGAGTGTATTGTATTCCCGGATAGTTGTTAAGATCTTCACTTAAGGTAATGGCATTGTATTTCTTTATCCAACTATCTGCAAACTTAAAACTATAACTATCCGAGCCACGAAGTGATTCGTAGCCAAGTTCTCCAACCAACTCAGTTTCCTTGAGCCAATCAAAATCGGCATATACATACAACTTCTTCATAGCACATTACTCCTTTTTAGATGCCCTTTCACGCTGTGGCAAATTCATATCCTGCAATGCTCTGCCGAGTTCATCATCCTTTGCTAATGAGAGAATATCATCATCAAGCTGCAAGGCATACAATACACGCAGATAGATGCCTATCGCCACCGTCGGTGCACCTTTCTCTACGCGTGACACCGTAAGAGGTGAACAGGTTGCACGCTCCGCCACCTGTGCAACACTCAGATTACGACGCAAGCGAGCAAGCCTTATCTGCTCACCAACAACCTGCATCTTCTGCTCCAACTTTCGGGGTAATTTAGTCCCCATCGTACCCTTTGCCATAAGCGTAACATATCATATAATATGCAAAGATAATACTTTTTCTTTATTATATGATATGTTGAGCAAGAATTATTGTAATGTTTGATACTATAGAAATGACGAAGGAGGTGTAGCCTACCTAAAATAATCGACAATAGAACAAAAGTATAAAAAATTACAGAGTCCGCATTTTTGAAGTGAACCCTGAATCTCTATTTACACAATATTTTGGACACTGCCTGTTACTAAGAACCATTCTTTTAGTGCCGACGCGACATGAAAGCGTCGGTTGCGACGACTGCCGGTTTATCGGCACCAAGGAGTTTAAGTAGCCCGTGGCTACGTCTCCAAACGTATTGCAGCTACCCTCTTCCTCTGGTTCCTCAATGGCAACCGCATCCTCTATCGCCCTGACGGCACCAAGCGCCTTGCCGATAACACTCTCGTGGCTCTCACTCTCATGATTGCTGAGAGTAAGACTGAGGAGAAAGATGTGATGGTGAAGGTGGTGGTGAACTTGATTAACCAAAGAAATGAATAAGGGCTGATAAGGACATAACTCCACAGAAGGCCTTCGAAGTACGCCTGCGCCTATTCTTCGAAAGCCTTTTGTGGATTGACTCTTTTATAGTCATTCTGTTACATATGCCTCATTTTGCTTGAGATTTGGATTAATGTTGATTTCACGTTCGCATATAGGAAAGAACAAACTACTAATATTACTCAACTTGGTACGGATAGCCTTATGGTTAGATTCATATTTATGTTCTACCAATAAATCAAGCATTGGGGCTGTTTCACCATCACACAAAGCTTTGCGAACAAGGTCATACCATCTTTTCCCTTCAAAGGCTAATTCTCGTTGTCTTTCCACTAACACTAATGCTCGCATATCTTCTGCATTCTGAGGGAATGACAGCCTATTTTCTGCAGCAACTTCGTCTATTCTATTTGAACGATAATATACGGCAGATACTATTTCAAAAGCATTCTCCAAATCCATAGATGTAGCATCTGCACGATACGCTAAGGCTTCTGCTTTCATTAACAGAATATCTGTTATACGGTACATAATCCAATTGCTGTTAATAGCTGGTCTCCCGTCTATAACTTCTATCTCGCGATAAACAGGAGTCAGTTGAGAATGTAACTTTGAGAAAACTCCATTATGCGTTCTTGCCGTGTATTTTGTTATTGGTAAATTCTTATCACTTTCGTACATAACATTGATAAAACTTGCACGTCTAATGTCTGTAGAACAATAAAGTCCCTCTGTTATACTTGATGACATTTGTGACAAGTAGTCTGATGCAACAATAATAGCATCATTCCCCTCTTCTCTGCCATAAAAATATGGAATAAAAGAGTTGTAGTAGTTATTGCTATATTGTAATTCAAGAATACTTTCTTCACTATTTTGTGTTCCAAAAACGGCATCATAGGCCTTGTTCCCCTCCGATTGTGGCTCGTCATTAAAACTATAGACCATTGGATAATCTTTTCCGTCATTACTAAAGTCAAAGTTACCCCTTTGGTTAAACCCGTCAATTATAAGGTCACAATAAGCAATACATTCTGTATAGTATTGGTCGCACAGACCATCAGAGCCAACCGATTCATATTGAGTAAATGCGGCTTTCCATAATAAAACATCTGCTATAATGGCTCGTACTGCATCCGAAGTAACACGTCCCTTGTTTTCGGTATTCGTAGGGTATCCCCCAGACTTCATCACCAAAATTTCAGCTTCATATAAATCTGTTAATATTTGATCTAAAGCTACGATAGGAGACACCTGAGAAGGATATAGATTTTGACTATCATTACTCATAACCTCTGTAAGTAGAGGAATGTCTCGGAATGTGCGCACCAAATAAAAGTGGCACAATGCGCGTATGGTTAGCATCTCGCCACGGTGAACATTCCATTCTTCTTCGGTATATTCAGAATCTAAAGCCAAAACGCTGGGAGCGTATTTTAGCACAATATTACAATTATTAATAACCTCATAGAAATCACCCCATGAAGTGTAGCTATTGGTAGGAAGGAGGTTAACATCTAAGATGCTTCTGATGTCAGTAGGCGCATAGTCTCCCTTAATGACATTATCACCGCGCAGTTCACTCCACGCTAAAAGCCTTGAAGAGAATTCAAAATCTGTCATTAAGCGGTAAGCATTTGAAACCACGTTTTCTACATCGGCTTTGGTTTTCCAATAGTTCTCTATAACTATTACATCAGGAGGAACTACCGTTTTAACGCCTTTGTCCTGTTTTACAACAATCTCGGCAATCTTTTCTGCGGCAACTTTTAATTGGATTTTAGCTGAACGAGTTGTATCGCTATCATTGCTGTCTATTCGTAGCACAACTTTATGTAAACCTGCATTACCTGAATTTGGTTCTACATAGCACCACGACGTTGCTCCGTCAAGATAGACTATATCCATTGTCCACTTCGTGTTAATTTGGAAAGCAATCTTTACTTCGCAAGAATCACTATCAAGAGACAAGTCCTCTATGAAATAATTAACATATCCATTAGGAACTGATACTTCAGGAATAATATAGGAAGACTCTTCTTTGCAGGAGATAAGGGCTGTGGTGCAGCATAGCAGCAAAATAGAAATCGCAAATATAATAGTTCTCTTCATTTTGAGTTTTTACTAATTTGTTCAACAAAATCTTATGAAAGAAAAAGGCTTTTCATTGTCGTTTCCTTCCAAATTTATATTATTAGTACTGGCTGCAATATATCTTATATTGAATCTTGGAAAGATTCGTTGTACTCGTTTTGTATGAAATAGTTGGTCAAATCCAATTCTTTGGCATTAGTATCATATAAAACAAAGCGCCCTTCATCAGTACGTATCCTCAAATTTGTGCGTCCATTTTTTAATGTAGAAACATCGTTGTTTTCTATATATTGTATTAAGCATTCGACAGGTATTAGCAATATCCCCATAAATCCTGCTGTCATGCAAAGGAATGAAACTTCCTTTTCCAGTAACATGTCCTTGTCTACTCCAGACCACAAAACATTTTGAGGTCGATAGATCTGTGATTCTTTTAGAAGAATTATACCTTTGGGCGATTGATACAGTTTTTGTTTGGAGTTTATGATATTCATTGGCTTAAACCCCATAGGCAATAGGGTCAATACTCTATCGTACGACAAACAATTGTTGGATTTTTGCATAATATTTATCTATTTTGTGCAAATGTACATATAAATTCTTACTCCACTCAAATAATATATAAGAAAAGGCGTGAAACCATCCGTTACTCGCCTTCTTAGTAGGTACCGCCAAGTGACCTTCCACACAACAAGCACAGAATAGTCCACACCCTATCGGGGTGAACCTTCAGTCTGCTTGTCCTCGTGTGTTGAAAATTGGCGGTTTTCACTAAGAAGAGAACAAGAGCCAAAAGCTCCATATCTATATTTATCAAGAACGAACGGGACGCGTTGTTGAATTCTGAATTGTGAATTATTAATTCTATTTAAGTGATATTCTCACTATCACAAACCTTCGCGAAAGCGTCTGTCCGGGTTTACTCCATAGGCAATTCGTTTTATTTGTTAATACTATTTTCACTTAATATCTGGCGAATTTAGTGCAATTGAGCGGAAAAGCCAAATCTCATTGGAGTAAAGTTGAGAAAAACGATGGTTTTCTTTGTTTTTTATTGTGTAATCGTTACTTTTGCGGAAGAACTATTAAAAACCAAGGTATGAATACTACGAATCTCGACTTTGCCACCTATTGCATCGGTAATCTCTCGCGTCGTCTGGGGATTTCCTCGCATGAGGTGTACCAACGGTTGAAGAGTTCGGGGATTCTCACCGAGTACATCATCCCGAGCTATGATGTGCTGCACACCTTCAGCAAGGAGTACTTGCTCGAAGACCTTACCGAATATATGAGGGAGAAAGGAGTGTTGCCATCATGAAGGTGTATCACGCATCATCTGTCGTTGTAGAACGCCCCGATACGGAGCACTCGCGTTCGTTCCTCGATTTTGGTCCTGGCTTCTATGTCACCACCCTCGAGCAGCAAGCCATAGATTATGGTCAGCGTTTCATTCGCCGTGGGCGCGAGGCGTGGCTCAATCTCTACGAGATGCGTGAGGACTTTGTAGAATGGAAGGTCTTGAGTTTTGATGCCTACAATGAGGAATGGCTCGATTTCGTTAGCGAGTGCCGTGCCGGTCGCATTCTAGGCGATTGGGACATTGTGCGTGGTGGCATTGCCAACGACAAGGTCTTCCGTACACTTGACCTCTACTTCTCAGGCGACATCAGCAAGCACGATGCCTTGCGCCGCCTTGTCTATGAACAACCCAACTATCAGCTCTGTTTCCGTACACAGCAGGCCATAGACCAATGTCTCACCCATATAGAAAGCCGTAAGTTATGATGCGCGACGAAGCCTTTCATGCTATTCTCGAAGCCAAGTATGCGCGTATCATCAGCGCCATCAGCGAACTACACGGCGTGTCGCTCGAGGAGGCTATGGACATCTTCTACAATTCCCCACTATTGCCCCTTATCGAGGATGGCACTGCCGACCTTCATTGCCGTAGCGACCACTATCTGGCAGAGGAGATTTGGAGGGAAAGAGGAAAGTAAGAGTGCAACTTTTCTCATCATATCTCTTTCTTAAATTAATTACAATTTTATTTACGACATCTAAGTACGAAGGAGGGAGGGGAAACGCTGTTTTCTTCCCTCAATTGTAGGTCGGATTTCTTTTTCTCGCTCCAACCATTGCAAGAGAAATTATAAACCATTATCTTTGTTCTGTAGTAACAAAAATTCTTACCCTCGCGAAGAGAATTTATTACCCTCACGAGGATAAACTATTCTCTTCGCGAAGATAAAGTATTCCTCTCGCGAGAGTAATATATTCTCCTCGCGAGGATAATATATGGTGATTGAAGTAAAATGCTGGGATTGAGATTAGTATCCTCAACTTTCGCAAGTGCGAAAGCAAAGGAGATAACAGTAGTTAAATGAAGTTATCGGCTCTTCGAGCCTAAGAAGATAAAGGCCGAATGTACAGAACGCGCGCACTATACTATCGGCATTTAACTCCTTAACGGAGCAAAGCGTAGTGGTAACTCCATTTTAACTCCCTTACCTCCTGAAAGTTGAGTTTGCGAAACTTAAGTAACTATATATAGATATGAAGACAAAGAAGTACAAGACTGCAGCGCACAAGCGTATGTATGGGATTGAGGTGGCTTGCAAGGCCACGAGTCGTAAACTGATGTGTGGGGCCAGCACCGAGGCGGAGGGGATGGCGCTCACCGTGTCGCACCCGCTGAAGGTGGATGTGGCCTCCCTTGCCAAGGATATCTGCGATGCCACGACGGCTACGGAGACGGATGTAAAACTGGTGTGGGATGCCATGAGCGAGCGCATCGTGGAGGCACTCGCTCATGGCTATCGCGTGGACCTTGCAGGGCTGGGCACGCTGAATATGGAGCTGAGCAGCCACAAGGGCACGACACCGCCCACGGGCAAGGAGGTGCGCATCAGTGGCATCCGCTTCCGCCCCGACAAGAACTTGGCCTCGCGCCTGGCCGATGTGAAGTTTAGCGTGGAGGGAGCGGAGCGCAAGCCGCTCACCGAGGCCGAGCTGGAGGAGGCGCTGCGCGAATACTTTGCCACTCACGAGGATATCCATGTGCGCGAACTGGCCCGTATAGGGCACTTTGCGGTGAGCACGGCCTATCGCAAACTCAAGGCTTATGTGGAGCAGGGCAAGCTTGCGCTGGTACCCAAGAGCAGCCACTACTATCGCTGGGTGGGGGAGTAGCGGATTCTGAGCTACTCGAAAGAGCTTTAGCTTCTTGAACAATTCTAACGCTAAATCGACAGCAGAGGCCGGTACTCGTGAGAGTGCCGACCTCTTTGTTTGTATCAGATAGAGTGAAGGGTATGTGTATGGTAGGATGAAGCCTCACTCCACGAAGGCTTCCATGATGGCTGTGGGGGCGGCATTGCTGTTGAAGGCACCCAGCTTGTAGCCTCCGGGGAGGCACTGGGGCTCCCAATAGAAGATGCCGCGGCAGCGACCGTTGGTCTGGGTGCGTGCCTCGTGGATGGCGCGGGTGAGCTGGCGGCGACCCTCTTCCATCACCTCGGGGTGGCGCTCGTCGACTTCGTAGCCGGTCTCTACAATCATGACGTCGCAGCCGTACTTCTCGCTGACGTGGCGGATGTTGGCGATGCAGTCGGTGATGATGTCGTCGGCCTTGACGTCGGGCTTGCCTTGCATGGCCCAGTAGGGGTAGAGCGACATGCCTATCATGTCGAACTTGCCTCCATGCTTGAGCAGTGTGTCGAGGTGCCAGTCGTAGAGGCTTTGGCGGTGGCCACGGTCGAGGTGTACGATGACGATGGCTTCGGGGAAGACCTCCTTGACGGCGTCGTAGCCGGTGCGGATGAAGCCGGCATACTGCTCGGGCTGGGTCTTGATGTGGCCCATGGAGTGGGTGATGGTGGTGTGGCCGAGCGAGTCTTTCACCTCCCAGCCGCGCTCATTGGTCTTGACGCTCCAGAGCATGCCGTTGGTGGTTTCGTTGCCTACCTGCACCCAGCGGGGGGTGATGCCGTTGTCCTTGAGGAGGGTGAGCACGTCGATGGTGTGGGCACGGAGGTCGTGCTTCATCTCTTCGTAGGAGTGGCCGAGCCATGCCTTGGGGATGGGCTGCTTGGCGGGGTCGGCCCAGGAGTCGCTGTAGTGGAAGTCGACCATGAGGTCCATGCCCAGGGCCTTGACGCGCTTGGCCATGGCGAGGAGCTCGTGCTTGTCGTTGGTGCCGCCACGGGGGTCGACCCACACACGCATGCGGATGGCGCCCATCTGATAGTCGTTCTTGAGCAGTTCGAGACATTCGCGCTCCTTGCCGTTGCGGTCGTGGAACACTACGCCGCGCTTCTCCTGACCGGTGAGGAAACCTACGTCGGCTCCCTTGACGAAGTCCTGTGCATCGCGACTCTTCCACTTCAGCAGGTCGATCTCCACGATGCGCAGTTCGCTGCGTACCTTGTCGCCATCCTTGGCTTTGTAGAGGTCGAGCTCATTGGCTACGGGGGCGGTCAGCTCGGTAATCTGTCCGAAGGCGTCGCTCTCGGTGGCTGTGCCCTTGAGGCGGATGGTGACGCGCGAGCATAGGGTGGACTTGACGGGCAGGTGTACGTAGCCGAGGGTCATGGGGGTGTTGCCTGCCCACACGAGGGTGGTGTCGGCAAAGATCTCGAGCGGATAGCTGCGGCGGCGCCAGCCGGTGAGCTTGAGCGATACCTCGTCGAGGCGTGCGGGAGCGTCCAGTTCGTAGGTGATCCATGAGGTGCGCTTGGTGCCATCGTTGCGCCACTCGGTCTCCTCATTGTCGTCGGTGCTGGGGTGGCTGTCGCGGGGTGTGGTGCCCTGGCTGTCGATGACGCGGGCTATGGTGAGGGTTTCCTTATGGTCGGTGTAGGATGGGGTGGCGGGTGTCTCGCCACGGCCGAGGTAGGAGGGGAGGATGTCGCGCTGGTGCTCGGCACTGAGGCCATGAGCTACGGTTACGGGGCGGCTCGTCCACTCGATGGTCTGCGGTGCCAGCCCTTCGGCTTGGGCGGTGAGGCGGATGGTGCCTGCCTCGGTGAGGCTGCGCACGAGGGCTCGGTTGACGCCACACTCTACGGGCAGGGTGGTGGAGAGCACGCAGTTGCCGTCGCCCTTGGCAAGGCCTCCACGCCACTGGGCAGGTCCCTCGAGGGTGAAGGTGACGTTGCGGTTGTCGAGCGGGCAGCGACGGCCTTCGCTGTCGAGCACCTCGAAGGTGATGAGGGCGAGGTCGGCACCGTCGGCACGCATGCCGTCGGGGGCTGTCATGAGCGAGAGGCTCAGCGTGGCTGCTTCGCCCACGGTGGTAAGGGTGTACTCAGATACCTGCTGGCCCTGCTCGTCGTAGGAGATGGCCTGCAGGGTGCCGGGGCGGTAGGCTACGGAGTCGAAGGTGTAGAGGAACTCATACTCGCGGCGGGCGGTGCCTACTGACTGGCCATTGAGGAGCAGCTCTACGCGGGGAGCGTTGGAGACTACATAGATGGGCTTGACGGTGCCCGCGGGGTAGTTCCAGTGGCCCATGATATAGGTCTGCGGTGTCTCGGGGTCGACCCATCCGTTCCACATCACCTGATGGGCGTAGTAGGAGTCCTTGGGCAGACGCATGGCATCGGACACACCGCTGGTGCGGTAGTTCGACTCGCCACGGAAGTGGGTGTTGGTGTCGGAGAAGATAATCTTGACACCGCCCGAGCTGACGCGCTTGCCCATGCCGGGGCGCACCTCCCAGTAGTCGTACCAGCGGCGTATGTGCTCTACGGCGAGCTGGTCCTGGTTGTGGTTGTAGGCCGAGGCGTCGACACCCCGGTAGAGCGGTCCGTCGCCACTGCGGTGGTAGGGGTAGCTCCAGTTGTCCCAGTAGCGGCGTAGGCCCTCGTCGCGGCAGTACTCCATGGCCCAGAGGGGCTGGCCACCGCTCTTGTTGATGTAGAGCATCTCGCCACCATACTCTGATACCTTGCTGCCGAGCATCTCGCGGCTGCCGATGGCACGGCCTCCATGGGGGTCGTAGAGGTCGCGGATGGCCTTCATCTCGGCCATGTGGGTGTCGGAGATGTTTTCATTGCCACACTCGTAGAAGATGATGGAGGGGTTGTTGCGGTTGTAGATGATGGCATCGCGCATGAGCTCCACGCGGTGCTCCCAGCGGCGTCCCTCGACATCTTTCTCGGCATCGCCGGCGGGCATAGCCTGGATGAGGCCTACGCGGTCGCACGACTCGATGTCCTGCTTCCAGGGGGTGACATGCATCCAGCGCACGAGGTTGCCGCCACTCTTCACCATCTCGAGGTTGCTGTAGTCGCTGAGCCAGGCGGGTACGCTCATGCCTACGCCGGGCCACTCGTTGCTGGTGCGCTGGGCATAGCCGTGGACCATGAGCACGCGGTCGTTGAGGCGGAAGAGGCCGTTGCCAAACTCGGTCTTGCGGAAGCCGGTGCGGGTGACTACCTCATCGGTGCACTTGCCACCTACGAGCAGACGGGTCTTCACGGTGTAGAGGTAGCCGTAGCCCCAGCTCCAGAAGTGGAGGCCGCTGAACTGCCTGGAGGCGCTGAGCGTGGCGGTGGCGCCGGGAGCGATGTGCTGGGCAGCGCTGCGGAAAGTGCCGAGGCTGTGGCCATCGTTGTCGATGACCTCGACCTCATAGACTACCTCGCGGGGCTTGCTATTCTCGTTCTTCACCTCGGAGCTGGCCACGATCTCGGCACTGCGTGAGGGCACGTCGATGTCCTTGGCATAGATGTACACGCCGGTGGTGCCGAGGTTGGAGTAGAGGGGCAGTGTCTGATAGAGGCGGTCGGTGATGTGCAGGCGCACATGCTTGGGCAGGCCGCCGTAGTTGGCGTTGAAGTTTTTGTTGTTCCACTGGTAGGGACTGTGGTCGGGGTGCTGCTGCTCGTGGTAGTTCCAGTCGTTGTCGGTGAGCACCTCGAGGCGGTTGTCGCCACCGTAGTTGATGTAGGGGGTGAGGTCGAAGCCGAAGGCCATGACGCCGTTCTCGCTCATGCCTACGCGGTGGCCGTTGAGCCACACGGTGGCCGACTGGCGGGCTCCCTCAAACTCGATGAACACCTTCTTGCCCTTGGCCTTGCGGGGCAGGCGGAAGGTCTTGGTGTAGCGCACCGTGTCGTCGGGGAGGTTGTCGATGGCTACGCGGTAGGCATAGTCTTCGTTGAACGCACGGGGCAAGGTGGCCACGTGGGAGGTGCCTTCATAGGTGTAGTGCCAGTCGGAGTCGAAGTTGTACTCGCCGCGCTGAGCATGGAGGGTGAGGCTGCACAGGAGTGCAACAGCTGTCAGTAGTCGTTTCATCGGATTACTTTTTTACCGTTTATAATATAGATGCCTTTTTCCGTAATAGTCTCAACCTTGCGGCCGGTGAGGTCGTAGATTGTCAATTGTGATTTGTCAATTGCCAATTCTGTATTGTCAATGCCAGTGGGGTCGGCAATGACGCGGAGGGTGCCGTCGGTCTCCAGGGTGGAGTAGTCCCATACGCAGCCGTCGCAAGGTGTGGCTGGCTCGAAGGTGGGCGTGCCCGAGAGGCTGATGGTGCCTGTGCCTGTGAAGATGGGGAGCTCGTCGCCCTCTGCGAAGCCGTCACCGATGTGCTCTATTTGGAAGAGGGGCGACATGAGGGTTACCTTGCCGTCGGCCTTGAAGGTGTCGGTGCGTCCGTTGTTGCGGGCACGTATGTAGAGGATGCCGCCGGAGTTGACGTTGAGGTTGCCGGTAAGTGTGAGTGTGCCGGTGAGCAGGCTGTTCTTTCCGGCTGCAAGGATGCCGCCCTTCTTGATGGTTACGGCAGCAATCTTTCCACCACCGGCAAGCTTGCCGCCTTCGTAGACAGTGGTGGCGCCACTCGTCGTAGCCGTGGAGGTGTTGCCTACCAGTACGCAGCCTTCGTAGATGTTGAGCTTGCCTTGGCTGGCTCCTGTGAGGGTGAGCGTGCCTTCACCATACTTGTTGATGGTGGCCGATGAGTTGAAGATGCCGGCATAGGTGTCGTCGGTGCCGAGATAGCCTACGTTCCAGATGCCCGAGGCAAGTGTACAGGTGTTGACACTGCTGGTGAGGGCACCAATCTTGCTGGTGAGTATCTTCTCGTTCTTGCCGCCACCCTCGACATGCGCTGCGTAGACATCGGCGCCGAGCTTGAGCGTGCCCTGCGAGAGATCGATGGCGCTGGCCAGACGAAGCTGACCGGAGGTGGCCTCGTAGGTGCCTTGGAAAGCGGACATATTGGTATATACATCGCCACGGACGTATGGGAACGAGATGCGCAGGGTGCCCTCGCCCGTGAGCTTGCCACGGATGGCACAGCGCTTGCCGCCTACGATGGTGAGAGTCTTGCCCTTGAGGATGTCGATGGTGTTGTTGAGGTTGGGCACGGTGGAGGTGGAGTTCTGGTCGAATATGCGGATGGTGCTGTTGCCCGTGACCTCAATCTTGGACGTGGAGGTGCCGAACGTGGTGTTCCAGGTGCCCATGGCCAGGGTGCCAGCTACGAGGCGCGTGCCTCCGCTCCAAGTGTTGGCTCCCCCGTAGGTGATGTTGAGCTGGCCTGCTCCCTTCTTCACGAGCATACCATCGCCCTTGATTTGGCCTTTGAGTGAGGTGGTGCCACTGTTTACTTGTATAGAGGCGGTGTCGGTGAGGGTGATACCACGGTCGGTAGCCGTATTGGCATTGTCGATGTTGAGGGTGGCCTTGCCTATCTGTAGGTTCTCGGGCGATGAGCTGGCTGCACCGATGGAGCTGGGCAGTCCGCCATCGGCAAGCTCCTTGACGAGTACGGTGCCACCGTTAATGATGGTAGGACCTGTGTAGTCGCTCTTGGTGGTGACGAGGCTGAGCCGGCCACTTCCCTCCTTGATGAGCGAGCCGCTGCCGCTGAGGCCGCCGTCGCCGGTGAAGGAGATGTTCTTCTCGTTGTTGTTGACAGTGACCTTGCCGATGGGCATGAGGTCGGTGAGGGTGATGAGTACGGATTGTGCCTCGTCGTTGAACTCTACCTCGTCGCCTGCCACAAACTCGGTGGTGTCGGTGCCAAGGAGGAAGTTGGGAGTCTGATAGTCCCAAGTGCTGCTGGTGTGTCCACTCCATATCACGCCTTGTGCGGCACTGCGCTGGGCATTGATGACGAGGTAGATGGCCTTGTCTTCGTGGACAATCTCGTAGGAGAGTCCTGTAAGTCCGCGTACGGAGAAGTTAGCCTTGCCCGTGAGTTGGCCTGTATACTCGATGAGCTTGAACTTGCCTGGTTGCACGTCGTTCTCGGCAGGTACGATGGTAAATATAGCTGGGGCTGACAAGCCGAGGTCGCCCTCTACTTTGATGAGGTCGGCACGCTGACTGCCCTCGGCAGTAGTGATGTCCATCTCCATATATACCTTGTGGTCGAGCTTGAGGCCCTGCTTGAAGGTCATCTGCTCGGTAGGCATCAGGCGGCATCCCTCGTAGTTAAGGGCGCCCTCGAAGCTGATGGCGTTGACGATAGCCTTGCCGCTGAGGGTGCCGCGGGCACGGAGGTTGACGTCTCCCTTAATCTCTCCATTGACCTCAAGCGTACCTTCAGAGATGTAGGTGGTTCCTGTATAGTCGAGCGGAACATTGGCCACGAGGGTTCCCTGCTGGCTCTTCCATAGATCCATATCGCCGGTGAGACTGCCTGTGCCGCTGAGTGTGACGCGCTGTCCCTTCGTGGGCATGGCATAGAGCACGGAGGGCTGCATGGCAGTGTTCACACTGACGGAGGCGTCGGTGTAGAGGTCGATGAGCAGGCTCTTGCCATCGGCATAGGCTGCAGCCTCGGAGCGCTCATAGTTGGAGAAGCTGTCGGTGCCCTTCCATACGAGGTCGGTGACCATGGTGGGAGGCAGCTGCGGACGTGGCATGTTGTAGCCTAAGTAGAAGCCCGGGTTGGGGCTTTGGTAATATCCCTTGGTGGTGCACTGCATGCGGTAGGCGGGGTCTTCCTGCAGGGAGTAGATGTTGTCTACTGTGGTGGTGTAGTCGGTAGTGAAGCCTACGATACCTACGCATACGCCATTCTCCTTGTGGAGCAGCACCAGCTCTTCGCGCCAGTCGCCTATGATGTCGCCCCAGAAGGCGGCACGCTTGGCATATACGGTGACGTAGCGCCAGCCGCTGAGTTTGGCAATCTCGATGAGGCGTCCTTTGTAGAAGTCCTGGATATATACGTTGTAATGGCTGTCGCTTGACTGCACAATCTCGCGGTCGAGCTCACCGTCCCACCAGATGCCTTCAGTGGGGTAGGGGGCTGTGTGCTCGGGGATGAGGTCGCCCTTGGCATTGTAAACGCCGCCCATGGTGCTCCACATCTCCCAGCCGAGGTGGTTGGGGTCTACGTCCATACATTCGCCACGGCCCACGTCGCCCACGGCGGAGAGGTACCATCGCTTGATGCTCTCGCCCGTAGCGGCATCGTAGAGTATCTGGCCGAGCATGTCGCCGGCATTCTGCTGTATGGCAAAGGTCTCGAGGCCCGGGCGCTCGGGGTCGATGTCGCTGGTGCGGAAGCGGTCGCCATGGGCAATACCGGGGGTGTTGAGGGTAAAGCCGTCGTGGTCCATCGTGTAGCCGCCTGTCTGCATCTCGTCGTGGCCGTCGCCGTCGACATCGGCAATACGTATCTGATGGAAGGCAGGGCCTCCGGTGTTCTTGCAGAAGAGTTCCTTCCACTCACCGGCCTTGCCAGTGCTGAAATCGAAGGCGAAGGCACTGTTGTGGTAGTTGTGGCTGCCGTTGCTGTTGCGTGTGTGCCACTCCATGATCATGGCGGGGTGTATGCCGTCGGGGTAGAATACGCCTACATGTCCTACGTGCTTGTTGTACTCGTCGCCCATGAGTGCCGCGCGGTTGGTGCGGTTGTATGAGTTGTTGTAGGTCTGCTCCACGCTGCACTTCTCTGCTCCCGTCATACCATCCACGACGGTCATGTAGCGCGGTGCATTCTTTGTTGATTGTGTCTCATAATCGATGATGCCGTCACCGTCGGTGTCGCCCGTGGTGAGTCCGTTGACGTAGAGGCCGAAGGTCTTCTTCCCGGCATCCCAGAACTGGGTGCCGTCGCTCGTCTGGCACACCACGTCGGCCTTGCCGTCGCAGTCCATGTCGTAGGCCAGTATCATATCGTCCTGTCCGGCACAGCTAAGCTCGTTGGGGCCGAGCTTCACCGTCCACAGGTGCTCGCCTGTGCGCAAGTACCCTTCGATATAGTTGTCGAGCCCGGTAGACAGGCTCTTGCGGTTCACTACGTAGTCCATCTCACCGTCGCCGTCGAGGTCGGCTGGCCATACATAGTCGGTAGAGTATCCTGAGGCTGTGAGGGGCGATGCGTCGAAGCGGATGCTCATGAACATGTTGCGCAGGTCGCGGCTCGCCACCTTGTAGGGAGTGCTCAGCGCCGATTCCTTACCGTCAGCGACCACGCTCACCGCTACCTCGCTCCCTATGGGCACCTTAGCAGTGTTGGTGGCATAGTTGGTGTTGGCTACGGGCGAAGAGGTGATCTTGTTGCCGTTTACATATATATTATAGGTGGCGTTCTCGGGTTCTTGAGCCAAGCGTCGCCATGTGACGGTAGCCGATGAACCATTTACTGCTACTACCACACCGCGTCCCAAGGGTTGCTGTATACGCTGGGCTGTGCCATTAAAAGTTGTTGCTGCAATGCCGATGCCGAGCATTAACCGTAGAAGATTCTTTTTCATTCAAGTATAGTGTTAAATAATTGATGCCTTTGAAATGCAAAAATATATAAAAAAAATATACTTCTCCTCTTCTGTTAGTTTTTTTTATGAATATCTCCCCTGATGCTTAATCGACTGTGTCTTTGGACTAAGTGGTAATTATCGAGTGCTTTTGTTGAATAGCTTTACATAATAAAAAAAGCTAATCGACCGATTAGCTTTTGGTAATAGAGTATGGTTTATAATAGACCTATTTGTTGAAAGCGCTGCTGATGACTTTGATTTCAATCTGGTCTATACCTCCGACAAGACGTGTAGAGTTGAGGCTCAGGTCGTGCCGGAAGTTGACGATATTGTTCTTTGAATCTCTGACAGTGCTAACAGGAACAAGCATCACCTTGTCCCAATCGGGATACATGTTTTCATAATCCTCAATCGTCAGCTCGGGATGTGCTGCAAACCATGCTTCACGCTCGTTGTAGCAGTGGATGATGAGACGGGCTATATTGCTATACTCGTAACGGTTGAAGGTACTGTTGTATGTAGTGTAGTAAGAGGTTATATTATCTGTTAGCTTGTTCTTGTCAAAGAAATTGCTCATGTCGCTCTTGCGTACCATAAGTAACGTTTGGGGAACACCAAACTTGTGCCAATAATTGCCTGTGTCGTTGTAGCGGGTAAAGGTGATTTTTGCAGAATTGATACTGTCGCCCTCTTCCATCATTGCTTCTACGGGAAGAGTCACCTCTGTAAAGATACCGGCTGGCGTCTTAAGATAGGTACAAGTGGTATCGTTGACAAGCGGAGTCAGAGTCTCTTTCTTGGTCTCGAAACGGTTGGTCTGCAAAACCTCCTCTGAACCTACAAATTGGGTGACGTAGACTGAGTCGGTACGCGCGTTGCGGAAATATACGTTCAGGGCTACTTGATCTATGTAGAGTATAGTGCCGTCGCCATAGGTGGATTTCACATAGTAGCCCGGACAGATATTTTCAATGAAACTGGTTGCATTGGCGAAGAACTCGGGGTTGGTGCGGTACTTCTTAATCATGTCGTTGCCTATGCTGTTGGGAAGCGGTATGCTTACATTGGCATAGTGCTCAGAATCTTCAAGCTCACTATCCTCAAGTGTGTAGTCTATAGCGGTGTATATCTTACTGGCTAATGGTGCATTGGAAGGATCGTAGAAACGAGTGGGGTCAATGTTGGTGTAGTACTTCTCATCTTCGCTTAATGTCTCGTGTAGTTCGTAGACCTCGGTTCCCATCGTGTTGGTAGAGTCACCGAAGAAGATCGTGAAGAAAAGACGCAACTCTGTACGTAATGCACTGTCACCCTGAATGCTGTCGGCTGGTGGAAAAACATCGCCACCCTCAACGCAGTTGAACTGAGCGATGAAGTCGGCCTCAAGTAACGAACCTGTCTGCGGGTCAGTGAAACGACCGAGATATACCTTGCTCGTCTTACCCAATACAGAATCTATGGCTACGGAACGAGTAGTGGCATAGTAACTTTTGGTCTTGATTGCTATTGAGTCAGCCTCAGGGGTTATGCTATTCCCCAAATTCACCGTGGTGTCGTCGCAAGCAACGAGACATACGAGAACTGTAAGGATATATGCAATAGATTTTTTCATCTTAAAAAGTTAGTCTTGGTTGTATAGCTGGTTGTAGAAATCACTGCATGCATCGGCATATTCCTTACCAGTCTTGTACTCCAGGATGGGCTTGCCGAGCGAACGTGCATATTCTATCAAGGCGGGGTCTGTATTCTCACTGTTTTGTATTACACCGTCAGACCAACGGATAGCAATCTTGCTAAGTTCTTGATAGGTGACGGGTGTAGCGATGTCGCTGAAATCGACCTCTTCCATATTCTTTATAATTACCTTCTTCAGGTAGTTCTCAGGGAAGTTGGCTGCGAAAGCATCATCGTATAGCGAATATACGAATTTTGTGTTGCGGAATGCAGGCTCGTCTTTATAGAAGGTCTTGATGTAGAGTCCTGTGAGAGCGCCTATCCATCCATGACAATGGATTACGTCGGGGTACCATGATTGCTTCTTTACCGTCTCCAGTACACTGCGTGCAAAGAAGATGGTGCGCTCGTCGTTGTCGGGATATTCGTTACCTGCACTGTCACGAGTGTTCAAGTGGTTACGGAAGAAATCTTCGTTGAGGATGAAGAAAACCTGGGTGCGCAATGCCTGGATTGAAGCTACCTTGATGATAAGTGGATGGTCGGTGTCGTCAACGATGATGTTCATACCTGTGAGGCGTATTACCTCATGCAGTTGATTGCGGCGTTCGTTGATGTTGCCCCATTTGGGCATGAATGTCCTGATCTCATGTCCTCTCTCTTGGGTAGCTTGTAATAAAAAACGGCAGTTGTCTGCGATTGCGCTACTTTCTGTAAACGGTACAATCTCTTGTGCGATAAATAGAATTTTGTTGGCTTTCATCACTATTCTTTATGTTCTTATGACTTCCCTTTAATGGATAAAACACTCTCCATCACAAATTTTCATGCAAAGATACTAAAAAAAAGTGGCATAAAGGCAAGGATTTACTTTGTTTTTAATTGTAATGTTTGTTAAATGGCTGATAATGTGTTTGGTGTGGCGTTTGGCGCTTCGTGGAGAAAATAATTTGTAATTCATAATCCATAATTCACAATTAAGTTGTACCTTTGCACGGTTTTTCAGAAATATACGAAATGATAGTAGTAGAAACTGTAGATAAATTGCGCGCCTTCCTTGCCGCTGCCCGTGCCGAAGGCAAGAGCGTAGGGCTGGTGCCTACGATGGGTGCTTTGCACGAAGGCCATGCTTCACTGGTACAACGCAGTGTGGCTGAGAATGACGTGACAGTGGTGAGTGTGTTTGTCAACCCTACACAATTCAATGATAAGGGGGATCTCGAACGTTATCCCCGTACCCTGGATGCCGACTGTGCATTGCTGTCAAGCTTGGGCGCTAACTATGTGTTTGCACCTTCGGTAGAGGAGGTGTATCCAGAACCTGATACGCGTGTGTTTGACTTTGCTCCTTTGGATAAAGTGATGGAAGGGGTGTATCGTCCAGGACATTTCAACGGTGTAGCGCAGATTGTGAGCAAACTATTCATGTACGTAGAACCCGATCGTGCTTACTTCGGAGAGAAAGACTTCCAACAGTTGGCTATCATCCGTGAAATGGTACGTCAATTGGGCTTTAAACTGCAGGTCGTGGGGTGCCCTATCGTCAGAGAAAAAGATGGATTGGCTCTCAGCAGTCGCAATACCCTGCTTACCCCTGAACAGCGTATTACGGCATTGGCGATATCAAAAACTCTCTTTGCGAGCCTTGATTATGCCAAACTTCATACCTTAACGGAGACTAAGCAAATGGTAGAACAGGCTATAGCCGGTACTGAAGGCCTGGAGTTGGAGTATTATGAGGTAGTGGACGGCAATACACTGCAGCCTGTAGCTTCATGGGACGATACTGATTATATAGTAGGTTGCATCACTGTGTATTGTGGAAAGGTGCGCTTGATTGATAACATCAGATATAAATAAAAGCTATGTTGGTTACTGTACTGAAATCGAAGATACATTGTGCCCGTGTCACCGAGGCTAACCTCAACTATATGGGAAGCATTACTATTGACGAAGATCTGATGGATGCTGCCGGTATGCTCGAAGGCGAGCAGGTGCATATTGTGAACAATAATAACGGAGAGCGTTTCGTTACCTATATTATTAAAGGCGAGCGTGGGTCAGGCTGTATCTGTCTCAATGGCGCAGCGGCCCGTCTCGTGCAACCCGATGATGTGGTCATCATCATGGCTTATGCGCAGATGACCCCCGATGAAGCTCGCGAATTCCGTCCTACAGTCATCTTCCCCAAAGTAGGGAATAGCTTGTAGATATAAGCAAGTAAATTATTGGATTGTGTGCCTTTGGGCAGAATTCTAACAGGAAAACAAAAAAGCACGACCGATAGGTCGCGCTTTTTTTGTTGCAGTAAAATGCGTTTAGATCAAGAATCCGAGCAATACACCAGCTGCACAGGCCGAACCGATAACACCGGCTACGTTGGGACCCATGGCATTCATGAGCAGGTAGTTGGTGGGGTCGGCCTTCTGACCCTCATCGTGAGAGATACGGGCTGCCATAGGCACGGCAGATACACCGGCGTTACCGATGAGCGGGTTGATCTTCTTGCCCTTCGGGAGGAAGAGGTTCATGAACTTCACGAACAACACACCGCTGGCGGTAGCGATAATGAAGGCTGTGATACCTACGAGCAGGATCTTCAGTGTAGAAGGGGTGAGGAACTCACTTGCCTGGGTAGAGGCACCTACGGTGAGACCGAGCAGGATAGTGATACAGTTGATCAGCGGACCCTTGGCTGCCTCGGCCAGACGGCCGGTTACGCCACTTACGTTGAGCAGGTTACCGAAGAAGAGCATACCCAGGAGGGGCAGACCGCTGGGCACGATGAACGCGGTGAGCAGCAGACCTACGATGGGGAAGATGATCTTCTCGGTCTGTGATACCTGACGGGGAGCCTCCATGCGGATGAGGCGCTCCTTCTTGGTGGTGAGCAGGCGCATGATGGGGCGCTGGATCACGGGCACGAGGGCCATGTAGGAGTAGGCACACACGGCGATGGCTCCCATGAGGTTGGGCGCGAGCTTCGACGACAGGAAGATGGCGGTAGGTCCGTCGGCACCGCCGATGATGGCGATACCCGCTGCCTGGTCGGGCTCGAAGCCGAGGGCTAATGCAATGATATAGGCAGCGAAGATACCGAACTGTGCAGAAGCACCTACGAGCATCATCTTAGGATTGGCGATGAGCGGACCGAAGTCGGTCATGGCACCAATGCCGAGGAAGATGAGGGGTGGGTACCAACCGGTCTTCACACCCTGATAGAGGATATTGAGCACTGAACCCTCTTCGTAGAGACCAATCTCGAGGCCTGCGTCGGCCTTGAAAGGGATGTTGCCCAGGATGATACCGAAGCCTATGGGCACGAGCAACAATGGCTCCCAACCCTTCTTGATGGCAAGTGTGATGAAGAGGCATCCTACCAGAATCATCACGATATGTCCCCACGTAGCATTGGCAAAACCGGTGTATTGCCAGAAGTCTACGAGGTTGTTTCCGATAAAGTTAAAAAAGTCGTTCATATTTACTTAATTTTGGGGAGTTAAACGTAGTTAAAGGGAGGTAGTCGCTTTGCTCTTTAGGGAGATAAAGGCCAATAGTCTTTACGCGCGAAAGGACATTCGGCATTTAACTCCATTTATCTCCATTTAACTCCTTTTATCTCCTAATTAATCACCCAAGTGTAATAATATCGGTTCCTTCTGCGATAGACTGTCCCTTCTCTACGTTGATGGCAACTACCTGACCTTCGCGGTCGGCGTTGATGTTGTTCTCCATCTTCATGGCTTCGAGGATAGCTACGGTCTGGCCTTTGGTCACGGTGTCGCCTACCTTCACCTTGATGTCGAGGATGACACCAGGCAGCGGAGCCTTGATGCCTGCACCACCAGCTGCGGGGCGTGGAGCGGGAGCTGCTGCTGGAGCAGGAGCCGCTGCGGGGGCAGCTGCGGGACGTGCCACGGGTTTGGTCACTGCGGGCTTGGCCGGACGGTCGAGCTCAACTTGATATGTCTTACCATTTACGGTAACGCTGGCCTTGTTGCCATCAAGTTCTTCTACGGCAACATTGTACTCATTGCCGTTAATCTTGTATTTATATTCTTTCATTGTTTACCAAATTTTCAATTTTCAACTTTCAATTCTCAATTGTACGGATACGGATGTGAGTGTGTATGTGTCAGCATGTGCCAGCTCGACTCGCCACCGTCGATGGTGAGCACGTCGCTCTCCTCATCGTGTATGTTGCCGAAGTGCTCGTGCAGTGCCATGCAGATGGCTGCCATCTCTTCATCGGCCTTTCCGCCCTTGCGAAGCATGTGCTCTTCTTTCTTGGGAGCAGGAGCGACTGCCTTGGCAGGAGCCTTCTTGGTGCTTGAGACGGTGTTGGCAAAGATCTTGCCAATTGCAGCAAACAGGAACCAGAGGATGGCGAGGGCCGAGAAGACTACGGCCATGCACATCACGGTCATACCGAGACCCAGGCTGTCCATACGCTTGAACTTGGCCACCTTGCCTTCGCCCTGCTCTACGATGTTGGTAGCGGCAGGAGTCACGTTGTCGGCAGTCACGATGCGCCATTCACCTACGCCATCCTTGGCGCGGGCCCATGACTGGTTTTCGCCGAGGGCGGGTACGGTGACTGAGTCGAGTAGGGTAGTACCGTTGGCATCGTACAGGGCAATCCAGTTCTCGGTGCTGTCGGCCAGTGTGAAACTGGTGTGGAAGATACCGCGCTTGGGCATGTTGTCGGCAAAGAAGAGCATCTTCTGCTTGCCGTGGATGCCTGTAGCTACATCGCCAGAGGGTATCTGGTACATCATCTTGATGCGTTCGGGAGCACTCAGCTCTTCGTTGAGCACGGCACGGTTGGTTGTAAGGAAACAGTTGCGTGCGTTGGCTGAGGCAAAAGCATCGTTGTGAAATTCTATCCATGCCGAACGGCAGCCATACTCGTCGAGTATGCTCTCCGTGTTGGTCACGAGAATCTCATTGAACTTGAGGCTCTTGGCGCCCTGCGCAAAGCCGGCAGTGGCAGCCAAGACCATCATTAAGGTTATTAATGTTTTTCTCATTGTTTATTCTTTTTAAGGGAGTAAAAGGGAGTTATAGGGAGATATTACTTCGCTTTCGCTTCGTTGGGAAGATAAAGGCCAATAGTCTTTCTGGACGTGTCATCCTGAGTGGAACGAAGGATCTCTCATCGTATTGCGCGAGATGCTTCACGATGTTCAGCATGACAATACTATCGGCATTTATCTCCATTATCTCCTTTTTACTCCATTTATCTCCTTTATATATTACAAAGGTATATTACCGTGTTTTCTCTTCGGGTTCTCGAGCTTCTTGGTCTGCAACTCGGCCAACGCACGGATGATGCGGAAGCGGGTGTTGCGAGGCTCGATAACGTCGTCGATGTAGCCATACTTGGCTGCATTGTACGGATTGGCGAAGAGCTTGGTGTACTCGGCTTCCTTCTCGGCAATGAATGCCTTGGGATCTTCTTTCTCCTTGGCCTCCTTGGCATAGAGGACGGCAGCAGCACCGCTGGCACCCATTACGGCAATCTCGGCTGTGGGCCATGCGTAGTTCATGTCGCCACGGAGCTGCTTACAGCTCATCACGATGTGGCTACCACCATAGCTCTTGCGCAGGGTAACGGTTACCTTGGGCACGGTGGCCTCGCCGAAGGCGTAGAGCAACTTGGCACCGTGGAGGATAACGGCGTTGTACTCCTGGCCTGTACCGGGGAGGAAGCCTGGAACGTCGACGAGTGTTACCAGAGGAATGTTGAAGGCGTCGCAGAAGCGTACGAAGCGGGCTGCCTTGCGTGAGGCGTTGCAGTCGAGCACGCCAGCAAAGGCCATGGGCTGGTTGGCTACGATACCTACTGACTCGCCGTTGAAGCGGGCGAAGCCTACGATGATATTCTTGGCATAGTCTTTCTGTACCTCGAGGAACTCACCGTTGTCGACGATAGCGCCGATAACCTCGTACATGTCGTATGCCTTGTTGGGGTTGTCGGGGATGATCTCGTTGAGGAGGTCTTCCTTACGGTCGATGGGGTCGGTGCACACTACGCGGGGTGCCTGCTCCATATTGTTCTGGGGCATGTAAGAGAGGAGCTTGCGGATCATGGCAAGAGCCTCTTCCTCGGTCTGTGCGGTGAAGTGGGTCACACCTGACTTGCTTGAGTGTACTGATGCGCCACCGAGCTGCTCCTGGGTAACGTCTTCGCCAAGCACGGTCTTCACTACGGCGGGACCAGTGAGGAACATGTATGAAGTGCCTTCCATCATCAAGGTGAAGTCGGTGAGGGCAGGTGAGTAAACGGCACCACCGGCGCAGGGACCGAAGATACCTGAAATCTGAGGAATCACACCTGATGCCATGATGTTGCGCTGGAAGATCTCTGAGTAGCCGGCGAGGGCGTTGATACCTTCCTGGATACGTGCGCCACCCGAGTCGTTGATACCGATAACGGGAGCACCCATCTTCATGGCTGCATCCATAATCTTGCATATCTTCATGGCCATGGTCTCGGAGAGAGAGCCGGCATTCACGGTGAAGTCCTGTGCAAATACGTACACGAGGCGGCCGTCGATGGTTCCATAACCAGTTACCACACCATCGCCGAGGCTCTGCTTCTTCTCCATGCCGAAGTTGTGGCAACGGTGAGTTACGAACATGTCCATCTCTTCGAATGAACCTTTGTCGAGCAGCATATCGATACGTTCACGTGCGGTATACTTACCCTTCTCATGCTGCTTTTGAATGGCCTTCTCGCCACCGCCCAGACGGGCTTTCTCGCGCAGCTCTACGAGCTCTCTAATTTTATCTAATTGTGACATAGTTATTATAATTATGAATTATGAATTATGAATTATCCCTCATCGCGGGGCCTATTCACAATTCATAATTCAAAATTCAGAATTATTTTACGGTTTCTCGCAAAGTTCGGTCAATACGCCCTGTGTAGCTTTCGGATGGAGGAATGCGATGTTGAGTCCCTCAGCACCCTTGCGGGGAGCCTTGTCTATGAGGCGGATGCCTGCAGCGTCGCACTCGGCAAGTGCACCCGCTACGCCATCTTCAACGGCAAATGCTACGTGGTGTACGCCAGCGCCCTTGTTCTCGATGAACTTGGCGATGGTGCTCTCCTCAGATGTGGGCTCGAGGAGCTCAATCTTGGTTTCGCCTACCATAAGGAATGCGGTACGCACCTTCTGGTCTTCTACGGTCTCGATGTTGTAGCACTTCAGACCCAATACGTTCTCATAGTAGGGGAGTGCCTCCTCAATGCTCTTTACAGCAATGCCGAGGTGTTCGATTTTTGAGATTTTCATGTCTTTTTTATTTATAAAATTGGTTATTTTTAATAAAACAATATTTGGCCTCAAAGTTACGACATTATTTTTATTCATGGTTTATGAATAAAGAAATATTTTGCCGAAAATCCGTTTTTTATCGTCGAATTGCGGCAAGCAAGTAAACTGTCTGTGATTGGAACTATTCTTGCGTGAACTTAATTTGCTGTGTCGCTACTAAACGGTCGTATCTACCACCGAAGGGGCGGTGATAGATATATATTTGATATTCGTTCTCTGCTTCGTAAAAGTTTCCCTCAGCTGGACCTGTCTGTCCTGCAGTAGCGCCATCGGGTACCCAGAGATACATGAAGTCGTAGGCGCCTTGTTTGAGCAGCACTGTGGCTTCATAGGCCTGCTCCGTTTCGTTGTAGATGGCCTGATATTCGGGGGTGAAGTCGTTGTAGGTGAATTCGCCCGTAAGATAGAAGTTACCTTTAGGACGGAATGGCATGTTGAGACGAAAGTGTACAAAAATGTAGTCTGCTTCAGTGTCGGTGTTTTCTGCGAGGTTATAGCGTACGAGGTAACGCCCGTCGTGATCTTCGTCGTAGCTGTAGTTGCGTCGTGGCGTGTCGGGGTAGAGCGTGGCGTGGTAGTAGGGAGCAAAGAAGCTGATTTTGTCTACTCCTTGGGTAGCATAGTGCATGTTGATGACTTCGAAGCGGCGGTATTCATTGCCTGCGGGGAATATGAGTGCCTTGTTGTGGGTGTACTCGGCGTGTCCGGGACTTATATAGGTAGGTTTGGAGAGTGAAACGAAATTATCGGTGCGGCTGTTCTGATAGATGTAGGGCTTTATCTCTGTGGAGGGATCAAGCACTTCATTGGGATTGTAGTTGACGGTGAATGATATCTGCTGGTGGCTTAAATTGGTGTCGATATCGGTGTTGCTTGAAATGGTAGCGCTAAGCGCCATTTCGGGTTCTACGATTCGGAAACAGGCAACAGCTATCAATGAATTGTCGTCGTCCTCGTCAAGGTATATCTCGACTCTGTAATTGCCTGATGCCTTGAATTGTATGTCGTCGTTGGGGAGGTCGAGTTGGTAGTGGGTATAGAGCATGGTGGTGTTGAGCGAATTCTCATAATCCTCGATCGGCTGATTGTTGAAGCCGTCCATGTAATCTACTTCAAAGAGATCAGAGGTGCTCCAGTCTGCATTACAGTGGATAATCTTGTAGATGAAACGATGGTAGTCGTGCGAAAAATGGTCAAACGATATGCGCACCCAGTCGTCGGTGCCAAGGGTGATGACGTCGTCGTGTAGCCAATCGTCATTGACAATGGTTTGCAGGGTGTGTATCAATGGGTGATAAACTTTGTTTGATTGTGCATGAGCCGTGCCGCCAACAGTAAACAGCATGGCTAATATATATATATATGATAGGTATTGCTTCATGGATTCCTTAAATAATCGACAAAGATACGAAGAATCTCTTTTATGTTTATCAGTAATTGAAAGTTTTTGTATCTTTACACCATGAAACAATGGAGTCTGATGTTATGTTTGTTGGGGGCTTTAGGGCTGCCTGGCGTGTTGGATGTTGCAAAGAGTTTCCTTGGTATCCCCTATGTCGGCGGGACATTGGAGTCGGATGGCGAGGAATGCTTGATTGTAGACACCATGGGCATGGATTGTACAACTTTTGTGGAATTGTCTGTGGCGCGTTTCTTGGCGGCAAGGGATAGCTCTTTTGCTTTTGAACAGCATGTGCAGCGTTTACGCTATCGGCATGGAGAGGTGGATGGGTATCTTTCCCGTTTACATTATTTTACTGATTGGGCGGAAAGAAATGTGCAGGGAGGTGTATGGCGTGAACTCGGGCCAGAGGAAGATGATGGTTATATGTGGCGCTTTGATACTCTTATGCTTAATTATATGAGTAACCACCCCGACAATTATCCCTACCTAAAGGCTAATGCATGGGCGGTGGATTCTATGCGTTTGATAGAAAAACAATATCTTTGCTATCCCTTTCGTTACATAGATAAATCGTATCTTGATCTGCCTCCTGATAGGCTTCCTATACGCGATGGCGATATCCTTGCCTTAGTGACCACGATTGAAGGGCTTGATGTAACCCATTTGGGCTTTGCTGTATGGCAAGGTGAAAAGTTGCATCTCATGCATGCTTCGATGAAACATGGGAAAGTGGTGATTGATGAGCGTACACTGTATGATTATCTGAGAACAAGGAAAGGGTGTCCGGGTATAAGGGTACTAAGGTTAGGGGCATGAAAAAAGAGAGGACTTCTGTCCTCTCTTGTGGAGCATGCGAGACTCGAACTCGCCACCTCTTGACTGCCAGTCAAACGCTCTAGCCAGATGAGCTAATGCCCCTTGTTTCCTTTTTGCGCTGCAAAGATACGAATAATATTGGAATAAATTGTATCTTTGCACTACTTTTTTTGTAGAAAATGTTACATCCAGTAAAAGAAAAGATAATTCTCGGTATCGATCCTGGTACAAATTTGATGGGATATGGTGTCATAAAGGTTGTTGGCACAAAGGCTTCTATGGTGGCAATGGGCGTGATAGACCTGCGTAAATATAGTGATACTTATCTGAAATTGGGTCGAATTTTTGAACGTGTTCGGGGTATTATAGATTCATATCTCCCTGACGAACTTGCCATCGAGGCGCCTTTCTTTGGTAAGAATGTGCAGACTACGCTTAAGCTGGGCCGTGCACAGGGCGTTGCTATGGCCGCAGCCATAAGTCGTGAGGTACCTATTACCGAATATGCTCCAACAAAGATTAAAATGGCTATTACGGGGAACGGATCGGCGGGCAAGGAACAGGTGGCCGATATGCTGCGGCGTATGCTGAATCTCGACAAAGAGGAAATGCCGCATTTCTTGGACGCTACAGATGCTCTCGGTGCAGCCTATTGTCATTATCTTCAGATGGGACGCCCTGATATGGGAAAGGGACCGAGCAGCTGGAAAGAGTTCGTGTCGAAGAATCCTGGTAGGGTGTCGGGGAAGAAGTAAAGTACGTTACCTCGGCAGTAATTGACGATATTTGGTGCTGCAAATTCGGAACAATCAATTCTGAAGTCACAATTTTTAAGAAAAGTTTCTCCAATTAAACATTATTGCGTAATTTTGTCATCAATAAACACACATAATCACACTATCATCTAAAATAATGAGTACAAATAGACCTTTTATGGTATTCTCGGGCACAAAGTCGAGATACCTTGCAGAGCAGATTTGTGACGAGTTGGGTTGCAAATTGGGCAACATGATTATCACACATTTTGCCGATGGAGAGTTTGCCGTTTCGTATGAAGAATCGGTACGTGGTGCCGATGTTTTCTTGGTGCAATCTACCTTCCCCAATTCAGACAATCTGATGGAACTGCTCTTGATGATTGATGCTGCCAAGCGTGCATCGGCACATAGCATCATCGCTGTAATGCCTTATTTCGGTTGGGCACGACAGGACCGCAAGGACAAGCCTCGTGTGTCTATTGGTGCTAAGCTTGTTGCTGACCTGCTCAGTGTGGCTGGTGTTAACCGCATTATCACTATGGACCTTCATGCTGATCAGATACAGGGCTTCTTTAATGTTCCGGTTGATCATCTTTACGCATCGAATGTTTTTGTACCCTATATTCAATCGTTGAATCTCGAGGATCTTGTGATTGCTACTCCTGATGTGGGTGGAAGCAAGCGCGCAAGCAGCTACTCAAAGTATTTGCATGTGCCTTTGGTGCTCTGTCATAAGACACGTGCTAAAGCCAATCAGGTGGAATCTATACAGATTATTGGTGACGTAAAGGGTAAGAACGTTGTCCTTGTTGATGATATCGTAGATACAGCCGGTACAATCTGCAAAGCTGCCGATGTAATGTTTGAGGCGGGAGCCAAGTCTGTTCGTGCTATAGCTTCACACTGTGTGATGTCGGGTCCTGCACCTGGTCGTGTAGAAGTGTCAAAGCTTGAGGAGATAGTGTTTACTAACAGTATCCCATTTGACAGGGATTGTAACAAACTTAAGCAATTGTCTATAGCTCCTATTTTTGCAGAGACAATTCGTCGTGTGATGTCTAATGAGTCTATTAGTTCGCAATACATTATTTAATTATATATAATTATGAAGAAATTTGGTTTGGTGACTATGGCTACCCTCATGATGGTAGCGTGTCAGGAAAAGAATGCATACACCATATCTGGCACTTTGGAATCTGCCGGTGAGAATGACTCTGTAAGTCTGCAGCTTGTGGAGGGACGTAGGTTGGTGGATCTCCAGAAGGTTCCTGTTGTTAATGGTAAGTTTGTATTTAAGGGTGTAGCTGACAGCGTACAACTTGCTGCTGTAACTATAGGTGATGCTTTCTGCCAATTGTTCCTTGAGCCGGGACAAATTACAGTTGATTTGAAGGCCAATCAGATGGCTTATGCATTGGGAACTCCTAATAATAATGCCTATGAAGCCTTTATGTCAGATATGAAGGCTCTTGAGGATGAGTATGCAGAGATTGCCAAGAATGCGCAGAATCCTGAATTGTCTGATGTGGAGATTGCGGAAATTAAGAAGCAGATGGGTGAGTTCGAAGATAAGTATTATCAGGCTATGAAGAATAGTATTGCTGATAATGCCGGTACATACTTCGGTCTCAACAATCTTACCAATAGCTATTATTTATATAGTCCCGAAGAACTCGCTCCAGTTCTTGACACTTATATTGCAGCATTCCCCACTAATGCTCGCTTGCAGCAGATGAAGAAGAATAATGACATCTCGCTTGAAACAGCAGTAGGTAAGCCTTTCAAGGATTTTGAAATGCCTGATGTGGATGGAAATATGCACAAACTTTCTGAGTATATTGCCGCCAATAAGGTTACTCTCGTTGACTTTTGGGCAAGTTGGTGTGGTCCTTGCCGTGCAGAGATGCCTGCAGTGAAGGCTGCATACGATGCTTATAAGGATAAAGGATTTGGTATCGTAGGTGTGTCGCTTGATAATAACAAGGAAGCATGGGTGAAAGCTATTGCTGATCTAGGAATTGAGTGGGCGCAGATATCGGATTTGCAGGGATGGAACTGTGCAGGTGCTAAATTGTATGGTGTGAACTCTATACCGGCTACTGTGCTTGTGGCTCAAGACGGAAGCATTTTGGCACGTAACCTTCGTGGAGAAGCTATTCAGGAAAAATTGGCTGAAGTGCTGGAATAAGTATCGTTTGAAATAACAAAGGAGCATGCCGTTTTCTTATGAATGACATGCTCTTTTTTCTGTCTTATAAGGAGATAGGACAGGACTAAATATCTGATGGTGTATAGATAAACTTATAAGTTGGTTATGATTAGAAAGGTTATAGAGATTGTGGATGGAGTGGCACGTCATCCTGCGTATCGATTGAGTGGACATATACAGTTTGAACTCTGTGAGGGTGAACAAATTGTGATTATTGGGCCGAATGGAAGTGGCAAGACGATGTTGGTAAATACTATTACTGGGCGTTATCCGCTTCTGTTGAACGAGGTAAAATATGATTTCGGTCAATATTCACATCGAATGGTGTGTGAGAATATGCATTATATGGCCTTTCGTGACAGTTATGGCGACCATGACTCCAATTATTATTATCAACAGCGTTGGCATTCGCAAGATGTGGAATCGTCGCCATTAGTGAGGGACGTGCTTCCTATGGCAGATGATGAAGATACTGAGTCTTTGTATAAAGATTTTGCAGTCGATGCTTTGCTTGATAAGCAGGTGGTGATGTTGTCGAGCGGTGAGCTCAGGCGTCTGCAAATCGTAAAGGCATTGTTGCTGAATCCACGAGTATTAATAATGGATAACCCGTATATAGGTCTTGATGCCGATACACGTGGGCAATTGACACGTTTGTTGAAACGTTTAATAGAGGAGCGGGGTCTGCAATTGATCCTTGTGGTATCACGTGAAGAAGATATCCCTGATTTTGTCACCCATGTAGTGCCTGTGAATAATAGAACAATTGGAGGGAAAATTGAGAGGAGACACCTGACTGAAAAGTATCTGTCGGAACTGTGTGAAACTTCCACTCAATTGGGGCGTCTTCCACAAAATGTGGATAATTCTATACTATATTCTAATAGTGTGGATGAAAGTTCCTTGATTGCCTTGCATGATGTTACCCTTCGTTATGGTTCTCATACTATTTTTGAACATTTGAGTTGGGACGTGAAACGAGGAGAACGTTGGGCTTTGCATGGACGTAATGGTAGTGGCAAATCAGCTTTGTTAGGATTGATATGCGCCGATAATCCTCAATCCTATGCATGTAATATTAGCCTTTTTGGATGCCGTCGGGGAACGGGGGAGAGTATTTGGGATATCAAGCGCCGCATTGGATATGTGTCACCTGAGATGCATCGTGCCTATATGAAGGATTTGCCTGCTATAGAGATTGTCGCATCGGGTTTGCATGATAGTATTGGGCTTTATGTGCGTCCACGTCCAGAACAGATTGGAACTTGCATGGATTGGATGCGCGTGTTTGGTATTGAAGCATTGGCGGAACGTACTTTCATGACATTATCCTCTGGTGAACAGCGCTTGGTGCTCTTGGTACGTGCCTTTGTGAAAGATCCCGAGTTGCTCATTTTAGATGAACCTTTTCACGGGCTCGATACAGGACGTCGTGAACAAGTGAGGGCCATAATTGATGATTTTTGTATGCGTCCCAATAAAACACTTGTAATGGTGACGCACTATCCCGAGGAGTTGCCCTCGTGTATTACACATCATAAGATAATGTAGAATATTGTAAATCAGATTTTCTATGCAAAACGTTCTTGCTATAATCTTGGTGTCCGCCTTGTTTGTCATCAATGCCATAATACTGGTATTCGTCGTGTTGAATCATCGCAGAAAGCCATTAGATCAAGATTCTGTACGTCGTCTTATGGCGGAACAAATGGTTGGGTATATACAACAGGTGCAAGGTGTGCGTGAGGAATTGACTCGTATGACACGTGAGTTGATGGCTGAGAATCGTTATGAATTAAGCCGTTGTGTAGATGACTTTCGAAAAGAAGTGATAGGGAACCAAACAGTACAATTACGGCAAATCCAAGATTTAATGAGTCGTAATATATTGACCACTAACGAACTGCAACGTGAGAAATTAGACGCCATGATTCGCCAACAGGAACTTATGATAAAGTCTACAGAGAAACGTCTGGATGACATGCGGTTGATGGTTGAAGAGAAGTTGCATAAGACGTTAAATGAACGAATAGGGCAATCTTTTGAACTTGTTCGCGTACAGCTTGAGAATGTGCAGCGGGGGCTGGGAGAAATGAAAAGTCTTGCGCAAGATGTGGGTGGCCTTAAGCGTGTACTCACCAATGTAAAAACGAGAGGTGTGTTTGGTGAGATGCAATTAGCAGCTCTGTTAGAACAGATGCTTAGTCCGGAACAGTATGAGGCCAATGTGAAGACGCGTCCAGGAAGTACTGAATTTGTGGAGTTTGCCATCAAACTACCAGGTAAGAGTGAAGAGGCGCATTGTGTGTATCTGCCTATCGATGCTAAATTCCCTAAAGATGTGTATGAGCAGTATCTCGATGCTCACGAGGCCGATGATTTGGAACATATTTCCACAGCCTCACATCAGTTGGAACAGATTGTAAGGCGTATGGCTCGTGATATACATGACAAATATATAGAAGTGCCCTATACTACTGATTTTGGTATTATGTTCTTACCCTTCGAGAGTATATATGCTGAGGTTATTAGGCGAACTGCTTTGGTTGAATATATCCAACGGCAGTATCATGTCATCGTTACAGGGCCTACCACGTTGGGAGCTATCCTAACAAGTTTGCAAATGGGATTCCGTACTTTGGCTATTGAAAAACGTTCGAGTGAGGTCTGGACTGTGCTTGCTGCTGTGAAAACGGAATTTGGGAAGTTTGGTGGTATGCTTGAAAAGATTCAGAAGAATCTTGAGACTGCTGGCCAGCAATTGGATGAGGTTATGGGAAAACGTACGCGAGCTATCGTTCGTAAGCTGCGTCAAGTGCATGAGCTTCCTGTTGATAAAGCATCAGATATATTGGCTTTGGACGATATGGTGGAGGATGATGAAGAAGGATAGGCTTTTATCCCAATGCGACATCGAGTATCATCATTAATACAAAGCCGAACATTACCCCCCATGTGCCTGCGTGAGGAAATTCGTTGATGCTTGAGTCTGGAATGAGATCTTCGGCAACAACAAAAATCATGGCGCCAGCAGCGAATCCTAACATCCAAGGGTGTAATATGGCAACTTCTGAAGCCAGAATGTATCCAATTATAGCGGCTATTGGTTCTACGGCGCCGCTTCCCATGCCAAAAAGGAAAGACTTGTGCTTGCTGCCTGTAGCAACTTTCATCGGAAGGGCTATGGCGGCTCCCTCAGGGAAGTTTTGTATGGACATACCTATGGCTAATCCTAAGGCGGCGTAGTAGGCGCTTGGCTCGCCACTGACAGCTGCTGCGCCGAAAGCGAGTCCTACGGCAAGCCCCTCAGGTATGTTGTGTATGGTGACGGCAAGAAACAAGCGCGTGCTCTTGTGTACTTTTACGTGTGGCCCCTCTTCATGACCTGTGCCTGGGTGAAAGTGGGGTAGTAGATGGTCGAGTAACACAAGAAAGACGCCTCCCAATAGAAAACCTATCGTTGCAGGTACCCATGACCATGAACCGAAAGTGCTTTCTGCAGCGTTTATGGAAGGAATGAGAAGTGACCAGACAGATGCAGCTATCATTACTCCCGCGGCAAAACCGAGGATAATGGCATTTGTTCGCTTAGGTATATCGCGCTTGAAGAAATATACCAGTGCAGAGCCTGCTGTAGTGGCGAGGAAGATAATGGTAAAACCGATGACTGTGATGTGGTACATGGGTGATGAATTTGTTATGTCTTGTAAAAATGCCCGGCCATATCGGCCGGGCATAAACATTGTCGTTTAGTTTGGCCTGATTACTTGGCTGCTTCTGCGTTGGCGGCGTCAATCATAGCCTGGCTTGCGTACATGTAAACCTCTACGCGACGGTTCTGTGCACGGCCCTCTTCGGTGTCGTTGGATGCTACGGGTTGACTGTAGTTCATACCAAGTACATCCTTTACCTGGCTTGCAGCAACGCCTTGCGCCTTCAAGAAGTCTGCAACGGCTTTAGCACGCTTCTCAGAAACTGATTGGTTGGCTTTCTCGGTACCCACGTTATCAGTGTGACCAAGAATGGCAACGTCAGCATCAGGAGTAGCCTTGAGGACTTCTGCGAACTTGGTAAGGCTTGCCTTAGCGTCGTCGCTCAACTTAGAGCTGTTGAAGTCGAAGAGGATACCAGAGTCGAAGGTAACCTTTACTGCAGGCAGGCCATTGATGTCAACCAATTCAACCTGTGCACCTTCAACCTGCTTTGCTGCTTCGGCTGCCTTATCCATTTTGCGACCGATAAGGGCACCTGCACCTGCACCAACTGTAGCACCAATAGCTGTACCAACAGCCTTGTTGCCAGCCAGATGACCAATACCCAAACCGATAGCTGCACCTGCAGCAGCACCGATACCTGTACCGATACCTGTGTTCTTCCAACTTCCGCAAGAGCTGAGGAGCAATGCGGCGCACAAACTTAAAGTTAAAGCTTTAATCTTCATAATTCGTTAAAATATTAAATGTTAGTAAATATAGATTGTTCAAATTATTTTGCGAAAGTACGAAAAAAATGGAATACTACCATATTTTCTGTAAAAAAGAATGAGTAAACGATGAAAAAAGATTAATTTTGCAACTTCAAAATATAAGCGGAAAAATAAAATTAAGTGAAGTAATATATGGCAAAAGAATTGAAAGACTTGACCAAGCGTAGCGAGAACTATTCGCAGTGGTATAATGACTTGGTGGTAAAGGCCGATCTTGCGGAGCAGTCGGCAGTGCGTGGCTGTATGGTAATCAAGCCCTACGGCTATGCTATTTGGGAGAAGATACAACGTCAGCTCGACGATATGTTCAAGGCTACAGGCCACGTGAACGCCTATTTCCCCCTGCTGATTCCGAAGTCGTATCTCTCACGAGAGGCCGAGCATGTGGAGGGATTCGCCAAGGAGTGTGCTGTGGTGACTCACTACAGACTGAAGAATGCCGAGGATGGTAGCGGCGTTGTCGTAGACCCCGCAGCGCGTCTTGAGGAGGAACTGATTATTCGTCCGACTTCGGAGACTATTATTTGGAGTACCTATAAGAATTGGATTCACTCATACCGTGACCTGCCTATCCTGTGCAATCAGTGGGCCAACGTGATGCGTTGGGAGATGCGTACCCGCCTGTTCCTCCGTACCGCCGAGTTCCTTTGGCAGGAGGGCCACACTGCTCACGCTACACGCGAGGAGGCCGAGGAGGAGGCAATGCGCATGATTAATCTCTACGGCGATTTTGCAGAGAAGTATATGGCTGTACCCGTAGTGAAGGGTGTAAAGAGTGCCAACGAACGTTTCGCCGGTGCACTCGACACTTATACCATTGAGGCATTGATGCAGGATGGTAAGGCACTGCAGAGCGGTACGTCGCACTTCCTTGGGCAAAATTTTGCCAAGGCATTTGATGTGCAGTATGTAGACAAGGAGAACAACATGCAGTACGTATGGGCCACCTCATGGGGTGTATCGACCCGCTTGATGGGTGCGCTCATCATGGCTCACTCTGACGACAATGGTCTGGTGTTGCCTCCGAAACTCGCTCCTATCCAGGTGGTCATCGTACCTATATATAAGAATGAGGAGCAGTTGAAAGCCATCGACGCCAAGGTGGAGGGCATTGCTTCAAAGCTCCGCTCTATGGGCATCAGCGTGAAGTATGACAATGCCGACAACAAGCGTCCCGGCTTCAAGTTTGCCGACTATGAGCTCAAGGGTGTTCCCGTACGCCTCGTGATGGGTGGCCGTGACCTTGAGAACAACACCATGGAGGTGATGCGCCGCGATACATTGGAGAAGGAGACCCGCTCATGCGACGGCATCGAGGAATACGTAGTTAGCCTGCTCGACGAGATACAGGAAAATATCTACCAGAAGGCGCTCAACTACCGCAACGAGCACACTGTGGCTGTAGACACCTACGAGGAGTTCAAGGCGCAGATCGAGAAGGGTGGCTTCGTGCTGGCTCACTGGGACGGTACGCCCGAGACCGAGGAACGCATCAAGGAGGAGACCAAGGCAACCATCCGTTGTATTCCTTTCGAGGGAGACACTACTCCGGGTGTGTGCATGGTGACGGGCAAGCCTTCGGCTCGTCGCGTGCTCTTTGCTAGAGCTTACTAAATAAGAAAACCGTAATAATGAATAAGAGCCCGCGATTGCGGGCTCTATTTTTATTCCTTAATAGTGCTTACTGCTGCATTGTGGTGTAGCGTGGTGCTATCTGATGGGGAAGAAGTGATGATGTCGCGGGTTTTCTTCTTGCGTTTGGAGAATATACCAGGGAAGTCGTGCTGGAACAATAGTCCTATGCCTTGTGTAGTGAGGGCCGTTTTGGTAAAGTATCGGTCGTTGGTCTTGTTGTATCCCTTGACACTAAGATTGTTTGATAGCAAATAGCGTACGTCAAAGTCTCCGATGAAGTTAGATGCGTACATGGGATTATCGCGATAGCTGAAATTACCGTTGATGAGCAATTTGTTGTTAAGCAATCGTCCTTCCAACATACCTCCTATCTCCATGTTTTCCCATGTACTGATGTCACCAGCTAACGCGTTGCTGGTACGTATATTGCTGGCTATGTTCCAGTTGTCGCTTTGGATGATGTTTGATAATAGATTGTTTATTTGGTTTGATATAGTAGAGGTCAGTAGCGATTCCATGTTGGCCATTCCTTCAGCTGTGTTTGCATTGGCGATGTCCATGGTGTAGAATTTACCTAACCCGAGCAAGTAGATAAATTGTAGATTGGTCTGCTCTTCTGTACTTGTGAAACTGCGTAGAATGGCTTTTTCTTCTTCGGTTCCTTGTGGTAGTTCCAGATTGAAGCTTAGTGTTGGCTTGTTAAGTGTGCCTTCTATCTTTAATAGGCAATTTACCAAAACGTTGTCTGTAGCCTCGGGGTTAAGATCTTTCAATGGTGCTTGGTTTACGGTGTGGCTGGCTGTGATGTTAAGGCGTGCAGTCATGGGATCTCCATCGAAAGTTACGGTGCTACCATCAATAACATCAAATTTTTTGGTGATGAAGTCCTGAAGGTTTAGGGTGTATGAACCTCGGCTTACTGTGTATGTGCCAAAGAGGTTTATGTCGTCTTCGTTGATGTTTACCTGCAGGTCACCACTTCCGTGTACACTGATATTATCATCCGTTGCCTGATTCATCACGAGTTTAAGTGTGGCATCGGGTGTGATGTTGGTGCTGATGTTCATGATGAGTGGTTCCGTCGCGTCGGTTGACTGCCTTCTTCCTCTTCTTCGCCGTTCTTGGACACTTGTAGGTGCGTTTCTCTTTGGGGTACGGTCTACGAAGGTGATAAATGCGTCGCTCGAAGTTATATCTTGACTGGCAAGATTGAGTGCAAAAAGTGAACCTGCTTCGGGCTGTGCCATGATGTCTATTTGTAGAGGCATGTCGGGGCCGCCCTTTACTTGCACTTCTCCTGTACCGTATATAGTGGTATAGAAGTTGTCGTTACCTGTGTTTGGGAGGTCTATTCCCAGCACGTTCTGTGCGTCTATATATAGGTTATATCCGAAGTCTTTGAGTTTGTTGTGGGTGACACAACCATTGACGATGGCCTTCTGATTTCTCAAATCGCGTGCTTCGATGCCTCTGAACTGTATCTCTCCTGGAGAGAGGTATAGGGTATCCTTGAAGTGGTAGCGGGCATTAGTGGGGGTGAGGTCGAATGCTGCGTCGGTAAGCAATTTTCCGTCAAGATCTATGGCATTCATTGGACCACCTATGCTGATGTGACCGTTGGCGTTGCCCTCTACATTGCCCATAAAGCTGCTGAGCAGGCCATTGAGGAATGATATGTTGGTGCTGTCTGCAAAGAGGTCTATCCATAGTCTGTTGCTGGTTAGGTCTGCGAATCCGTCTACAAGTGTGGTGTGATTGGCTGTTTCGTTAACCTTTGCGTTGAATTGCAGTCGGGTAGAATCTTGATTCCAATAGGCGTGTGCTACGGCATCACCCATAGGACCTTCGCAGAAGGAAAAGTTGTGGACTTTGACGTTGGCATCAATAAAAGGTGATTGGGTGTAGAGGTCCGCAGCCTTGATATCGCCACTCACATTGCCTCCGAAACTGATGCCCTGCAGTTTGACTAAAGAAAGAAGATAACTGAGATCTATGTCGTTGAGTTTTATATTCAGCGTGTCTGAATGGGTGTCGGCTATTGTACCGCAAATGTTGAGGTATTGTGTAGCATCGTGCTCGAATCGGAAGTCTTTGATGGTGGTGTGCTTGGGGGCTATGTGTGCTACGAAGGGATGTAGTTCCCATAAGGATTTGTTAATTGTAGTGTGTGAGCTGTCGCTCTGTATGGTTGTCTCTAAGTTGCCTATGAAGTTTCGTGCAAAGAAGACATCTGTGCTGAAGGCGCCAGTGAAGAAGTCTGCGGGATTACTCTGCCACAAAGCGCCAATACTCAGTTTGTCCTCTTTGGCTGTAGCTTGAAGGGTGGCGGCAATGTGTGTGTCGTCATTGTATAGTGATCCTTGCCCCTGTATCTCAGCCTTGTGACCATTAGTCTTGCACTGTAGCACTACATTAGCGAGGTCATTGCCGTTGTAGGTCAGTTGTGGTATCTGTATGTCGAGTCCTACACTTCTGCTCTCGTCGTAGAATTGGGCCACTATGCTTGCTGTTTTGTCGATAGAGATAGGTATGAGCAATAGTTCTTTCAATGGTTCGGTATCTTTTATCTGTAGGTCTACAAGGCATTGATTGCTGCTGGTGATGTGGCGATGGTTGTGGCTGGGGCACAATGAGGGGAGGTAGTCATGTAGATGGGCTAAAAGGCTACGCATAATTGTTTGGTAAGTAAAGTCTCCCTTAACAGCGGCATTCATGAAGTCGGAGTTGAGAGAGAGGGTTTTCGTTTCCGACTCGAAGGAGTAAAGTGCGATGGAGTTTATACTGTAGTCGTCGCCTTCCCGGTGCATGGTGAGACTGTCTATCTTGATGCTTCCAGTCATGTGGTTGAATTGCTTCCCCTTTATGTTGCCGTTGAGTCGTGCACTAAAACTCCTGCCTTCGTGGATGTCGATGAGGTTCAAAGCGTGCAAATTGATGCTGTCAGCTACAATCTGTGCTGTGTATTGTGGCTGCAGTTGGCTTTCGTCGTATCTGGCTTGCAAGTTTAGCTGGCCATTGGGGTCGTCTATGGTAATCTTTCCGCTATAGATGTGCGGACTATAGGCTCCGTTGAGTTGTATGTTCTTGTATTCGTAACCCATTAGGATTGTCTGTGTGGCCATCCCCTTAAATGTGCCAGTAGGTATTGTCAAACCCTGCTTGCCGCTCAATAAGCTTTGCATGTCGGTAATGGTTCCTTCTGCCTGTAAAATAATGTCTGTTCGGGTTAGTGGCGACGTAGGTATTGCTTTGGCAATGTTTATATCCTTACCTGTAATGTGGGTGGTGTAGTATCCTTTATTGTCTATGTTGGCTCGCGCTTGTATTGTGCCGGCATCACTGTCGATATCCAAAGTAATGTTTCCTTGTGTGCTGTTGCTGCGGAGATTTCCCTGAGCAGTGATGTGTCCTATTCTTACCACCTCGGATGGTATCATCGCATGAAGGTAGGGCAACTTCTCCTCAATGAACTCCCACCCTTCATTGGTGATGGTGGCATCGTGGAGATTTAAGTCTATGTTGTGGTTTCTGCTTTCATTTAGGTGTATTGAACCTTTGGCGTTGAGACTGATGTCTCTATTCTTGGTGTATATGTCCAGTTCCTTGACGTTGATACGCGAAGAGTTGCCTATAACATCGGCAACAAGAAAAACCTTTTCGTCGCATTTGTTCAGTGTGGGAAATAATGGACTTAAGTCTGCTGGAGTAATCTGCGAGGGTAGTGTGCGACCTTTTATTGTTGAGGAGTTTAGGATGTCGTTTATATTAAAGTATTCGTTGCTTATCGAGTATGACGCCCATATGGTGTCGAGTCGTAGGGTGGAGTGGGGCATCTCGAGACAGAAATTGGCCAAAGTGGCTCCTTGACGGTTACCGACGAATCGCATATACATATCGTCGACTCTTAATCCCGATTGTTCCTTCAGCTCTATATGGCGCACCATGGCACTTAATGTGTCGGTAGTGAGAGTCTTTAGCGAGAGGTAAGCAGAGAGGTCGTCTATGGCGATATGTGCAGGGTTGAACTTCCCTGGTGTGGTATTCTCGGAATGTATGTCATATTTGAGATAGGCATGACGTATGATCAGCGAGTTGATACGCAGATTCAGTTTGGTGGCCTTCTTCTCTTTCTTGGAGGCGAAAGCGTCGATGAGAAATTGATAGTTGGCCTCCTCTTCGGGCGTGCTTTTGTATACGGCGATACGGGGAGAGAAGAGTCGTAGGTTGCGTATTGAAATTTTGCCATTTTTGATGAGCGGTATCCATTCTACTTTGGCGGCTACGCTGCCAATGGAAATCAGTTGTTCGCCCTCCTGGTCGTCGATGGCCAGACTGTCAATGACAATGTCGTTGGGGAACAGCCAACGCACTCCTCCAAGGTTTACACGTGTGCCTATGTGGTTTTCCAGTTCTGTAGCGATAAGTATGGATATGCGTCGCTGCACTCGTGGAGAGTTTGCTAGCATGGTGCCTCCGATGATGATGATTGCCATCAGAGCTAAGCTTAACTGTATGTATCGGCGCGTTTTGACTTTCATTTAAATGACAAAATTAGTGCAAGCCGAACGAAAAGCCAAATTTATTTGGACTTTTCTGAGGCGAAGCCTGAATTCTTCTTTGTATGGTAAAATTAAATCGGGTGCAAGCCGAACGAAAAGATAAATAAATCAAGATTTCATTTTTCCCTTCCATAAATAATTATTAACTTTGTGCGATTTTTGTACTTTCAAAAAGTTAATTAATTATTATAAATGTTATGCCAGAAGTAATTAAGTTACGAAAAGGCTTGGACATTAAACTTAAAGGAACAGCCGCTAAGGAGTTGGTTCCTGTAAAAGCATCGGCGCAGTACGCCCTCGTACCCGATGATTTTACGGGTGTGACTCCTAAAGTTGTTGTGTCTGAAGGTCAGATTGTCAAGGCCGGGGAGGCTCTGTTTGTAGACAAGAAGCATCCCGAAGTGAAATTCGTCAGCCCAGTTTCCGGCACAGTAGTAGCGGTCAATCGCGGTGCACGTCGTAAGGTGATGAGTATCGTGGTTGCAGCTGACGGTAAGCAGGAGTTTGTGGATTTCGGTGTGAAGAGTGTTCACTCACTCAATGGTGAGCAGGTGAAGCAAGCATTGATGGAAAGTGGCCTGTTTGCTTTCTTCCGTCAACGCCCCTACGATGTAGTGCCCAATCCGGAAAGCCGTCCAAAGGCTGTCTTTGTGTCGAGTTTTGACAGCAAGCCATTGGCGCCCGATTTTGAGTATGTAATCAAAGGCAATGAAGTTGACTTCCAAGCTGGCCTTAGCGCATTGGCTAAGTTGGCTCCTACCTTCTTGGGCGTGAGCTACAAGCAGTCTGCTCCTGCAATCGTTGATGCTAAGAATGTAGAGGTAAACGTGTTTAAGGGAAAGCATCCAGCAGGCAATGTAGGTGTACAAATCAATCACGTGAAGCCTGTTAATAAGGGAGAAGTGGTATGGACCATCGGTGCTGAGGAGGTAATCTTCGTGGGTCGCTTGTTCAACAAGGGTATGGTGGACTTAACACGTGTCATCGCCGTAGCCGGCTCGCAGGTGGAGAATCCTGCCTACAGCAAGGTAATCCTCGGTGCACAGATTGGCGACATCGTAGGTGGCCGCATCAAGGGTGGTTGCGTCAACCGTATCATCAACGGTAACGTGCTCACCGGTCCCGTAGCTACTCCCGAGAGCTATCTCGGCGCATTCGCCAACATGGTGACCGTGATTCCTGACGGTAGCGACAAGCACGAGCTGCTCGGTTGGGCTATGCCCCGCTTCAAGGAGTTCAGCGTGAGCCGTGCTTACTTCAGCTTCCTCTGCCCCAACAGAGAGTATGTGCTCGACGCACGCCTCAAGGGTGAGGAACGCCACATGATCAACTCCAACGAGTATGACAAGGTGTTCCCCATGGACATCTTCCCCGAATACCTCATCAAGGCAATCATTGCCGGCGACATCGAGAAGATGGAGGCTGCAGGTATCTACGAGGTGGCTCCCGAGGACTTTGCTTTGTGTGAATTTGTAGATTCGTCGAAACTTGAGTTGCAGCGCATCGTCCGCGAAGGACTGATGAAGCTCCGCTCTGAAATGGAATAAGCTATGGGATTAAGACAATTAGTAGATAAGATTAAGCCGAACTTCGAGAAAGGCGGTAAGTTCCAGGCTTTCCGTTCTGTGTTCGGCGGGTTCGAGACATTCCTCTTCGTGCCCAACCATACGGCTAAGAGTGGCTCAAACATCCATGACTGCTTCGACTCTAAGCGTATGATGATTATGGTGTGCATCGCTTTGGTGCCCGCCCTGCTCTTCGGTATGTACAATGTAGGTTACCAGCACTATCTGGCCGCTGGCCTCGACGGCTCTTTCTGGGAGCTCTTCGGCTATGGCTTCCTGGCTGTGTTGCCTAAGATTATCGTTTCTTACCTTGTAGGTCTCGGCATCGAGTTCACCGTGGCCCAGTGGAAGGGCGAGGAGATTCACGAGGGCTTCCTCGTATCGGGTCTTCTCATCCCGATGATTGTGCCCGTAGGTACTCCGCTGTGGGTGCTCGCCGTGGCTACTGCTTTTGCCGTAATCTTCGCCAAGGAGGTATATGGTGGCACGGGTATGAACATCTTCAACGTGGCTCTCGTGACGCGTGCATTCATCTTCTTCGCTTATCCGAGCGTGATTTCCGGTGATGCCGTTTGGGTAGCCGACAGCGCCATCTTCGGTCTGGGTGCCGACATCGACGGTTACACACAGGCTACTGCACTTGGTGTGGCTGCCACATCGGGTGCCGCTCCCGCATGGGATTTGAATATGGTATGGGGCTTCATCCCCGGCTCTATCGGTGAGACCAGCGTAGTGGCTATCGCCCTCGGTGCCCTCATCCTCTTGGGTACAGGCGTAGCTTCTTGGAAGACCATGCTCAGCGTATTCGTTGGTGGTGGTCTGATGGCTTGGGTGTTCAACCAATGGGGCAACCCCGACAATGCAGTGGCTATGATGCCTTGGTATCAGCACCTCGCTCTCGGTGGTTTCTGCTTCGGCGCCGTGTTCATGGCTACCGACCCTGTCACCTCATGCCGTACCGAGTGCGGTAAGTACATCTACGGTTTCCTCATCGGTGTGGTAGCGGTGCTCATCCGCGTGCTCAACCCCGGTTACCCCGAAGGTATGATGCTTGCCATCCTGCTGATGAACCTCTTTGCTCCGCTCATCGACTATTATGTATATCAAGCTAACATCTCGAAGCGTGCCAAGCGTGCTTTGAAGAGCAAGTAATAACCCAATAATCGAATACTGTTATGAATACGAATAAGAATTCCTATACATTTATATATGCTTCGGTTATGGTTATTATCGTAGCATTCCTCTTGGCCTTCGTGTCATCGTTGCTGAAGCCCATGCAGGAGAAGAATATCGAACTCGACAAGAAGAAGCAGGTACTCGCAGCCCTCAATATCTTCGAGAAGGACGCCGAGGCTGCCTATGCCAAGTATGTGAAGGCCGACCAGCTGCTCGACGCTCAGGGCAACGTAGCTGCCGAGACCGGTGGCTTTGCCGTAGCCAATGCAGCTGTAGGTGAGCAGCTTCCCCTCTATGTATGTGAGGTGGAGGGTGAGACCAAGTATGTAGTACCCCTCTACGGTGCAGGTCTGTGGGGTCCCATCTGGGGCTATGTGGCACTCAATGCCGACAAGCAGACCATCTACGGTACCTATTTCGCTCATGCCAGCGAGACTCCCGGTCTGGGTGCCGAGATCACCAACCGCGACAAGTTCCAGGTTCCCTTCATCGGCAAGAAAGCTGTCGATGGCGAGGGCAACGTGGTCATCAGCGTGGTTAAGTTCGGCAAGGTAAAGGACGAGACTGTTGAGGTCGACGGTATCTCGGGCGGTACCATCACATCGAACGGTGTGGATGCCATGCTCAAGAATAGCCTGGGCTTCTACAAGCCCTTCCTCACCAAGGGTGCTTGTGCCGCTAAGGCCTGCGAGGCTGCTCAGTGCGCTGCCGACTCGGCTTGCGTAGAGTCAGTGCCCGCTGCCAAAATTGAAGTTGTTAACCAATAATCAAAGGAGGAAACAGTTATGTCATTATTTTCAAAGCAGAATATGGAGGCGCTGAAGACTCCTCTGGGTATGAACAACCCTGTTACCGTACAGGTATTGGGTATCTGTTCGGCGCTGGCGGTTACTGCTCAGCTCGAGCCCGCCATCGTGATGGGCCTCTCGGTTACGGTTATCGTGGCCATGGCCAATGTAATCATTTCGCTCTTGCGCAACACCATCCCCAACCGTATCCGCATCATCGTGCAGTTGGTTGTGGTAGCTGCGTTGGTAACCATCGTGAGTGAGTTCCTCAAGGCATTTGCCTACGATGTCAGCGTACAGCTCTCTGTGTATGTAGGTCTTATCATCACCAACTGTATCCTCATGGGTCGCCTCGAAGCGTTTGCCATGGCCAACGGTCCTTGGGCATCGTTCCTCGACGGTATCGGCAATGGCCTCGGCTATGCCAAGATACTCGTTATCGTGGCCTTCTTCCGTGAGTTGCTCGGTAGCGGTTGCCTCTTCGGCTACCAGGTTATCCCGCAGTGGTGCTACGACCATGGTTATATCAACAACGGTCTCATGCTGATGCCCCCCGCAGCCCTCATCATCGTGGCTTGCATCATCTGGTACCAGCGTGCCCGTCATACAGAATTGCAGGAAGAACAGAATTAAAGTAGAATGAAGAGTGAAAAGGGAAGAGTGAAGAGTTCGTTCATCCAATCTTTCGTGTCATTCTGAACGTAGTGAAGAATCTCGCGAATGTACAATGAGAGATCCTTCGTTTCACTCAGGATGACAAAAACTCTTACCTCTTAACTCTTACCTCTTAACTAAAAAAGGATTATGGAACATTTTATTAGTCTTTTCGTCCGCTCTATCTTTGTGGACAATATGATATTCGCATTCTTCTTGGGTATGTGTTCTTACCTTGCCGTATCAAAGAATGTGAAGACTGCTCTCGGCCTCGGTGTGGCAGTGACCTTCGTGTTGCTCATCACCCTTCCCGTGAACTATCTGTTGCAAACTAAGGTGCTCGGTCCCGACTGCTTGGTCGAGGGCGTCGACCTCAGTTTCTTGAGCTTTATCCTCTTTATTGCCGTGATTGCCGGTATCGTGCAGTTGGTAGAGATGGTAGTAGAGCGCTTCAGCCCCTCGCTGTATGCTTCGCTCGGTATCTTCCTACCCCTTATCGCCGTTAACTGTGCCATCATGGGTGCTTCGCTCTTCATGCAGCAGCGCATCACTATGGACCCCAACAACACACAGGCTATCCTCAACGTGTGGGATTCCGTAGCTTATGCTCTCGGTTCAGGTATCGGTTGGTTGCTCGCTATCGTGGGCCTCGCCGCTATCCGTGAGAAGATGCAGTACTCTGACGTACCCAAGCCCCTGCGTGGTCTCGGTATCACCTTCATCACCGTAGGCTTGATGGCTATGGCATTCATGTGTTTCTCTGGTCTTACAATCTAATAATAGGAGGAATAAGAATATGATTGATATGAAATTGATTATTGCAAGTATCGCAGTATTCCTCGTGATTATACTTGCTTTGGTAGCCATCCTGTTGGTAGCCAAGAAGTATCTGGTGGCCTCAGGCCCCGTGAAGCTCACCATCAACGGTGAGAACGAACTCGAGGTAGAGAGCGGCTCAACCCTGCTCAACACACTCTCATCAAACGGTATCTTCCTCTCTTCTGCCTGCGGTGGTAAGGGCTCATGCGGCCAGTGCAAGTGCCAGGTATTGGAAGGTGGTGGCGAGATTCTCCCCTCTGAGAAGGGACACTTCAGCCGCAAGCAGCAGCAAGACCACTGGCGTCTGGGCTGTCAGGTGAAGGTGAAGAACGACATGGCCATCAAGGTAGACGAGTCTGTAATGGGCGTTAAGGAATGGGAGTGCGAGGTTATCTCAAACAAGAACGTCGCTACCTTCATCAAGGAGTACAAGGTGGCATTGCCTCCTGGCGAGCACATGGACTTCGAGCCCGGTTCGTATGCACAGATCAAGATCCCTGCATTCAGCATCGACTACGACAAGGACTTCGACAAGTCACTCATCGGCGACACCTATCTGCCCGCTTGGCAGAACTTTGGCCTCTTCAACCTGAAGTGTACCAACGACACTCCCACCGTGCGTGCCTACTCTATGGCCAACTATCCCGACGAGGGCGACATCATCACCCTGAACGTACGTATCGCTACACCTCCCTTCAAACCCAAAGAGCAGGGTGGTGGCTTCATGGATGTGATGCCCGGTATCGCTTCGTCATACATCTTCAGCCTCAAGCCCGGCGACAAGGTGATGATGAGTGGTCCTTACGGAGAGTTCCGTCCCAACTACGAGTCGGGCCGTGAGATGATTTGGGTTGGTGGTGGTGCCGGTATGGCTCCCCTCCGTGCACAGATCATGCACATGCTTAAGACCCGTCAGTGCCGCGACCGTCAGATGCACTACTTCTACGGTGCCCGCGCATTGGAGGAGATCCCCTTCCTCGACGACTTCCTCGCCCTGGAGAAGGAGTTCGACAACTTCCACTTCCACCTCGCGCTCGACCGTCCCGATCCCAAGGCCGACGCAGCAGGCATCAAGTACACCGCTGGCTTCGTAGCACCTGTGATGGGCGACACCTATCTCAAGCAGCACGAGAATCCCGAAGATTGCGAGTACTACCTCTGTGGTCCTCCCATGATGGCCAAGACCGTTCTCGACCTTCTCGACAGCCTCGGCGTAGAGAAGGATATGATCCACTTCGACGACTTCGGCGGATAATGCTAATATGCACTGAGTTAATGGTTGTATGCAACTAATGCTTACTACTTATCGTTAACTATAACAGAAACTCCCCTGAGCTTATGGCTCAGGGGAGTTTCTGTTTCCTGTTTCATATCACAGGTGTGGTGCCTATCTGTTTTGTATTAGAAATAGCGCAGCAATGATGTTTCTAATCTTTTGTTCTTGTCGGTAGAGAGTCTCTATCATTACGTGAGTTTTTTAAGGCAGAAGTTGATGAAATATTCCTTAGAGCGTCTCCTGCTTTAGCGATTCTACATATTTGTCGATACGTTGCATCTCGCGTGGTATGCGTATGCGCTGGGGGCAGTGCCCCACGCATTCATTGCAGCCTATGCAGTGGTCGGCCTGGCGCAGCTTGGGCACTGAGCGGTCGTAGCCCACGAGGAAGGCGCGGCGCATCTCGGCATAGCCCTCGTCTTGACGGCTCTTGGGTATGTTGCCTTCGTTGACACACTTGTTGTAGTGGAGCAGGATGGCAGGAATATCGAGGCCGTAGGGACAGGGCATACAGTACTTGCAGTCGTTGCAGGGAATGGTGGGATACTTGGCAATGAGCTCGGCGGTATCGTAGAGAAACTCGTTCTCCTCCTCGGTGAGGGGCTGCAGGGGCGAGTAGCTGGCGAGGTTATCCTGCAGGTGCTCCATATAGGTCATACCGCTGAGCACGCTGAGCACGCCCTTCGGGGTGCCGGCAAAGCGGAAGGCCCAGGAGGCTACGCTGCGCTCGGGCTCACGGGTCTTGAGACGGCGTACGATGTGGTCGGGCACACGCGACAGACGGCCTCCAAGCAAGGGCTCCATGATGACTACGGGTATGCCACGCTTCTCGAGCTGTACATAAAGGTATTCGGCATCGGAGTTTTTCCAGTCGAGGTAGTTCATCTGTATTTGGATGAAGTCCCAGTGGATGGTGCCCTCATCGTGCAACTTCAGGTAGCGGTCGAAGGCTTCGTTGTTTCCATGGAACGAGAATCCCAAGTGGCGTATGCGGCCTTCACGGCGCTCCTCCTGCAGGTAGTCGAGCATGCCGTTGACAACGTAGCGCTGCTCGAAGTTGCCGTAGTCGTTACCGAGCGAGTGGAGCAGGTAGTAGTCGATGTAGTCGACCTGCAGCTCACGCATCGAGTCGTGGTACATCTTTATCGAGGCCTCGCGGCTCCAGGTGCTGCGTGAGAAGTTTGACAGCTTGGTAGCCACGTAGTAGCTTTCGCGGGGATAGCGCTTGAGGGCGATGCCCGTGCTCTGTTCCGACTTGCCGCGGAGGTACGCGGGCGACGTGTCGTAGTAATTGACGCCATGAGCCATGGCATAGTCTACAAGCTCGTTGACCATGTCCTGATCGATGATTTCCTGCTCCTTGCCATTCTCATCCTTGACCTTTTTCTGTGGCCAGCGCATGCAGCCGTAGCCGAGGATAGAGACCTTGTCGCCCGATGTGGGGTGAGTGCGGTAGGTCATCTCGCCCAGTATCTCAGTGGAGCCGCCGTAGGTGATGGCGCCCTGCTCTTTCTTGCCTGAGCAACCCGTCATTACAGCTGCTGTAGCCAGTACACCGCTTCCCAAGGTCTTGATGAAGCTGCGGCGGGTGAGGTTGTTATTGTTGTTCTTATCCATTCCAGTTCTTTATTATATAAGTAAGTCTTAATCCTTAACTTTTAATTTTTTAATTGTTAGATTGTTTTCGTTGCCAGGTGTCCCTCTACATAGATGGCACTGTAGGGACGTGCCGGGCACAGGTTCTCACAGGCACCGCAGCCGATGCAGCGCTCCACATCGATGACAGGGATGCGGCGTGAGCGGGGATTGCTCTCGTCGGAGGGTACCATTTGGATAGCTCCCGTGGGGCAATGACGCTGGCAGTTGCCGCAGTTGACATCATCGGTGAGGACGATACAGTTCTTACGAATCCATACGGCATGCCCCACCTGAGTAGAGGACTTCTCCTCACGGGTGATGGGTTGGATGGCTCCTGCGGGGCACACCTCAGAGCAGCGGGTGCACTCGGGGCGGCAGTAGCCACGCTCATAGGAGAGCTCGGGCTGCATGAAGCGGTCGAGACTGGTGGCAGGACGAAGCACGCCATTGGGGCAAGCCGACACACACAGTTGGCAGGCCGTGCAGTGCTGGGCAAAGTGCTTGGCGGTGAGTGCTCCTGGAGGCAAGATGGGTGTCTGACGCTCGGGCACCTTCTTGTCGAGTATCTCGGCCAATCCGCCATCAACCTTCTTCTCCTCAGCCTTGAGGGCAGCAGTAGCAGCCACGGCAGCTGCGGTGGCGAGGAAGGCTCGGCGTGAGTTGTCCGATGGGTGGACGTCAGATGCGCTTGGGGCGGCCATTGGCTTAGAGGGGGATTCGGTTCTCCTCGCATACTTGATGGCTCCTCGCTTGCACTTATCGATACAGTCCATACAAGCTACGCAGCGGCTATAGTCGATGGCGTGTTCCCTGCTGTTGATGCACGAAGCCTTGCAGTTGCGTTCGCAGAGCCCACAGCCGTTGCACTTGTCGGTGTCGATGACAGGCTTGAGCCATGAGAAGCGTGAAAGGAATCCCAGTACGGTGCCCACGGGGCAGATGGTGTTGCACCAGGTGCGTCCGCCACGCCAAGCAAGCACGGCTACCACAATGAAGGTCGCGATAGCCACGATGAGCACGGGCAAGCTCTTCATCCACACATCGAAGGTGTAGAAGGCGTAGCTGTCCATGCGTTCGGCCAGCTGGGCTAACAGATTGTTTATACCTATATATATAGGCTGCAGTAGCGCCGATACCATACGACCATAGGCGCTATAGGGGGCGAAGAGCACCACGAAACTATTGATACCAGCCACGATGGCCACGACAAACAATGCCAACATGCCATAACGGAGCCAGTTGATAGCCTTGGAGTGGCGGAAACGATTCTTCTTTCTCTTACCGGCCAACCACGACACAAGGTCTTGGAATACGCCCAGCGGGCATATCACCGAACAGTATACGCGTCCGAAGATGAGGGTTAGCAAGACGAGAAAGACGATGACACCCACATTGAGTGCCAGTACGGCGGGCAGAAACTGCACCTTAGCCATCCAGCCTAACCAAGCGTGAAGCGTGCCCGTGAAGTCAAGAAGCATCAGTGTGAGCAGGCCGGCGAAGAGAATGGCGAGTGTGCGACGAATGTTTTTTAGCATAGTGATTTGTTATTCATTATTCATAATTAATATTTCTGATGACATCACTCTTCCACTTTCTTTCCCCAGAAGGTTTGGCGACCGTTGCTGCTATAGCCAGCATACACAATGGTTACCTTGCGGGGTGAAGCCTCCCAATCGAGTTCGCGGGCTACACACATTTTGTAGGAGCCAAGTCGGAGAATATTGGTCTCGGGGTCGAAACTCCACTTTCCGCTCAGCGCTCCTGACATGGTACCGTCAGTATTGAGCGTGAGCTTGTTTGATGTACGTTGCTTTTGATAGCTGTAGGTGAGGTTGATATGCTCCCACTCACCTACAAACTCTTCGGCAGTGAGCGATGCCTGAGGTACGGCAGCATAGCGCTCGGGAAGCACTACGGGCCATCCGTTGTCGGTCCACAGGATGCGGCGCACATGGCCATGCATGATGGCATTGGAGAAGGCATTGCCGCGAGCACCTTCGGGCAGGCGTCCCTGCGATGTGTAGTACCAGTTGCCTTCACCATCGTTGAACACGCCGCAGTGGGCTATACCTACCCAACCGCTGATGCTGTCTGCTTCTACTTGAGGCTCAAATCTATACGGGTGAGTCACTACGGGGAAGCAGTCGCCACCATTGGTCACGTTTACTCCATCCATGCCATAGTATGGACCTGTGATGTTGCGGGCACGGCACACACGGGTGTTATAGGCCACGGCCAGTTCATCATAGGCTAAGAACATATAGTAGTATCTTGTATCGGGATTATAGATTATTTCGGGTCCTTCAGAAGCTTGCCATCGATTACCTGCCTGGCGGGTGTAGATGCGCTTTCCATAGCGTGTGGAAGCTCCTGCACCTGTAGAACCTATGTTCCACGGATTGCCCGGATACTTCATCAACTTGCCTGTCTCGGAATCTATCTCTATGGCTGCGATGCCTGTGTGCCATGAACCATAGATGAGCCAATGCCGGCCGTCGGGAGTGACCTCATAGGTGGGGTCAATGGCGTTGAAGCAGAACCATCCACCCCACTGGCTTCCTGTGCCATAGGCCGAGGCAGTCTTGTCAGAACTGCTGCTGATGACATACCCTTTGTCCACCCACTTGTTTGATGCAGGGTCGGTAGTCTCCATCATACCGATGAAGGCCCATTGATCGGGCACGAGGCAATAGTACATGCGATACAAGTTGTCATTTATCTTGCGCACCACGGGAGCCCAGTAACCCATGTTGGTCAGCTGATTTACGGTGGCACGCCCCATGCGAGTGAAGTAGGCGTTTACCGAGTCGAGCGCCCACTGGGGCTGGTCTTCCATCAATGTACCGCCCAGATATTCCCAATTGACGAGGTCGAGTGAACGGCGCCCGTGGAAGTGCCCGTGTCCAGCATGTGCATTGCCATACGATGCATCTGTCTGATACATATAATAATACCCGTCAGCAGCCTTCATTACCGTGGGGTCATGAACATTGGCGAGGTTCCACTGGGCACGTTGGTGCCAACCTGAGATATGGGCATAGCTGTCGGCGTATGTGGGGATACGCTTGTTGCTTATCTTGTTGTAATACGTGAGTTCCTTGAGCAGCAGGTCGCGAGGTTCGTCGATAGATACACTGTCGATGCTACGAATTTTGTAACCGCGCATCGTCCCGTCGGTGATATGGATGCGTAGCGAGTCTAACAGGCCTACCGAGCCCAACTTGACAGTAATGCTATCTACATACTTACCATTGACCACATCAACCCTCTTCTCAGAGCTGTAGCGGTTTACATATATCTTCTCGGGGATGTCTTGGGCCACTGTAAGTATACATGCCGTGGCACATAGCCACATAGTCATCAGGCGTCTCATGGTACACAAATTTTAGCTGTCTGGTTATCAACTCGCAATACATATACTCCGGCGGGTAACCCGTTGAGAGATATTGTCTTGCCTACCAATGGGGTTACCAATGCACCATTCACTCCATATAACGCCGCATTGCCAGACTCAGGATGGAGGGTGAGTGTATTGCCGGAGATCATAAAGAATGCTCCTTCCTTCTCTATTGCAACCTGCTCGATGCCGTTGGTTGCGGCATCAAAATAGAGCTTCCCAATGCGGGAATAGTCAAACAGACTATTGCTACCATCACGATAGTTGGCAGTCATCGTGCGGTCACGATATGAGAACTCTATACTGCGCAGGTTAGCCAGGTCAAGGCTCACTTCTACACTGTCGGTGTATGACGCATAAAGGTCGTAATCGTCGGCATGAACACCTGCCGCAGTGCATGCGATACATGCTGCTGCAAAAAAACGTCGGCCAAATAAAAGTAGATTGTTCATATCAAGTTTGTTTGCAGGTAGATATTCATCCTGCGATTATAGTACATACTATATAGATTGCTACCAATACAGCGAGCACTATGAGAAGAAATCCCATAGAGAATCCTTGAAACTTTTTACGCTGGGGTGCCTGCTGCTGAATGGGCTCTGACGGGGTAGTGCCATTCTGAATATTCTCTTTTGTCATGTCACAAGAATTGTAAAAAATATGGTTGCTTATAACTGTGTGTGCTGGTTTCGATATAAATATAGTGAGTATTTGGCAAAGTTAATGAAAAATCTGATACTTATATATTTTTTTGCTGGAAAAACATTTCATGTTTTCAGATGTTTATGACTATGGAATAATTATAATAACATCATCATGAAGACAAGTATCATTACTACCCTGCTTTTGGGATTATGCTCTATCACTTGTGGACAACAGATTGACAAAAGCGGAATCACCTCATTTGACCTCAACAGATACCTCGGAAAGTGGTACGAGATTGCGCGTTATGACCACATCTTCGAACGCGATTTAGTGGGTTGTGAGGCTGAATATACGCTACGTGACGACGGGAAGATAAAGGTGCTCAACAGTGGATATCTGAAAACGTTGGATGGGCCCTACAAAGAAAGTACAGGAAAGGCAAAACTCAACAAGAACGGTAAGCCGGGGCAGTTGCGCGTGAGCTTCTTCGGACCCTTCTATAGCGATTATAACATTCTTGAGCTAGCTCCTGATTATTCCTACTCGGTAGTGGGAAGCAATAGCCCGAAGTATTTATGGATACTCAGCCGCACTCCACACTTGGAACCGGAGGTGCAAGACAAGATTATTAAGAATCTACAGAAACGTGGATACGATACCTCCAAGTTGCTTTGGGTGGAGCAGAGGTGATGAGTCGTGTGTTTTAGCCTACCTTAAAAAACTTTGAAAATAACTGAGGCCGCATAACTCATAACTGAAAAAAGTTTTCTACATTTGCAGTTGACATAGTCAAACTATATCTAATATCGACAAGAAAACACACAAAATCATGAAAAAGGAGATTAAATTCAGCCTTTTGTACCGCGACATGTTCCAGTCATCAGGCAAGTACCAACCCCGTGCCGACCAACTTGCTCGCATAGCCCCCGTCATTGTAGAGATGGGCTGCTTTGCCCGCGTAGAGACCAACGGAGGAGCCTTCGAACAGGTGAACCTACTCTATGGCGAGAACCCCAACACGGCCGTACGCACCTTCACCAAGACCTTCCATGAAGCAGGCATACAGACCCACATGCTCGACCGCGCACTCAACGGATTGCGCATGTTCCCCGTCCCCGCCGACGTACGCCGCCTTATGTATAAGGTCAAGAAGGCGCAAGGTACCGATATCACCCGTATCTTCTGCGGACTCAACGATGCCCGCAACATCATCCCCTCTATCAAGTACGCCTTGGAAGCAGGCATGATACCACAGGCCGCACTCTGCATCACCCACTCGCCCATCCATACCGTTGAGTACTACACCGAGCTGGCCGACAAGCTCATCGCTGCCGGAGCCACCGAGATAGCACTCAAGGACATGGCTGGTGTCGGGCGTCCCAAGATGCTGGGTCAGTTGGTCAAGAACATCAAGACTCGACACCCCGAAGTCATCGTGCAGTACCACGGCCACTCAGGCCCGGGTCTCTCCATGGCTTCTATCCTCGAGGTGTGCGAAAACGGTGCCGACATCATTGACACAGCTATCGAACCTCTGTCATGGGGTAAGGTTCACCCCGACATCATCTCCGTACAAGCCATGCTCAAGGATGCCGGTTTCCAAGTGCCCGAGATCAATATGAATGCCTATATGAAGGCACGCAGCCTCACACAGGAGTTCATGGACGACTTCTTGGGCTACTTCATGGACCCGACGAACAAGCACATGTCTTCACTGCTTCTCAAGTGTGGACTCCCCGGCGGCATGATGGGCTCCATGATGGCCGACCTCAAGGGCGTGCATGCTGGCATCAACCTCATCCTCAAGGGACAGGGCAAAGCACCGCTCAGCATTGACGATCTTGTCATCATGCTCTTCGACGAAGTAGAATACGTATGGCCCAAGCTCGGCTATCCTCCACTCGTGACACCTTATAGCCAATATGTGAAGAACATAGCTTTGATGAACCTCATGCAGATGTTCAAGGGTGAGGAGCGCTTCTCCATGATCGACAACAACGCATGGGACATGATACTGGGCAAGTGTGGACGCTTGCCCGGACCGTTGGCTCCCGAGATTATCGAGCTGGCCAAGAGCCAAGGCCGCGAGTTCACCGATGCCGACCCGCAGAGCTACTACCCCGACGCCCTCGACACCTACCGCAAGGAAATGAAAGAGCTGGGTTGGGATACTGGCAAGGACGACGAAGAACTCTTCGAGTTTGCCATGCACGACCGTCAGTACCGCGACTACCGCTCGGGCGTAGCCAAGCAGCGTTTCGAGACCGAGCTGCAGAAAGCCAAGGATGCAGCACTCGGTGGCACAGGCGTCACCCCCGAGCAGCTGCAAGCCCTCAAACATGCCAAGGCCGATGCCATAGGTGCTCCCGAGAGCGGGCAGGTGATATGGGAAATCTCTGTCGAAGGCCCCTCATCGGCACCCAACGTAGGGCGCACCTATATGGAGGGCGAACTGATGTGTCACATTGCTACACGCTGGGGACAGATGGTGCCCGTGTATGCAGGTTTTGCAGGCCGTTTGGCAGAGGTTACTCCGCAAGGCAGCACCGTAATGAAGGGCGATGCCGTGGCCTATATAGAGCGTGCATAAAAGGTAGTGATATGAGAAAAGGAACGCGGGCTCCGTCAGGTGGAACCCGCGTTTTATTGTGCTTCTGCTATATTATAGCCATAGTCATTGCAGGTAAGTAGTGATGCCGCCACTAAGCTGCAGTAGTGAGATCTCACATACCTTGGTGTTATATTCTGCTACGAGGATTCGCTCCTCAGCATCGAGCAGACTCTTCTGTGCTTCGCGCATCTCGATACCCGAGAGGTCGCCAAGGAGATAGCGCTCGTGGGCGATGTCGTAGTTCTCACGGGCCGCCACTACGTTCTCCTTCTCCAGAGCAAGCAGCATGCGGTTGTTCTCGTAGGCTTGCCAGAGGTCGGCCAGATCGGTATAGAGTGAGAGGGTGAGGTCATACTCCTGCAGCTCGGCGTTCTTTGCCGATAGGCGTGCATTGCGCTGTTCGCTACGGCGCTTGCCATCATAGAGGTTAAAGCCTACAGACACTCCCACATCGCCACTCCATTGGTTGCGGCGCAGTGTGCCTCCACTGCCGTAATGATTGGTGCGGTAGCCATAGCCGGCATTGAGCTTCACATAAGGATAGTTGCGCGATTGCACGCTGCGGAGGTCGATGTCGGCGAGCGTGCGGTTATGGGCGGCGATGAGCATGGAGGCATTGTTCTCTCTCGTCTGCACCCACAAGCTGTCGAAAGTGGGTAATACCAGAAGGTCGATATCTTCTTCTGACGAAGTGAAGTTGACGTTGAGGCTATCCTCTGCCATCAGTTCGTGCAGTCGGATACGCGACGACGCCAGCAGCTCGCGTTGCTTGAGGCACTGGGCGCTGTCGGCATTGAAGTCAACGCGTGCTTGTAGGAGGTCGAGACGCGATAGCGAACCTATCATCCAACGCTCATAAACGATGCGGAGACGTTCGCGCGATAGCTCTACGGCAGATACATAGTTGCGCAGGCGTTGGCGCTGCTGCACGAAGTTGTAATATTCGGCTGTGAGCTCAGCCATATAGTCCTCTACAGCAAGGCGTGTCTGGGTGGTGGAGATGAGTTTCAGCTCGCGCAGACGGTCATAGTTGGCATACAGCTTGAAACCATCAAATAGAGTCCACGATACATCTATCCCTGCGTCGATGCCATCGTCGTAGATGCCTCGGTTATGGGTGACGTCACCTTCTCGAGGTATCACATCGTTGCCATAGACCGAACCGCTATATCCCGCCGATAGACTTACGGAGGGGAGCAATCCGGCATTCTCCATGGTGGCATTATTGGCCGCCATCTGCTCTTCATTGCGCACGATGCGGAGCGAGTAGTTTTTTTGCAGTCCCCGTTCCAGACACTCTTGCAGCGTTTGTGGATGCATGTCCTTGGATGCCTGCAGGGTCTCACTATGCAGGGTGGAGAGGATGGAGGTAGAGTCGGGGGTTGCCAATTGAGAATTGGCAGTTGACAATGGAGTATTTGCAGTGACTTCATTGGCTCCAAGCGTGAGCGCTGCTGCTACATATATATATAGGTGTTTCATTGTTTGTCCTCCTCTTTGGATTGGTCGGTTGAGATATAACTGTAGATGGCAGGTACTACATACATTGTCATGATGGTGGAGATAAGCATACCACCCACTACTGCGGTACCCATTGCGATACGTCCGTTGCACCCTTCACCCGTGGCAAACATCAGGGGAAGAAGTCCCAGCATGGTAGAGGTGCTGGTCATAAGGATGGGGCGTAAGCGCTGTACAGAGGCCTCGCGGATGGCGGTCATTTTGTCTTCTCCATTCTTCTGTCGCTGGTTGGCAAACTCTACAATGAGGATACCGTTCTTGGCTACAAGTCCCACGAGCATGATCATGCCGATCTCTGAGTATATATTCATCGTCTGTTCGCCTACAAGCATGAAGATGAGGGCTCCGAAGATAGCCAGCGGGATGGTGATCATGATGATGATTGGATCCTTGAAGCTCTCGAACTGAGCAGCCAGGATTAGGTAGATGAGCACAAGTGCCAGGCCAAAGGCAAAGAAGAGGCTCGACGAACTCTCGCGGAACTCTTTCGATTCGCCTGAGAGGGCGGTGCGGAAGGTGTCATCGAGCACTTCGGCCGCTATCTTGTCCATTTCGTCTAGTCCGTCGCCGATGGTCTTGCCTTCGGCCAATCCTGCCGATACGGTGGCTGCCACGAAGCGGTTGTAGCGGTATAGCTTAGGAGGTGCAATGCCTTCGACAAGTTCTACGAGGTTGTCCATCTGTATCATCTCTCCCGTAGCACTACGCATGTAGATGGATTTGAGGTTGGCTGGTGCGTTGCGCTGTTGGCGGTTGATTTCGCCTACAATCTCATATTGCTTGCCATTGAGGTAGAGATATCCCATGCGCTGTCCGCTGAGCCCATACTGGAGGGTCTGTGCAATGTCGCGCGTGTGTACTCCCATTACATTGGCTTTCTCGCGATTGATTTCGATGCGCACTTCGGGCTTGCTGAACTTGAGGTTCACATCGGCCATCTGGAAGGTGGGGCTCTCATATACCTTGGCCATGAACACGGGCAGCACCTCGGCCAGTTTCTCGATATTTGTTGCTTGCAGCACATACTGTACTGGCATGCCGCCACGACGTCCGCCGAAGGTCGACTGCTGCTGTACGAAGGAGCGTGCTCCGGTCTTTTTCTGCACGGCCTTGGATAGCTTTTCGGCTACTTCCATCTGTGTGTAGTCGCGGTCCTTGATGTCGGGGAGCGTAATCTGTACGTTACCCGAACCGCTTGATACACGTGCTGTGATGAACTTGGCGTCGGGCATGATGGAGTCGGCCAGGCGGCTGATGTCTTCGGTGTAGTCGCGCATGTATTCATAGGTTACGCCTTCGGGGCCCATCGTGCGCACGGTGATTTGCGAACGGTCTTCGAGCGGGGCCATTTCGGCAGGTACCTCTCCCCACATCCATATACAGCCGGCAAACGAGATGATCATGGCCACAAGCGCTACCACTCGGTGGCGGAGTATATAGCCGAGCGAGCGCTCATAGAAGTTGTTGAGCCCGGTAAAGAAGGGTTCGGTCTTACGGTAAAACCATCCCTGCTCCTTGCGGCGCTTGAGTATCTTGGTGGCAAGCATCGGTGTTATGGTGAGTGCAGAGAAAGAGGATATTATTACCGCACCGGCAATCACCAGGGCAAACTCTCGGAAGAGGCGTCCCGTGGTGCCTTCCATGAAGACGATGGGGAAGAATACGGCCAGCAGGGTGATGGTGGTGGAGATGACGGCAAAGAAGATTTCCTTGGCTCCCTCGATACCGGCAGCGCGTGGCCTCATGCCTTTCTCGATACGTATATAGATGTTCTCCGTCATTACGATGGCGTCGTCGACTACCAGTCCTACAGAAAGCACGATGGCCAGCATGGTGAGCACGTTGATGGAGAATCCCAGCAGGTACATGATGAAGAAGGCACCGATGAGCGATACGGGAATGACAATACAGGGTACCAACGTCACGCGCCAGTCGCGCAGGAAGAGGAAGATGATGATGATTACCAGCACGAAGGCCTCTACTACCGTGTCTTTCACCTCGGAGATGGAGGCGCGTATGAAGCGTGTGTTGTCGAAGCTGTACTGGTAGTTCACATCCTCGGGGAGATCTTTCTTCATGATTTCCATGCGTTCATACACGGCCTCGGCGATGTTGATGTGGTTGGCACCGGGCTGGGGTACTACTACCACACCCACCATGGGCACGCCATTCATCTTCATGTAGCTCTTGATGTCGCGTGCACTGAGTTCGGCACGACCAATATCGCTGAATCGCACGATGCGTCCGTCGCGTTCCTTGATGACGATGTTGTTGAACTCCTCGGTCGTATGCATCAGGCCGAGCGTGCGGATTGAGAGTTCCACGGTGTTGCCCTCGATACTTCCCGACGGCAATTCCACATTCTCCACATCGAGTGCGCTCTTCACGTCCATGGGTGTGATGCCATAGCCCGACATCTTCACAGGGTCGAGCCACAGACGCATACAGTATTTCTTCTCACCCCAGATGTTCACGGCGCTCACCTCGGGGATGGTCTGCAGTTGCTCCTTCACCGTGAGGTCGGCAATCTCGCTCAGCTCAAGCAGTGAGCGCTTGTCGCTCTGTATGGCTACCATGAGTATGGGCGATGCGTCGGCATCGGCTTTTGATACGGTAGGGGGGTCACAGTCGCGGGGCAGGAAACGCTGTGCACGCGACACCTTGTCGCGCACGTCATTGGCTGCTGTCTCGAGGTCGACCGACAGTTCAAACTCTACGGTGATGTAGCACGAGCCTTGCTGGCTCACACTGGTGAGCGAGCGTATGCCGGGTATACCGTTGATGTTCTGCTCTAGCGGTTCGGTAATCTGGTTTTCTATGACGTCGGCATTGGCACCAGGGTAGGAGCACGATACCGAGATGATGGGGTTATCCACCGAGGGATACTCACGCACGCCCAGGCTCATGTATCCTATCGCACCGAAGAGCACGATGATCAGTGTAAATACGGTGGCGAGCACCGGGCGTCGTATACTTAGTTCTGATATATTCACGATTATTAAAATTGAAGATTGAAGGTTGAAAATTGAATGTTATGTCACAATGAGTATAAATTGAAAGTTGAAAATTGAAAGTCTATTCCATGATGTCCCATAAGGACAGAGGATAAACATCCAGAGGATAATTTTCAATTTTTAATTCTCAATTTTCAATTTGCTTAACCTCGTCAAGCGTCACCTTCTGTCCCTCGCGCAGCTGCATGGTGCCGGTAGTGATTATGGTGTCGCCGGGTTCCAGTCCCTGGACGACCTGCACCAGTGCTTCGTTGCGTATGCCCTTGGTGATGATGGCCGATTCGGCTTTGCCTCCCTTGTAGAGGAATACTTTGTCATGTCCCATCTCAGAAACGATGGCTTCGCTGGGCACTGCTATGGCATCGGGATACTCGCGCGTGAGCAGGTTCACGTTGACGTATCGTCCGGGGAAGAGAGCTCCATCGGAGTTGTCATACAGGGCGCGTACGGTGAAGGTACGCGTGTCCATGTCTACTCGTGAATCGGTGGCATATACCTTGGCCGAGCGTTCCTCGAGGTCTCCCTCCACGGTGAAGTTTAGCCGGCTGCCTGCTTTCAGTACGCCGGAGTATCGCTCAGGTACGGAGAATTCTATTTTCAGCGGGTTCATCTTCGTCAGCTTCACGATGGGGGTGGTGGATGACACGTAGGCACCGAGGCTCACCTCGCGCAGTCCGAGTACGCCATCAAACGGGGCACGCAGCTCGCGCTGTGCGATGTTGGCCTTCACGCGGTCGATTTCGGCATGCAGTGCGGCCAGGTTGGCCTGTGCCTCCTGGAATGCCTCTTCACTGACGGCTTCCTTCTCGAGCAGGGCGTTCTGTCGATACATGCGATCCTGGAAGAGTTTCAGCTGTGCTTCCTGCTTGCGCAGTTCGGCCTGTTGCGGCTCGTCGTTGATCTTGGCGAGCAGGTCACCCTTATGCACATAGGCTCCCTCCTGGAAGAGTATCTCGGTCACCTTGCCCGAGGTCTCGAAGGCCAGGCTTACCTCTTCGTCGGGCATGATGTTGCCACTCACGAAGAGTTCGTCGGCGATGAGTACCTTGTTGAGTACCACTGCCTTCACGTTGAGCTCGCGTCCCTGCTTGGGGGCCTTGGGCTGTTTCTTCACTACTTCATCCTTCAGCTCCTCGTTTACATGAGGCTTGAATGCCCGCAAGCCCAGCACTACGGCCAGACCCACTCCTGTGACGCCTACGAGCGTCCATTTCAGCGTTTTGTTCATACCTTATATTGCGTTATATTATAATCTAATATTATAATAGACTCCAAAGTTACATAAAAGTTAATTAAACCTGTACATTTTTTAAGGGTTATTAAGAAAACAAAAAACGTGAACCTATTGGCCCACGCTTTTAATGCATAAAGAATCAGAATTCAAAATTCAGAATTGAGAATTCTTCTCACTCGTTCACCGCCTTGAAACTCATGTCGAGGCTCTTCACCGAATGCGTGAGCGCACCTACCGACACGTAGTCGACGCCACACTCGGCATAGGAGCGTATGGTGTCAAAGGTGATGCCTCCCGATGACTCCACCTCGAGTCTGCCGCCTACGATCTCCACCGCCTTGCGGGTGTTCTCTACCGAGAAGTTGTCGAGCATCACACGGTCTACTCCCTCGAGTGCCAGCACCTGGTTGAGCTCGTCGAAGTTGCGCACCTCTACCTCTATCTTGAGGTTCTTGCCTTTGGCCTTGCAGTACTCCTGTGCCCGGCTTACGGCTTGGGGTATGCCCCCTGCGAAATCGATATGGTTGTCCTTGAGCAGTATCATGTCAAACAAGCCTATGCGGTGGTTGCATCCGCCGCCTATGCGCACGGCGTCTTTCTCCATGAGGCGCATGCCCGGGGTGGTCTTGCGTGTGTCGAGCACGCGGCACTTGGTGCCTTCGAGTAGCTTTACATACTCTCCCGTGATGGTGGCGATGCCGCTCATGCGCTGCATCACATTGAGCATCAGACGCTCTGTCTGCAGCAGACTCTGCACCTTGCCTTCCACTACGAAGGCGATGTCGCCTGGCTTCACATGGGCGCCGTCGTTGATGTATACCTCCATCTTCATCTCGGGGTCGAATCGGTGGAATATCTCGCGCGCCATCTCTACGCCGGCGAGTATGCCCTCTTCCTTGATGATGAGGCGGCTCTTGCCCATGGCGGTGTCGGGGATACATGAGAGTGTGGTGTGGTCGCCATCGCCTATGTCTTCGGCAAACGACAGTGTAATCAGTTGGTCGATAAGTTCGTTCATAGTCCTTTTTCTTATATATGTTACCTTTTTAAGAAACAAAGCTACGAAGTTTTTTCCAATCGGCAAATCAAAGTGACGAAAAATGTATTAATTTTGCACTTTCTTAGTTCAGTATTAGTTCAGAGCAGGTAAACAGATTATGGCAACACTACGATTCGAAGTTATAGGTGAGGCGTTCAAGAAACGTCCGTTAGAGATACAGGCTCCTTCTGAGCGGCCTTCAGAATACTTTGCAGTCAATGTTTTCAATAAGGAGAAGATGGCCCGCTATCTCTCTCCCGAGGTGTATGGCAAGATGGTCGATGTCATTGACCACGGTGCTCCCATGGAGCGCAGCATCGCCAACCAGGTGGCCGACGGCATGAAGCGCTGGGCTATGGAGCTGGGTGCCACGCACTATACGCACTGGTTTCACCCGCTCACCGACACCACTGCCGAGAAGCACGATGCTTTCGTGGAGCACGACGGTCAGGGCGGTCTCCTCGAGGTCTTTGACGGCAAGCTATTAGTGCAGCAGGAGGGCGACGCCTCGTCGTTCCCCAATGGCGGCATTCGCGCCACCTTCGAGGCCCGCGGCTACTCGGCCTGGGACCCCACCTCACCGGCTTTCGTCATGGACGACACGCTGTGCGTGCCCACCGTATTCCTCTCCTACACGGGCGAGGCGCTCGACTACAAGGCTCCGCTCCTCAAGGCCCTGCACGCCGTAGACAAGGCTGCCACCGAGGTGTGCCACTACTTTGACCCCGAGGTGAAGCGCGTGACCTCATACCTCGGCTGGGAGCAGGAGTACTTCCTTGTGGACGAGGGTCTCTATGCCGCCCGCCCCGACCTGCTGATGTCGGGCCGCACACTCATGGGTCACGGCTCGGCCAAGGACCAGCAGCTCGAGGACCACTATTTCGGTGCCATCCCCGAGCGTGTGGCCGCTTTCATGAAGGAACTGGAGATAGAGGCCCTTAAACTCGGTATCCCCACCAAGACACGCCACAATGAGGCCGCCCCCAACCAGTTTGAGCTGGCCCCCATCTACGAGGAGACCAACATCGCCTGCGACCACAACATGCTGGTGATGATCTTGATGAAGAAGATTGCCCGCAAGCACGGTTTCCGCTGCCTGCTCCACGAGAAGCCCTTTGCCGGCATCAACGGCTCGGGCAAGCACAACAACTGGAGCCTCGGCTCTGACCGCGGCCACCGGCTGATGTCGCCGGGCAAGACCACCGAGGATAACCTCATGTTCATCACCTTCGTGGTCAACACGCTGGCAGCCGTGTACCGCCACAACGGACTGCTGAAGGCCTCCATCATGAGTGCCAACAATACCCACCGCCTGGGTGGCCACGAGGCACCGCCCGCCATCATCTCCTCCTTCCTGGGCAAGCAGCTCACCGAGCTGTTCGACGCACTGGAAAACTCATCCAGCGAGGAACTCTTCAAGATAGCCGGCAAGACGGGCAAGCGCATCCTCGAGATGCCCCAGATACCCGAGCTGCTCATCGACAATACCGATCGCAACCGCACCTCGCCCTTCGCCTTCACGGGCAACCGCTTCGAGTTCCGTGCCGTAGGCTCCGAGGCCAACTGTGCCTGCGCCATGATAGCCCTCAACGGAGCCGTGGCCGAGCAGCTGGTAGAGTTTAAGCAACACGTGGATGCCCTCATCGCCAATGGTATGGACAAGCGCGAGGCTCTCATCAAGGAGATTCAGAAGCTCATCACCTACTGCAAGCCTATCCGCTTCGACGGCAACGGCTACAGCGAGGAGTGGAAGGCCGAGGCAGCCCGCCGCGGACTCGACTGTGTGACCTCGGCGCCGGACATCTTCAAGGCCTATGCCAGCGACACCAGCGTGCAGATGTTTGAGAGCCTCGGCATCATGAACCGCGCCGAGCTGGAGGCCCGCAACGAGATCAAGTGGGAGATCTACACCAAGAAGATACAGATCGAGGCCCGCATCTTCGGCGACATGGCCCTCAACCATATCATCCCTGTAGCCACCAAGTATCAGAGCCAGCTGGTAGACAACGTGTATAAGATGAAGGAGATCCTCGGCACCGAAGGCGAAGCCCTGTCGGCCTCGAACATCAACCTCATACGCCGCATCGCCAGCCTCGTGCACCAGATAGAGGGCGGCGTGGCCGAGATGATCGAATGTCGCAAGGTGGCCAACCGCATCCAGGGCCAGTATGAGAAGGCCGTGGCCTACCACGACACCGTGGCTCCCAAGCTCGAGGAGCTGCGTAGCTATATTGATGACCTCGAGGAGGTGGTCGACGACAGCCTGTGGCCCCTGCCCAAGTACCGTGAACTGCTGTTTATTCGATGAGAATTTATGATTCATGATTTTTGATTAATGAATTACCATCCGGCAGATAGTTGTCGTCATCGTTTTCGTTAACCGTTAATCGTTAATCGTTAATCGTTAATAAATCATAAATCCTAAATCATAAATCCCGCCGCATTGTTATCACTCACAGGTACATAACTGTTATCTATCGGATGATAGATGAAAAGTATTTGCAAGGCTGGAAACTTTGCCCTACCTTTGTCGTAGAAAAATAAGAAAACAAAGTATAAACCTATTAAATCAATAAACATTATGGCAGTAAAATTTTTCAAATGCGAGCATTGTGGCAATGTGATCCAGAAGATTGTAGACTCTAAGGTACCCGTCGTATGCTGCGGCGAGAAGATGAAGGAGCTCACCGTCAATACCGTTGACGCCAGCGTAGAGAAGCACCTCCCCGTGGTAACCCGTATCGACGATTGCCACATCAAGGTAGAGGTAGGCAGCGTGGCCCATCCTATGACCGAAGATCACCACATCGCCTTCATCTATGTAGAGACCGAGAATGGCGGCATCCGTGTAGACCTTCCCCACGAGGGCAAGCCCGAAGCCGTGATCTGTGTATGTAACGCCAAGCCCATCGCCGTGTATGAGTACTGCAACCTGCACGGAGTGTGGAAGACAGAGATCAATGGATAATGAAGAATTGATAATGGAGAATGGAGATTTGATAATTGATAATTGATAATTAGCATCCGGATGGTATCTTTCATTTTTCATCTTTTAACTCATAACTCATAACTCACAACTCATAACTCATAACTCACACCCTCCTATGTTAAGCAATAAATTACACGAAGCAATCAATGCTCAGATTAATGCCGAGCTGTGGTCGGCCTACCTATACCTGGCCATGTCAATGGATGCCGAGGCCAAGGGTCTCAAGGGCGTAGCCAACTGGTTTTACGTGCAGTTCCAGGAAGAGAACGATCATGCACGTATCTTCATGAACTATCTCAACTCGCGCGATGCCAAGGTGACCCTGCTCCCCATCGACGAGGTGCCCGCCACTTGGGACAGCGTGCTGGCCATGTTCACCCAGACTCTCGAGCACGAGAAGAAGGTAACCTCGCTCATCAACCGCCTCGCCGCCATTGCCAACGAGGATCGCGACTTCGCCTCCATCAACCGCATGGTATGGTTCATCGACGAGCAGGTAGAGGAGGAGGAGAGCGCCCGCGAGATGATAGCCGCAGTAGAGGCTGTAGAGGGCAACAAGTATGGCATGTATATGCTCGACAAGGAGCTCGCCACACGCACCTACACACAGGCTTCTCCCCTGGCTACCTCGGCCGACTGATGTGGTAGTGCAAAAAACAGTATACTCATTCCAGATAAACAGTATACCGTCTGCACATAATCAGTAGAGTGAATCTTTCTATTCACTCTACTGTTTTTTTATATAATCGCAGGTGTGATTTTCCGAGATCGCATGTCCCTTTTTCCAGAATCGCATGTCCCTTTTTTTCAGATTGCAGGTGCGATTTCCCTCAGGTGTACCCGTCTCTGCTCGCAGGTGCATCCAATTTGTCTTGTCCTAGAAAAAGTTGACACAAAAAAGTCAACAAATGAACAAGAAAAGCACTTTAAGTCACTTCACGTTGCAGCCAGTCAATCGGCATCGCCTTGCCGGTTATGACGAAGCGATCCGTCTTTATTATGAAGAACG
>JAGAQY010000024.1 GCA_017622495.1 Bacteroidaceae bacterium | reverse complement strand
TATTTTCAAAGAACTCTCTTTCAATGCATTCAAGAAGAACAACATAAGCGTTACCTCTCGAAAGCGGATGCAAAGGTAGACACTTTTTCATTACCCACCAAATCTTTTACAAACTTTTTTCGGAGATTTTTTTCACTTTTATAATAAGTGTCTGATTCACACCCATCGCGGAGAGGACTACAAAATGGCACTTGCAGGGGTTTTGACATCCATACTTGGCAAAAGGCACGGAAATGTCCGAAAGAGGGAAGGACACAAAAGGAGTAAGAAAGGGAAGGGATCCATTATCATCATTATATACACGAGATATAAATGCACACCCAGTCGCATTTATATCGCCGTAGGTTGATTAATACATATAAATAAGGTGGCAAGTCGCAAAAATCGCGAGTAAACTTGCTTTTTCGCTTACCTTGCACTAATTTTGCACGATGAATCATTGTTAAAAATGAGCAAAGATATATATAAGAATATACTCAGCACCATCCAATACCCTGATGATCTGCGGCGACTGAAGCTTAGCCAACTCCCCCGGTTGTGCGAGGAACTTCGTCAGTTTATCATCGATGAGCTATCTCATAACCCTGGGCATTTTGGTTCCACCCTCGGTGTAATCGAATTGACAGTGGCCCTTCACTACGTATACAACACACCCAACGATCGTTTGGTATGGGATGTAGGTCATCAAGCATATGCGCATAAAATTCTTACTGGACGACGCGAACAATTCCACACCAACCGCAAATACAAAGGTCTGAAGCCGTTTCCCTCGCCCGATGAAAGCGAATATGACACCTTCACATGCGGACATGCATCCAATTCCATATCTGCTGCTCTCGGCATGGCCGTAGCAGCAAAAAAACAGGGCGATGACAAGCGCCGTGTTGTGGCTATCATTGGCGATGGAGCAATGAGCGGCGGACTGGCCTTCGAAGGCCTCAACAATGTATCGGAGAGCGAAAACGACATGCTCATCATCCTCAACGATAACAAAATGTCCATTGACCGTTCTGTGGGCGGTTTCAAGCAATATCTCCTAAACCTCACCACCACCCCAAGCTACAACAAGTGGCGTTTCCGTTTAGCCAAAGTACTCCGCAGACTTGGATGCATGAAAAACGGAGGCCGCGAACGCCTCATCAGATTCAACAATAGCGTAAAGTCGCTACTCACAAAGCAACAGAATGTATTTGAGGGCATGAACATACGCTATTTCGGGCCTGTTGATGGGCACGATGTCATCGAGTTGGTACGCGTATTACGCACCATCAAGGATATGCGTGGGCCCAAAATGCTACACATACACACGGTCAAGGGCCGAGGTTTTGCTTCTGCAGAAGAGGACCCCACGCAATGGCATGCACCAGGGCTTTTCGATGCAGAAACCGGCGAGCGTTTCGAGACTCACGACGAGGGAAAGCCACCTCGCTTTCAGGATGTTTTCGGACACACTCTGCTTGAGCTCGCCAAACAAAACAAGAAGATTGTAGGAGTCACACCCGCCATGCCTACAGGCAGTTCGCTCAACATTATGATGGAAAAGCTCCCTTGCCGATGCTTCGATGTCGGTATAGCAGAGGGACACGCTGTAACTTTTTCGGGAGGAATGGCTAAAGACGGCCTCATCCCCTTCTGCAATATCTACTCGTCATTCCTACAACGTGCGTACGACAATATCATACATGACGTAGCTATCAGTCGTCTCAACGTAGTACTCTGCATTGATCGTGGTGGCCTCGTAGGAGAAGATGGCCCTACTCACCATGGAGCCTTTGACCTCGCATTCTTGCGCCCCATCCCCAACCTCACCATCGCAGCACCATACGACGAGCATGAGCTGCGCAATCTCATGTATACCGCACAACTCCCCAACAAGGGACCTTTTGCCATACGCTATCCTCGCGGACGTGGCAAACTGGTCGACTGGCATTGCCCCTTTGAGGAATTACCTGTAGGAAAAGGACGTAAGTTACGTGATGGTGACGACATAGCCATACTCAGCATCGGCTCCATAGGCAATTTGGCCGCCGAGGCCATAGAGCGAGTGGAGACCAAGGGCATCAGCGCTGCTCACTACGACATGCGTTACCTTAAGCCCATCGACGAGGATATTCTTCACGAGGTAGGAAGCAAGTATAAATATATCATAACTCTCGAGAACGGCACCATCAAGGGAGGTCTTGGAAGTGCCGTACTGGAATTCATGGCCGACCACGGATACCATCCCGATATACACCGCATGGGTATCCCTGACGAGTTTGTCGAACACGGATCCGTACCAGAGTTATGCCGCATCTGCGGCATCGATGCAGACAGCATTGTCCGTGAGATAGAACAAAAGTGCTTGAGGAATAATAAACCATAAAATCCAAAAGATCATAAAAGCTACAATACAATGAGAATCATCATCGCAGGCGCAGGAGCTGTAGGAACACATTTAGCCAAGATGCTCTCCGACGAGCGGCAAGACATTGTACTCATGGACGCCAATGAAGAGCGATTGGCCAATCTGGACTCTAACTTCGACCTCATGACCATTGTCGCAAGCCCTACGTCCATCAACAGCCTAAAGGATGCAGGCATTGCCGATACCGACCTCTTCATAGCAGTAACCCCTGAGGAGAGCACCAATATCACCTCGTGCATGCTTGCACATTCATTAGGGGCCAAGAAGACCGTAGCACGTATAGACAACCACGAGTATCTGCAACCCAAAAATAAGGAGTTCTTCAACAAACTTGGCATTGATTCTCTCATCTATCCTGAGATGCTGGCCGCCAAGGAGATTGCCGATGGCCTCCACCTGAGCTGGATACGCCAGTGGTGGGAGTTCAGCGGAGGAGCCCTCGTGATGCTCGGCGTAAAGTTGCGCGACAACGCACTGATACTCAATACGCCCATCTTCCAGATAAAGAAGGAACAACCCTACCATATTGTTACCATCAAACGTATGGGCGAGACCATCATCCCTGGTGGTTCCGACGAGTTGCACGCCGGCGACATCGTTTATTTCATGACCGCCAAGCGCTCGCTACCCTACATACGCAAGATTACGGGCAAAGAGGCCCACTCCACCATTCGCAACATCATCATCATGGGCGGAAGTCGTATTGCCATGCGTGCAACACAACTCGTGAGCAACGACATGAACGTAAAGATTATCGACAATGACCTCAACCGTTGTCACTGGCTCACCAGCATGGTGGACGACAACGTGATAGTCATCAATGGCGACGGCCGTGACTACGAGTTGCTCGAAGAGGAAGGCATCAACAAGGCAGATGCCTTTGTGGCACTTACCGATAACTCCGAGACCAATATCCTAGCCTGTCTCTCGGCCAAGCGCATGGGTGTGTTCAAGACTATCGCAGAAGTAGAGAACATCGATTACATCAACATGGCCGAAAGCCTCGATATAGGCGCTGTCATCAACAAGAAGAAAATTGCCGCCAGCTACATCTACCAGCTGCTGCTCGATGCCGACGTAGAAAATGTCAAGTGCCTCACCTTTGCCAATGCCGATGTGGCAGAATTCATCGTCAAGGAAGGAGCACGCGCGACCCGTTCATTGGTCAAGGACATCGCCTTGCCAAAGGGAGCTACTATCGGAGGGTTGGTACGTGGCGACAAGGGTATTCTTGTCACGGGTGACACTCAGATACAGCCAGGCGATCATGTTGTTGTATTCTGCTTGGCCTCAATGATCAAGCGAATAGAGAAATACTTCAATTAGCAATGATTCATTCCAAGACCATATTCCGCATCATAGGCTCGCTTCTGTTATTGCTTGCTGGTGTCTTCTTCCTTTTCAGCGTGGTGTCGCCATTCTTGGAGGGAAATGCCTTGTTCGGATTCCTCGTATCGGCACTGGCCACCACCCTTGCCGGACTATGGTGCCTCATCATCGGTAAGGGCAGCAAGGGGGAGTTCTCGCGTCGCGACAGCTACATCACTATCACTGCTTGTTGGGTAGCTTTCGCTTTCTTCGGTAGCCTACCCTATTGGCTTGGCGGGCATATCCCGAGTTTTACCGATGCATTTTTCGAATCGATGTCGGGTTTTACTACTACGGGAGCCTCCATCCTCGACAACATTGAGAGTCAGCCTCACGCGCTGCTCCTCTGGCGCAGTCTTACGCAGTGGCTGGGCGGTTTGGGAATTGTGTTCTTCACCGTAGCCATATTGCCCATGTTCGGCATCGACAAGGTGCAACTCTTTGCCGCTGAGTCCACAGGCGTAAGCCACCGTAAGGTACACTCACGCGTATCAGTAGGTTCACGTTGGATATTCGCCATCTACATCATACTTACAGTAGCTTGCACCGTATCGCTCAAGACATGTGGCATGGGATGGTTCGATGCCATCAACCATGCATTTACAGCGACAAGTACAGGCGGGTTTTCTACCCGTCAAGCCAGTATAGAAGCATTTGCCTCGCCTCAGATAGAGTATGTGCTCACCCTGTTCATGTTTCTCAGCGGCATCAACTACACTCTGCTGTACCTGCTACTGTTCAGAGGAAAGATACGCGAACTATATCGTAACACCGAATTCCGCGTATATCTCTTCACAGTCCTGGGCTTCACTCTTGCCATCACCATCGGATTACTAGCCCAAGGAGATGTGGGCATAGAGAAGGCCTTCCGTTTGTCAATATTTCAGGTAGTATCATTACAGACCACTACAGGCTTTGCCACAACTGACTACATGCTGTGGGCACCTTACCTATGGATGCTACTCAGTTTCGCCATGATTTTCGGTGCCTGTGGCGGGTCATCCACTGGAGCCATGAAGTGCGGCCGCGTGGCCATCCTTGCCAAGAGCATACGCGGAGAGTTCCGCCGTATTCTTCACCCTAATGCCGTGATACCCGTGCGCATGGACGGCAACACCATCAGTTCCAACACACAGGCAACCGTACTTACCTTTTCTTGCCTTTACTTCCTTCTCACCTTCATCGGGTGGTTTGTTCTCATGATTATGGGACTTGACTTTCTCGAAGCCTATGGCATTTCTGTAAGTAGCATTAGCAACGTCGGTCCCGCCCTCGGCACCTTTGGACCAGCCTACTCTTGGAGTGCCCTACCTGCCGCTGCCAAATGGCTGAGCACCCTGCTCATGCTCATAGGCCGTCTCGAGCTGTTCACCATCCTGCTGATGTTCACCACCTCGTTCTGGAAGAAAAGATAAGAGAATATAAATTTATTTATCCTGAAGGATAACTGACATCCGTCGATTATCAGCCACAGCTATTGTTGCCATCCTTCAATGCTCCCAACAGGCGCTCCACATCGCATTGTATCATCTTGTAGGTAGGAGCCTCCTCATAGTCGGTATTCTTGCGCAATACGGCCTCAATACTCTGCAAGCTGCGGTGATAGGCCGTGAGTTCATTCTTGTACTGCTGGTCGTGGCAGGCAAGATACTTGATTTCGGTCTCGCGTTCACGACGCAGACGCACACAAACGGGCGAGAGCAGTTTCAGCACCACGTTCTCCTTGAGGTGATGCCCTTGAATAAACATATAGGTATTATCGGGGGTCACGCCCAACTTCTCCAGCTCGGGTTTCATGGCCTCCAGCTCGGGAGCTGCATCGGGATAGCGTCGCGAGAGCCACCCCAATTTCTTCTGCACCCTCAATCGCATCTGCTCCAACGCATCCTCGGGGTGAGGCACACTCACGGGATCGAGCCGCACCACGCGACAGAAGTCCTGCATAGAGAACACCGAGAGCTCGTGCTTGCGGTAGAACCATATATTCCATAGGAATAGCGGATAAACAATCTGTGAATAGAGACGGAAGAAGGCTGGGAAATCAATCATCGGTTTGTCGTTGAGCGTACACTGTACACACACACCGTGCAGGCTCTCGGCATAGCATTGATAATTCTCGATGGCATAGGCATAGGTATGCAGTACGTAGGGACTACGTATAATGCGGCGCGATGTGTTAGTTCTACCCTGCAAGAGGTAGTCATAGTCGCTATCCACACAGGCAATCATATTGCACCCGAGCCCCTGTCCCAGGTCGTTCATCATCGCCACCTTCTTACCCTTGGCCAAGGAGGTATTCGACGGGAGCATCACCTGGAAGTAATACTTGTCTGTATTGAAATCGCTCAAGATATGGCTCCAAAACGACACATCATCGTAGCTCTCTACATAAGCCACAATGCGCTTACGTGCCGACTTCGGGCGCAGGCTATTGGCTGCACCAATGTAAAGCGAATTAACGTTTTCTGTCAGTTTCTTTGCCACGGCTTAGAATGCTGAATTTTGAATTCTGAATTCTGAATTAAGGCGTTGCATAATTTCATCCGGATGGCAACTCATAATTCATAATTCACAATTCAGAATTAATTAAACAACGGTAATGTCTGTCACCTCAGTCACCGCATCCATCCATCCGCCCATAATCATAGCGGGTGAGTGGGTAGTGAGTATGAGTTGTGCATTGGGGTTCATCTCGCGGATGATCTCGATGATGCGCTGCTGCCACTCAATGTGGAGCGACACCTCGGGCTCGTCCATCAGCAGCACACAGGGCTGCTTGTCCTGCACAAGTACCGTAAGCAGGATTACGAGCAGTTGTTTCTCACCGCTCGATAGCTTATAGGGAAGCAGCTCGTCGCCTTCCTGTTCGAAGAGAATCTCATTTTTCGTGCGTATGATGCGTTTCCCAGTCTCAGCAAAGAGTTCATCGGCAAGGTCCTGGAATCGACGCTTGGGATACGACACCTCAGCAGCTTTCAGCTGCCCCTCAGGGTCGCCCGACGAGAGCAGTTCGATGATGCGGTTACCGATATTTACCTGATAGTCCAGATAGCGGCGCTGTAACTGATAGAGTTGCCAGTCGAGCTCTGTCTTCACATTCTTGTCGGCCATCTTTTCGGCCAGGTTGCTATGAAAGAGTGGACGGTCGAAGCTACGTATCACATCAAAATGTATCGTAGTAGCGTTTTCAGGATAGAAGGTCATCTTCACGCCCTCTACATCATTGACGTCAATGTCTACCCCACCGGCCATATGGTCTAATGTGGTAGCAGCGCGATTGAGAATCGTCGACTTGCCTATACCATTCACTCCGCTCAGAATGTTCACATCGCGCCGTAGGTCCCATACGATATGCTTGCGACCCCATAGCGCCTCTATCTCGATGCGCTTTATATACTCGGCACGCACTGCCTGTTGTTGGTTGTTCATAGCTCCGATAGGTAATGTTTCTCGCAAATGTAACAATTAATTCAATATGAATAAACGTTTATCAATTAAAATTTGTATCTTCGCACAATATTTTACAAAAACACGAATATTTACAATCCAATATTAACAAAACACAAACGTTATGAAAAAAACACTTCTGACTATCTTGGCAGGCCTTATGCTGGCATCGGTATCGGTGCTCTACACTGGCTGTCAGTCGAAGCCCGGCACCTTCGAGATTGGTGACGGTAAGTTTCTGCTCAACGGCGACAGCTTCACCGTGAAGGCCGCCGAAGTACACTACCCCCGCATCCCCCGCGAATACTGGGAGCACCGCATTGAGATGTGCAAGGCACTGGGTATGAACTCCATCTGTATCTACATCTTCTGGAACATCCACGAGCAGCAGGAGGGTGTATACGACTTTACCGGCAACAACGACATCCGCGCATTCTGTAAGCTGGCTCAGAAGCATGGCATGTATGTCATCGTACGCCCCGGCCCCTATGTATGTGCCGAGTGGGAAATGGGCGGTCTGCCCTGGTGGCTCCTGAAGAAGAAGGACATCCGTTTGCGCGAGCAAGACCCCTACTTCATGGAGCGCGTACGCCTCTTCGAACTTGAGGTGGGCAAGCAGCTTGCCGACCTTCAGATTACCCGTGGCGGCAACATCATCATGGTACAGGTAGAGAACGAGTACGGCTCATACGGCCAGGACAAGGAGTATGTATCGGCCGTTCGCGACATGGTGCGCGAGGCTGGTTTCACCGATGTGCCCCTCTTCCAGTGCGACTGGGCATCAAACTTCGAGCTCAACGCCCTCGACGACCTCGTATGGACAATGAACTTCGGTACCGGTGCCAACATCGACAACCAGTTCCGTCGCTTGAAGGAACTGCGCCCCAACACCCCACTCATGTGCTCTGAGTTCTGGAGCGGATGGTTCGACAACTGGGGACGTCAGCACGAGACACGCGACGCCAAGGATATGGTGGCAGGCCTGCAGGAGATGCTCGACAAGAACATCTCGTTCTCCCTCTACATGACCCACGGAGGAACCTCATTCGGCCACTGGAGCGGTGCCAACAGCCCCGGCTTCTCGCCCGACTGCTCATCATACGACTACGATGCCCCCATCAACGAGGCTGGTCAGGCTACACCCAAGTACCACGAGCTGCGCAACATGCTGGCTCAGTACACCGATGGCAAGCCCCTCCCCGAGGTTCCCGCTGCCATGCCCGTGCAGACCGTAGCCGAGTTCCAGATGACCGAGGTAGCTCCCATCTTCGACAACCTCCCCGAGCCTATCCACTCTGAGGAGATCAAGACCATGGAGGAGTTTGACCAGGGCTGGGGTTCTATGCTCTACCGCACCACCCTCAAGGGTACCGACAGCCAGAGCCGCCTCACCATCACCGATGCACACGACTACGCACAGGTGTTCATCGACGGCAAGTATATCGGCAAGATGGACCGCCGCCTCGGCGAGAAGGTGCTCACCCTCCCCTCAGTACGTGAAGGTGCCGTGCTCGACATCCTCGTAGAGGCTATGGGCCGCATCAACTTCGGTCGCGCCATCAAGGACTTCAAGGGTATCACCGACCGCGTTGAACTCACCACCGTAGCTGCCAATGGCGAGTCTACCACCACCGACCTCAAGGGCTGGGACGTATATCTCTTCCCCAACACCTATGAGTTCAGCACCAACAAGGCATACACCGCAGTAGGCGACACCAAGGCCCCCGGCTACTACAAAGGCACTTTCACTGTGGACAAGAAGGCCGACACCTTCCTCGACCTCACCACCTGGGGCAAGGGCCTCGTATACGTGAATGGCCACTGCCTCGGCCGTTTCTGGGAGATTGGTCCTCAGCAGACCCTCTACGTACCCGGATGCTGGCTCAAGAAGGGTGAGAACGAAATCATTATCCTCGACATCAAGGGTCCGCAGCAGAACAAGCTCGTAGGTCACGAGAAGCCCATCCTCGACGGTCTGCGCAACCCCGTGCCCGCCACACACCGTGAGCCCGGCACCGTGCTGAGCCTCGAAGGCGAGAAGCCCGTGCTCACAGCACGCTTCAAAGCTGGCAACGGCTGGCAGGAGCAGAAGTTCAATGGCACCGTTGAAGGCCAGTACGTATGCATCGAGGTCATCAGCAACCAGAAGGACGATGCCTACACCGCCATTGCCGAGTGGTACCTGCTCGACGCTGAGGGTAACCGCCTGAGCCGTGAGCCCTGGACCATCCAGTATGCCGACAGCGAGGACAAGAGCCGCAGCAACCGCACTGGCGACCGCATCTACGACCTTCAGGAGAGCACCTACTGGGCTACCGCACAGGGAGCAGAACTGCCCCACCACCTCATCATCAACCTCGGCAGCAAGCAGCAGCTCACCGCTCTTCAGTGCCTGCCCCGTATGGAGGAGGGTGCACCCGGTGCCATCAAGGAATACCGCATCTACGTGAAGGACGAGCCCTTCAACATCGTGAAGGAGTAACCCACTCTACCACGAAGCGAACACAGCGCCCCCACCATCAAGCACGATGCGTGGGGGCGCTGATACATTATAGAGTCTTTGACAATTTAACATTGAAGAGGGTCTTCATTGAATCCTAGTATTTTCCTAATAGCAAAAATATCGTCCACCTGTTAAAGAAAAAGAATCATGACACCACAAATATTTATACGATTCAATGTTGCGCCTAAAAAAAATAACTATATTTGCAGAGTATAAGGAGGTTGCCTTTGGGATTACCCCAAAAAGAATATACAAAATTTAATATATAAAAGATGAAAAAACATTTCACAAGATTGATGGTTGCCCTGCTGACAGGCACCACAATCACCTCTGCGCAAGCAATCGACAACATAAAACTCGAGCATTTAGGACGTGGACTGACCGTAAGTCGCGCCTCTAAAGGGAATTTTGTCAGTTGGCGTCTACTGGCCACAGACGAGGCGAACACAACCTTTGATATACTGCGCGACAGTTCAATACTGAAAAGCGACATCACAGCTGGCACCAACTACACCGATACCTATGGAACATCAAGCCACAAGTACCAAATAGTAACCAAAGTAAACGGAACACCTACAGACACAACAGCCGCCGTGTATCCCTGGATCAATCCATACTATCAACTACATTTAGACAAGCCCACTGCCAACGGCTACACTTATTCACCCAACGACTGCTCGGTTGGCGACGTGGATGGCGACGGCGAATATGAGCTATTCGTTAAATGGGATCCCTCAAATTCAAAAGACAACTCACAGGATGGTGTCACAGGCAACGTATATCTCGACTGTTACAAAATAGATTGGACACAAGGTGGCACTGGCACTACACCTACCAAACTTTGGAGAATAGATCTTGGTGTAAACATACGTGCAGGAGCACACTACACCCAATTTATGGTATACGACTTCGATGGTGACGGACGCGCCGAAATGATGTGCAAAACCGCACCGGGGAGCAAAGACGGCACTGGCAACTACGTGAGTGCAGCAGGTACCGACACCAAGATTCAGAACTGCAACAATGCCAAAACTTGGCGCAACAGCGGTGGTAAGATAGACGGGGGCTACGAGTTCCTCACCGTATTCGAAGGCCTCACAGGCAAGGCTGTGCACACGGTATTCTACAAGCCCAACCGCAACGCCACCACCATAGGAACCGAATCAACTGGAACCTACAATTGGGACGACCGCAGCGGAAAAACCGATAAGGCCAGCTATGGCAACCGAGGAGAGCGATACCTTGCAGCCGTAGCACACCTCGATGGTATGGACAAGAATGCCTGCGCGATATTCTCGCGAGGATATTATACCTATGCCTACCTTTGGGCCGTGTCATTCGACGGCAAGGAGATAAAAGATAAGTGGTACCACTCATCACATAGCAAGACACAATATAAAGTGACCGATGCCGAGGGTAACACCAAGACCTACACTCCAGGAGCTACCACTCGCGGAAGCGGAAGTCGCACCATGTATGGCAATGGCAACCACAACCTCTCTGTTGGCGATGTTGATGGCGATGGTGCTGATGAAATCATCTGGGGCTCAGCAGCACTCGACAATGATGGAACACTTCTTTATGCCACAGGTTATGGACATGGCGATGCCATACACCTTGCCGATCATGACCCCGACCGCCCAGGATTAGAGGTGTTCGAGATACACGAAGGGTCACCATACGGATGCGACGTACACGACGCAGCTACAGGTGAGATTCTCTATAGTCAGAACGGATCAGGCGACACTGGACGTGGCATGGCTGCACAACTATCGGCCGATTACAGAGGCTCACTCTTTAGTTCCTCGGCCGACAAGAGACAACGTAGTGCTGTCACAGGCGAAGTAATAAGTTCCGGAAGCACATCCATGAACTTCCGTATATTCTGGGACGGCGATCTGCAAGAAGAACTCTTCGACGGAGGCAAGATAGACAAATGGAATGGCAACGGCACCTCACGTGTCTATATCAATGGTAAAAACCCTTACGACTATAACTCATCCAGCACATGCAATGGCAGCAAGTCGACCCCCAACCTGCAAGCCGACATTTTGGGCGACTGGCGTGAAGAAATTATTCTCTGGAGCAGCAACGACAATGCCACACTCAATGTTTTCACGACCAATACGAGTAGTAACTTCAGAGTACCCACCCTCATGCACGACCACACCTACCGCATGGGAGTAGCTTGGCAAAACGTAGCATACAATCAGCCACCACACATCGGATACTATCTGCCAGATTCGGTAGGAGGACGCATATACCTGGCGGAGCTATCAGGTGAAATCGAGCAGACCATTGAATTGGGCGATTCAATCACCCCCATCGTATTCCATTACAAGAACGCTTCAGGCATACTACGTTCGGGAGGATATGCCAGCTACGGTATAGCAGTAGATATTAACAAAGAAGCGAAAACCGTCACCATACATGGTACACCTACCAAGACGGGAACCATAAGATATACTCTGAAAACAATGGGTAACGACATGCAAGCCGAGGCTTCGGGAAAAATCTATGTGAAAGAGCCAACAGATATCGAAAGCATAGAAACAGAGCCACAAGAGGTGATAGCATACGACCTTTTAGGACGCAAAACGAAAAATCCCACCCGCGGTATCTACATAATCAATGGCCGCAAGGTATTGATAGAATAAAAAGTTTCTCCGCAATATACGATAATTGTTAAAAACTCACCCATACACATGAAAAAGACATTGCTTATAGCCATGAGCGCACTGCTCGGTCTCTGTACTTGTTCGCAACAGACAGATGACACCTTAACACTCTGGTACGACAAACCTGCCGAACTATGGGTAGAAGCATTACCTATAGGCAACGGACGCCTCGGAGCCATGATCTACGGCAACCCTATTAATGAGGAGATACAGCTCAATGAAGAGACAGTATGGGGAGGTTCTCCACACAATAATGTAAATCCACTCGCCAAAGACCATCTCGACGAAATTCGCGCTCTCATCTTTGAAGGAGAGAACCTCAAGGCTCAAGAACTGTGCGGCAAATACATTAGCGCACAACGTGCCAATGGCATGCCCTACCAAACGGTAGGTTCGCTCAAACTTCACTTCAATGGTATCGACAGCGTAAGCGACTATCGCCGCGAACTGGATATCAGCAATGCCATCGCAACAACAACCTTCACGGCCAATGGCGTAAGCTACCGTAGAGAATGCTTAGCGTCACTGACCGATGACCTCATCATCATACGGCTCACCGCCTCAAAAAAAGGAGCACTATCATTTGATGCGCACTACGACACACCTATGCCACATGACACGCCTACCGCAGATGCGCAAAAACAAACACTCACATTACGCGGACGCGGTACTAACCACGAAGGCGTGGAAGGTAAGGTGAGGTATACAAGCATAGCACACTTCGACCATAATGGAGGTAGCTTGAGTACCCAAGATGGAATACTGAGCATCACCGATGCCAATGCAGTCACCATCTATCTATCGATAGGCACTAATTTCATCAGCTACAAGGATATTAGCGGTAATGCCGACCTACGGGCCGAAACACCTCTTGCCGCCATGCCGACCGATTACCGCAAAGCCAAAGCGGCACACACGGTATACTATCGCAACTACTTTGACCGCGTAAGCCTTGATCTCGGCACTACACCTGCCGCCGCCATGCCGACCGACCAACGCATTGCACAATTTGCACAAGGTGGCGACCCCCAACTTATAGAACTTTATTTTCAGTTTGGACGATATCTACTCATTTGCTGTTCACAACCTGATGGACAAGCCGCCAACCTTCAAGGCATCTGGAATCATCAAACCAAAGCTCCCTGGGACGGCAAGTACACCTCTAACATCAACCTGGAAATGAACTATTGGCCTGCCGAAGTCACTAACCTGACCGAATTGCACGAACCGCTCCTGAGACTTATATTTGAAGCTGCCGAGAAGGGACGTGAAACGGCCGACATGTATGGTTGCCGTGGATGGACCCTGCATCACAATACTGATATATGGCGAAGCACGGGAGCAGTAGATGGCCCAGCCTATGGTATATGGCCCACCTGCAATGCTTGGCTATGCCATCATCTCTACGACCATTATCTATTCACTGGCGACGAAGATTTCCTGCGCAAGGCTTATCCTATCATGAAGAGTGCTTGCGAATTTTATATAGACTTCCTTGTGCCCGAGCCCAAGAATGGATGGCTCGTAGTATCACCCAGTTTCTCACCGGAGAATACGCCCTTCGTCAATGGCCACTCGTTCAGTGTAGTAGCTGGAGCGACCATGGATAATCAGTTGGTGTGCGACCTGATGCGCAATACCACCGCCGCAGCGCGTCTTATAGGTGAAGAATCCGCATTCATTGACACATTGCTCAACATCGAGTCACGCCTTGCACCCATGCAAGTGGGTCGTTGGGGACAACTACAAGAGTGGTTAGATGATTGGGACAACCCGAGCGATCGTCATCGTCACGTATCACACCTTTGGGGGCTATACCCTGGCAACCAAATTACGGCCGAGACGCCCGAGCTCTTTGAAGCCGCCAAGCAAAGCCTCATCGCGCGTGGTGATCCCTCCACGGGATGGTCGATGGGATGGAAGGTATGTCTATGGGCACGCCTGCTCGATGGCAACCATGCCATGAAGCTCATACGCGAACAGATAAAGCCCGCCATAACATCGTTCGGGGAAACAGGCGGCACATACCCCAATCTCTTTGATGCACACCCTCCCTTCCAAATCGACGGCAACTTTGGTTGTGCTGCCGGCATCGCAGAAATGCTTGTACAAAGCCATACCGGATACATACATTTGCTTCCCGCATTGCCCGACGAATGGCATACAGGTAGCGTCAAAGGCTTGCGTTGTCGTGGAGGATTCGAAATCATAGAGCTCTGTTGGGCTGATGGTAACGTAACCCAATGTAAGATACGCTCAGACCAAGGTGGTATACTACGCGTTAAGATTAATGGAGACAATAAGTTTACATTAAGAGAAAAAGAGACCCTACCTGGAGATATCATAACAATTGGCGATTAATACATTGACTACCTATTATTAGCTAAAAAAGGCTAAGCGAGCAAACATACTACAATTCTCCTTGTTGTCGAGTCTGTGTAAAAACATTTACGTCTAACTTAACAACAAGGAGATAATCGTATGACAGCACCATTGCAAGGTATAAAAGTCATTGACTGGACCCAAGTACAGTCGGGTCCTTCGTGTACACAGATGTTGGCGTGGCTTGGCGCCGATGTTATCAAGATTGAGCGTGTGGGGCTCGGTGACCCTACACGTACCGAGCTTCTCGACTATCCGGGCATGGATAGTCTCTACTACCTGCAGCTCAACTGCAACAAGCGTTCCATCGAGCTGGATATGAAGTCGCCCGAGGGCAAGGAGGTACTCACACGCCTGCTCAAGACAGCCGACATCTTTGTAGAGAACCTCCATCCTGGAGCTGTAGCCAAATTGGGCTTCTCGTGGGAGGAGGTACATAAGATCAATCCGCGTGTCATCTACGGCACCATCAAGGGATTCAACGACGACTCACCCTTCGCCTCGGTGAAGGCCTTCGAGCCGGTGGCACAGTGTGCCGGCGGCGCGGCTGCCACTACAGGTTGGTGGAAAGGCGACTACAATATGCCTACGCAGTCGGGTGCCGCCTTGGGCGACAGCAATACGGGTATGCACCTACTCATCGGTTTGCTGGCTGCACTGATGCAACGCGAGAAGACGGGCGAGGGGTGCTTCGTGGAGCAGTCGATGCAGGACGCTGTCATCAACCTCTGCCGTGTGAAGCTGCGCGACCAGCTTATCCTCGAACATACCGGCGTGCTGGAGCACTTCCCGCAATATCCGAACGGTACGTTTGGCGACACCGTGCCTCGTGGCGGTAATGTCGAAGGTGGTCAGGTGATGGGATGGTGTTACCGTTGCAAGGGCTGGGAGACCGACCCCGGTGCCTTCGTCTATATCGTGTTGCAGAACGAGGCGAAGCCCTTTGCCGCTGCTGCCACTGCCATCGGACACCCCGAATGGGCCAACGATCCCAAGTACAATACACCTGCGGCCCGCAACAAGATTAAGGAGGAGATCTACGCCGCTGTGGAGGCCTACACCATCACTCGCGAGAAAATGGAAATCGTGGAGACTCTGGGCAAGGCCGGCGTGCCTTGCGGACCTGTGCTCACGATGAAGGAGATTGCCGAGGACGAGTCGCTGCGCAAGTGCGGTACCATCGTCGAGGTCGATCAGCCCGGCCGTGGCAAGTTCCTCACCATCGGCTGTCCGCCCAAGTTCTCAAGCTATACTCCCGAGGTGAAGCCCGCTCCCGCATTGGGCGAGCACACCGACGAAGTGCTTCGCGAGATTGGCTACACGGCCGACGAAATTGCAGCGTTGCGCAAGAAACAAGTCGTCTGCAAGACCGCATAGTTTTTCAAAAATTGTCTGAGTTCTCCGAGACCTCCGAGCACTCCGAGTCCTCTGATTCCTCAGAGTCTTCCGAGTTCTCCGAGAACTCTTCCCTTTTCACTCTTCACTCATTATGGACTATATCACCAATACCCCCCAAGCTACGCTTACCGACGGCATGCACCTCATGGTTGATGCCCTAAGGATGAATGGCGTAGACACAATCTATGGTGTCGTGGGTATCCCCGTCACCGACCTCGCCCGCCATGCTCAAGAGGTGGGCATACGATACATCGGATTCCGCCATGAGCAGTCGGCAGGCAATGCTGCTGCCATCAGCGGCTATCTCACCCGCAAGCCGGGCATCTGTCTCACGGTGTCGGCCCCGGGTTTCCTCAACGGTCTCACGGCACTGGCTGCTGCCACCATCAACGGATTCCCGATGATACAGATCAGTGGATCCAGCGACCGCAACATCATCGACCTGCAGCAGGGCGACTATGAGGGACTCGACCAGATGAACGTGGCCAAGCCCTTTGCCAAGGCTGCCTACCGCATCAACCGTCCTGAGGACATTGCCGTTGGCGTGGCACGTGCCATACGCACTGCCGTTTCGGGCCGTCCGGGAGGCGTGTACCTTGATATCACCACCGCCATGCTTAGCGCTACGATGGATGCCCAGGCCGCCCAGGCATCGCTCTTTGCCCCTGTAGACCCTGCCCCCAAGCAGTATCCCTGCTCAGGTTCGGTGAAGCGGGCCTTGAAACTCCTTGCTTCGGCACAGAAGCCCCTCATCATCATCGGCAAGGGCGCGGCATACGCACAAGCCGAAGTGGAGCTGCGTACCTTTGTGGAGCGCACGGGCATCCCCTTCCTGCCCATGTCGATGGCCAAGGGACTCTTGCCCGACGACCATCCCCAGTGTGCCGCCTCGGCCCGTAGCCTCGTGCTCGGTCAGGCCGATGTGGTGATGCTCGTGGGCGCCCGCCTCAACTGGCTGCTCACCCACGGCAAGGGCAAGAAGTGGAACCCTGCGGCGCAATTCATCCAGCTCGACATCGAGCCGGAAGAGATTGACAGCAACCGCCCAATTGCCGCTCCTGTGGTGGGCAACATCGTTTCGTCGCTCGATGTGATGATTGCCAAGATGGACAACTTCAATATCCACTGCCCACAGGCATGGCGCGATGCCATCGATGCGGTGAAGCAGACCAACGTGGCCAAGATGCAGGCCAAACTCACTACGCTGACCTCGCCGATGAACTACTTCAACGCTCTAAAGGCAGTGAGCGATGTGCTCGACGACTATAAGGACATCTATGTAGTGAACGAGGGAGCCAACACGCTCGACGACACGCGCAACGTCATCAATATGTACCGTCCGCGCCTGCGCCTCGACTGCGGCACATGGGGCGTCATGGGTATCGGCATGGGCTATGCCATAGCGGCAGCCGTCACCAGTGGTCGTCAGGTCGTGGCTATCGAGGGCGACAGCGCCTTCGGCTTCAGTGGTATGGAGATCGAGACCATCTGCCGCTACCGATTGCCCGTCACCGTGGTGGTGTTCAACAATGGCGGCATATACCGTGGCAACGACCCCAACCTCGGAGGCGGTGCAGATCCGTCGCCCACGTCGCTCACTCCCAATGCCCGCTACGACAAGTTGATAGAGGCCTTCGGTGGTACTGCCTACAATGCTACCACGCCCGACGAACTGCGCACGGCGCTCACCGCCGCCCTCACCTCGCATCGTCCTGCCCTCATCAACTGCGTCATTGACCCTGCTGTGGGTACCGAGAGCGGACATATCGGGAATCTGAATCCGAAGACGGTGGCTCCCTCCTAACCTCCCCCCAAAGGGGAGGAACCCCAAAGAACAATAAAAGATTATTAACCCTTAAAACTAAGCCTTCTAACTTCTCCGAGATGCCGGGAGTCCTCCCCCTTGGGGGAGTTAGAGGGGGCTCTTAATTATGCTCGACATCCTTATCAAAGACATTCTCCCCATTTTCGTCATCATGGCGTTGGGCTATATGGCAGGTAAGCGTGGTGTGTTCTCATCAAGCAATGCACAGATTTTTAACAAACTGGTACTTACCTATGCCTTACCGGCGGCTTTGTTTGTATCCATCGTCAAGGCCGATCGTTCAATGTTGTTTGATGATGGCAAATTGCTCGTCATTAGTTTGGTCGTATTAGTAGGATTGTTCCTTTTTTCCTACTTTTCTACCTACAAGATTTTCAAGCACAGCAAAAGTGAGGCAGCGGTGAGTGCCCTCATCACTGGCTCGCCCACCATCGGTTTCCTCGGCTTTGCCGTACTCGGCCCTATCTATGGCAATACTGCTTCCACTGGGCTAGTGATAGCCATCGTCTCCATCGTTGTCAATGCCATCAGCATCCCCATTGGCATGGCATTGCTCAATGCGGGAAAGAACAATGGTTCCAAGGATGCAGGCGGAGGCAAAAGGAGCAATCCTGTGCTCGATGCCCTGAAGGCCCCCGTGTGTTGGGCACCCATCCTCGCCGTAATCTTGGTACTACTGGGGATAAAGTTTCCTCCAATCCTTGAGCCCAACTTCGAGCTTATCGCTAAAGCAAATTCCGGTGTAGCCGTCTTTGCTGCGGGTCTGACCCTCTCTGGAATGAAATTCCAATTAGACAAAGAGGTGCTCTACAATACCTGCTTCAAACTCCTCCTCATGCCGGCAGTCTTGCTCGTCATTGGATTGATATTCAAGATGGAACCCATGAAGCTACAGATGATGGTGCTTGCTGGTGCCCTGCCCCCTGCTTTCTCGGGCATCATCATCGGCAGCCGCTACCAGCAGTACGTGCGCACAGGAACCTCCACGCTCGCCTTCAGCATCTTCATGTTCGTGCTTACCGCTCCGCTGTGGATATGGATTACCCGCATGGTGGCATAGCCATAAAAACCGTACCCCCATCAACACACGAGACTGCTTACCTACATGAAGGCAAGCAGCCTCTTTCTTTTCACATCGAAAGGCCCTGTCATGAGAAAAAAAACATATCAGCAGCACCAAAATCAAACAAAGATGCTTACTTTTGCATAGTTTTTATTTACTCACACAACATCTATGGATTTTCGCACAAAAACAGAGATAGAGGACTTCGAGCATCGTCTTCACCACAGCGACAAAATATTAGTAATGGGGTCATGCTTTGCCGATCATATTGGCGGACGCCTCAAGCATATGAAATTCCGCACCATTGTCAATCCATTTGGTGTGCTCTACAACCCCCTTTCCATTGCAGAGGGCCTCACTCGCTTGACGATATGCCAACCATTCACCGAGGAAGAATTGCACGAGTTTCCCGATGGTGGATGGAACACATGGTTACACCACAGCCACTACTCACACCCCAACAAACACACTGCCCTTTCTGCCATCAACGACAGTTTCTCGAGAGCCTCACGCCTCCTTGCCGAGGCCGACGTACTGATAATTACCTTCGGTACAGCTTGGGTATACCACCTGAACGATACCAACAAGGTCGTGGGAAACTGCCACAAGATTCCTGAACGCCATTTTTTGCGCCAGCACTTACATGTACAAGAAATCATTGACACATATACCATTCTCCTACAGAAAATCGAAAAGGTCAACCCTAAACTCCGCATATTATTCACAGTAAGCCCCGTACGCCATCTCAAGGATGGTCTTCACGGCAACCAGCTAAGCAAATCGACTCTTCTGCTTGCCATAGACGACCTATGCCGTACGATGCCCGACCAGTGTTATTATTTCCCCGCTTACGAAATAGTAATAGACGAATTGCGCGACTACCGTTTTTATGCAGAAGACATGGCACACCCTTCCAAACAAGCTGTCGATTACGTATGGCAGTGTTTCGCAAAACATTTCATCGACAAAGAGACACAATCATTCATGCAACAATGGGAGAAAGTGACACGTGCTCTTGAGCATCAACCTTTCCGGCCTGACTCTGATGAATATCAGAATTTTATAGTTCAAGTCTTGACAAAGATTGCCGAGTTAAAAGAGCAATACCCCTACTTGGAGATAGAAGAAGAAATTAACCGTTGCCATTCACTAAGAAGAATCGACATATAACCAATGTAGGGATTCCGTATTGTTGACATCAGATATATCAGTTTACATTCAGTTGCTCCCACACATCACACAGAGTCTGCATTGACGGGAGCAGGAGGTCTGCACCTTCATTGATGAGTGCCTCATCAGGCAGAGGTCCCGTGTTGACAGCGATGGTGAAGATACCAGCTGCCTTGGCGGCACGCACACCAAGAGGGGCATTCTCTACCACGACACACTCCTCGGCACGGAGGCCACCCTTCTGCAAGCCCATGAGATAGGGCTCGGGGTCGGGCTTGCCGCGCTTGACATCGAAGGCGGTGACCATCAGCTCGCGGCAGAAAACACCGGGGAAGTGGTGATTGAGGCGGTCGAGCAGAGAGGCCTGTCCCGAGCCGGTGACGATGAGTATCTTGAGGCCCTGCGCCTGAAGCTTGCGCAATAGCTCCAGCGCTCCAGGCATAGGCTCGGCAGGGGGATACTCGTTGAAGAATTGTGACTTGACGCGGTAGATTTCCTGTATGCGCTCTTCGCTCTCCTCTACCCCCCGCTGCCGACGGCTGACAATATTGATGGTAGAGGCTCCCGTGCGCCCCTCGTGCATGTAGGCCTCCTGCTCGGGGAGGTCGTAGCCGAAGTGGGCCATGGCACGGTGCCAGGCCTTGGCATGCGAGGGCATGGAGTTGTAGAGCACGCCGTCCATGTCGAAAAGAACGGCACGAAGGCGCTGGGGGAACCCTTGCGCCTTCGTGGTATCTGTTAGTGATTGTTGCAGCATATTACACTAGATATTCTAGAGGTCCTAGGATATTCTAGAGTTTCTAGATATTCTAGGAATTAACTTACCCCAAGCGTGCCTGAATAGCCTTTGACTCCTCTTCGTAGCCGGGCTTGCCGAGGAGGGCAAACATGTTGCGCTTGTAGTCCTCTACACCGGGCTGGTTGAAGGGGTTCACGCCAAGTACATAACCGCTGATGCCGCAACCCTTCTCGAAGAAGTAGAGCAGCTGACCGATGTAGTACTCGTCGAGCTTGGGCATCACGATGCGGAGGTTGGGCACACCGCCATCGACGTGTGCGAGGAGTGTACCGAGCTCGGCCATCTTGTTCACCTCATCCACGTGCTTGCCTGCGAGGAAGTTGAGTCCGTCGAGATTCTTCTCATCAGTAGGCACGATAAGGCTGTGGTTGGTGTTCTCAACCGAGATGACGGTCTCGAAGATGGTGCGCTCGCCCTGCTGTATCCACTGACCCATAGAGTGGAGGTCGGTAGAGAAGTCAACCGATGCGGGGAAGATGCCCTTGCCATCCTTACCCTCAGACTCACCGTAGAGCTGCTTCCACCACTCTGACACGTAGTGCAGCTTGGGCTGGTAGTTGACAAGGATCTCAATCTTCTTGCCATCGGCATAGAGGGCGTTGCGGGTAGCGGCATAGAGGGCAGCGATGTTTTCCTCGAAGGGTACCTCGGGAGCGGTAGCAGCCTCCATGTCGGCAGCACCCTTGACGAGTGCCTTGATGTCGTATCCGGCAATGGCGATAGGCAGCAGGCCTACGGGAGTGAGCACCGAGAAGCGGCCACCCACATTGTCGGGGATGATGAAGCTCTTGTAGCCTTCGTTGTCGGCAGTAGTGCGGGCAGCACCACGCTTGGCGTCGGTAACAGCTACGATGACCTTGTGGGCAACGTCGATGCCGCGCTGGTCTTCACACTGCTTCTTGAGCAGACGGAAGGCGAGAGCTGTCTCGGTGGTGGTACCTGACTTGGAGATGTTGATGACACCGAACTTCTTGTTCTTGAGGAACTCGGTGAGCTCGAAGAGATAGTCCTCGCTGATGTTGTGGCCTGCGTAGATGATGGCAGGGCTATCGCTCTTGAGATAGCTGTGGAAGTTATTGCTGAGCGCCTCGATCACGGCACGTGCACCGAGGTAGCTACCACCGATACCGGCTACTACGACTACGTCGCACAACTCGCGCAAGGTGTCGGCAGTTGCCTGAATGTCGTTCAAGTGCTCCTCGGTGATGCTTGAGGGAAGGTGGAGCCAACCCAAAAAGTCGTTACCGAGACCTGTGCCCTTCTCGAGCATCTCCAATGCTTCCTGCACCTGGGGTGCGTATGCCTTTACGGCACCTTCAGCGATAAAACCTGCGGTCTTATCAATGTTCAATGCAATATTTTTCATCTTACTTATATTATTATATTATTATCTGATAGAATCCGTGAGCAACTTAATCTCAATCACGGGCGAGATGCGCTCGTAGAGGATGTTGTACACGGCATCGAGGATAGGCATGTTGACGTGGTACTTACGGTTGATTTCCTTGATACACTTGGTGCCGTAGTAGCCCTCGGCCACCATCTCCATCTCGAGCTGAGCGCTCTTCACAGAGTAGCCCTTGCCTATCATAGAACCAAACACGCGGTTGCGGCTAAAGTTCGAATAACCTGTCACCAGAAGGTCGCCCATATATACCGACTCGCTCACCACACGCTTGAGCGGATGCACGAAGTCGATGAAGCGCGACATCTCCACCAGGGCGTTGCTCATGAGCACAGCCTGGAAGTTGTCGCCATACTTCAGACCGCTGCAGATACCAGCTGCGATGGCATATACGTTCTTCAATACCGAACTGTACTCGATACCGGTGACATCGTCGCTCACGGTGGTCTTCACGTAGCTGCTGTTGAGCTTCTGTGCGAAACTGAGTGCATTGTTACGGTTGCTACAACCTACGGTGAGATACGACAGACGCTCAAGCGCTATTTCCTCGGCATGGCACGGACCTGCGATTACCGCGATGTTATCGTAGGGCACGTGGTATTCCTTGTGGAAATAGTCTGACACAAGCATATTTTCTTCGGGCACGATACCCTTGATGGCTGTCACCACAAACTTGTCGTTCAGCTTGGTCTTCACCTTCTTGAGGTGCGACTTGAGGTAGGGCGACGGAGTGACGAACACCAGCACATCGCTCTCCTTGATGACCTGGTTAATGTCTGAAGAAAAGTTGATGCGGTTTACGTCAAAATGCACCGACGACAGGTATCCAGGGTTGTGACCCGTGCGCTTGAAGTCCGCAATGCGGTCGTCACGGCGCATGTACCAGTTGATGGAGTCCTCATTGTTGAGAATCATCTTGGCAATGGCAGTTGCCCAACTGCCACCACCCATAATTGCTACTTTACCTTGGGGAAAACTCATGTTTTTATTAGGAGTTAAAGGGAGATAAAAGGAGATATCGCTTTGCTCTTTAGGGAGATAAAGGCCAATAGGCTGATTCACTCTACGAACTGCTTGCTCATTACACCTCTGATGTAAGAATTCAGCAGTTTGCTTACCTCTTCTAATGTCCCTGTTAGCTCATTGTTTGTTTTTACACTTATATAAGATAAATCGCGTGAGAGTATAATGTAGTATCTGCACTCTTCCAGACTGCCTTGCGATATGTTCAGAAACCGCAACTTGTCGGCTTTACTTAATTTCTTGTAGCCTTCTGCTATGTTAGCAGGTATAGATACTGCAGCGCGTTGAAACTGAGAGCATAGTGCAAAACGCTCTTCCATCGGATAGTCTCTTGTCACCTTATAAACCTCTAGCACAAACTCATGAGCTTTCTGCCAAACTATAAGGTCAGTGAAACTTTTCGAAGGTTCAAACATTTGGCATTTATCTCCTTCTAACTCCATTTAACTCCCTTTATCTCCTCAACTTATTCTCTCAATCCAAGCTGCCACCTCGTCCACGGTTGGGTTCTTGAGGTCGAGCTTATACTTCTTGTTCACGCCACAGATATCCATGTGTACCTTCTGGGGGTTGACGCCCTGCATGTCGGCCACAAGCTTATAGCCAGCCTTCTGAATCAGGGGCACCCACTCTTCGGGAACACCTATCTCCACATACTTGGCTGCGGGATCCTTCGGGGACTTCTTCTCGGGACGCATCTGCGGGAAGAAGAGCACCTCCTGAATGGTCTGCTGACCTGTCATGAGCATCACGAGGCGGTCCATACCGATACCCATACCCGAGGTGGGAGGCATACCGTACTCGAGGGCACGCACGAAGTCGTTGTCGATGAACATGGCCTCATCGTCGCCCTTCTCGCTCAGGCGAAGTTGCTCCTGGAAGCGCTCGAGCTGGTCGATGGGGTCGTTGAGCTCGCTATAGGCGTTGCACAGCTCCTTACCGTTGACCATGAGCTCGAATCGCTCGGTGAGCTCGGGATTCTCGCGGTGACGCTTGCAGAGGGGCGACATCTCGATAGGATAGTCGGTGATGAAGGTAGGCTGTATGTAGTTGCCCTCGCACTTCTCGCCGAAGATCTCGTCGATGAGCTTACCCTTGCCCATGGTCTCGTCGGTCTCTACACCCAACTCCTTGCATACAGCACGCAACTGAGCCTCATCCATGCCGGTGATGTCCACTCCGGTGAACTCCTTGATAGCCTCTGTCATAGTACGGCGTGCGAAAGGAGCCTTGAAGCTGATGACATTGTCGCCCACCTGCACCTCGGTAGTGCCGTTCACATCGAGACAGATCTTCTCGAGCATCTGCTCGGTGAATGCCATCATCCAGTTATAGTCCTTGTAAGAGACGTAGATCTCCATACAGGTAAACTCGGGATTGTGGGTGCGGTCCATACCCTCGTTGCGGAAGTTCTTGGAGAACTCATACACACCCTCAAAGCCACCCACGATAAGGCGCTTCAGGTAGAGTTCATTGGCAATACGCAAGTACAAGGGGATGTCCAATGCGTTATGGTGGGTGATGAAGGGGCGTGCTGCCGCTCCACCGGGGATTGACTGCAATACGGGAGTCTCCACCTCCATATATCCGCGTGAGTTGAAGAACTCGCGCATAGAGGTGTACACCTTGTTACGCTTGATGAAGATATCCTTCACGCCATCGTTTACCACGAGGTCGACGTAGCGCTGACGGTAACGGAGCTCGGGGTCATCAAACTTGTCGTAAGCCACGCCATCCTTGTACTTCACGATAGGAAGCGGACGGATGCTCTTGGACAACACGGTGAGCTTGTGGGCATGTACGCTGATCTCGCCCATCTGCGTGCGGAATACCACACCCTCGATGCCGATGAAGTCGCCTATATCGAGCAGGCGCTTGAACACGACGTTGTACATATCCTTGTTCTCCTCGGGACAGATGTCATCGCGGGTGATATACACCTGGATACGACCCTTAGAGTCCTGCAGCTCCACGAACGAAGCCTTACCCATCACGCGGCGGCTCATCAGACGGCCTGCGATAGATACCTTGCGAGGCTCGTCCTCGTCCTTGAACTCCTCTTTTATATCGGTAGAAAAAGCGTTGGTCACATACTCTGCGGCAGGATAGGGCTCGATGCCCATGGCACGCAATTCGTTCAGACTATTGCGTCTGATAATCTCTTGTTCACTAAGTTCCAATACGTTCATTTCTTTCAACGTTATGTATTTGAAAGTGCAAAGTTAGTGCAAGGTGAGCGAAATATCAAATTTATTTGAATATTTCCGAACCGCCGCCTAACTTCTGGGCTTGCGCAGCAAACACTAAAATTAGTGCAAACCGAGAGAAATGCCAAATTTCAACGAGTGAATGTAGAGAAAAGGCTTGCATTTTCTTTACTGAGCGAGGCAGAATTTCAACATAGTTAAATTTATTTGAGCATTTGCTTTCCCTTCGGCCAGCGACCTTCGGTTCCGAGGTGCAGCCTAATTTCAGCTTGCCAAAGCAAGATAAAGTTAGTGCAAGGTGAGCGAAAAAGCAAGTTTACCTCTTTTTCTTCATACTTTTCTTTGTTGTCGTCTTTGTCTTCTTACCCGTGCTGCCCACGATATTGCGAGCGAGTTGTGTAGCTACAGTCTTGGCAAAATAGGTCACTGCAGTGCCTAAAGCTGCAGCCAGGGCACTCTTTTTAGCCGAGTTCCTTTTCGATTTCTGTTTTTCCTCCCTCTCCTTGGCTTCTTCACGGGTAGCCATCTCCTTGGCTTCTACCTCTTGCCGTTCGGCCTCCTCACGCTGTTTTACGATTTTCTCGAAAGCCGATTCGCGATCTACCGGTGTATCATATTTTCCCGCGATACGCGATGATGCATTGATTGTCTGTCTTTGCTCGGCTGTGATGGCCCCTATCTGACTCAAGGGGAAGAGGATCTTTGCCCGCTCCACCACTGATGGTGCACCCTTCTCGTCAAGGAACGACACGAGTGCTTCACCAGTACCTAGCTCCAAGATTTCACGCTCAGTAGAAAAAGCGGGATTGGGGCGGAAAGTTTGTGCCGCAGCCTTTACAGCAGCCTGATCCTTAGGGGTAAAAGCACGTAGCGCATGTTGCACGCGATTGCCACACTGACCAAGAATCGTCTCGGGAAGATCGTTGGGCGATTGGGTGATAAAGTAGACACCTATACCCTTTGAGCGTATCAGGCGCACAATCTGTTCTATTTTATCGGTCAGTGCCTTAGAGGTATCCTTAAACAGCATGTGGGCTTCATCGAAAAAGAACACCATCTTGGGCAGTTCCATATCACCTATCTCGGGCATTTTATCATACAAGGTGGTGAGCAGCCACATCAGGAAGGTAGAGTACAGCTTAGGCTGCAACATGAGACGGTCGGCAGCAAGCACGTTCATCACACCACGCCCTCCCTCAGTCTGCAACAGGTCGTATATATCAAACGCGGGCTCACCGAAAAACTTGTCGCCCCCCTGCTCCATCAGGGTGAGCAGCGAGCGCTGTATAGCACCAATGGTGGCAGTAGACACATTGCCATAGGTGGTAGAATAGCGATCTGCATTCTTGGCCACATAGTCAAGCATCAGCCGAAGGTCTTTCATGTCAACAAGTGGCAGACTCTCATCCTGGGCTATTCGGAAAGTCAAAGCCAACACTCCCGATTGAGTATCATTGAGTTCGAGCAGGCGAGACAGGAGCATTGAGCCCATATCAGCAATGGTAGTACGCATAGGGTGTCCCTGCTCGCCATACACATCATAGAAACGCACAGGACAACCCTCAAAGCAGAGTTGTGCAGTATCAATGCCAAACTCTACGCAACGTTTCTCAATGAAACCGCTCAACTTGCCCGTCTGAGAAATGCCAGAGAGGTCTCCCTTCATATCGGCCATAAAACAGGGTACACCAGCCTGCGAGAAGGTCTCGGCAAGCACCTGCAAGGTAACGGTTTTACCCGTACCAGTAGCACCTGCAATAAGTCCGTGACGATTGGCCATACGGCCTATTAAGTGTATTGGCCCCGATGAAGAATGGGCCACATAAAGCGAATTATCTTTGTACATAAGGCAAGAATTATTTCAGATGTACAAAGTTAAGCATTCTTTGGGAATAATCGTGCCTATCGCGCCAATTTTATCACTTAATGGTGATTTCGCTTGTCGCATCAAAAAAAATATACTACCTTTAAGCCGGTTTTGTTCCGTAGTCCCCTTTCGGGACGATAGGATGAAAAGGGAATCGGGTGAGAATCCTGAACAGTCCCGCTGCTGTGTGCTCAGAAAGAAGCTGTTCAATCCATACTTGCCACTGCCTTACGATGAAGGTGGGAAGGCGAACAGCTGGAGCGAGTCAGAAGACCTGCAAAACCATGAGAGTGTATTTACGCCCTGTGCTCTCGAGGAAAGAGACTTGGCGAATTAAGGTTTATTCATTACCGCAACATGAATAAGGCAAAGCGAATTGCAATAGCAGTTTTTCTGACTCTATGTTTTTGGCATCCCGTTCACGCTGGAGTAGCAGACTCTACGTTGATCTCAACGCACACCATCAATGAAGTGAAGGTGCAGGCACAACGCCTTGCGACACAAGTAACCACAACAACAGCCAAGCAAGAGATTAAGCAAGAGGAGATGCGCAGACTTGCCATACAAAATGCAGCCGAAGCGATGCGCCACTTTGCCGGGACCATGGTGAGAGACTACGGTGGCATAGGAGGTCTGAAAACAGTGTCAGTGCGCGGACTCGGTGCCACACACACTGCCGTAAGCTACGATGACGTGGTTATAGGCAACTGCTTAGCTGGCCAGATAGACCTCGGCCGCTATGCCTCCAGCACCATAAGTGGCATATCACTACATGTAGGGCAAGGGAGCAACCTGCTGAGCACTGCTCGCGCCCTTGCATCGGGGAGTCAAGTAAACATGAGCAGCCAGCAATGGCTACCCCAAGATAAACCATACAGCTTCAACGCCAATCTGCAAGGCGGTTCGTTCGGGTATTTCAGTCCCACACTGAGCACAACACACAAGATTGGTGAGCACACACAGGTAGGCATGAGCTACAGCCTTATCACCGCACACGGCCAGTATCCTTTCACCTTGCCCAACGTCAACACGGTAGTCAATGAGAAGCGCACCAACACCGATGTGTACCAGCTATCTGAGGAGTGGAACCTACAGCACCGCATCGACAGCACAAGCACCATCGATGCCAAGATATATTACTACGACTCCGAGCGTGGCCTACCCGGTGCCGTGATCTTATACAACAACCACAGCACCGAACGGCTTACCGAGAAGAACCTTTTCGCACAAGCTCGTTATACAAAGCAATGGGATGCCAAGTGGCATTTGCGTACCATCGCCAAATACACCTATGGATATAGCCACTACACAGAAACCAACGTCAAGTATCCGGGCGGGAAATACGCCGAGGAGTTCGGCCAAGACGAGTATTACCTGCAAGCCACCCTACTCTACCGCCCCTCATGGCATTGGCAACTATCAGTAGCACAAGACGGGTTCATCAACACACTCGACAGCGACATCCCCAACTTCATATACCCCACCCGATACACGTCGCTCACCGCACTACAAGCACAGTACCGCAACCATTGGCTCAACCTACGAGGTATCCTGCTCGGCACGCTCATCAACGAGACCTCCCAAACAGTCCAGCATGCAACATTCAAAAGCCAGAAGCGCCTCACCCCCACACTTAGTGCTTCCATACACCCCTTCAACATTCCTTTCTACCTGCGACTGATGTACAAGAACACCTTTCGCATGCCCACGTTCAACGAGCTATACTACAAAGCCACCGGAAATCGCGAGCTACGCCCCGAGAACGCCCACGAGTACACCTTAGGTATCGCGTGGCAAGCGCCACAGGCTGGATGCCTGGAGTCATTCTCCATCACTACCGATGGATACTTCAACAACGTCACCGACAAGATTGTAGCCTTCCCCACCACCTACGTATGGAAAATGGCCAACTATGGTCGCGTACATATCATTGGTCTCGACGCTACACTCAACGCCCAGCTGCATTTTGCTCCCAAGACCGCACTGAGCATCGGTGCCAGCTACACGTTTCAGCATGCCATCGACATCACCGACCCCGAGGCCCAAGGATATGGAGTACAGCTCCCCTACACCCCCCTACATAGCGGCAGCATGCGTCTGATACTCTCCACGCCCTGGGTAGGCATAGGCTACTCTATGATTGCTTCGAGCGAGCGCTATAGCATGTCGCAGCAGATTGCCCGCTACCGCATTGCGCCCTATGCCGAGCATACGCTCACCCTCATGCGCGACTTCACCCTGCGAAGCACAAGCCTCATCGTCCAGGCCGAAGCCATCAACCTTACCAATGCCCATTACGAGATTATACAATATTACCCCATGCCAGGTCGCCAGTTCAGGCTATCATTCACCGTAAAAATATAGCATAAGATGAGACATCTACTCCACAATATAATACTCACTGCCGCCATGGTGTGCACACTCACCTCTTGCCACGGTGGCAAAAGCCCTCACACACACGTTCAAGGCGACACATTGGCGCTACGCTATGCAGAGTACCTCACCCTCATCAAATACGAGGATTACACCGAAGTGCTGATACATAGTCCGTGGGATAAGGACAAATTGCTGCAAACGTTTACAATAAACGATAACCCCGAGTTCTCCCGTACTATTTCCTTCACTGCCACCCATAGCAGCCTCATCGAAGAGCTGGGCATGCTCGATGCACTCATAGGAGTTTGCGAGGCTGAGTACATCGCCAATCCACGAATCCGCGAAGCATTGTCCGCTGGCCGCATCAGCAACATAGGCAGTGCCATGACTCCTGACCGCGAGCGCATCATCGGCCTCGATGCCGACCTCATCCTGCTCTCGCCCTACGAGAATGCCAGCACCTACGGTAACCTCGAGAGCTTGGGCATCCCCATCGTCCAGTGTGCTGACTATATGGAGACCTCCGCATTAGGGCGTGCCGAGTGGATACGTCTCTATGGCCGGCTCTTCGGCAAGGGACACGAGGCCGACTCACTCTTTACCGCCATCGAAGCCCAATATCATTCCCTGAAAGTGCTCACCGACAGCATTCCCTCACAGCAGCGCCCCACCGTACTCTTCGATACGCAGAACGGTTCGGCCTGGTACGTACCGGGCGGACGTAGCACCATGGCACAGCTCATCTCCGACGCTGGCGGATGGTATATCTTCAGCGACAATGCCAAGAGCGGATCCGTGCCCCTCTCCTTCGAGACCGTACTTGAGCGTGGCCAGCAAGCTGATATATGGCTTATCCGCTACAACAACAGTCGCCAACGTATGTGCCTACCTCACCTTGGGCAAACCTACCAACCCTACACCCTATTCAGTGCTTACCAACACGGGAATGTCTATGGGTGCAACTCCGCCGAACTCATCTTCTACGAAGAGACACCCTTCCACCCCGAACGACTCCTGCACGACTATATCAAGATACTGCACCCCGCATTACTGCCGAGTGACACACTACGCTATTTCCATAAATTATAATGAAGAAAATATACAAAACACATAACTGTCAAGCGCCAAACGAAGTTCGCAAGCCGAAGGGGAAAGCAATTGGTAATTGCCAATTGTCAAACAAAGTTCGCTGGCCGAAGGGAAAAGCAATTGTCAATTGTCAATTCACACTAAGCCTCCTTATCGTGGCTCTTTTTCTCGCCAACTTGCTATATGGTTCCGTACGCATCCCGATGGGCGAGGTCATCCATATCCTCTTCGGTGGCGAAGCCTCCAAGGCCTCCTGGGAATACATCATCCTGGAGTCACGCCTGCCTCAGGCACTCACCGCCCTACTCTCAGGAGCCGCCCTCTCCGTATCGGGCCTGATGCTGCAGACAGCCTTCAACAATCCGCTGGCTGGCCCCGACATCCTCGGAATCAACTCCGGTGCCGGACTCGGTGCTGCCATCGTGCTGCTTCTCTTTGGTGGACTCATACCTGCCGGCAACCTCTTCTTCGACGGATCGATTGCTCTTGTGGGTGCAGCCTTCGTGGGCGCACTGCTCGTGACACTGCTCATACTGTTCTTCGCCTCCCGCCTGCGCAGCCACACCATGCTGCTTATCGTGGGAATGATGATAAGCTACATCGTGTCGTCAGCCGTATCGTTGCTCAACTTCTTCTCTACTGCCGAGGGCGTGCAATCCTATATGATGTGGGGCATGGGAAACTTTGGCGGCGTGTCGCGCCACAGCCTTCCCCTCTTCACGACTTTCATTCTTATCGGACTAATTATTTCCATCGCACTCATCAAGCCGCTCAATGCCCTGCTCCTAGGCGAGCGCTATGCCGAAAATTTAGGCATCAACATCCGGCGTACCCGTTCGTTGCTACTCCTCGCTACAGGACTGCTCGTAGCTGTCACCACCGCCTACTGCGGACCTATTAACTTCATTGGATTGGCCGTACCACACATGGCGCGTCTGCTTTTGGGCACGGGAAATCATCGTACACTGCTGCCTACCACACTGCTCTGCGGCGCCTCCATCGCCCTGCTGTGCAACCTCATCAGCACACTGCCCGGCGACAATGGCCTACTTCCGCTCAATGCCATCACCCCCATCATAGGCGCACCCATCATCATCTACGTCATCATCAGTCGTCGCAAGGGGCTCAACTGACAACATATCACGCCTACTCTACCACCACTTTCTTTCCACCTACAAGGTATATACCCTTGTCAAGTCCCTGTAAAGCCATACCCGCAGGCTGTGCCGTGCGCAGGCATACTCCTTGAAGCGAATACACATCTACGGGAGCATCCTGCTGCGGTGTCTCTATAGCATCCTCCACATTGGTATCCTTCTTCAGCAGGCGCACATTATCGATATACAGCAGTGTATTGTTGGCTGCACCTACGCTGGCCGAGGTAGCAAAGCCAAGGCTTATCTCCACCTCACCCTGCTCGGCAAGGGTGAAGTCATAGGGTATGAGTTCCCAAGAGGCATTTTCCGCAGGGTAACGGTAATCAGTGGTTCCGCCATACTTGATACCGGTATATGATGTATTGGTATTACCCGAGGCCACCACACGACTGCCATCGTTGCTCTGTTGGTTGGTGCACTCGTAGCGCATGTCGATGAGCAAGCGGTAATCGCCGGCGGGGAGGGTCACCGACTGCACGATGCGGTTGGTACCCGAGGTCCATGAGTTGAGCACCGTGAGGCAGCGCACACCACAGCTGTCGTCCATCAGCGGACGGGCACACTGGGCTGCATAGTTGCCCACATTGGAGGGACTCACGCAATACATCGTGGTGCTATAGGGCATGGAGTACATGCGGGCATAGTTGGAGCCACCCGAGAGCGAGGCCTTGGCTGTCCATCCCTCCACGGGGAGCACATTGGGGTATTTCGAATCTTTTGCTTTCACCGCGTTCACATAGCAAGGGTTATAGACCGTGCTGCCCAACGTCACGTTGCCACCCGCATTGCCATAGGTGACATCGTCTTCAAAGTTGGCGTTGGTCAACATTTCAGCGGTGATGTCGGTATAACCCTCATTAAAATTTACATTATCATCCTCGGGGAAGGACGCCTCCTCTACTTTGAGTGTGGTACCCTCGACGCTCACCTTGACAGTGCCGCAGAAGGTGAAGGTGCCTGTAGCTACGGTATCACCCGATACGATGCTCACCGTGACCTCGGTCGGTTGCTTGCCTGTAGTGGCGAGGTAGGCGGCACATGAGTCGACGGGATCTTGCAGTGCGGTGAGTCCATCGCCCTTGACGAACACACGCAGCGTCTCACTCACCGAGTGGTTGATCTCGGCTACGAACTCAGCAGCCGACTTGCTATCGGCGATAGAGGTCGGCGAGCCAAATACCGGAGCTCCCAGCGGACAAGCCACCTCGGTGAGGGCACACTTGCGGTCGCTCACGAAGTTGGCGAGCAGGAGGTAATATGCTCCGTCGGGGTCGGGAGCGATGACACCGTTCCAGCCTTCGGGTACACGGTCGGTAAGCACCTGCAGCGCCTCGCTCATGGTCTGCGTGGTAGCAGCATCCATATTGCTATAGTAGATGATATGACGGCGGTCTACCACCTCGCCAGCACTGAAGCTACGGCTCTCGGCTGAGTATGACGGATACAGCTTGGCCGTGTGAATGGAGTTGTTAAGCGAACGGTCGCCAAAGGCCATGCTGCGGGCACTCTTCGATACGATACCCAGCTCATTGTCTACGTTGACCCACGGAGTCTGCCATGTGGTAAGCGAGCTACCATCGAGCTGTACAGACTGTAGACCGTCGACCGCTGACTGTTGACTATACATCGTTCTCTTCTCCTTCATCATCGGATCCACGCTGATGGCCATCAGTCCCCCCTGCTCACGGGTGATGGTACCGGCGGCATTGCCACGTACATAGTCGAGGTAGATGACGGCGTTGCCCGGTGTGGAATAGATGGCAAAGCGATTGTTGAGCGTAGCGTCGTTGGTGTTGAGCTCGCCATTCATGGTGTAGCTGTTGCCGCGCAGGTCATAGATGCCGCTCACCACGGGAGTGGCATTGGTTCCCTTTCCGCTCACGGTGTACCAGCCAAGGAAGTTACCCGTATTGTTGGCACGGTAGGGTACGATGATTTTGTTCTTGTCGGGGCTGTTGGCTGCCACATAGCCCGTGTAGCTCTTCAATCCGGTGCTCCATGAGAAGCAGGTGAAGCGGTCGTCCGTGGCGGCACGCACGATATTCTGTGTACCAAACACCTTGGCATCGGCATAGCGGGCGTTGAAGTCGCTCCACACCGTTGCCGTGAGGTCGGCCGTAGAGAGGGTCTCGTGCATTAGCCAGGTCATCATCACGCGGTGAGCCTCCACCCCCATACGGCGGGCACCCACATCGGCATTGAGCAGCCATGAGCCATCGGCAGTGGTCTGCTGGCGTGCCTTGATATACTTGTAAGCCATGTTCTCGAGCATGAGCGCATTGGGGTCGCGCAGGAAACAGGCCATCGTTGAGTACGAGGTAATCTGGTCGAAGAGGAAGAGGCTCCAGTCATTGCCGTTGGGCATGGCCAGTTCGCCATCAGCCAAGGCCAACCAGTTGAGCACCTCATCCATCACCTCCTGGTTGTTGTGCATCAGGGCATTGGTGTGCCACTTCTCCACGCCTGTGGTGCCCAACTGAAACATCTTCAGTGCCAGGGCAGCCTCGCCCAGTTCCTGCATCACCACGTTCTGGTAGCTGGTGTGGAAGAGGTTGTGGTTCTGCAAGGTGAAGTCGTCGTAGAGGTTCTTGCCCTTATAGAGGTCGGCCACGGTGGTGTTGTCATAGTCGGGATCGATGACGGTCTTGTCCGTAGCATCGGCATAGTGTGAGTAGCTGTTAATGGCAAACTCGCGTAGACGGGCAAACCACCTCGGAGCTAGCTCATCGTTGGGGAAGAGGCCCAAGGCTGCAGCCAACACGTCGGCCTCCCAGCCATTCTCCTCGGCCTTGGAGTCAGAGACATATCCCGTGGGGATAGAGCGCTCCAGCTCGTAGTTACACTCGGCCTTGAGCAGGGCGTAGATGTATCCCTTCTGCTCGTCGGTGAGTTTGTTCCACTGGAAGTAGGCCGAGTAGGCTACAGACATGGCCCATAGCGACGACTCCCATGTGTAGTCGTTCTTGCTCGTGGAGCCCCAGTAGTTGTTGCCCTTGCACACCTTGAGGCGGTTGGCCTTGTGGGTAGAGTAGGCAAACACAAGCGACTGCATAGCCATATCCTCCACATCGGTCCATGTCACGCCCTTAGGCAGGGTCACCTTATCCTTGGCATACTTCACCAGGAAGGCACATATCATCGAGAGGTCAGCATTGGGGCGCACACCACGCTCATCGTTAGCCATGGTGTTCTCGCCACGGAAACAGCCACACACCTCACCTATGCTGTTGGGAGCCTCGCAGGGCTGGAAATCGTTCTTCATCCATAGGCTGAAGTTGGCCAGCATCTGCAGCAAGTCGTCCTTCATCTGTGCCTCGGGCACGAAGTCGTGGGTGATAACACCCTCGGTGGGACTCTCCACGTCGGTCTCGTCGGGTTGCTCGGGCTCCACATAGTCGTCGGGGAGCTCATACAGGCGTATATTGTCCATCATCACGCAGCTGCCTCCCGAGAGCCAATCGGCCTTCACGGCAATCTCCACATCGCCTGCCGAGGCTGTCGAAAACACTACTTCGGTGGTCTTCCACGGAGCCGTAGCAAAGAATCCCGCACTGCCCTGCACGAAACTCTCGGTCACTGCCATAGTACCCGCCGAGAGGGTGAGCGATGAGGTAGCACTATTGGCATACCCTGTGCGGTGATCTAGGGTGAGTTTATACTTACCTGCAGGCAGGTCCTTCAGCGTCTGCGCCACCTTGGTAGAGCCAGTGGCCCATCCCTGGCGCAGGTAGTAGGCGGCCTCGCCATCGGCTACGGTGGTCACCTGACCAAAGTTATTGTCGGCATAGCAGTCGGCCTTCACCAGCAGTTGTGTCACTGCGGTGCCGCTCACCGTCCATCCCTCAGGGTTGGCAAGTGTCCAGCCGCGACGTCCGTCGGCAGAGTTTGTCACTTCGGCAAGATTGGCTACGGCATCGGCCTCAAACGAGGCATTCAGCACATAGGTCTGCGTAATGTCCTTCTCATCGGCAGCCACAGCCCCCACCAGCGTGAGCAGTGCCACCAGGCATAGATAGATTCTCTTCATATTGTTCGATTATTAACTATCATAATCAAAAAAATCCACACCGGATACCGATGCGGACCTGCTTGTGATCCCGGTGGGATTCAAACCCACGACCTTCAGAACCGGAATCTGACGCTCTATTCAGCTAAGCTACGGAACCATTCGATGTGCAAAATTAGCAAATAAATACCAATTTACAATTGAATATTGACAATAAATCTCTATTTTTGCATTTTATATAGCAAAAAAACAAACCAAGATGAGTTATTTGATAAAACCTGATAGCTACAAGCCCGTACTTGACCTCAAGCAGACAGAGCTGGCCATCAAACAGATAAAGGAGTTTTTTCAGCAGAACCTCTCCACGGAGTTGCGCCTGCGACGTGTCACTGCACCGCTCTTTGTGCTGCAGGGATTGGGTATCAACGATGACCTCAATGGTGTGGAGCGTGCCGTATCGTTCCCCATCAAGGACCTCAGAGACGCACGGGCCGAGGTGGTGCACTCGCTGGCCAAGTGGAAACGACTGACACTGGCTGAATATGGCATCCCCAAAGGGTATGGCATCTACACCGACATGAACGCCATACGTGCCGATGAAGAGCTGGGCAACCTGCACTCGCTCTACGTGGACCAGTGGGACTGGGAACGTGTCATCGGTGAGGAGAACCGCAATGTGGAGTTCTTGAAGAAAATCGTAGAACGCATATATGCTGCCATGCTGCGCACCGAATATATGGTGTATGAGATGTACCCTGCCCTGAAACCTTCGCTGGCCGAGGAGATACACTTCATCCATGCCGAGGAGCTAATGCAGATGTACCCCGACCTGTCGCCCAAGGAGCGCGAGCATGCCATAGCCAAGAAGTATGGTGCCGTATTTATTATAGGTATAGGTGGCAAACTGAGCCATGGCGAGCCACACGACAACCGCGCACCGGACTATGACGACTGGTCGACCCCGAACAGCGACGGATACAACGGTCTGAACGGTGACATCATCGTATGGAACGAACTGCTGGGACGCTCCTTCGAACTGTCGTCGATGGGCATACGCGTAAACAAGGAGGTGATGCAGGAGCAGCTACGCCTCACGGGCAAGGAGGACCGCTCATCGCTCTACTTCCATCAACGCATACTGAACGATACGCTGCCCCTCTGCATCGGTGGCGGCATAGGCCAATCGCGCCTGTGCATGCTGTTTTTGAAGAAGGCACACATCGGAGAGATACAGTCGAGCATCTGGCCCGAGGAGATGAAGACAGAATGTAAGGAAGCTGGAATACCGTTGATTTGAGTTTTTGAGTTTATGAGTTTTTGAGTTTGCAGACTGATATAGCTCATAAACTCAAAAACTAAAAAACTTAAAAACTTAAACATTATGGATGTACGCATAGAAGAGAGCTGGAAGCAACGCTTGGCCAGTGAGTTTGAAAAGGAATATTTCGTGCGGCTCACCGACTTTGTACGTGCAGAGTATGCGCGCACGACTATCTATCCGCCTGCACGGCTCATCTTCAACGCCTTCGACCACTGCCCCTTCGACAAGGTCAAGGTGGTCATCATCGGTCAAGACCCCTACCATGGGCCGGGGCAGGCACACGGACTCTGCTTCTCGGTAGCTGAAGGTGTACCCAACCCACCATCACTACAAAACATCTTCAAGGAGATACAGAGCGATCTGGGGAAGCCGCTCCCACCCAATGGAGACCTTACCCGCTGGGCCAACCAAGGAGTGCTGCTGCTCAATGCCACGCTCACCGTACAGGCCCACCAAGCAGGTTCGCACCAGCGCCGCGGCTGGGAGGAGTTTACCGACACTGCCATACGCATCCTTGCCGAAGAGCGCGAGCATCTAGTATTCATCCTATGGGGCGCCTATGCACAGAAGAAGGGGGCCTTCATAGACCGCAACAAGCACTTGGTACTCACATCTGCCCACCCTTCACCCCTATCGGCATATAACGGATTCTTCGGCAACAGGCATTTCAGCCGTGCCAACGAATACCTCGCGGCACATGGGGCTACACCGATAGAATGGTAAGTTTTGAGGGGAAAAGGGAAAAGGGAAAAGAGAAGAGGGAAGCTTCTCAATGTACACCTATCAGGACAACAAACTTTTAACTCTTAACTCTTCACTTTTAACTCTTAATACCAATCCACATTGCCACCGGCACTGCTGCGCTGGTCATACTTGAGGGCATCGGCCAGCATAGCCGAATTGGCGCGAATAGTGAAGTTGTATGAGGTATAGGGCTTGAGCACCACGCCACACGACATACTGAAGCAGTGCATGTCACGCGAGATATTAAGCGTGGTGGTGGTGAGTTCCTTATCATCGAAGTCCCAACCTGAAGAGAAGTTCATGTTCCACTTGTTGGATATCTTGATGTTGCCCGAGAAGTTCATGTTCTGAGTCAGCTTATAGGGATAGCGCATGGTCTTCTCATTGATTTTGGCCGAGGTATTCTCGCGCATGCTCACACCATACGATATAGAGAACGACCAGGGTATCTTGAAGGCCATGTAGCCATCTTCGTCAAGTTCTACACTACCCTCGCCCTTGCCACTGTTGCTGGAGTTGCGGTCGCGTTCTCCCTTGTTTGGGGCTGCCTGGGCGCCACCGCTCTGTGCGGCACCTGTGTCCTCATCTTCGTCCTCACCGGGATGGAGCAGTTTGTTGATCTTCTCTTTCCACTTTGACCATGTACTATTATTAAAGGTATAGGAGAAGTTCTGGCTCATACCCTGGAAACGGCCGAAGCGACCATACGACCATTCGGTGCGGTCGCCTACGATGACGCGCCCGTTCTCATTGAACTCATACGCGTAGGTGGCCCATACGGAGTTGAGGCTGAAAGTATAGTTCTTCGTCAGTTTCAGGCGGATACGTGTAGAGAGATTGCTCCAGGGCTTGGTCTTTGCAGCCATATTGTATGATAGGCTGGCACCGAGTTCGTCGATCAGACTTATCTTACGCACTCCCGTAGAGTCGCGGTCGGTCTTGACCTTCATCTCCACATTGTTTGACACGTCCATGTTGATGCTTCCCGAGCGTCCCTTACCGGGCACGCCATACAGTGAGCCTGCATAGGGCGAGTAGTCTACCGTGCGCACCTCGCCATCGCTGTCGGTGTAGGTATATGATTTGTAGTAGCCATACCGGGAGTGCCCGAAGTCGGGCGTCAGGCTATAGCTCACCGAGGGGGTGAAGACGTGGCGTATCATCTGCACCTTGTCGCCAAAGATTGCCTTAATAGGCTTGTAGAAGCCATACAGCTTGGTATTGGCGCTGATGGCAAGGTTGTAGTTGTACACACGGTGAAATCCATACGTCGTGTCTTGACGCTCGCGCATGCGTTCCTCATCCCACGAGCGCTCTATCTTGTGGGTGTACCAACGCTCCGTATAGTTGAACGATGGGGTAATATTGATGTACTTGAATGCTGTGAACGTGGCACTGATGGGGATATAGTGCTTCACACCATTGCGCCAGTCCTTGAAGATATTCTTCTGGAACACCTCGTTCTCCTTGGCCGTGATGCTGTTGCTCAGCGAGCCGGTATAGGTGAACGAGATTTTCTCATACCACTTCTCCTCACCCATGGCCTTCTTGCGCTTGAAGGGGTATATGCGGCTTACCGACCAGTTCAGAGATGGCAACGTGAGCGAGAGTGTTGAGTCGCGCATGTTTTGCGAGATGTTGAACGAACTGGAGAGATTCATCTTGGCATCAGGGAAGCTGCGCGAGTAGCTCACACTCGAGGTACGTATGCTCTGCGAGGTCAGCGCAGGGTTGTACATGCTGGAGAGGTTGTTGCGTTCATAGTTGGTGGTGGCATAGTTGACGCTGGCCGAGAAGTTCTGGTTGGGGTTGGCCTTGGCATCCTGACGATGGCTCCAGATAATCTTGAAGTTCTTCGACACCGAGTAGTCGGGCATGTTTTTCTCGCCCTTCTTGGTCACCATGTAGTTGAGGTTCACATTGCCGGAATACTTGTAGCGCTTGCGGTAGTTTGACGCTGCAGTCACACCCCACGAGCCCTTGGTAAAGATCTCACCCGTAAGCTTCATGTCCATGAGGTCGCTGATGGCAAAGTAGTAACCGCCGTCGCGGAGATAGAAACCTCGTTCCAGCTCATCACCGTACGAAGGCATCAGGAAGCCCGAAGAGTAGTCGGAGGTGAAGGGAAAGAAACCAAAGGGCAGAGCCAGAGGCAGTGGCACATCGGCCACGACCAGATAGGCAGGGCCGAACACGACATCCTGGTTGGGACGCATCTTGGCGCGTGTGAGCGACAGATAGAAGTGCGGGTGTTCATGATCTTCGCACGTGGTATAGCGACCCTTACGAATATAGAACTCATTGTTAGGTCCCTTCTTCACCGTGTTACTGGTCATATAGCCCTCGCCCTGCTGGGTGGTGACATTATTGATGAATCCCTTGCGCGATTTGAAGTTATAGCTCATTGTTTCCGACTCGTAGGGAGTATCACCGTCGGCAAAAACGGGTCTTCCTGTAACGGTCCCCAAGGTATCGGTTGTCCCTTGTGCATATACCGTGGAGGTTTCCAAGTCGATGGTAATCTCATTGGCTTTCAGTTCTATATTTTGATAGTTGACCTGCCCTGACCCATAGAGATAAGCATTACCGTTCTTGTACCACACCATAGAGTCTTGCGACTGATATATGACCGGAGCTTCTAGCTCGTCACGTTTCTTCGTGGTATCATTGGCTAAGGTATCGGTAACGGCAACTTGCGTCGTATCAACTGGTAAAATTTCAGTATCTACAACTATCGAATCAGACAAAGATGGCACGCCGTTTACTGCCCGCTGGGCCCACAAGCCCTGCGAGAGCGCCACTACGGAGAGTAGCAGAATAATGTATTTACGCGACTTTGCCAATGCCTAATTTTCCTAACAAGCTACAAAGGTACAAAACAATTGACAATTGGCAATTGACAATTGACAATTATTAACTCAAGTTTCGCAAGTGCAAATGAAATTTAGATAGAAGTTATCTGGAGTTAAGGTAGATAGTCGCTTCGCTCCTTGGGGAGATAAAGGCCAATACTTCTTTCGTGCGTAAGGCATTCGGCATTTAACTCCATTTATCTCCCTTTAACTCCAAAATAACTATCTCCCGGGAGTTGAGCTTGCGAAACGTAAGAATTTTCAATCACAGGAAGCGCTCACACCAGGCATCGAACTTCGCCAAGCCTTCGGAGCCAAACTTCTCGAGGCTGCGGCGTGCCTGCTCCACGCTCTTCTCCGTATCGAGACGAGTCTTGGAGAAGAACTTGTCGGCAAAGCAGATGATCTGTTCCTCGATGCTCTGCGGCTGCATATCCAGATGAGGGAGCGGCAATCCCTGCTCCACAATCTGCTCCAGCGTAAGTCCTGTACCGGTGTGACGTTCACACACCAGAGCATGACGTTCCAGTCCCTCTTGCCTCAACATCTCGGCACCCAGCACCCCGTGCCGTATATAGGGTTCGGTGCCATAGCATGCTATGGCCGGAGCATCGACCTTGACAATACCTATATCATGCAGCATGGCAGCCTCTTCGACAAAGCGCTCATCGGCATGCAGTTCGGGGTGATTGCGCACAATCGCCAGAGCCTTATCCGCCACTGCCCTGCTATGCCTGAGCAGGATGTCGCGCAGCGTATGATCATCATAATATTTGTTAATGATTTGCAACTGTTCCGTCATAACTTGTAATTTTGCACAATATTACAAAAAATATTATTACGAACCTATTTTAATAACCATTAACTATCAACAAACACTATGGATTTAAGTTTTATGGAAACCGAGCTCTTCGGAGTCAGCCTCACCATGCTTGTGAGCATTGCTGTCAAAATCATCCTAATCTATCTGCTTATACGTTTGGCGACAAGCCTCGTCAGGCATTTTATCCGCAAGGCGACCAAGCGCGAGGCCCATGCCTTGGACAAGACCACCGGCAATTACCTGCAGCAAATCCTTGTCATCGTCATCTACGTCATCGGCGTGTCGGCCATCATAGGCAACATTCCCGGACTGGAGAAGATAGGCAGCAGCATCCTTGCCAGTGCCGGAATCTTAACAGCGGCAGTAGCCTTGGCATCACAGGAGGCATTGTCAAACTTCATCGGTGGCGTATTCATCGTAGTGGGCAAGCCCTTCAAGCTGGGCGACTTCATTGATGTAGATGGCGTAGCAGCCGGCACAGTGATAGAAATCACACTACGCCACACAGTCATCCGTAATGCCGAAAACCGCATGATTCTCATCCCCAACAGCAAGATAAACTCCAGTACCATCACCAACTCCACCATCGGCGACCCCGCCACATGTGCCTTCATTGAAGTGGGCGTATCATACAACGATGATCTGGACAAGGCGATGGAGGTGCTGCGCGATGAGGTAATGAAGCACCCAAGCCTCATAGATCGCCGCAGCGAAGCCGAGAAGGAGGCCGGTGAGCCTCAGGTAAAGGTCAAGGTCATGGCCTTGGGCGACTCATCCATCACCCTGCGTGCCTGGGCATGGGCAGCTTCATCGGGCGATGCAGCGATGATGCGATTCGACCTCTACAAGAGCATCAAGGAGCGATACGACAAGGAGGGCATAGAGATACCCTACCCCTACTACAACCAGGTAGTAAAGCAGGCATAAGCCGTAGCAGACGACAAAGAGAGGGGAGGACGCGTGCGTCCTCCCCTCTCTATTCATTCATGTCGGCAATCACTCATCGCACTACCACCATGGCAGTAGCAGTGGCTGTGCGCACAACATATACGCCAGGCAACTGGGGCTGAAGCGCATTGAGCTTCATGCCCGTAGTGCTGTACACCTCAAAGCTGTCGCATCCGTCGACACGGATCACGCCATCCACCGCATAGGGTCGGATAGCCACGGCATCGCCTACGACCTGCTCTATGCCAGTTGTAGGCTCCGATGTGCCTTCGGCACGGGTATACAATACCACCCATCCGAGGTCGTCCCTCATAGTGGATGCATTGAGCTTGGTGCCATCCGATGCATTCTTGCGGGATGAGTCTACCACACGTTTGAAGCGTGCACCCACAGTATATTCCATATCGCCCACGGTCACCGTAGTGCCATCGCCCTGCATGCGCACCATAGCGGCAGCATCGTAAGCATTGGTCTGCAGGTTGGTGAAGATATAGGGGTCAACAAAACGGAGTGTATCGCTACCATAGGTGAAGTAGTTGGTACGCGCAGTAGCGCCATAGACCGACTCGGCATTGCGTCCGGCAGCAATCATCACGCCATTAGCCTCATCTACCACACCTACACCAGGTGTGACAGCCATATAGCATACGTTGTAGTTTATAGTAGCTGCAGTAGCCTCATCCTCAACCATGATGATGCACCTGAAGCCGGTGTTGGTCACATCAAAGACTCTTACCATCATGGCAGACTTCTTGACGGTGGGCATGCGTATCTCGGTGAGCACCACAGGCACCACACCCTCGGGGAATGCTTGGGCAAACACCACATCGACGGTATCCTTCATGGTTACTCTGGCCACGCCTACCTCACAGTCGAGGTTAGAGAACTTGTAGCTTCCTTCCAGAAGAGCCATGAAAGGCAGTGACTCTGATTTCTCAAACACAGTAGAAGAAGAGGTCATCCATACTACAGGCGAATAGGTAAAGTTGCCTCTTCCTACAGCCGAAATCAGGTTGCCGAGCTGGAGCTTCGAGTTCTCAGAGCTGAGTGTACCCATGAAGACTGCAGGCGCGTCACTGAAGTTCTCCGTAAAATTGAGCTGTATCTCCGAGCCATCGAGCATCACAAGTTCGCCATACTGCATCTGGTCGGCAGCCATGACTGATGACTTGGCAGCCTTGACGGTAGTGGCAGAATAGTAGTCCTTGCCCGTAGGAGCCACATTTATGACACGATATTCATACACGCCGGAAGCAGGAAGCGTATCGGTATAGATGTAGCTGAGACTCTTGCCAGAGATATCCTTGGGCGAGATGGTAGCAATGGTCTGATAGGCTGCCCCAATCTCACTTTCCAGCTTGCGCTGCACACGGATCTCGCTCAACATATCGCCATTGGTATCGGTCCAACTCAGCTTGAATGTACCTGCTGTCTGGTCGGTCCATGAGCCTGCAAGAGCCGAGGGGGCAGTGTACACTACATTGGGCACCTTCTCGTACTCCTTGCGGTAGGCCATACCTGACTGCATGGTCTGGAAGTACTTACCGGTAAGTGAGAGCTCGCTTTCGCCACGGAGCAGCTTTGAGCAGTCGGCCTCACTGTTCCAGTAGGCATAACGCTCCACGTAGGGTGAACTGTTGAGCGATGCAAAGATACCCTTCATGGCGTCGAGGTTCTTCTGCTGGTTAGCCTGTGAGAAGCTGCGGTCGGTGGCAAAGATACCGTTGTTGTTCCATGAGGCTCCCCACACGAACTCAGAAATCCAGATGGGTCGCTTGCCATACTTGTCGTAGTAGTACTTCATGTTGTCGAAGCCCGAAGCCCAGTAGCAGTGAAGGTCGAGGATATCGCAGCGCCATCCGCGCTTGTCGATCTCGGCAATGAACTGGTCGAGGTGAGCCCAGCTACCGTCGTGTGAAGACTCTGAGCAGAGACGCATACCTGTACGCATCAGTGTCTGCCAATTGTTGAGGATCTCCTCTACGGTATTGGGGCTGTCGTCGGCACTGTTACCCGGCTCGTTGTTGGTCTTCATATGGCATGAGAAATTGGCCTTACCGCAATCGGCCGGATTGGGCCATCCCTCGTGAATACGGTGAGGGATACACTCATGGTCGGGGCGCATATCACTACCCACACCCCAAGTGTAGCACCAGCTTGATGCCAGCAGGTCATTGGCGCTCATGCGTGTATCAGAGGCCAGACCCTTCTTCTCGGCATCGTACCACTGGAATACGCGGTACGATGAGATGCGTCCGTCGAGCGATACGGGAAGCGTCGCCAGCTCCAGGTCTTCCTTATCGGCAATGAAGCAGCGGCTATAGCCCCAACCGTTCTTTCCGGTAGCGAAGGTCACCATATAACCACGTTTGAGCTTGAAGCTGCGAATCTGGTTATTGAGCTTAGCGTCGGACAGCGTATTCATGAAGCCGCCCGAGTTCTCCAAGCCGAAATCGTTGACTGCCGTGCCACCAAAATTCTGCTCTGAATAGACGGTCAGAGGCTTGATATCCTTGGCGTAGGGCATCACGATGGCACCATGAGCATACATCTTCACCTGACAGTTGGTGCCATTGACAGCCTGCTCGCCGTTGATGAACACCCTGTCTTTCAGATGATTCTTGATAACGAGACTGGGACGGATGCTCTGGAAAATGACTACCGCATGGTCGGTATTGGTAATATTCACCTTACCTTCACCCACAAAGGGCGTGGTGTGAGCGATGATGTAGTCTACATTTTCAGACACGGTCACCTCTTCGGTCACCTGATAAACGGTATTGGGTTCATTTGCGGCATTTGCCACCAGCCCTATGGCCAGCAGCAAAGCGCATGTTAGTTGTTTGATTTTCATAGTTTCTTAGTTGTTGTTAGAAAATCCTAGGACACCCTAGGAAATCCTAGGGCTCCCTAGACTATATTACTTTACCGGACGAATCACGAAGGTGTATTCGTAGTCGCCATAAGGCATCTGGTATTCGCGGCGAGGCCATGCACCCCATGAGTTGACGCAACCGATACCGAACTGCTGCTTGTCGATGCTTACAACAGTGTAGTCGCGCGGAGTGAGGTCACCGGAGTGACGCTGGTCTTTGTCCCAGCCGTCATCAAGGTCGCTCTGCAAGTAGTTGAGAGAGGTAGCATTCAGTGCCTCGGTGCCGTAGAACTCGAGACCCTTGCCTGCATTGTCGAGCACACGCCAGTAGCGCACACCTGTCTTGTTGCCCGACTCCTGCGGACGGATGTAGGGGAAGTACTGGTCGGCCACCTTCTGGCTGTATACCTCGATGGTCTGGTCAAGGTTACGATCGATGTAGTTCTCGCCGGGACCCTCACCGTAGTAAACAATGTTGCTGTATGCCTCGGGCATCACCATCTGCATACCGAAGCGGAAGAGCTGGGGCTTGCCCTCCTTGTTCTCGCCAGCCTTGAGCGATTGGTTCACTACAAGCTGTCCGTCAGCAGTGAGGGTATACTTCATCAGGAGAGTAGCCTCGAGCTTGGGCAGCTCATACTCGGCTGTAACTACCATGTTGTTGCCCTCCTTGGCCCACTTGAACGAGTCGCGCTTCAGGCGCAGGCCGGGCTCCTTCCAGTCAACGAAACGACGCTGCAGGTTAGCACCGAAGTCATTGTCGGTCGGTGCACGCCAGAAGTTAGGTTTCAGGGCATGCCCCTTCTCCATCATCGGAATGTCGTTGACGTCGATATACTCAATCCAGCCGTTCCAACGGTTCCATGTCACGGTGAGGTCGCCACCCTTGAGGATGAGGCAGGCCAGATGCACGTCCTCGCTTACGGGAGCGCCCTCGGCAGCTACGATAGACTCAACAGTAGGATAGGCATACTCGGTGAGCTGGAACTGCTCGTGAGCTACCATGAAGTCCTTGGCGAGCAGGGGCTGAGCCTCCTTGAGGTGGAACTCCACGTTGAGGAAGTACTCCTTGCCGTTCTCTACGGGGTGCTTGAAGCCTTTGAGTGTAACCACCTTCTTGCCTTGGGCAGGTACAGCAAGCTTGTCGACCTGGCCGTTAGCCACAGCCTTACCCTCCTCGAGGAGTGTCCATGTGAGGTAGTAGTCGCTGAGGTCGGTGAAGAAGTTCTCGTTGTATACCTCTATCTGACCCTTCTTGAGGTTCTTGGCAGTTGCCCAGATGTTCTGGTAGTTGTAGCGTACCTCATAAGCGTGGGGGTTGTAGCGGCGGTCGGGAGCGATGATACCGTTACAGTTGAAGTTGTTGTCCGATGCGGGATAGCGGCCATAGTCGCCACCATAGGTAAAGATCTCCTTACCCTCCTTGTTCTTGTCGCGGAGGCCCTGGTCCACGAAGTCCCAGATGAAGCCACCCTGCAGGGCAGGATACTGACGGATGAGGTCCCAGTACTCCTTCAAGCCACCGATAGAGTTACCCATAGCGTGGGCATACTCGCACTGGATGAGGGGTTTGTCGGGGTTCTTGCCGTAGCGCTCCATGTAGTTGTAGTCGGCATACATGGGGCAACGGATATCGCTGTTGCGGGCGTTGCAAGCCTGCTCATACTGTGTGGGACGGCTGTTGTCGTAAGCCTTGATCCAGTCGTAGGCAGCCTCGAAGTTAGGACCGTTACCGGCCTCGTTACCCAAGCTCCAGAAGATGATGGAGGGGTGGTTCTTGAAGGTCATCACGTTGCTGATGTTACGCTCCAGATGAGCCTTGGCAAATGCGGGGTTCTTGGCCAATGTACGATCACCGTAGCCCATACCGTGGCTCTCGATGTTGGCCTCAGCTACTACGTAGAGACCATACTCGTCGCACAGCTCATACCAACGGGGATCGTCGGGATAGTGACAGGTACGTACGGCATTGATGTTGAGTTCCTTCATGATCTTGATATCCTGAATCATGCGCTCTACTGACACCACATAACCGAAGTCGGGGTCCAGTTCGTGACGGTTGGCACCCTTGAAGAGTACGGGCTTGCCATTCACGAGCACCTGATAGTTCTTGAGCTCTACCTTGCGGAAGCCCACCTTCTGGCTGATAGCCTCGATTACCTGATCGCCATCAACGAGCTCAACGAAGAGAGTGTAGAGGTTGGGATTCTCGGCAGACCACTTGGCGGGATTGCTCACAGCCATTACGGTCTCAGCCTTGCCCTCACCGTTGATAGCTGTAGTAGCGCTTTTCACCACCTTGTCGCTGGCATCCTTGAGGGTGTAGCGCAGGGTCTTGCCGGCAGCGTTGTCGGCAGTAGCAGAGATCTTCAGCGTACCGTTCTTGTAGTTCTTGTCCAGGTCGGGGAGGATGAAGAGGTCATCGACACGCACCTGAGGACGGGCATACATGTAAACCTCGCGGGCGATACCGGTGAAGCGCCAGAAGTCCTGGTCCTCGAGGTATGAGCCGTCGCACCAGCGCATCACCTGCATGGCTACGAGGTTCTCCTTGCCGGGCACGAGGTAGGGAGTGATGTCAAACTCAGCGGCCATCTTGGCATCCTCGCTGTAGCCTACATACTTGCCGTTGACCCATACCATGAGGTTCGATGTAGCCGAACCCACGTGGAGATACACCTGCTGACCCTTCCAGTCGGCGGGGATCATGAATGACTTACGGTACGAACCGGTGTAGTTGTTGCGCTCCTCGATGTAGGGAGGATTGGGCTCAAACTGAAGGTTCCAGGGATAGCCGGCGTTGCGGTAGATGCGGTCGCCATAGCCAAGGATTTCGAAGAGTCCGGGCACGGGGAAGTTGTCCCACTTGGAGTCATCGTAACCCACGGCAAAGAAGCCTTGGGGAGCCTCGTTGTAATTCTTCACGAAATTGAATTTCCACTCACCCGTCAGGTCAAGGTAGCGGGCACTCTTGCTCTTGTCGTTCTGGGCGGCAAGGTCAGTGTTCTCATAGGCGAAGTAGGCGGCGCGTGCCTCCTTGCGGTTCTCCTGATTCACCTCAGGGTCGAGCCACATCTTCGGTTTCTGTGCGCTCACGCTCATAGCAATGGCGAGCGCACCCAAGAAAAGCATGTTTTTCTTCATAAATGTTAGTTAATATGGATTGATTTATAGTGGTTTTTCTTAATCAAGGCAAAGATAAAACAAAATTATGAATCCCGCAACATACACGCGCGAAAGTTTTTCCAACTTAGCAAGTTACGGGAGATTATCACAGCCACCCCCCGGTATTTACGCAGGTGCGACAAACAGTTTTCTCAGGTGCGATAAATATTTTTCTCAGGTTCATCAGCAAAACATTTCAGGCAAAAAAATTGCCGAAGGCTCCATACTCCGCCCTCCCATTACGACCGCCATCACAAATAGGACATCCCGCGCGCTCCACGACCGTTGACGATTACGTTGACAACACATGCGCTCCCGTCAACAGTAAACAGTCAACAGTTAATTGCGCACACATACCAGGGCACGAAATGTTCATATATAAAAATTCTTATTTATTATTAGATATACTACGTATATATAATAAATAAATAAGCCCTATTATTATAAGCGACCGTTGAAAAGCAAAAAGGGGCAACAGAGCAAATTAACTGTTGACTGTTTACTGTTGACCGTTGACAGGACGTGTACCTGCCGTCAACGTAATCGTCAACGCGTCTTCCACGCCAGCCCTCCATGACGAAAAGACTGCGAACAAACCGCTATCGCAACGACAACCGCAACACCCGACACACCAAACGTTAAAATAACCGTATTCCACGGAAATTTATCGAGTTATTTGCACATATTCAATATTTTTTATTATCTTTGCGCGGTATTACATATGAAAGGCAAAAAGATTAACTGAAAACACTTTATAACGCAACATCATTAACAACCAATTTTATTAACTAAAAACAAGCATCATGAAGAAAATTTTGACTTCAGTTGTGCTTTTCGCAGCAGGACTCTTTGCCGTGAACGCACAGCAGCTCAAAACTGGTGATACCTTTGAGTACACCAACGCCGATGGTGTATCGAAGACGTACACCGTAGTAGGCGAAAACTTGATCGAGAACCCCTCGTTCGACAACAACACCACAGGTTGGGTCGGCGGTGCTGGCGGTTCGCTCACAGGCGTAGACTGGCACTCTAACGGCGGTGTAGACGATGGCGCATACCTCCGTCTGACCGAGAACGCAGGTAAGGGCGGCAACGGTTCTATCGGTACCGCATGGCCTCTCGAGAAAGGTAAGACTTATGTATTCAGCTACTTTGCACGTTTGAACACAGACGTCAACGCCGTAGCCAAAGAGGGTTACATCGTAACTTCTGAGACAAACACTCCGCGTGGCGATGAAAGCAAGACCATCATGTATGGTTACGAGGATGCCAACTGTGCATGGACACAGAACATCGTGGTTACCACCGCTGAGTACGACTACCTCCAGTTCTGCGCCCGTTGGTTGAGCGGCCGCGTATGTTTCGACGCCTTCATCCTCGCCGAGGTTTCTGAGGCAGCCGATCCCGCTGAGCTCGAAACTCTCCTCGCAAACTGCCAGGAGTGGATCGACACCTTCGGTGACGAGGCTAAGGGCCTCGACGCATTCGACCCCGTAGTAAAGGAAGCACAAGACTTGGTTGATGGCGAAGAGTACACCGCTGAGGAGCTCAACGCTATGGTACACAAGCTCAACGAGGCTCTCCTCGACTTCCGCATGGCCAACGCCAACGACGAATACACCGTAGACGTTACCAACCGTTACCTCACCAACCCCAACTTCGACAACGGTCTCTCTGGATGGGAGCGTGAGAACGAGGACGTGAACAATGGTATCAACGTACGATTCCTTGAATACTTCGGTGAGAGCAGCCGCGTATGCGAAATCCAGAATGCCCCAAGCGCTGACAGCCGTGTACAACAGACTGTATACAACCTCCCCTTGGGTTACTATCGTTTCACCGTACAGGCTGTTATGAACCACTCTGTAGACACCTCTGTGCCCGCTGATGAGAGAGAAGCTTCTGGTGCTATCCTCTACTGTAACGGTGCTGAGCTCAACATGGTAACAGACCAGCTCACCTCTAACGGTGCTTCTGCCGACGCTTCTTATCCCCAGACATTCACCATCGAAGGTGTGGTATCAGCCGACTCTATCGTAGTAGGTTTCTTGGGCAAGAAGGACTGCAAGTTCACCTACATAGGTTTCGACAACGTGAAGCTCGAGTATGCTGGTTTCGACGCAGGTATCTACATCTCCGACCTTGCAAACAACATCTACAGCTGGATAAGCGGCGATGACAGCGAGTTCCTGCTCCCCGCTATCGCCTACAACCTCGAAGAAGAGGCCATGAATGCCGAGGATGTTACTGAGGAAGAAGAGATGGGCGCTGCTTATATCCGTCTCGACTCTGTATTCACCGCTGCCAAGAATTCTGTAGCACTCGTTAAGAAGCTGACCGATGACTGGGCAGAGTTTGCCAACTTCGTAGAAGAGACTTCATACCCCGGCTATGACGCAGCCATCGTACTCATCAACAAGATTGAAGATTTCCTTAAGATGGAAGACGATGAGGCTGGCTATCCTGAGCTCTACGCCATCATAGCAGAGCTCGAGCAGGGTATCGCTGACTACCGCATGAGCCAGGCTGCCAGCAAGGACACTCCTGCCGACTACACCTTCCTGCTCCCCAACGCCAACTTCGAGGCTAAGGGCGACTGGGTATGGAACGTAACTCACAGCGGTGGTGGCACCGACTGCTGGATTGGCGGTTGCCAACCCACAATGGAAGGCGGTGAAAAGCGTCAGGGTGTAAACCTCTGGGGTAACCACATCACCTCTCTCGACCTCCATCAGGTACTCACTGGCCTGCCCAACGGCCTCTACAGCATCAGCGCTGAGATGATCACACAGAGCGGCTACGCGACTGACCAGCACCTCTATGTAACAGGTATCAACACCTCTGTATCACCCAACCTCGAGAATGAGGGCTGGGACAGCTACGAGTGGACTACTCTCCAGACTGGCTACGTAGTAGTTATCGACGGCACACTCACCATCGGTGCTACATCAAGCACCTTCGGTGATGCTTCACAGGGATGGTTCCAGGCTACCAACTTCAAGCTCCAGTACTACGGTGCTGCCAGCGACGAAGACCTCAAGGTAGCTTACGACGCTACACTTGCCGAGGCACAGGCTCTCGTACCCAACCTCCTTAAGGGCGACGCTGCCAAGCTGCAGGCTAAGATCGACGAGGCTATCGCACTGAGCGCTACATCAAACGGCGAGGCTGCTGCACTCCTCATCGAGCCCATCAAGACCGCCAAGAAGGCTGCTACCGACTATGACGCATTCTTGAAGGGTGCTTTCCAGACCGCTGTAGACAATGCTGCCGCTTATGGCACAGACGATGCAGTAGAAGTACTCGCTGCTGCATTAGCTTTCGCTGACGCCATCATAGCTGCCGACACTACCACAACTGCTGCCCTCGCAGCTATCACCGAAAAGCTCAACGCATACAACGACTACACCAACTACCTCGAGGAAGTAGGTTACATGCTTACCGACAGAGGCGCTGGCTATGCACAGTACATCATCAACGACCTCAAGGCTTACATCGCCCTCCAGAAGGCCGACCTCTTGGCTGAGTTCCAGGTGAAGGCCAACGTAGAGGATCTCAAAGCTAAGCTCCAGAGCTGGGCCGACCTCCTCGCCAAGAGCGCATACATGAATGCCAAGGCTGGTGACGACGTTACTGCACTCATCGTGAACCCCACCTTCGACAGCGATGCTGCAGGATGGCTCGTCAACAAGGGTACAGGCAACACCGACACCAACGCCTCACAGCACTGGGGTGCCGATGCAGCAAACCGCTACATGGACTCTTACAACGGCACAGCCAAGGCTCTCAACTTCCGCGCTTCACAGGTACTCACCGACATTCCTAACGGTACATACAGCGTGAAGGTGGCTACACGTGCCAACAACACTGGCGCATACATCTTCGCACTCGGCGAGGCTATCACCAGCGAAGAGGTGAACGACTCTACCGTAATGCTCCAGGTGGCCAACAGCGCCAACACCAAGTGGCAGGAGATTGCACACTACGGCGACAGCCTCGGTGGCATCTGGCAGGCTGAGCAGAGCAAGTGGGAAGCAAGCGAAGCCTACGACGATGCTATCCACAACGCCAACGACGGTAAGGGCTTCGGCTGGACATGGGCTACCATCGAAGGCATCGAGGTTACCAACCACGAGATGGTAATCGGTGTTACTACCGACTCTACCGTAACCAAGAAGGCTGGCTTCGAAGGTCAGTGGTTCTCAGTTGACGACTGGTCACTCACACTCACCGCAGTAAGTGACAACAGCAACTGGACTATCGAGAACGGTATCGAGAACGTTGCAGCTACCGTGAAGGAGACTGTATACTACGCTATCGACGGACGTCGCTTGGCACTCCCCGGCAAGGGCGTGAACATCGTGAAGACCGTTTACAGCAACGGTACTATCGAGGTGAAGAAGGTATTCGTGAAGTAATCACACAACCCGATTCATAGCATCAAGCGGGGCTGCATTCTTGCGGCCCCGCTTTCTTATGCGTATATTTTAGGAGTACCGCTTTGCCAATCAAAGAAATATCATTACATTTGCAAGATTTATCTAGTAATCTAGATAAACTTAGGGACACCTAGAATATCCTAGAACCTCCTAGGCCACTAGAAATAGCGTCACCTAAGCCCCCAAGAGAACAACCATAAAGCCACACCACCATGCCCAAAGCCATCAAGCTATTGCTGCTCCTCACCGCCACAGCTCTGCACGCCACAGCCCAGACAATGCCCTACAAGGCACAGCTCGGCCATACGCTCAGCAATCAACAGCACGTCAGCAACGCAGGCGTGGTAGACACACAAGGCACATTCATGCCTACAAGCGACTTCACCGTCGACCTCGGAGTACTTATGCGCAGTGGCACACTGCAAATGACCGCCGCCAACAACGCCGGCTGTGGATTCATAGCCAACCTCACCCCTAACCTGTTCCGTTTCGTAGACCTCAATACGGAGGAGGAGATGGCATCATACCCCATAGCAGGCACTGAGAAAGCGCATACATACCGCATCGCCCTCAAAGAGAGCTGGCTGCACGTCTATGCCGACACCACACTGCTCGGGACACATACCGCCCTATCCTTCCCCATGCTTCCCGATGCAGGATTCTACGGCGACGAAGACAATGCCACAAGCCATACCGGCATCTACGATGAGCGCAACCTCATACGCAACCCCGGATTCGAGACCGAGGGCGTCGTGGTCAAGAGCGATGCAAACGACTATCGTTACTGGCCCGCAGAATGGGAAATCGCCCATGCCAATGCCACAAGCGAGCAGACAAGCGGTGTGCGTTGCAACAAAGACAATGCCACCTATGCCAATGGACGCGAGGGAAGCTCAGCACTCATGTTCCGTCAAGACGGGTCTGGAGGATTCACAGCTACCAACGGCAGCTACATCTATCAGCAGTTGAGTAGTCCCTTGAAAGCTGGAAGAAAGTACGAACTCTCATTCCAAGTCCTCAGCCACACCAACGATTTAGGCAAGACCTATGCCGTGGCCGTAGGCTCAGCCAAGGAAACATGGGACAACCTGTATGAGACATGGACCGCCCCCTCGGCCAAACAGACCATACAAACCTATCACTATGAATTTACGGCTACCGAGCAGAGCGAAAGCTACATCGCATTTGTATGCCATGGCGGCAGCGGCATCGTCCACCTCGACCGCATTGCCCTTAGGGAGATACCAGGCGACTACAACCTCTTCACCATAAGTGCCGAGGGCACAGTAGACCTCGACATCCAAGGCATCAGCTACAGCAACGGTGCTTTCTCGCCTGTAAAGCGCATAACCAATGCACTGTATGATGGAGGCGAATACTACCTCTACAACACCTACTACAACCGCCTGCTGGGACTCAACACCAGCAACGTGCCCGCCTTGGCAGCTACCAATGCTGATGCCAGCAATGCAGCATACACCTGGTGTGCAGAGAGCAGTAACAAGGAGGGCTACTACCGCCTGCGCCACAAAGCATCAGGCAAATACCTTGCTGCCAGCACAGCCAACACCTGGAGCATGACACTCAACGATGCCCAAGCAACAAACAATACCGATCTATGGGCCATCACCGAAGGTCTGGAGGGCACCATCACCTCACTATATAGCGGAAAGGTACTGGGCGCCGACAAAGACCAGGAAGCCAATGAATATATCGGCGTATATTACGACAAGAGCAAAGGCGAGCTTAGCACCTGGCAACTCGTGGAGGCACAGTTCCCGCTCAATGACAGCCGCTTGGCGCTCTATGCCAACAAATTACAAGAGGCCATCACACTGGGCGAACAGATTATCAGCAGCGGCATATATGGCATAGCGGCCACCACAAATTTGAGCATCTGTCTCGAGAAGGCCAAGGAGGTATTGGCACAGGCAACCATCAACGACATCAATACGATCGTAGAGACCACTGCCGAGGTTGAGAAGGCCATCAACACCTGCAAGGAAAGTACAGCAGAAGACTCCAAGAACATCCGCGTATGGGCCACCTACGACAGCAACGGCATCAGCCTTGACGACAACTATACGCTCAGTCTCGACAGCGTAACCTTTGCCAATGACTCCACAGCATACATCCTCATCCGCAACAGAAACAAGCAGGGAGCGCTCATCGGCATCAACCGCACCAGCATCAGCGTAGGCGGACAAGACATCTACACCCTACCCCAAGGAGCAGAGCGCCACAACTACCGCTTCATGGCCGACAATGGCACAGTCAAGGTCTACCACAATGGCATATTGGCAGGCAGTGCCGCCACATACGAAGTGCCCGCACTCACCGTAGGAGGTGAAAAGACCGAATACACAGGCTTGGCCACACAGCACCTTGACAGCTATATCGCCGAAGTGATAAGCGTCAGCAAAGCACTGGCACCCGGGCAGTACGACGGCAACAAATATAATAAGGTGAAGCGCCAGCTGGCCATGGCCCATCATTGCGACCTCTACCTCACTGCTGCAGCCGACTACTACCTGCTTAACGAGGCGTCTACGATGGTAGAGTCTACATTGCACATTGAGAATCAAGACTGCTGGGTGATTCTCCCCCACACACGCCCGTCGGCAACAATATCGGCCCTGACAGACATCGCCACCATAAAGGGACTCAAGCCTCAATCGGACAAGAACTACCGCGCAGCCATCTATCTTGATGGTACGGCAGTCATCCCCTACCCATCTGACATCCGTCCGTTCACACTATACAGCGGCGAACTCTACAGCGGTGATGCCACCAGCTACGCCACAGGCAAGCACAACAACCTGGGCGACAAGGCCAACACCATGCAGAGCTTTATCCTCAAGCGCGGATACATGGCCACACTTGCAGCCAATGCCGATGGCAGCGGATACAGCCGCGTCTACGTGGCCGACCATGAAGACCTCATGGTCCCCGTAGCCCCTGAAGCCCTAAACCGTCGCGTATCAAGCATCGTCGTCAAGCCTTGGCAATATGTATCCAAGAAGGGCTGGGGAAATACAGCGGGCAACAGCACCATCAATAAGGAGACCGAGAGCATACGCGCCAACTGGTTCTATACCTGGAGTGCCGACCGCAACAACACCACAGACCTCGAATATGTACCCATCAAGCAACACCTCTGGTGGCCGGGATGGGCACAGATCAATGCACTGGAAAACTGCACCCACGTATTGGGATACAATGAGCCAGAACACTCAGAGCAGCACGGCTCGGCCCAATGCTCGTGTGGCGGAGCCATCAGCGAGTGGAGCGCCTTCACACACCACACCGAGTTCTTCGAGAGCGGTATGCGCATAGGTTCGCCCTCACCCACCGATGCCGGATGGCTCAAGAACTACGTACAATACTGCCACAACTATGCCTACCGATGCGACTTTGTAGTCACACACTCCTACTGGAAGGAGGACATTGCCACTTGGAAGAAGCGCCTCGAAGACATCCACAATGCTACGGGACGTCCCATCTGGATCACCGAGATGGAGAATGGTGCCTCATGGGACAAGCCCAGCGAGACAAACGTCAACGATGCCGCCAAGAAGTACCAGCAGATCTTCGACCTTCTGGAAAGCCTCGACTACGTGGAGCGCTACGTACCCTACAACAACGACCTATGGTACAACCGCATGATCTACGAGGACGGATGGCCCACTCCCGCAGGATTCATCTACCGCGATTATCCCTCATCATTTGCCTATAAGGCTGAGGTTCAGTATATCCCCGACTGGTGGAAGCCCTCACTGCAGGATGTCACCCTAAAGGTCATTCATGATGCCAGCCGCAACATGCTGGACTTCACCATAGAGAATCCCAATGGTGACGTCACCGATGCCCTTGTCGTGGAATACAGTTACGATGGGGAGAACTGGGACATAGCCTACGAAGAAAAGGCCCGATGGAAGTTTGACGGCACCGAATATACCCTCAACACGGATGCCGCCGCCTTCAAGGACGGCACCATCCACTTCAGGCTACACGTCACCACACTCCTGGGAGAGGATACCTACAGCAAGGTACATACACTCACGCTCGACACCTCTGGCATCGCCACAACTACGTGGAGCGGACTCCAGATAACACAAGGCAAAGGGTATATCTTCATCACTGTGCCCGAACCACAAAACGTAACTATCTACACGACAGACGGGAAACGAGTTTGGCAATCGGTAATAGAAGAGACCCAGCACATCACCCTGCCTCAAGGCACCTACCTTGTCGACAAGAAAAAGTTTTACATACCATAAGCCCTTAACAGTCCATAACACCGCAAATAACAATACAGCATACAATGAAAAAACAAGCACAAGCAAAACACAATTCCCCAATGACCACAGCAGCAGTCATCGAAGACGACAAGCTCAAGCACCTTCCCCTCATCGCAGGGCTCACCTTCTTGGTCATCACTTGGCTACTGCTCAACATCTTTGAGCATGAGTACCTCTACCGTGTACAAGAGCTATCGCTATGGCTACCCACTGAAGTCTATTTCGACGAACGCATGATGGTTCCCGGCGGACTGATGAGCTACATAGCCTGTTTCCTCACACAGTTCTTCTACTACCCCATGCTGGGTTCACTCCTCTTTGTAGGACTCCTATTCGTGGTGCAGCTCCTCACCCGAAAGGTGTTTGACATACCTGCACGTTGGGGCTTGCTGACCATCGTCCCTGTTGCGCTCATATTGAGTTGCGCCATGGAAGCCGGGTATTGGATATTCCAAATCAAGACCCAGGGATACTTCTACTCCATGCTCGTGGGCTTCCTCTTCACGTTGTCGGCCATGCGCCTATACCAAATAAGCAAGGGATGGGTACGCTATATCACAGTAGCACTCATTGCAGCTGCAGGATATCCTCTGTTTGGATTCTATGCCCTGCTGGCATTGCTGAGCATCGTAGTCCTTGAAGCAACCTCCAAGGAACGCAACATTGGAGTTGCACTCCTATGTATAGCGGCTGCTATCGCTACACCTATATTATATTATAATGTGTATGAGCAAACCCGCTTTGTCCGCATGTTCACGGCAGGCATGCCAGCCTTCGAGTTCATTGCCCGTGACCTGCGCACCTGGATTCCCTATATCCTGCTCTACCTGTTCCCATTGGTAATGCCATTCATACGCTTCAACCGCTCAGGCAATCATGTTCAGACCAAGAAAAGATTCATGCTGACACAAGGCATCGGAATCGGACTGATCGTATTCATCGTACAGCTATTCTGGTTCCGTGACCCCAACTTCCGTGCCGAGATAAAGATGAATCATGCCATGGAGCGACTGGAATGGCGCAAGGCTCTCGACATAGCCAAAGCACAAAAGCAGACACCTACACGCCTCATCGTGCTCAACCGCAATCTGGCATTGCTCAAATTGGGAAGAGCCGGCGATGAGATGTTCCACTATCTCGACGGCGGCGAACCTGCAGCATCACCCTTCGAGATCAGACTCATGCAGGTGGGGGGTAAGATGCTGTATTACCACTATGCCCGTATGAACTTTTGCTATCGCTGGTGCCTCGAGGATGCTGTAGAGTACGGATGGAAAGTCGACTACATGAAATACATGGTAAAGACCTCCATCGTGTCGGGCGAATATGACCTTGCGATGAAGTATATCAACACACTGAAGAAAACCCTCTTCTACAAGGAATGGGCCAAGAAATACGAAAAGATGGCCAAAAACCCCGAGTTGATAGCCAAAGACCGTGAAATGGCAAGTATACTGCCTCTGTACCAGTTTGAAGATCAGCTGGACGGCGACAACACACTGGTAGAGATATACCTGCTCAACTACTTCGCCCACACCTACAGTGACCTCAACACACCGATGTTTGACGAGGCCTCACTCATGTGTGCACTCACCTTGAAAGACATACAGACCTTCTGGAACTGTTTCTTCCGATATGCCAACAGCCATAAGACCGACCGCATGCCCACCCACTATCAAGAGGCAGCTCTGCTCTATGGCAACTTGGAAAAGACCGTGGACATCAGCAAGATGCCCTTCGACAAATCGGTAAAGATGCGCTTTCAGGATTTCATGCGCTTTGCGCAGAAGCATGCCGTTGAGAATGTAGAACGTGACCCCGAAGCCAAAAAACTATTCTATGAGCGATTCGGCAACACCTTCTGGTACTTCTATTTCTTTATCAGAGACGTCAAATCTTATTAATTCCCAGGCAACCATAGGAAGCCCTAGGTTGTCATAGAAAATCCTAAGCAATCATAGAGAATCCTATAATACCACAACAAGAACCATCACCACTAAAACAAAACCTATGCGACACACCCACAAGCACACATTATACACAGCACTGCTCTGCACATTGATTCTTACTGGATGCACTGCTACACCACCCAAGCAATACACCGACACCAACACAGAAGCTGCGGTACATCCCAGCTACACCAACGGCATCACCATCCCCTATAATATTGCCCCTCTGAACTTTGCCTACACGATGGAGGGAAAAGCATTCATTACCGAGCTCCAAGCAGGCGATCAGTCATTGGTCGTCAAAGGCAAGCATACCGATTGGAAAATAAAAGACTGGCACCGCATACTCGAAGCCAGCAAGGGCAAAGACATCAAAGTGTACACCTACGTACAAACCGACAAGGGCTGGGAACGCCTCCGCCCCATCACCTGGCACGTAGCCGAAGAGCCTATTGACCCCTACATCTCATACCGTATCATTGCACCTTCTTACGTCACCTACGAGGAACTCAGTATAAGGCAACGCCACATCGAAAACTTCGATGAGCAAATCATCTACAACAACATGTTGCAGAGTGAAGATATCAACGGACAGTGCATCAACTGTCATCACTACCGCAACTACAAGACCGACAACATGCAGTTCCACGTACGCCAACACAAAGGAGGCACAATTATCGTCAATGGAGATGAAGTGAAGAAGATTAACCTAAAGACCGACTCCACCATCTCGGCTGGTGTATATCCAGCATGGCACCCCACACACAACTTCATAGCCTACTCCATCAACGACACGGGTCAGTCATTCCACACAAAGAACAACAACAAGATTGAAGTTCAAGACCTTAAGAGCGACCTCATACTCTACGACATAGACCGCAACGAGGTAAGTTTCATAGAACATGACACACTCGAATGGGAGGTGTTCCCAGCTTGGGCACCTGACGGCAAGACACTGTACTACAACTCGGCACACTACGAGATACAAAACTACGCAGGGAAAGAGCGTGAAATCATCGACAACTACAAACAATTCAAGTACAAGATCTACCGCAAATCGTTCGATCCTGAAACCAAGACATTCGGTCCTGCCGAACTTGTTCTCGACGCCGACACACTCGGCAAGAGTGCCACACTCCCACGCATCTCTCCCGATGGGCGATACCTGCTCTTCGGCATGGCAGAATATGGCTGTTTCCACATTTGGCACAAAGATGCCGACCTCTACATGATTGACCTGAAGAACATGGCTATGCGCAACATGAGAGAACTCAATAGCGATGATGTGGAAAGCTATCATTCATGGTCAAGTAACGGACGTTGGATTCTCTATACCAGTCGCCGCGACGATGGTGGCTACACCCGTCTCTACATTGCCTATTTCGACAAGAACGGCCGCGCTCACAAGCCCTTCATCTTACCGCAGAGAGACCCCTATTTCTACGAAGATTACTTCAAGAGTTACAACGTACCGGAGTATATGCTGGAGCCTGTGACCATCACGCCACAGGAGTTTGCACGGCATATTGACAAACCGGCACTGCCAGTGACCTTTAAAAGTCTGTCTACAAAATAGCAAATTAACAGAGTTAAAAAACCGCCAAATGCTAAAAAATGTAACAAAAAATTAGCTAGTGTGAGGGATTAGTTTTATCTTTGTCCGTTAATTGACTACAAACAACATTAATAATACCTATTTATGAGCAAAAAACACACGTTCAAAGTGGGCAAGTACATCAGTATGGCTTGCTTGTTATTTGTTTGTGCTACAGTTCAATCCTGCCGTGATGAGTACTACTACGACGACAGAGAACCGGACTTTCTGGGTGCAAGCATTTACGATTATCTGGAGAGTGAAGGTTGCTTCAATTATTTCATGAAAGTCATTGAAGACCTGGATTACAAAGATGTTCTTTCGAAGACAGGTAGTAAGACCCTTTTCGTAGCCGACGACGAGGCATTCATTAAGGCCGTCAAAAAGGAATGGAAGTACGAGGGCACAGACGAGGAGGTTTACAAACAGCTCACCAAAGCCCAAAAACGCATTATCCTCAATAACTCCATGCTGGACAATGCCTACTTGTTGGAGCTTATGTCAAGCATGCCTGCTCCCAACGAAAACTCAGAGACCATCATTGGTCGTTGCCTTCGTCAGGAAACATCAGCCAACGTAACCGATACCATCGGACTGTTCTACGACGCCGACCTTCCCCAAAACAACAAGGATTGGGACCGTTTCCGTCAAACAGGTATCCGTTTGGCTCTCGATGCCACAAAGACCACCATGGTACACTTCCTCGAAGAGCAGCTCTACCAGAACTCCATCAGCGCTGAGGACCTCAACATCATGTTGAACAACCGCTACAGCGCAACCACAAAGGATGCCTTCATCTTCGACAAGATGGTTATCGACCAGAACGTGACTTGTAAGAACGGTTATGTACACCAACTCGACGGTCTGCTCATTCCACCCAGCAACATGGCTGAGGAAATCCGCACCAATGGTAGGACCAACACCTTCAGCCGTATGCTTGACCGCTTTGCCGTACCCGTACCCAATGCAACACTTACCGCTGACTATAACCGTATCTACCACTATGGTGATGATGCCAATGCTGAACAAGTTTACGAGAAGAGATACTATACAGCACTCAGCGACAGAGGCACGCCACTGCCTAATAGCGGATACCTGAGCTACGAAGACATTGACAAAGTGACCCACACTGCTACAGGCTCATTGTTCTTCGACCCAGGTTGGAACGCCTATAAAGCAGGAACCGGACAGACCACAAAGGAGAATGACATGGGTGTTATCTTCGCCCCCAGTGATAGTGCCTTGATATTATACTTCACAGAAGGTGAAGGACAGGCTTTGATTGAACGTTATGGCCGTAATGTAGAAGACCCCTTTGGCAAAGGATTAAATGAAGCTATTGACAGCATACCCTTGGAGGACATCCAATACCTTATGCGCAATATGATGAAGACCTCATTTAATGCTGCAGTTCCCTCACGTTTTTCAAGCATCATGGACGACGCCCGCGACCCCATGGGTGTAGAAAAGGACCACATCGACGAGTGTATCATTGCCAACAATGGTCTTGTGTACGTTACGAACAAGGTATACAGCCCTGCACGTTACGTAGCCGTAACAGCTCCTGTAATGCTTAGCGACACTTTGAAAATCGCCAACTGGGCAATCAACAGATATGAGTACGACAAGTACCTCCTCTCTATGGGAAGCACCTTCAGTCTGATTGTTCCCAACGATGGTTGCATGACCTACTATGACCCCAAGACTATCAACGATCCCGAACCCATAGCATACGTATTCAAGTACAATCCTAAAGCCACCAGTGAAGCGGGCAAGGTATATGCAGAGAAGTACAACTACGACCCCACGACCTTGGCTTTAAGCGAAGTGAGTCTGGGTAATGAGACTTCAACCGGTACAGGTTCGCAAATCGAGAACTTGCTGAAGCAGATGTACGAATACTACATTGTTGTGGGCAACATTGCCGATGGCAACAAGTACCACATGACCAAGGGTTATGGTACCATCAAGGTTGACATAGACGCTGAAGGTAACGTAACAAAGATTTATGGTGGAGCACAAGTACAAAGCGGCGAAGGCGTACCTGTAGGACACAAGTATCCGCAGAAGAACGGTGACACCTACCGCCTCGATGCCGGTATGATACAGCCCCCCACACAGTCCGTATATAAAGTAATGAAGGACAATCCTGATTTCAGCAAGTTCTACGAACTTTGCATTGGTAGTGCTACTGTACTCAACACAATTGCTCCTGTTGACAAACAAGGTGTAGCCAATCAGGATTCTATCAAGCGCTATATGATTTTCGAGAATTTGGGAGGTTTGGATCAGAACGTACGTACATTCAACACCTATCATTATACTGTATATGTACCAACCAATCCAAGCATAGATGAAGCGTATGCTGCAGGTCTGCCCAACTGGCTTGATATGGAGACCGAAGCTGAAGCCATAGAAGAGCTGAAGTTAAACAAAACGGACAAGGAAGAGGCATTCTATAACATGAAGAATGAAGGTGCTTCACAAGAGGTTCTTGACGCAGCCCAAGCCGAAATAGATGCTTTGAGTGCAGAAATTACTGCACGCATAGCTGTACTGAAAAAGGATGTAGAGCTTGTAGTAAACTTCACCAAGTATCACTTCCAGGATAACTCAGTATATGTTGACAACCTGCCCCACTCCATCACCGAAGGCAATGAAGTTAGATATGTAGTAGATTATGAAACTGCTACCCTCGACCAAGTGACCAAACGATTCAACACCGTAACGGTAGAGAGTAAGGATTACTTGTACGGTCAGACCATCTCTGTAAAAGGCGACATTGCAGGCATTGACAACACATGCTATGTAGACAATACCGCAAACACTGAGGGTCAACACTACAACATCATGACTCGCGACATTGAGTTTAGCGGCAGCAAGATTGAGACCTCATCATTCGCCGTAGTACACCAGATTGTAGCGCCCGAAGGTTCACTGGGCTTCTTGGTGAACGACCGTATCTTTGATGCAGCAACCAAAACATTCAAAAAATAAATATAAGGTATCATGAAAGTATATAGATATATCCTATTGACCATTCTTTGCTTTGTTGCATCAGCCACAACGCTGAATGCACAGCAACGTATCTCCGGACAGGTAAGCGATGCCATGGGTCCGTTGATGATGGTAAACGTTGTGGAAATCGACAAGGACAACCGTATTGTTGAGCACTCTACAACCGACTTTGACGGTAACTTCACCATGATTGTGAAGAACAACAAGAACAAGTTGAAATTCTCTTATGTAGGATTCCAGGATGTCGTATTGGAAATCGGCACACGCACTGTTTTCAATGTAACCATGAAGGATGACAACCAGATTCAGGAGGTTGTGATTCAGGCTCGTCCCCGCTCTAAGTCGGGTGGACTAGACATTCTTGAGCGCGAGGTTTCCGTAGCTAAGCAGACCTTCAAGATGAGCGAGATGGAGGGTCTCTCCTTCGCCTCTGTCGACGAGGCCCTTCAGGGACAGATTGCAGGTCTTGACATCGTGTTCAACTCTGGTGACCTCGGTTCTGGTACCCAGATGCGTCTGCGTGGTACATCTACCATCAACGGTAACCAGGAGCCTTTGATTGTTGTAAACGACAACATCTTCGAAATGCCTGACGGTGAGGACTTCGACTTCACCACCGCCAACGAGGAGAAGTTCGCCCAGCTGTTGACCGTAAACCCCGAAGACATCGAAAGCATCGAAGTATTGAAGGACGCATCAGCATCAGCGATATGGGGTTCACGCGGTTCAAACGGCGTCATCATGATTAAGACGAAGCGTGGTTCACGCGGTAAGACAAAGGTAACCTACTCATACCGCTTCAAGGACAAGTGGCTTCCCAAGGGCCTGAACCTCCTCAACGGTGACGACTACACCATGTTCCTCAAGGAGGCACACTTCAACCCCACACAGAGCAGCACAGCTTCGAACGCACAAGAGCTCAACTATAACCAATCATTTGCTGAGTACGAAAACTTCAACAACAACACCGATTGGGTAGATGCCATCTCAAAGCATGGTCAGACACACGAGCACAACCTCTCACTCACTGGTGGTGGTGAGAAGGCTACTTTCCGCGTATCTGGTGGTTATTATAAAGAGAGCGGACAGATTATCAAGCAGAAACTCGACCGTTTCACCACACGTATGGCTCTCGACTACTATGTATCAGACCGTATCAGAGTATCTTCGGACTTCGCATTGACCTACACAAACAACGATAAGAATTACCAAGACCTACTGCCTGTGGCACAGATTATCATGCCTAACATGAGTATCTACTCTCAGTATAGAGACTCTGACGGTAACGTAATTGTCACAGACGACTACTACCTCATGCGTCAGAATGCTTCTGGTATCTTCGATAAAAACCAGAAAGACATTATCAACCCTGTAGCCATGGGTAACCTTGCATGGAGAAAAGAGAAGAGCTATCGAATCGCTCCTCAGATTTCACTTGACTACCAGCTTTTGGGCCTAAACCACGACGAGACCCAGCTCCGCTACTACGGGATGGTATACATGGATGCCAACACTTTATCAAACAGCAGCTACAGACCAAGCAGTCTGACAACAAAGGGTTTGAATAACGGTGACTACAACGCAAGTTCGACCAACGACAACAAGACCTTATCTTTCAACACTCGCCATCGCTTGCAGTTCTTGCCTAAGTTCAGCAATCCTGACCATGTTACCCAATTCATGGCACAATTTGAGATGACCACCGGTAACGGTAACAGCCAAGCATCATCATCAAGCGGTATTCCTACCGGTATCATCAGTACCACTACTGGTACCCACGTGGTAAGCAGCTCTACCTCTACATGGCAATGGCGCTCAGTAGCCGTACTTGCTCAGGCCTTCTATTCATACAAGGAGGGACGCTACTCAGCAACAGCCACACTCCGCCGCGACGGTAGCACCAAATTCGGTGCCAACAACCGTTGGGGTAATTTCCCTTCACTCTCACTCCGTTGGAACATCATTGATGAGCCATGGATGCAGTGGGCACAAGATAAGATTAAGTTGTCCATGTTGTCATTACGTCCAGGCTGGGGTATGACAGGTTCACAACCCGGTAGCGAATACCTCCACTACACCACCTATGACACCAGCGGTCAATACATGGGAACTACCTCTGTCGCACAGGGCGGTCTCCGACTCACCGACCTTAAGTGGGCGAAGAAGAATGAATACAATATCGGTACCGACTTTGCATTCTTCCCCGATGAGAAACTTAGCGGTAGCTTCAACTACTATGACAACAACACCACCGACCAGCTCATGGGTGGATACGCTATCCCTTCATCAAACGGTTACAGTACATTGGCATACAAGAATACTGGTGCCGTACGTAACTGGGGTTGGGAGTTAAACATCAGTGGAAACAAGTTCATAAAGGTAGGCGACTTTAGCGTAACAGCCTATGCCAACGTAGCACAAAACTTCAACACCATCCTTAAAATGGAGGAGAGCGTGCTCAACAATACCAACAAGGACTTTGACTACAAGAACGGTTCTTACCTCAACCGTATTCAGTTGGGCAACCCGCTCGGTTCGCTTTACGGATTCAAGTTCAAGGGTGTTTACATGTACAACTACAACACCACTTGGACCAAGAAGCGTTGGGAAGAAGCCGAACTAGAACTGGCAGCAGAGGGAAAGAAATTGCACGACTACTACCCTGTAGCCAGTGATGCCGATGGCAATACCATCTATGGAGCCGATGGCAAGCCCCTGCGTATGGCCTACAATTTCAAAGACGGTAGCGCACCCTACTCATTCCGCGGCGGTGATGCCATGTATGAGGATATCAACCACGACGGTAATATCAACCAGCTTGACATTGTTTACTTAGGTAACTCTAACCCGAAACTTCAGGGTGGATTTGGTGTAACGCTCCAGTATAAGCGTCTCTCACTGAAATCACAATTCACCTACCGTTACGGTGTAGATGTGATCAACTCTGCCCGTATGAACGTAGAGAACATGCACTCCAACAACAACCAGAGCATCGCAGTCAACTGGCGTTGGAGAAAAGAGGGCGACGCCACTATGATGCCTCGTGCCATGTACAACACCGGCTACAACTGGCTCGGTAGCGACCGTTACCTTGAAGATGCCTCATACCTCCGTATGTCATTCCTTCAAGCCTCATATTCTTTCGATCCTGCCAAGTTGAAGAAGTATGGAATGAACCAACTCTACTTGTCGGCATCAGCTGACAACCTGTTCATCCTTTCCAAGTACACAGGTCTCGATCCTGAAATCGGTGCCAATGGTTGGGGACAAGCATTTGACAATTCCAAGACACCGCGCTCACGCTCGTTCACATTGAACTTGACTATAGGATTCTAATAATGAAAAGCAACAGAATATAGATATGAAAAGTTTCAATAAAATAAATACTACACGTTTTAATCGTACGATTAAGACATTGGCATTGGGAGCAGTCGTTGCCATGACCTGCTCTTGCGAAGACTTCCTGACCATCTATCCTACCGACAAGGTGGTATTGGAAAACTATTGGAAGACAAAAACCGATGTAGAGAACGTTGTGGCAAACAGCTACCGTATGATGCTGCTTCCCGAGTTTACAGAGAGACTCATTGTATGGGGTGAGCTCCGTGGCGACAACGTGATAGAAGGTAACTACGATCCCAAAAAGCATGGTAACATCAAGAACATCATGGAGGCCAACCTTCTCCCCCAAAATGGATACAACGATTGGGCTCACTTCTACTCTATCATCAACAACTGTAACATCGTACTGAAGTTTGCTCCTCAGGTTCTTGATGAAGACCCTGACTTCACCGAAGGCGATATGAATGTCACTCGTGGTGAGATGCTGGCTATCCGTGCAATGTGTCACTTCTATCTGGTACGTGCTTTCCGCGACATCCCATTGCTCGATGAAGCAAAGGTAGATGACGACCAGCAACTATATCAGGAACAAGCCACGCCCATAGAGGCGCTTGACTTCATCCTGAATGACCTCTACGAGGCCGAAGGTCTGGTAATGGAATCAGGAAGTTACCCTGATATGATTGACAACAAGGGCCGTATCACCAAGGACGCCGTACGTGCTATGATAGCCGATGCCCTGCTCTGGAAAGCTGCATTCGTAGAACATGCCAATGCCGGCGATGACACCAATGCAAAGCCATACTACACAGAGTGTATCAAGTTCTGCGATTCTATCCTCAACAACCGCATCAAATATGTACTTCAGTATGAGAAGGAACACAAGGAGGTCAACTCTTCATTCACTGGTAGAATAGATGAGAAATATCCTTTGATACACCATCCTTTGAAAGCCACGCCAAACGCGCTAAGACTTGATGAGACATATTATCGAATCTTCTTCGAAGGAAATAATTTGCGCGAGAGCATCTTCGAGCTGCAACATAGCGCAGACAACGATGCGGGTAATTACGAGATACCCTACATGTATGCCGAAGGCTCTACAGCCGGCCCAATGTCAGCACCACGCTACCTGGCTGAAGTTGGTACAGACAATCTGTATGCCAAGACCGACTACCGCCGTATAAGCTTTGTACGTATCCCCGAGTCGAGTGAAGCCGACATCTATCCCATTGCGAAATACGGATACAGCTACACTACAGGAAAGATGGATGACCCCAGTTATATAACGGGAACGGCAATCGTCACCAATGCAGAAGACAATCATCCATACAAGGATCGCAGGTTCCTCGTTAAGTCCATTTCATCTCCTACAGGCTCCATATCTATGAACTGGATTATGTATCGTATCTCTGACGTCATGTTGATGAAAGCTGAAGCGTTGGCACATCGCAACGATACCCTGACAGAGGGCAATAAAGACTTGGCTAATTCATTCGAATTGGTAAAGGCCGTATATTATCGTTCTAATCCCTATAATGTAACATCAGCCGACTCTATCAGCTACGTAGCCGGTAGTGCTGAAAGCATGCAGGAATTGGTATTGGAGGAACGTCAACGCGAATTAGCCTTCGAGGGTAAACGCTGGTTTGACCTTGTACGCAAAGCACTGCGTGATAACGCAACAGGTCCGATGCTCGACATCTTGGTAAACCACAAATACGAAACCAACCAGAAGGCTATACGAAGCAAAATGGCAGATATAGATTGTCTTTTCTTCCCCATCTCGGAACGCGAGATCAAGACCAATCCGCTATTGAAGCAGAACGATGCTTATCAAACCGAAGACGTATTTGAGAAGAACTAATCTTTATAACTCTAAGCTATGAAACATTTCAAGATAACCTCCATTGCTATAGCCACCACTGTTCTACTGACCATGGGTAGCTGTAGAGAAAATATTGATGAAGGTGCTCGCTATACCTTCACGGGGCATACAATAGCATCTTTCCTTGAAGAGAATGAAGATGTATTCAGCAGTTTCATTGAGATACTGGATCGCGGTGGACGTCTCAATCTGATGAAAGCATACGGACAGTACACATGTTTTGCACCAACCAACGATGCCATCACGCGTTATCTTTTCGAGCAGGACTCAATCTATAAATCCACATTGAATTCAGAGAATCCGGTATGGACTGGAGTTACATCCACCGAGTTGAGCGAATTGTCAGACTCCATGTGTAAGGTCATTGCGCAGACCCACTTGATACCTCAAGTATATCTGACAACAGATATGGAAGGAGACATCATTCCTACCATGAATATGAATGACCGCTTCCTCAGCCTTGATGTAACAGTTGATGCCAACAGCCACAGCGTATTGCTTATCAATGGCACCGGTGAGATTATTGCTAAGGATGAAGAGGTGGAAAATGGTGTTGTACATACCATCTCCAGTGTATTGAACCCCTCGGCAAATACTGTCCCTGCACAGATTGCTGCGCATGAGTATTTCAAGATTATCAGTGAGGCCATCGAAAAGACAGGATATGCCGACCTACTACAGCTCTACAAGGATGAGAGCTATACAGATGGAGACAAGAAAGCTCTCGGCATCTATAGCAACAGTCCTTTGTGCCCCTATCCCGCTAATCGCTACTTCGGATACACCGCATTCTTGGAGCCCGACCAGGTATTCTTCGATGCAGGCATCTACAATTTTGAGGATCTCAAGGCAAAGTGCGCTGAGTGGTATCCAAAGGCTGATGTCAATGCTCCACTCACAAGCGCAGACAATCCAGTGAACCAGTTTGTAGGCTATCACCTCTTGGATAGAAAACTTGCCTACTCACGTTTGGTCTGCTACAAGATTAATCCTCACAGTAACTTCAACTCAGAAAAAGACCTGCTAAACTTCTCGGATCGTAACGAATACTTCGAGACCATGAATAATAAGTTGATGAAGTTGACCATGCCTCGCAGCAACCCCAAGTACCAGACCACAATCCTCATCAACTACTCCAGAGATACGGATCCTACAGTAGATCCCTACATGAACACCATCGTTTACAATCCTCAAGATTTCAGAGTACTCGACACGCTCTATGCAGACTTTGCTGCAGAAGCATTGAATGGAACCATCCATGCTATCGACAAAATCCTCATCTACAACGAAGATGTGATGGGAGGCCGCGTACTGAATGACATCATTCGCATTGACTTCTCGGCACTCTGCTCTGAGCTTACCAACAACGACATCCGCTGGAACTACTTCACACACAGTAGTGACGGTGAGGTATACATCCCCCACACCTACTGCAAGAACATGAAGGTGTTTACCGACGAGACCAGACACTACTACCTGTCTCCGCACACAAGCTGGGCCAACTATCAGGGCGATGAGATGATGACCTTAGGTTCATTCGACTTTGCCTACAAATTGCCTCCCGTACCGGCCGGTACGTATGAGATTCGCATGGGATACTCAGCTAACAGCAACAGACACATTGTACAGTTCTATATCGACAATGAAGTAGCCGGTATTCCCGTAGATCTCAGAATTCTGGGTTCACACCCCACCATCAACTGGGTTGCTGATGCGCAGACCGAGGACAACGGAATTCAGAACGATAAGGAAATGAAGAACCGCGGTTATCTGAAAGGCCCGATAACCTTCCGTAACACATCTGAGACTGGATTAGCAAGAGACTATGACGGAGACCTTCGTAAGGTGATTATCACCAAGTACCTCAGCGAAGGCGAGCATTGGCTTCGCTTCAAGAACGTAAACGAGAATGACGATGGCAACGCACAGTTCATGCACGACTACCTCGAGATCGTTCCCATGACATTCCTCCGCGACGAGACATTATCATTGGATGAGAAACGTAAATAATGACAAGAAACATAAAGTATAGATTTTCATTATGAAAAGAACAAATAAATTATTAAAGGCACTGACATGTGGTGCAGCAGCAATAGCTTTTACTGCATGCACAGATAGTTGGGACAACCACTACCAACCCAAGCCCGAGCTGAATGCCACCGAAACACTCTGGGATCTCATCGAGGCTGACCCTGAGCTCAGCGACTTTGCAGCCTATGCCAAAGCCACAGGCTATGACGAACTGCTAAGTCAAAATCGTTTCTACACAGTGTGGGCACCCGTCAACGGTTCAAAGTTCTACCAAGGAAAAGACTTGGCCAATGCCGATGAGACGACCCTAGAGACCTATAAGTTTGAATTTGTAGAAAACCACATTGCCGACTACAACCATACGGCAAGCGGCAACATGCCCGAAGGAGATGACAACAAGATAAAGATGCTCAACGGCAAATACAACCTCTTTATCGGCAGTACGGACAACTACACCTTCAAGAATGTAACTGTAAGCAAGGCCAACATTACTGCAAAGAACGGACTTCTCCACAAGATTGCCAACAATGCAGTGTTCACAGCCAACATTTGGGAGCAGCTTGCCAAAGCTCCGGAAGACTCAATTACATTACTGAATGAGTATCTGAAGTCATTCGATGAAATCATCTTCGATAAGGCAAACAGTGTAGAGGGTCCTACTGTAGATAACCAGGTTACCTACCTCGACTCGGTGATTATCGAATCAAACGAATGGTTCGAGCGCATCGGCCAACTCAACCGTGAAGACAGCTCGTACGTTATGTTTGCTCCTACCAACAAAGCATGGCGTGAGATCTACGAAAAGGCAAAGACCTATTTCGTATACGACAAGACCAACGCACAAGGTGACTCCCTGCAAGATGCAATGGCCAAGGACTTCATGGTACGTTTCCTGGTATTCAGCAACTCTATAAACAAACATCCTCAAGACTCTATGATTTCGATGTGCTACAGCGCCTTATCAGGAGTAGGCCGCAGACAGATAGAGACCTTTAAAGATGAGGAACTGGATAGACTCGACGACAATCTGGTAAAGAGCTATGAACTCAGCAATGGAACACTGCACATCGTTGACAGCTACAACTACCGTACTTTCTGGCACGACACCCTCCGCGTGGAAGGAGAATTCCTGTATGGTGTTGATGACGGATTGCAATCGTCTGATGCTGAGTACACCCAATCAAACAAAGAAATGGTTAGTATCCCAAGAGACAGTGCCAAGTACAAGGAAACTCACAACGGACTAATTGGTGTATATTCTCCCTCAACACCTACAGGCAATCCTACATTGACCTATACGTTCAATAATGTATTGTCAGCCAAGTACCGTGTAAAAATTGTAATGATGCCTGCCAACTTCATCAACTACCGCGACACAGTACTTTTGCCAAACAAGTTCAATGCCACACTCAAGTACAGAGACGTGACTGGCAAATCAAAGTCAATCGCTATGGGTAAGGACATCTTATCAAACCCCTACAAGGTAGATACCATCACCCTTATTCCCAACAAGGCTGAAGAGGGTGTAGACTATTTCGAGTTCCCCGTAAACGAGTTTAACCTCGGTACAAGTGAGTCGGCCATGACCGAGCTTGAGATCAAGGGTCGCGTAGGTTCACGTGAGACTGAGTTTGACCGTGTACTGCGCATCGACCAGGTATACCTTGAGCCTGTTACAGAAGAATAAGGTTCCTATAACATTAAAAAGAAAAGACGATGAAAACATTGAAATATATACAACCTCGTTTTGTGGCATTCCTCACCTTCTTGGCACTGTTTGCAGGAACCAATAAGGTAAATGCCCAAACTGAAGAGCCGGCTACTGTGGCTACAGAACAGAAGGCCGCCGAAGAATTAGAAGAAATCACGGGTATCATCATTGACGCAGCTACCAAGGAAGCCATTCCTGGTGTACGTGTAGAGGCATTGAACAACAACCGCTACACAGCAATGACCAAGCCCGACGGTACATTCACCATTAAGATTCCAACCTTCGTAGCCTCATTATATGTGTCTACGCCCGGTTATGAGAGCGTAATCATCAAGGCTCGCCAGAAGAAGGGTATCACCGTATCACTATATGATGAGAAGTTCAGCACCTATGTAGAAAACGGAGTCGACATCACAGCCAAGAATGAAGCAGTAATCGACATGTCAAAGGCTACAACAGTTGAGACTGAGATTCAGAACAAATTGGGTGCAGATGTACGCACCATCACCCGTTCGGGCATGGTAGGTCTCGGTGGCCTGATGATGATGCAGGGTATCAACTCACTCAATGCTTCTGCCCAACCACTTATCATTTTGAATGGAGTTATTCAGGACTTACAGGACAGCTATGCAGCTATTCACGAAGGATATTATAACAATACCCTGGCTGCTCTTGATGTCAATGACATTGAGAAGATTACCGTATTGAAGAACGGGACCTCCATCTATGGTGCTAAGGGTGCCAATGGTGTAATCTTAATTGACACCAAGCGCGGTCATAGCATGGCAACCCGTATCGACGCACAGGCATTCGGAAGCTACACCATGACTCCTCGCCTTCCTCAGATGATGAACGCTGAACAGTATCGCATTTATGCCAACGAGCTGATGGGCGGTATCACTACCGACAAGACCCGTTTCCCCTTCCTTTGGGATCACGACAATTACTACTACAACAAGTATCACAACGAGACCAATTGGAGCGATTATGTATATCGTAATGCCTGGGCACAAAACTATCGTGTAAACGTACAGGGTGGTGATGAAGCAGCCATGTATAACTTTTCTCTCGGCTTTGCTGACGGTGCCAGCACCATCAAGGCCAACGATTTCAACCGTCTGAACATCCGTTTTAACACCGACATCAACTTGTCGAAGATATTGAAGACACGCTTCGACATCTCCTACAGCCGCATTGTACGTGACCTCCGTGACGATGGTATCCAGCAGGATTTGAATGCTGGCCCGATGGTTTCTCCCGGATTCTTGTCACTCATCAAGTCTCCGTTCCTGAGCCCTTATCGCTACAACAACTCTGGCGAGTTGACCGATGCTTTGGATAGCGCTGACGACTTTGCACGTTTCAATACAGCTACCATCAACAACAGCTACGCCAACCCCTTGGCCATATTTGAATATGGCGATGGCAACAACAAAAACAACCAAGAGTATACCGTATTTGACGTTACCATTGCTCCCGAGATTACCATCGGTAAGGGTTGGAAGGCCTCTACCCTCTTCAACTATACCTTGCACCGCACCAACGAGAAGTACTTCCGTCCGATGACCGGTACCCCCAACTTCATGATCACAGGAAAGGGTTACTCACAGAACGAGGTTCGCTCATTCTTCTCTAAGGAAGAGGCTATCTACAACGATACCCGCATCACATGGGAGAAGAAAGCCGGTAGCCACAACATCAATGCATTCGGAGGATTCCGTTTCTCCAACTTTGCTTACGACTCAGATTTCCAGTCGGCCCACAACACCGGTAACGACAAGCTGCCCGACGTAAAATCAGAATATGACTATGTAAAGACTGATGGTGAAGACAACGTATGGCGCAACATGAGCTACTATGCCAATGTAGACTATAACTACCACAACAAATATTTTGTACAAGGTAGTCTCGCTGCCGAGACCTCTTCACGCTTTGGTAGAGAGACCGAAGGAGGCATAAAGGTAGCTGGCGTGTGTTGGGGTCTCTTCCCCTCACTGCAGGCCGGTTGGTTGATTTCATCAGAAGACTTCTTCAACCCCAATGGCATTGAATACCTAAAGCTACGTGCAGGTATTGATTGGTCAGGAAACGACAACATCAGCAACAATGCAGCATTCAGCTATTTCAGCAACGTACAATACAGTGGTCAACTCATGGGTATCAAGTTGACCAACATTGAGAACCAGTCTATCCAGTGGGAGACTACCCGCCGTATCAACTTAGGTTTCGATATGCAAGCCAACGACAACCGCTTGAGAATCACAGGAGACATCTTCCACAACCACACCTCAAACCTTCTTACCTTGAAGCAACTGAGCTACCTTACAGGTTTGGATTACTACTGGTGCAATGGTGGTGCCATGAACAATACAGGCGCAACATTGAATGTTACTAACCGCCTCATCAGCACCAAGAACTGGAAGTGGGAAACTGGTGTAAGCATAGGTACTTACAAGAACTACATCACTCAGTTGCCCGACGGCACTACCTTCAAGAGTGCCAAGGATGGTGATTTCTATGGATTTACCACCGACATCTACGGAGCTACCATGCTCAGCGCAGAGGGTCACTCAGCCGGTGTATTCTTCGGATACGAGACCGATGGTGTATATGCCACAGCCGCTGACGTACCTACTGTAAATGGTGAGCCTATCTCTACACAGGATGTAAACACAGGTATCAAAACTCCGTTTGCTGCCGGTGACGTGAAGTTCATCGACCAGAATGGTGACAACGTCATCAACCTGCAGGACCGTGTCATCATCGGCAATCCCAACCCCGACATCTATGGTAACATCACCAGCAACCTGATGTATAAGAACTTCTCACTGAGCGCTACCCTCAACTACTCATGGGGTAATGATGTATACAACTACCAGCGCTCACTGATCGAGAGCGGCAGCAGTTTCTACAACCAGACTACTGCTATGACCAACCGCTGGAGAACAGAAGGTGACGTTACCGATATGCCTCGTGCCACCTATGGTGACCCGAAGGGTAACAACCGCTTCTCTGACCGCTGGATTGAGGATGGCTCATACATCCGTTTGAAGGATATCACCCTCTCTTACAAGGTTCCAGTACAGGCATCATGGTTGCAGGGCTTGACCGTATGGTGCGCAGGAACCAACCTGCTGACTCTGACCAACTATCTTGGCAGCGATCCTGAATTCTCGTTCAGCAACAACGTTCTGTACCAGGGTATCGACAATGGTCTGCTTGGCCAGAGCCGCAGCTTCCAACTCGGTGTGAAGATTAACTTATAATGAAAACCTACAAAAATATATAAACAATGAAAAGCAAATCAATCATAGGAGCAGCATTGGCCGCCATCTTCACACTTGGCGTTACCACTTCATGCGAAGATATGTTTGACATTGACTCAAGCCGTGTGATAATCGAGAAAGACCACACCTTGAGCAATTCGGCCGACTCCGTCTATTCAACATTGGGAGTATTGCAGTCTATGCGCAAGATTCTCGACCGCTACATCATCCTCGGTGAGGTACGTGGTGATTTGGTAGACATCAACAATCATACCAAGACCTCACTGCGCAACTTGGCAGAGTTCAACTTTGAAGAAGACAACGAATATCTCAACATCAAGGATTACTATGCAGTCATCAACAACTGCAACTACGTTTTGGCCAAGATGGATACCACACTGGCCCATAACAATGAGCGCGTGATGACTGACGAGTATGCTGCACTGTTGGGTATCCGTGCGTGGACATACCTTCAACTGGGTATCAACTACGGTAAGGTACGTTACTTCACCAATCCTATCACTACTGTGGCAGATTCGGAAAAGGAATATCCTGAGTTAGACATGAAAGGCCTTGCTGCAGAGATTATTCCTCAACTTGTACCATACATCGATTATGAACTCCCCGCATGGGATGGCGATGGTATTCCTCAAACAACGTTCCCCCCACTCCAGTTGGTACTCGGTGACTATTATCTGTGGTCGGGCGACTATGCCAATGCTTGGGCTACCTATTGGGACTACATGACTACACACCCGGATTTCAATTACCAATATGGTCCTGAAGGACAAGAGGAGACCTTTAAGGGTTACATGGGTCTGAATGGTTCACAATATTATAGCATTGAAATTGGTAATACGTTCTATACCAAAAGATACTTTTGGGATAGCTATCTGGAACGAGGTGTCGGCACCGAACCTACGGAGAACCTTACACAAATCTATATGGACGAATCCAGTGCCAACGGTGTAGTATCAGAGATAGCCAATCTGTTCATCTCATTAGACAACACTCATCAGCTCAACACCTCGACTTATTGGGATGAGCTTAATGCAAAACAGGTATTCATCAGAGCCACGGTAGACAATAAGACAGGTGAGGAAACAGGTAGCTATACACCTAACACACTTGTAGGTGACCAGCGCAAAAAATTCTACACAGAATATTCAAATTCATACGCGACAAATGGTGTAGAAGAATTCCCATTGTACATTAAGCACTCTGTTTTTAATGTTTCAAATAATGAGATATCAAGATTGTACACATCTGCCATCACCATCTATCGCCGCGCTATCGTATATCTCCGTGCAGCAGAGGCACTCAATGCTTTGGCTAAAGAACAATGGGACTTGGCAAATGGCACAGACACACTTCTCATGGCCGAGGCAAGAGGCAACGCCACGAAAGCGTTCTACCTGATGAAAGATGCCTATCCCGTATTCTTCCCCGAAGGTCATGTACTGGAGAAAGAACTCCGTCAAAGCTTCCTTGGTGTACATGCCAGAGGTTGCGGTGATATCCGTCTTGACACTATGTACTATGTATTGAAGAAAGAAGCAGTTGCCCTAAAGCTCTACAACAACAAGGAGCAGGCTGTAAACTTCACCGATACAATCAACTACATTGACGAACTCATCATCGATGAATTGGCACTCGAAGCCTCTCTCGAAGGAAACCGTTTCGGTGACCTCATGCGTTTCTCTGATCGTCGCTACAAGCAGGGACTTGACGAAGTTGATGGCGACTTCCTGGCTAAGCGCGTAGCCTCAAGAAAGGGTTCAGAGCAGATGGACGAGGAACTCTACAACAAGCTGTTGGATAAGAGCCTTTGGTATCTGCCCATAAAATAAGCAATCCATTAACTATAAAGGCTGCCCCGAGCCTAACTCGGTGCAGCCTTTATTATATAGAATAGTACTATTCCTATAAGCACTATGAAAAGATTCTCACTGATACTCCTGTCATTTTTTGTTGTCATCGGTCTCGAGGCCAAAGACTTCACCGTGGTCATTGATGCAGGCCACGGAGGCAAGGACCCCGGTGCCATCAGTGCCAACAAGAAGTTATACGAGAAGGATGTCACCTTAAAGGTAGCACTCATGGTAGGTGAGAGCATCAAGAAGAATCATCCTGAAGTGAAGGTATTGTACACCCGAAAGACCGACGTGTTCGTCGGACTTAATGACCGCGCCCGTATGGCCAACAAGGCCAATGCGGATCTCTTCATCTCCATCCATACCAATGCAGCGAAAAGCCGCACTGCCAAAGGTGCCGAAACCTATACGCTCGGCATTGAGGAAGAACGCACAGAGCGTAATCTGGAGATTGCCAAACGAGAGAATGGCGTGATTTTCCTTGAGGACAATCATGAAAAAACTTACGCGAACTTCAACCCCAACTCTCCTGAAAGCTATATCATCTTCGAGTATATGCAAAGTGAGTTCGTGAAGGAGAGCATTCACATGGCCCAATATGTACAGGAGCATTTGGCCTCAGACGCAAACAGACACGACCGTGGGGTACGCCAGGCAGGCTTTCTTGTACTCAATGCGACCTCTATGCCCAGTATATTGGTCGAGCTGGGGTATATCAGCAATGCCGAAGATGCAAAGTATTTAGGATCGGAATCAGGTCAGAAACGCATGAGCCGATGCATCAGTGAGGCTTTTGACAAATACTATACCGACCTAATGAAACTGAATGCCAGCCAGCCGGCTGTAGAGTCCACTCGGTCAACAACGATACCTGCCTCTAAGGAGCAGCCCGAAGCAATCCAAGGTGATGAGCAGCAACCTGTATTCAAGGTACAGTTTCTTTCATCATCCAAGCGGTTGGCAGCTGAGGACAAAGCCTTCAAGGGGTTGAAGCCTGTAGAGTTCTATTACGACAAAGGATTGTACAAGTACACCTACGGCTCCTCTACCAACTACAACGATATCATTCGCATAAAGAAGAAAGTAAATGAAAAGTTCAAAGACGCATTCATCGTCGCCTTCGTCCAAGGTGAGCGCATAGATACGCAGCAAGCGATCGCACTTTTCAAGCAGAATAATCCCTAACCTATATGAAACGTTTCAGCAAAGAGATTAAGATAGGAGCAACATTTATCGTCAGCATAGCACTCCTATATGTAGGCATTAACTTCATGAAGGGAAGTAACGTATTCTCACGCTACAACACCTACTATACGGTATTGGAGAACTCTGGAGGAGTAGCCGCCTCATCAATCATCACGACAAACGGCTATCAGGTAGGCACAGTGAACCGTGTGGAGTACGATTACAATGCGCCAAGCCGTATAGTAGTGACACTACGAGTAAAAGAATCGCTGCGAATCCCCAAGGGAAGCCGCGCACTCATAGTCAACTCCCTATTGGGCGGCGTAAGTGTAGACCTCAAGCTGACAAACCACACGGAGTACTATGCCGATGGCGATACCCTTACGAGCGGTATGGCCAATGGCCTTATGGGAGAAGTAGAGAATGTGATGCTCCCCCAAGTGAATGCGCTTGTACCTAAGATTGACAGCCTTATCACGGCACTCACCACACTCGTATCAAACCCAGCCCTGGCCAACTCACTGAGCAACGTTGAGAGCATCAGCCAGAAGCTTGACCATACAGCTGACGAGCTTGACCGTCTGTTCCATAACGAACTGCCCCAGTTGATGACAGGATTGCAAGGTTCGGCCAACAACATCCATAAGATTACGACTGACCTGAGCGGCATAGACTATGCACAGACTGTAGCACGTGTAGACAGCACCATCACCAACCTTCAGACCTTGTCAGCTGCACTTACCAGCAATGAAAGCAGTATAGGTCGCCTACTCAATGATACGGCATTCTATAACAACCTCAATGGAATATGCACCAATGCCAATGCGCTCATTGAGGATGTCAAGGCCAATCCCTCACGCTACATCAACATCTCGGTATTCGGGAAGAAATAATAGGGCAATCATATAGCAGTAAAAAAGGAGGTAGATACACTAAGCAATCTACCTCCTTTTATCATTATCGAATGTCTGTATTCGATGAGATACTTTACAGCCCCTTGCTCTTGGCCTCATTCCATAAGGCATCCATCGCTTCGAGCGTCATATCCTTCAGGTTCTGTCCAGCAGCAATGGCTCCCTCCTCTACATAGTTGAAACGGCGGATAAACTTCTGATTCGTACGCTCCAAGGCATTATCGGGGCTCAGTCCGTTCATGCGAGCCACGTTGATGGTAGCAAAGAGCAAGTCGCCCAGTTCGGCCTCTGCAAGGTCATGGTTACCATTGTCAAGTTCCACTTTCAGTTCGGCAATCTCTTCGAGCAGTTTCTCCCATGCCCCAGAAGCATCGTCCCATTCAAAACCCACATTGCGTGCCTTCTCTTGTATACGATATGCCTTAACAATGGAGGGTAGGCCCGACGGTACTCCACTGAGCACACGCTTGTTGCCCCCCTTCTCACGCAGTTTGAGCTGTTCCCAGTTCTCGGAAACTTGAGTAGCATTCTCCACCTCGGTAGTGCCAAACACATGGGGATGACGGAAGATGAGTTTCTCGCACAAGCGGTCACACACATCTTTCATATCAAACTGTCCCTTCTCTGAGCCTATCTTGGCATAAAAAGCCACATGCAGCAATACATCGCCAAGCTCCTTACAGATATTTTCATTATCATCATTGATCAGTGCATCGCACAGTTCGTACACTTCCTCTATAGTGTTCGGCCGCAAGCTCTCGTTCGTTTGTTTACGGTCCCACGGGCATTTCTCACGCAGCTCATCCAATACATCGAGCAATCGTCCGAAAGCCTCCATTTGTTGCTGTCTCGTACTCATTGTTTTTTATTTTTGTGGCAAAAGTAACAAATCTTGGCGAGTAATCATAGACTCCTGAGGAATTTTGACGAAAAACGGACTACGCAGGTGAGCAAAAAAGTTTTATTTTTAGCCTGGCAATGGCGCAGCGTAGCGAGAGCAGAGCCAAGCTCGCTTGGGCTATGCCGAGCAAGCAAGCCATCTTAAAGCAAAGCTTTATAAGGACGAGGGCGATTCACAATTCACAATTGACAATTGACAATTCACAAATCATGAATCACAAATCATGAATCACAAATCATGAATCACAAATCATAATCCTGCATCGCCACCACGTAAACGATAACATTCTGTCATTGTCACCTACTGCGCAAAAAAACTTGCGAGGAGCGTGTCGAAAGTTTGTCCGCTGGGGCAGATAATCACGTCCGCCACACCAGATTCTTCAAATATCCGTGGATATTTCATCACGTATCCATGGATATTTCATTACGTATCCGCGGTTATTTCATTAAATATCCGTGGATATTTTAATTTTTGGATATTCAGAACTGACTTTTCATGCATATATATTGTAATTTTACGGCGTGAAGACGAAGGAAAAGAGGGTCTGCCTTAAGCCTCATCTCTGCCAAAGCCAACCGATTTATGAACTTTCGCCATATAGGAGCACATAAAAATTGGCATTTCTCTCGGCTTGCACTATCTTTAGTCCTGCTATGCAGGCCAGAAATTAGGCGGCGCCTCGGAAAATTGCGAGCAAGCTTGCATTTTCTCTCGGCTTGCACTATCTTTAGTCCTGCTATGCAGGCCAGAAATTAGGCGGCGCCTCGGAAAATTGCGAGCAAGCTTGCATTTTCTCTCGGCTTGCACTAATTTTGCAGAATAATTTGAAGGATAACAATATGAAAACAGCTTTGATAACCGGTATCACCGGTCAGGATGGTTCGTTCCTTTCTGAGTTTCTTTTAGGCAAAGGATACGAGGTACATGGTACCATACGTCGCTCATCGGTAGACTATCGTGAACGTATAGCACACCTTGAGGGGCAGCCGAAGTTTCACCTCCACTACGCCGACTTAGGCGACTCTATGAGTCTTATTCAGGTCATCAGTAAGGTACGCCCCGACGAGATATACAACCTCGCTGCCCAGAGCCACGTGCAGGTGAGCTTTGACTCACCCGAGTTTACGGCCAATGTAGATGCCACCGGCGTATTGCGCATCCTCGAGGCCGTACGCCTCTGCGGATTGGCCGATACATGCCACATCTACCAGGCTTCTACATCGGAACTGTACGGCAAAGTAGAGGAGGTGCCTCAAAACGAGGACACCCCCTTCCACCCCTATAGCCCGTATGCTGTAGCCAAGCTGTACGGCCACTGGATAGTGAAGGAGTACCGCGAAGCATACAACATGTTTTGCTGCTCGGGCATCCTGTTCAATCACGAGAGCGAGCGCCGTGGCGAGACCTTCGTCACACGCAAGATAACCCTTGCTGCGGCACGCATTGCCCAGGGTAAACAGAGCAAGCTATATCTGGGCAACCTGTCATCGCTGCGCGACTGGGGATATGCCAAGGACTACGTGGAATGTATGTGGCTGATGCTGCAGAACGACAAGCCTGAGGACTTCGTCATCGCCACCGGCATACAGCACTCGGTGCGCGACTTCTGCTACTATGCGTTCAAGCACGTAGGCATCGAGCTGGAGTTCGTAGGCGAAGGGGCCGACGAGAAGGGTGTCATCAAGAGCATCACTCCCCAGCTATCGGCTGTGAATAAGCGACTGACAGTGGGAGATGTACTGATTGAGGTATCTGCCGATTTCTTCCGCCCCACCGACGTCGTCAATCTTTGGGGCGACCCATCCAAAGCGAAAGAGAAGCTCGGCTGGAACCCTCAGAAAACGACCTTCGAGGAACTGGTAAAGATTATGGTGGATGCCGATATGGCCAAGGTAGCCGTAGAACGTGCCGGAGAGAGCATACGCACCAACCTGGTGGAGTATCTGGAGAAGGGAATAGTGAAGTAATTGACAATTGACAATTGACAATTCACAATTCACAATTGACAATTCACAATTGACAATTCCGCAGCGTAGCGAGAGTAGAGTAAAACTTATTATTACTCTGCCAAGCAAGCAAGGAATCTTGATACAAAGTATCATAATTCACAATTAAGCAATGGAGAGAAACAGCAAGATTTATGTCGCTGGACACCGTGGCATGGTGGGTTCGGCTATCGTACGCGAACTACAGCGCCAAGGCTACACCAATATCATCACACGCACTCACGCCGAGCTTGACCTCTGTCGCCAAGAGCAGGTGGAGGAGTTCTTCGAGAAGGAGCGCCCCGAATATGTATTCCTCGCCGCCGCCAAGGTAGGAGGTATCATTGCCAACCAGACAGCACTGGCCGACTTCATGTATGAGAACATGATGCTGGAGATGAACGTCATACACGCAGCTTGGAAGAATGGTTGCAAGAAACTGGAGTTCTTGGGATCTTCGTGCATATATCCACGCTTGGCGCCACAGCCTATGCCCGAGAGCTGTCTGCTCACCTCATCCCTCGAACCGACCAACGAGGCGTACGCACTGGCCAAGATTTCGGGACTCAAGTATTGCGAATATCTGAACAGGCAGTATGGCACAGACTTCATCAGCGTGATGCCCACCAATCTGTATGGCCCCAACGACAACTATCACCCCACACACAGCCATGTGCTTCCGGCCCTCATACGCCGTTTCCACGAAGCCAAAGAGGCAGGGCTCCCCACCGTCACCTGCTGGGGCGACGGCACTCCTCTGCGCGAGTTTCTTTATGTAGATGACCTTGCCAACCTGTGTGTGTTCTTGATGAACAACTACAGCGGCAACGAAACCGTAAACGCCGGTACCGGCAAGGAGGTCAGCATAAAAGAGCTTACCACACTGGTAGCCAAAGTAGTAGGATACGAGGGCGAAATCCTGTGGGACACCTCGAAACCCAATGGCACCCCGCGCAAACTGCTCGACGTATCGAAAGCCAAAGGATTAGGCTGGCAGTACAGCACCGAGCTGGAAGAGGGCATACGACTCTCGTATGACGACTTCCTCAACAACCCGATGAGAGCCGAGCGATAAGGCTCAGCTTAAATGCCTTTTCTCTCGGTTTGCACTAATTTTAGTCTGCTTCGCAGCCAGAAATTAGGCTGCACCTCGGAAAATGCAAGGACTGCCTTAGCACTCGGCTCGTCCGAGAAACTTGCCTTTTCTCTCGGTTTGCACTAATTTTACGGCTATACTATGAAGATACTATCACTCGCAGAGAGAAATATTCAAGCAAGCTTGATATTTTTCGCTCGTTTATTCGTATCTTTAATCTGCTTCGCAGCTTGAAATTAGGCGGCGGCTCGGAAATATTCAAATAAATTTGATATTTCGCTCGCCTTGCACTAATTTTGTACCCAATTTGGATAATTGTATATAAACGACATATAAACTATGGAATTAGCAAGCAAATACAACCCCACGGATGTTGAGGGTAAATGGTATCAATATTGGTTAGACAACAAACTCTTCCACTCTGAGCCCGACGGCCGCGAGCCCTATACAGTGGTCATCCCCCCACCCAACGTGACGGGTGTGCTCCACATGGGACACATGCTAAACAATACCATCCAGGACATTCTCGTGCGCCGCGCACGTATGCTGGGCAAGAATGCTTGCTGGGTACCGGGTACCGACCATGCCTCTATCGCTACCGAAGCCAAGGTGGTGAAGAAGCTCGCCGAACAGGGCATCAAGAAGAGCGACCTCACCCGTGAGGAGTTCCTCAAGCATGCTTGGGAGTGGACCGACGAGCACGGCGGCATCATCCTCAAGCAGCTGCGTAAGCTGGGTGCATCATGCGACTGGGACCGTACGGCCTTCACCATGGACGAGAAGCGCAGCGCAAGCGTCATCAAGGTGTTCGTAGACCTCTACAACAAGGGGCTTATCTACCGCGGTCTGCGCATGGTAAACTGGGACCCCAAGGCACAGACTGCCCTCTCCAACGAAGAGGTAATATACAAGGAGGAGAAGAGCAAGCTCTACTACTTGAAGTATTATGTGGCCCCCCTCTCATCCCCCCAAGGGGGGAAGACCCCGTTCGAGCTGTCTGAATCTCTCCCCCTTGGGGGAGACCAAGAGGGGGCTCCCGTCATCCACAAGGACGAGAAAGGCTACTATGCCGTAGTGGCTACCACTCGCCCCGAGACCATCATGGGCGACACGGCCATGTGTATCAACCCCAAGGACCCCAAGAACACATGGCTCAAGGGACAGAAGGTCATCGTACCGCTCGTAGGTCGCGAGATTCCTGTCATCGAGGACCGCTACGTAGACATCGAGTTCGGTACAGGTTGCTTGAAGGTGACTCCCGCCCACGACACCAATGACTACATGCTGGGCAAGAAACACAACCTGGAGACTATCGACATCTTCAACCCCGACGGCACGCTGAGCGAGGAAGCCGGACTCTATGTGGGCAAGGACCGCATGGAGGTGCGCCGCCTCATCGCCAAGGACCTCGAAGCAGCTGGTCTGCTCGAGAAGGTGGAAGACTACGACAACAAGGTGGGTTACTCGGAGCGCAATGCCGACACAGCCGTTGAGCCGCGTCTCTGCATGCAGTGGTTCCTCCGCATGCAGCACTTTGCCGATATCGCCCTGCCGCCCGTAATGAACGACGAACTCAAGTTCTACCCTGCCAAGTACAAGACCACCTACAACAATTGGTTGGAAAACATACAAGACTGGTGTATCAGCCGCCAACTCTGGTGGGGACACCGCATACCGGCCTACTTCCTGCCCACAGCAGAGGGTAGCGAAGAGACCTTCGTAGTAGCCGAGACCATTGAAGAAGCAGTTGCACTGGCCCGCAAGATAGAGGGATACGAGAATATTACAGCTGCCGAGCTGCGTCAGGACGAGGATGCCCTCGACACTTGGTTCTCATCATGGCTGTGGCCCATCTCACTGTTTGACGGTATCAACAACCCCGACAATGCCGAACTCAACTACTACTACCCCACCTCAGACTTGGTGACCGGTCCGGACATCATCTTCTTCTGGGTAGCACGTATGATCATGGCAGGCTACGAGTACAAGGGCGACATGCCATTCAAGAACGTATACTTCACCGGTATCGTGCGCGACAAGCTGGGCCGCAAGATGTCGAAGAGCCTCGGCAACTCGCCCGACCCGCTCGACCTCATCGCCCAGTATGGTGCCGATGGCGTGCGTATGGGTATGATGCTCTGCGCTCCTGCCGGCAACGACATCCTCTTCGATGATGCACTCTGCGAGCAGGGCCGTAACTTCAACAATAAGATCTGGAACGCTTTCCGCCTCGTGAAGGGTTGGAATGTAGATGCCACCATCGCTCAGCCCGAGGCTGCCCGCTTGGGTTGCCAGTGGTTCGATGCTATGCTCACCAAGACAGCCCTCGAGGTGGACGACCTGATGAGCAAGTACCGCTTGAGCGAGGCACTGATGGCTATATACCGCCTGTTCTGGGACGAGTTCTCCAGTTGGTATCTTGAGATTGTGAAGCCCGCCTACGGTTGTGCTATCGACAAGCAGACCTACGATGCCACACTTCACTACTTCGACGCCCTGCTACGCCTGCTCCACCCCTTCATGCCCTTCATCACCGAAGAGTTGTGGCAAGCTATCGAGGAACGCAAGCCCGGCGAGAGCATCATGACACAAAGCGTAAAGATTTTTGCCGACAAGTACGACGAGCAGCTCATAGCCGACATCGAGACCGTAAAGAGCATTATCAGTGGCGTGCGCACCATCCGCTTGCAGAAGAACATCGCGCAGAAGGAGGCGCTCAGCCTTGAAGTGGTAGGCAATCACGCTGTAGCTACCTACAATGCAATTATTGAGAAGATGGCCAACCTCGAAGCCATCAATGTAGTAGAAGCCAAGAGCGAGGGTACCTCATCATTCATGGTAGGCACCACCGAATATGCCGTACCTCTGGGTAGCCTCATCGATGTAGAGGCCGAAGTTGCCAAGCTGCAGGCCGAGCTCACCTACCTCGAAGGATTCCTTAACTCAGTGATGAAGAAACTTTCCAACGAACGTTTTGTAAGCAATGCCCCCGAAGCCGTAGTAGCCGCCGAGCGCAAGAAACAGGCCGATGCCGAGAGCAAGATTGCTGCGATTAAGGAAAGTCTGTCAAAATTGAAGTAAACAAAAGATGAACAAGAAAGTCCTAACCATACTTATCATTGTAGGCATAGCTTTGGCAGGTGCCTTGGCTTTCCTCGGCATCCGCCTCAGTCAAGCCAACAAGGCCAATGAGGAGATGGTGCAGCTCTTTGAGCTGGAGAAAATGGAAATGGAGAATGAGTACAGCACCTTCGCTACCCAATATGACGAGATGCAGATACTCATCAGTAACGACAGCCTCGTAGCGCAGCTCGAGCGTGAAAAGCTGCGCACACAACGCCTACTCGAAGAGCTACGCGCTACCAAGGCCAGCAATGCTGCTGAGATAGCTCGTCTGAAGAGAGAGCTGAAGACTGTGCGTGCAGTAATGCGCAGTTATGTAGTGCAAATCGACTCGCTTAACCAGGCAAACGAGAAACTCAGTAAGGAAAACAAGCGGGTGCGCACGCAGTATCAGGCAGTTACCAAGCAGGTAGAGGTTTTGCAGGAAGAGGCAAAAAACCTCAGCGACAAGGTCACCCTTGCCTCACAGCTTGATGCCACAGGTATCGCTATCCACCCACGTAACAAACGCGGCAAAGAGACCAATAACGTAAAGAACGTAGTAAAGTTTGCCATCGACTTCACGATTGTTAAGAATATCACTGCCCCAACTGGCGAGCGCACCATCTACGTGCGCATTGCCAAGCCCGACGGCACCGTGCTTACCAAAAGTGCCAGCCACACCTTTGCTTATGAGAACACAACTCTGGAATACAGTATCAAAAAACTCATTGAGTACACAGGAGAGGAACAGAGCGTGACCGTATATTGGGATGTAGAGGAGTTCCTCGGAGCCGGAGAATATACCGTATACCTATTCTCTGATGGTGTGATGATAGGCGAAAAGAGTTTTACATTAGAGTAAGCATTCTGCCCGTGTCAACTACATAAGAGACACAAGAGAGGACTATATCATGACTCCGAAACTAAAAGGTTACCTGCTCGGCATCATTGCCGCTGCCACGTATGGCATGAATCCGCTCTTTGCCCTACCCCTCTACGAGGCAGGTATGAATCCTGATAGTGTATTGCTGCTACGATACCTTGTAGCCATACCCATCTTGGGTATAATGCTATTATGGCGTGGCCGTAACTTCCGCCTGAAGCGTCGCGAGCTACCTCCGATTATCAGTCTCGGACTACTATTCTCGCTATCTTCACTCACCCTCTTCCAGAGTTACAACTACATGGATGCCGGCATTGCCTCCACCCTACTCTTCATATACCCAATCCTGGTAGCTATCATCATGGCCACGCTATTTAAGGAGAGGCTGAGCAAACAGACGATACTATGCATCATCGTCACCCTCTGTGGCATTGCCTTGCTTTACAGCAATGACGACGGTTCTACCCTCAGCCTCATGGGTGTAATGCTTGTATTTGCCTCTGCCATATCGTATGCTATCTACATCGTAGGCATCAACAAGACCTCATTGCGCAATGTAGCTACACTGAAAATCAGTTTTTATGTTCTCACCTTCGGTTCCCTGTTATTTCTAAGCCGTCTTCTTATAACACATGACTTCCAGGTACCCTCTACGGATGAATGGCGGTTATGGATCAACATCCTGTGCCTGGCGGTATTCCCTACCGTACTCTCACTGGTATGCACTACCAAAGCAATCCAATATATCGGCGCCACACCCACTGCCATCCTTGGAGCGTTAGAGCCTGTGACAGCTGTCGTAATCGGAGTATCCGTCTTTGGAGAGGTCATCACATCACGTATAGCCATCGGTCTATTGCTTATCATCATATCGGTAACCTTTGTAATATCTGATGGCAATATCACCTTGCATCTTACCCGATTCAGGAAAATGTTTCCAAAGATTACCCGTAAACTAAGGTTCAAGAAATAAAGAGCCAACAAAACGACGAGAGGGTGTGCATGGACACCCTCTCGTCGTTTTATTACAAATACCTACAACGCTTATTTCGTCTTTACTATCCGGGTGGCCTCCTGTGTAGCATTACGCACGTCTACCCTACGAACTACAGCCTGAGCCAACTCACGGAATGCAATTCCGGTCATCGTGGTATCATCCAATGCTACAGGACAGCCATTGTCACCTCCCTCGCATATGCTCTGCACGATGGGTATCTGTCCCAACAAAGGCACATCCATCTCCTCAGCCAAGCGCTTGCATCCCTCCTTACCGAAGATGTAATACTTGTTCTCAGGAAGCTCTGCAGGAGTAAACCATGCCATATTCTCTACCAGTCCGAGGATGGGCACATTCACCTTGTCATTGGTAAACATGTCGATACCTTTGCGTGCATCGGCCAAGGCTACCTCTTGCGGTGTGCTCACGATGACCGCACCGGTAATAGCTACCGTTTGGAACGTGGTGAGATGTATATCGCTCGTGCCAGGAGGCAGGTCAATGAGGAAATAGTCAAGATCACCCCAGGCTGCATCACCGATAAGTTGCTTGAGTGCATTGCTTGCCATACCTCCGCGCCAAATGGTAGCCTGGTTGGGATCAACGAAGAATCCGATAGAGAGCATCTTCACGCCATAGCTCTCGATGGGTATGATAAGATCGCGTCCTTCAATGCGCTCCGCATAAGGCCGGGCATCCTCTACTTGGAACATCTTGGGGATGGAGGGTCCGAAGATATCAGCATCGAGCAGTCCCACCTTATAGCCCAGTTTGGCCAATGCCACAGCAAGGTTGGCAGCTACGGTGCTCTTGCCTACTCCTCCCTTGCCGCTCGATACGGCAATGATATTCTTGACTGTAGGAAGCAGTTTTTCTACTTCAGGGCGTGCTTGCTGGATAGTCTTCACCGAAATGTTAACCTCTACATCGGCACCTGCAGCAAGTTTGATCGCAGCCTCAGCACTCTTCAGTATTGACTTCATGAAGGGGTCGGTAGGTTTCTCGAAGATGAGTGAAAAGGATACCTTCTGCCCATCAATACGGAGATTATCTTCAACCATTTCAGCCTCCACCAGATTTTTACCCGTACCAGGGTAGCGCACGGTGGTCAGCGCATCAAGGATAAGTTTGGGATATAGTGTCATGGGGATAAATATTAATTATGAGTTATGAATTATGAATTTCCTGCATCCGAATAAAGAATTAATTCACAATTCAGGATTGTATTCACTTACTTGTCTGAAGCCCACTGCGTTTGCTACGATTGTAGCTACGGTAAGCGTCGAGTTCAATTTCAATATCAGGTTCCTGCAATGTCACGCCTTGGGGCAGATGGAACTTGATGTACTTGATTGTTAATCCACGATCGAGCCACTGTTGTTCGTAATAGGTGCGGATGCTCAGTATGTCATCAGCCAGCCCGCTATTGTACAGGTTTTCTGTATTCACCTCTACAGGTAGATTGTTTGCCTTCACCAATGCATCGGTGTAAGTATACAGGAAGTTGCTGTCGGTCTTGAGGTGTACGATACCATCGGCCTTGAGGAACGAGGCATAGCGCTGAAGGAAGGCAGTGGAGGTGAGTCGCTTGGTCACCTTCTTCATCTGCGGGTCAGGGAAAGTAATCCATATCTCGTCCACCTCACCTGGAGCGAAAAAGCGGTCGATAATCTCAATATTGGTGCGTAGGAAAGCCACATTGGTCATCCCTTCACGCAACGAGTCGGTAGCACCGGTCCACATGCGGGCACCCTTGATATCAACGCCTATAAAGTTCTTATTCTGGTACATGCGTCCCAGCCCTACGGTATATTCGCCACGCCCACAGCCCAGTTCCAGGACGATGGGATTGTCGTTCTTGAAGAACTGCTCGCGCCAATGCCCCTTCATCTCGAAAGGCACCTGCTCGGCTACCGAGTGAGGATACTCAAACACGTGAGGATACGATGCCATATCGGCAAACTTAGCCAATTTACCTTTTCCCATTTTCTATTCGTGCAATAATCTTTTATGATGCAAAATTACGAATAAATTGACAATAAAATATTACCTTTGTAGAGATTTATGAACATCACGCGCAAAGAAATTATCCTATTCATAGCCCAACTCATTCCTATAGTGGGCATCCTCTTCCTATTCACCGACGTGACGGGCAGCCTCTTCATCGGCGAAGACTTCACAGTACGTGAAGGTTTCCGATGGAAGGTCTTCTTCTTCCTCACCCTGTTTACCACCATGTACCTCACGGCAACCAATATTTTAAAGTGTCCTTTGCGCCAGCTTATCTATATCGGCTACCCTATCTACCTCCTCATATTGCTTATTTGCGGTGCCTTCACAGCTTCACACGATTTGTTTGGCTACAAGGTAGCATTGCTCTTGGTCCCTTGTGTGGCACAGCTCCTCAAATGGTATGGCAAAGGGATACTCCGCCGATATCTACGGATGGTGAACAGCTTCTCAGGCGGACACATCTTCGGCCATAAAGGACTCGGGGCAATAGCTTGCACATTGACCCTATTCATATTGGCCATCATAGGCACATACAGTTTGAGAGGCATCTTCCACATACATTTTGGCGAGCTCATCACTGAGACCATCACAGCCCCCTTCAAGGAGCCCGAAAAGCCCAACCACGACCCGAACCTGAAAGATCGCCGCGACCCCTACCGCAATTATCCCCGCATCTTCAACGATCTGAACGACACCCAGCTCATAGCTGCAAGGGCCAATGGCACTGCCCGTCCACTGACAATAGAGGAGCTTGAGGTTGGCGCCTATGGACTGGAGTATATTGCCACTAACAAGCTTTACAAGGTAGACCCTCTCACCCACTCTGCCCCCTACCTCGTACCCAAAGCCAAGGACTTTCTTGACGAGCTTGGCGAGGCTTTCCAAGACTCGCTCTTCAACCGAGGCTATGATCGCCGTCATCGCTTCATCGTCACCAGTGTATACCGCACACAAGACCATATCAAGCGCCTTCGCCGCAGTGGCAATGTAAATGCATCTGACAACTCATGTCACCAGTATGGCACTACGGTAGATATCACCTACGTGCGCTTTGACAAACCTGCTGCCGATATAGCCAATGACATGAAGTTGCAGCAGCTGCTCTACCAGACCGTATACGACATGCACAAGGCCAATCGCTGCTACGTCAAGTATGAGCGCAAGCAGAGTTGTTTGCATATCACCGTAAGGTAACACCAGCCCACACCTATAAAAGAAAATGAAACGGCTGCCAATTTTGGCAGCCGCTTCATTCTTTTATTCGGGACCATCAGATAGTCTTCTCAACATTCCACACAAAGGCACGGAGACCGAGACGCTCGGTCTCTTTGTCGATACGGTGCAGTTCTTCGAGGAGCGGGTCTACCTGCTCATCGCGCACTATTGTGAGAATGGCCGAGCACATGGAGGGCCATGCGTGACTGCCGTAGTGGGGCTCGCCGGTCTTGCTGCCACGTCCCTGTATCTGGGGGAACATGGAGAATCCGCGACAGTTAAAGTGGTCGAGCGTGAAGAGTATCTTCTCTTGGTATGCCTGGTCGTAGGCGATAAATACGGATTTCATGTCTTTTATTTACTATTTACAAATTTACTATTTACAATTTATATACAATTTGGAGATTTAGCTATTTACTGGGATTATGCCCAAATTATCAAATAATTCAATTGACAAATAAATGGTAAATCGTAAATTGTCAAATTGTAAATGTGGTTATTTACTTCTTACTCTTAATCATCGTGTGCTTATGCTCAGCCCAGTGTGCATCGAGAGCAAGTTGGCGGCGGTGCTTGCGACGCTTACGCTTGATGCCTACACCAGTAAACATACAGTAGAGTACGGGCACGAGTACAAGGGTAAGGATGGTAGATACGGTGAGACCACCGATAACCGATACGCCCAGCGGACGCCACATCTCGGAACCTTCACCCTGGTCGACAGCCATAGGCACCATACCGAGAATCGTAGTGAGAGTGGTCATAAGTACAGGACGCAGACGGCTGCGGCCTGCAGTGATGGCCGACTGGATGGCACTCATACCACGCTCGCGACACAGCTTGGTGTAGTCGATAAGCACGATACCGTTCTTCACCACGATACCGAAGAGCATGATACATCCCATGAGGCTCATCACGTTAAGGCTGGTGCCTGTGAGTGCCAAGGCGAGAATCACACCGGCAATAGAAAGCGGCACGGCAGTGATGATGATGAAGGGGTCGGTAAACGACTCGAACTGAGCTGCCAATACAATGAACACAAGCATGATGATGAGTATACCAAGTACACCAAGGTCGCCGAACGATTCCTGCTGATCCTCAAAGTCACCGGCAAGGTTCACATTGATACCCAAGGGGATGTCCATATTCTTGATGATCTTGTTGCTGGCGGTCACGATATCGCCCATGGGTACACCGGCATTGATGATGGCCTTGACGGTATTGATACGCTCGCGGTCCTTACGCTCGATGGAGGGGGGCGAGAATCGCTCCACTACAGTACCTACGTCTTTGATACGTACGGCTGCACCATTAGCACCGTAGATGAGGATGTTCTCGATGTCCTCGATGCTGGTACGGTACTCGGGCGCATAGCGCACCTTGATGTAATGCTCGTCGCCATCTTCGCGGTAGAATGAGGCGGTAGAGCCATTGATACGGTTGCGCAAGTAGGTCGCTGCTGTGCTCACGTTGAGTCCGTGACGGGCCAGCTTCTCGCGGTCGAAGTCGACTTGTATTTCGGGCTGATAGTCTGAGCGGCTGATACGCACCTCACTCACACCGTCTAGCTTGAGCAGTTCGGCACGCAGGTCGCGAGCCACCTTGTCGGTAGCATCGAAGTCGTATCCGTAGATTTCGAAGTCGATAGATGACTGTCCACCCATACCCGAGTTACCACCGGCACTTACGGTATATTTCTCAATTTCCGGATAGCTGTTGAGGTCGGCACGGATAAGTTCGGATATCTCAAACAGAGTGCGTTCGCGCTCATCGGGGTCAACGAGTGTGATGTTGAACGAACCGATATGAGTACCGTTGTCCTGCATGGAGGCGAAAGTGTTATCCTCGCTGGCCTGACCTACGGTGTAGTTGACTACGCGGGCCTCATCCTTGAAGTCCTTCATCCACTTGTCGGCCAATTCCTTGGCAATGGCATGGGTGCGCTCTGTACGAGTACCTACGGGCATGTACATCTTCACGGTCATACGGCTGTCATCGGATGAGGGGAAGAACTCTACGCCTACATACTTGAAGGTGAAGAAGAAGGCAACACAAATCAGTACACAGGCGGTGAGCACCGTCTTGCGGTGACGCACGGCCTTGTCGATCATACGGCCATACCAAGCATCCAGACCATCAAGGACACGCTGGATGGGGGTAAAGAAGATGGTATAGAAACGGCTGTGCTTCTTCTTCAGACGCAACATCTGCGAGCAGAGCATCGGAGTCAGTGTCAAGGCCGACACGGTAGATACAGTGAGGATCACACACATCATCCAACCCAACTGCTTGAACATCATACCCATCATGCCACCGGCCAGTGTCATGGGGAAGAACACGGCAATCATCGTCAGCGTAGAGGCTACAACGGAGATGGCCACCTCATTGGTAGCGTGGATAGCTGCCTGCTTGGGGTCAGAGCCACGCTCGATATGTGTAGTCACGTTCTCCAATACCACGATGGCGTCGTCCACCACCATACCGATAGCGATAGAGAGACAGGCGAGCGAAATCATGTTGAGCGAACCGTCGGTGACTGCCAAGTAGATGAACGAGGCAACCAACGAGATGGGGATGGTGATGGCGATAACGAAGGTGGCACGCCAGCGACCGAGGAAGAGGAACACCACAAGCACTACGAAGAGCAGGGCGTAGAGCACCGTCTCGGCAAGGCCGCTGATGGAGTTCTCGATATTCTCCGAGGTGTTGGCCACGAGGCCAATCTTCACGTCAGAGGGGAGGTTTTCCTGCAGCTTGGGAAGCATCTCGAGCACCTTGTTGGAGATTTCCACAGAGTTGGCTCCCGACTGTTTCTGCACTACGATGGTAGCACCGCGCACTCCGTTGGTGAAGGTCATCTGTCCGCGCTCCTGGATGGTATCTACCACCTCGGCTACATCGCGCAGATAGATGTCGCTGCCACCCATAGAGGCTACGACGATGTTCTCCATCTCCTTGGGATCGTTGAACTCACCCTCTACGCGGAGCGGGAAGGTCTCGTTACCGATGTCAAACGAGCCGCCAGGGATGTTCATGTTCTCAGCCGAGATAATCTGGCTGATGGCCTCGATGCTGAGGTTGTAGGCCTCCAGCTTCACAGGGTCGCAGTAGACGTATATCTCACGCTCTGCAGCACCACCGATCGACACCGAACCCACACCGGGGATACGTGCCAAGGGGTTGGCCACGTTGTCATCGAGGATTTTGTAAAGTCCGTTGGTCGACTGGTCGGCTTGCACCGAAAGGATCATGATAGGCATCATGTCGGAGTCGAACTTCAGGATGATGGGCGTGCTCACGGCATCGGGCAGCGCCGAGGTTATCATATTCAGTTTGTCGCGCACATCGTTGGTAAGGTCGTCGATGTCGTGTCCGTATTCAAACTCGAGTGTGATGAGCGACATATTCTCCGCTGAGCGCGAAGTGATGTGCTTGAGGTTGGCCACCGAGTTGAGCGTACTCTCCAAGGGGCGTGTCACATTGTTTTCAATATCCGATGCGCTGGCGCCCGAGTAGGATGTCATCACCATGATAATATTCGGTTCCATCTTCGGGTAAAGGTCAATCGGGAGCTTGGTGGCTGAGAACACACCGAACACCACGATGGCAACGAAGATGAGCGCAGTCATAATCGGTCGTTTGACCGAACCTTCATATAAACTCATGTTTTCTAATTTTGAATTATGAATTATGAATTAGGCTCCGCGCTGCAACTACACTCCTAAGACGAGTATCGCAGGCTGAGAATTCAGAATTCAGAATTAATATCACTTCTCCACTCTCACCTCCATGCCGTCAGCCAATCGGCCCTGACCAGCAATGACTACAGTAGCGCCGTCGGGAATACCACCAAGGAGCTCGTAGGCATCGTCGAGGCGCTGGCCCAGTTCTACCTTCACGTAGCTTACCTTACCATGATTATATACGTATACGAAGCGCTCGCCAGAGCCGGGCTGCTTCACGATAGCCATGTCGGGAACCACCACGCGGTGCTCGGTACCGAAGTTGAGCTCAGCACGTGCAAACATACCGGGGCGTACCTTCTCGTCCTGGTTGCTGAGCATCAGCTCTACGGGGAAGGTGTGGGTAGCTGCATTGATGGTGGGGTACTTGAGCGATACGGTAGCGGTGAACTTTTCACCGGGCAGAGCATCGAGGGTGATGATGGCCTTGTCGCCCTTCTTTACCTTGGAGTAGTAGTTCTCCGATACGTTGACGAGCAACTTCACGGGGCGAATCTGCTCCACGGTGAGGATGGCTGCACCGGCATAGAGATCACCATTGTCATAGTTGCGGGCAGTGACGATACCGTCGATGGGGCTCAAGAGCTGGGTATTCTCCATGATGTTGTTGTACTGGCTCTCAGCCACCTCGAGCGACATCTTCATGTTGTCAAACTCAGCCTTCGACACACCGCCTACGGCATAGAGCTCCTTCACGCGGGCGAAGTCTACTTTTTGATTCTCAATCTGCAGGGTCAGTTGCTGCAGGTTGGCAGCATCCATCTGCACGAGCTTCTGTCCTTTGCGTACGTGGTCGCCCACCTCTACAAAGATCTTGTTGATACGACCGGGAGCCTGAGGAGCGATGTTGTTTTTCACCTCAGCCTGTACGGTACCTACATAGTCGCGCACCTGATCTACGGGGCGCACTGCCACCTTAGCCACCTTCACGGCGGGCTTCACCTCTTCGGTTTCGACGGCAGTCTGTGTTGTCTGACTCTTGCCGCCACAAGCAGCCAACAATACGGTCATGGCCATAGCTGCCAACGAGAATGCTTTTCTTTTCATCTTATATATATGTTTTGTTTGATTTTTATTTCTTGGGAATTAAGGAGTTCTGATTGCCGTAACCTGCTACTGGAAATTTTCACACCTGTGAAAATAATTTATCGCACCTGTGAAAATAATTTTTCACGCCTATGAAAATATTTTTTCACTTCGATGAAAACCCTTGCAAAAGCCTAATAGCTGTGTCCGCAATAAACCCCTTTTCGTAATTACTCTCTTACGTATTCCTTTCCCTGCAGCTTATCCAGGTCGGCCTTGGCGCTCAGGTAATCGAAGATAGACTGTGCATAGGTGAGTTGTGCCTGTGTGAGTGCCACCTCGGCGCTGTTGAGTTCAAGGATAGTACCGCGACCCACTTCGTAGAGTTTCTCTGCTATGGCGCGTCCCTTCTCGGCCTGTGTGATGGCCTCCTTGTTGCTCGATACCTGCTCGGCGCTGGCTGCCATACTGTTGAGGTAGCTCTGCTGCTGCATGGCAAGCTGACGTGCGGTATAGTCGCGGTTCTGCATCAGCTGGCCTATCTGTATGTTGGTCTTCTTCACGTTGGAGAAGTTGCTGTACTTGAACAAGGGTACACTCACGCTGAGCGACACGTTGCTGAAGGGAGTCCAGTTGTAGTCCTTGAACTTGAAGTCCTCGGCCATACACGTGTACATGTAGTTGAACTGCAGGGCCACCATAGGCACGAAGTTCTGCTTGTTGAGCGTGAGTGTCTGCTGCAGCATCCTTACGTTCATGTCAAGTTGCTTGAGCGAGCTATTCTCCTTCAATGCATTGGTATCGGCGGTGAGTACACCTGCATACACGTTCTCCTCGTAGTCGGTGAGGCTTCCCTGCAGCTCTATCTCCGTCTCGGGTTCGATGTTCATGAGCACCAGCAGTTGCAGTTTAGACAGCTCCACGGCATTGCGTGCCGAGATTACCGAGGGTTTCAGGTTGCGCATCTGCACCTCGGCGCTGATCTTGTCAAACTCGCTCACACGGCCCTGCTCATACTTGGCATTCACGATACGGAAGTTCTCCTCGCTCTGTGCGAAGCTCTTCTCCAGCACCGCGTAGCTGTCCTGCGCCAGCAATGTCTGATAGAAAGCCTTGGTCACCTGGTTCACCAGGTCCTGCTTCGATGATCGAGCCTGCTCCACGGCCAGTTCCACATCGGTCTTGGTGAGCTTCATGCTCTTGTAGAGCGTAGGAGCAAAGATAGGCAGGCTCACCGTCAGACCGCCCTGATACTGGTTGGGGATACCCACCTGGAACTTCATACCGTTCATCACCATCGTCTGCTTCTTGATGGTGCGGGTATACGATCCTGCCAGCGATGCTTCAGGCAACAGGCCCAACGCTGTCTCCTTGTTTGTGATTTTCTTCAACTGCACAGTCTGCTCGGCCACCTGAATGGTAGGGTTGTCGCTCAGGGCAATCTCTATCGCCTGCTCGAGTGTGAGCGTCAACTTCTCCTGTGCCATGGCACCCAGAGCGCAAAGGCACAAGGCTGCCACCATTACCGGCCGCTTACCGATAGTCAACATCTTCTTCATCTTATTTATCTTAAAAAAAAATTACCTTTGTCACACGTCAAGTGCTATACGAAACTTAACAGATTCAATACCTATTTATATAAAATCTGTGCAAAGTTAGCATAAAGTTCCAACGTGGAGAAAAAAAACGATGTTATATAACATAGTTTAGCACAAAGTTCCCATTTATTCACATTTTTCACATTCTTTTTTTCACATCCATGCGCCAGCATATACCTGCCGTGTGGCGTGCCTCTACCGCTCTCGAGACAGAAAAAAACAAAGGCCGCACTTCCGTTGTTCGGGCAATCTCCACAAACGAGTCAGAAGTGCGGTCTCAGACACCATATTATATAGCCTCATCACTCGGTCATGAGCTCTTCGAGGAACCGGTTGAGGTCTTCATCGAGTCCCTGCAGCAGGCTGTCGGTGACGAGCAGCGTGTCGTCGTCCACCAGGAGCAGGTCGCCGATGGTCTCGCGCTCCTCATCCACGAGCACAAACGAGTAGGGCATCCACACAGCCAGACGCTCCAGGTCGCCCCCGGCGTTCACCTCCCTGATGACATTCTGCAGGTTGGCCTCTACCTCCCGATAGAAGTCCTCGCCCACATAGTCGGCCCATTCAGGCACGGTGGCGACGGCGATCTCCTCATCATTGTCGTTGAACACGCGCAGCGCCCCCTCCTCACGTAAAGGCATGAGATAGAAGTCGGTAGACACCAGCTGGTCATCTTCACCGGAGTAGAGCTCTACAATCTTACACAATGCTTCGCGCAGCGAAGCGGCTGATGAGGTAGTCAGTTTCATAACACAGATTCTTATTATTTTACAAATGTAGACATTATTTTTCTATTATCACACACTTTGCCGATTATTTTGCAACAAAAATGCTGCCCGCGTTGCCCGGTATTGCCCGCCGGACTGCTATGCAGCACTGGTATCGTCGGGATGCTTCACATACCATAGCGGGGTCTTGACGCAGGCAGACTGTTTTTCGTCCAGGGCGATGAATCCGCGGCGTCGCCATGTGCGCAGCTGCTCCTTGCCCAGCGATTCGAGGTTGTGTGTGGCTCCGCGGCTCTTACGTAAAGCGATGAGGTCATCGACGGTAAACTGGCGTGGCAGGTCGAGGAGTTCGCTACGCTTGCCACCCACTGGAGCAAAGCCGGCAGCCAGCGGTGTGCGCTGTGTATTCTCATAGGTGAGTATATCGGCCATGAAGAGGGTATACAGGCAGTGCAGCTGGTAGTGAAACGACCATCGTGTGAAGTTCTCCATGGCATCGGTCCACTGGTATCCGTGTGCTATATATAATAGGTAGGCACGCTGCTTGGCAATGAGTATCTGCCGATGACAGATGGCATACAGCACGGGGCGGTCAGCTATCTCGGGCGTGCGGTTGTACCATTGGCGCAGGTCCTCTATGACGAGGTCGGCCTCATCGCAGTGTATCTCTCCCGTGGCCTGCTCTATATTGTCGAGCCATGGCGATAGGGTAGCTTGCCACTGTTCATCGAAGTCCTCGTATCGTGGCAGATCGCGCGTAGCACTCACTATGCTTGCCGAGCATCTGTTGAGGGTACCGTTCTCGGCACCATGTTTCAAGAAGGTGGCCAGCCCGTAGGGTGTGGCGCTGGCAGCGATGTTGAGCGACAGCGTGGTACTTGCCGATATCGAGTCTATGCCAGCCCTGTCGGCTCCCCACTGCGAGGGTGTGTCGTGTGCAGCGAGCAGCAGCTGATGTGCTGCGCTGCCTCCCGTAGCGCTCTGGCAGTACTTGAGTTCGGCTATCTCGGGTGCCACCATCAGTGCGCGTCCGCCCACGGTCTCGAGCAGCTTCATCTTCTCTATGAGTGCGGCTTGCGTGATATTGGTCTTCAGGTAGTAGGTGGGCACACAGGGTTTGGGTGGCCTCTGCTCCCCTTTGGGCAGTTGCTGGCATTCGGCTCTCCAGTTGTCGAGGGCGAGGTATGCCTCGCGGTCGTGAGCTATGCGGCGTGCCATGATGGCCTCACACATGCGTGGCAGGTATCCCTTTCCCGATGAGGTCTCGCCACCCACGATCTCGGTAAACTGCATGTGGCGCAGGTTATTTGAGAGGTCGCGCATCACACACGCGTTATTGAGATAGCTTCCCAGAGGGGCAAATAGTGCCTGTGCCGCACTGGCCCGCGCGTTCTCGGGTATGCGGTCTACCACATGGGCTATGAGCGGTGGCAGCGTTGCCAGGTCAGGGAGAGAGAGGGAAGCTGCTGACATATCGGAAATTTCGCCGACGGGCTGCATATTATTGATATTCGCAGCGGGGGCCATTGTCAATTGTGAATTGCCCATTGTCAATTGCCCTATCGCCTTTACCAACAATGGAGGCATCACATACTTCCACGTCTTGTCCTGCCTGGCAGCACTGTGTATGCAGGCTCGTGCTTCGCTCTCGGGCAGTCCCAGCCAGTCTATTGGGGCAAAGGCCGCAGCAATGTCGGCTTCGGTGACGCCATCGAGGTAACACATCGTGCGGGCTGCCTCGAAGAGCGTATTGTTTCTCATGCCCTCGGGCGGTGTGGCGGTGCCGCAAATCTGCTCCACGAGGTTGGCGGCGAGGTCTTCTAATTGACAATTCTGGGCTTCGCTATTTGGGAAGGCTCCAGGCAACCACGGATTACTCGGATTATTTCCTTGCTGTGCACTACAGCCACCCGTCTTATAATCTGTGAAACACGTGTAATCCGTAGTTAAAACAGAGTGTTTCATCGCTTCGCGCTGCTCCTCTGTGAGGGGTGCTCCGAACAGCAGTGCCACGTCTTCCTGCGGGGTATACATGTAGGGACTCTGGAAGGCGCGTCGTGCAGGGTCGCTCACCGCGAGGTCAAAGTCCACTCCCAGCATCCTGCTCCACTGCAGTATCACCTCACGGCGATCCATGCGGGCCATCTCCTCGGTAAGGCGCACATAGAGGTGCAGTCCCTTGCCCGATACGCTCTCCATCACCACCATGGGATAGTGGGCCAGCCCCAGCTGCTGCAGCGTGAGCCGCATAAGGTACCATGCATCAGCCGGCGTGGAGCAACCTTCGGGCAGCACGTCGAGGTCGAGCATCTGCATGGGTGCATACTCTATATTGTCCTTCGTGGGCTGGGCACCTATGGCATAGGGTCTGCGGCCCTCCCTGATGCGTCCCTGCGGCAGTATGTAGTACAGCTTCTTCTTCAGCTGGCCGCGCCGTTCATCATTGGTCTCGCGGCGCATGGCAGCCACCTGTGTGGTGTAGAAACCGCTCGTCACATGCGCGAGGTACTGCTCCATGGTCATCTCGCGCAATCCGTCGGCGATGCCGAAGCCACAGAGGATGGTGCGGTTAGAAACTCCGTCAGACTCTCCTTTACGGGAGAGGACTTGATCATTACTTCTTGTCTGTTGTGTAATCATAGTTAAGTTTTTTTTGGTGAAATAAAATAAATGTTTTAGTCCCTATGCTTGTAATGTGGGAACTTAATGAATAGGCAAATGGAGCCAACAATCGATATCAATACACATGGTGCACCTTATACGTGTCGCTATACTCACACGACCCCTTGAATAGGCTGAAGTCGATGGGGATGATGGTGCCGGGCTGTACCGACTGGTACGAAAACTCCGGGGTTTCCTCATAGAGGACAGTCTCCGTATGCTTCACCCCACAGGGCAGCTTACGCCCCATGCACTCGGCAAGGGTAAGGATCACAATAGTGTAATACTTGTCGCCGATAGCTACATGATAGTCGGCCGACAGAACTCGATAGTTAATAGAAACGTTTACTTCCATAACAAAAAAAATGTTTAGTTAATAAAAAAAGTTGATATCTCTATAGCGCCATTGGCGCCAGATGAATGCAACCAGCGAGGTGCATTCTCTTCATAGTACAAGGATTTGAGGTGCTCGCAGCGGAGTTCTCGCTTTTTTTTAGCCAAGCGCCTCATCATCATATCTTTTCACATCTAAGGTCTTCACGGCTTGCGAGGCGCAAAACACACTATTTTTCCGTCAAGGGAGAGAAAAGCAGATATTACGTATGTTAAATTTTGTTAATAAGGGGGGGGGGGTAAAATTTATTATTTGTATATTTGCAACACCTTTTTAAGAACCTCGCTATTGGGGCTAACCATTTAAATTTTTTAATTATGGAAAGAACTCATTGGTTCGAATTGGGCACAGCGATCTTTGGGGCACTGGCAATCTTTTGTGGTAGACAATGCTTGACAAAAGAACAAGCCAGTATGGTGATTGACATCGCCGCTATTGCGGTGAAGAAATCTTCTGACACCTAAGGAAAGCTGTGTTTACGATGGGGGAAAATAGCCATAATCCCCATCTTTCTTTTTTAACAAACATTGTAAAACTATATAACGACAATGAGCATCCAAGCACAAACATTCCCCTACCGTGTAGTCGGCATCAGGCGTGGCGAAGCATCTACGCTTGAGGTGGAGTTGGAGTATGAAAATCCATGCTTCGAGGAGTCGGAGGATTATCGGGCGAAATGCGAAGGTGAGGCAAGGCTTCACGGCATTGGTTTTAATATAACCGTACACCACATCGCGCCGCATCTGTTCTTCCCCGAGCTGGACCGCTTGGTGCTGGTGCAGTATGCATACGATGACGAGCCGCTCTGTGATGAGTACGGCGAACCGATACCAACTCGCTATACGTTAGTCGAGTATCAAGGGCTATATCCGATGTTGTAATACTTTCGCTAAACCTTCATAATAACATAAGAACAATGAAAATTGAATTGTCTTCAAGAAGAGTCTTTGTAGATTACGAGGCCGTAACTGTGCATCATGACCCCATTGATGGACCACTTGCGCCAGTCTTCATTTGCACGGATAGTGAAGCTAAATTCATTGAGTTCGCACATTGCGCAGATGATTACCACGAGATTAAATCCAATGATAGAATCTTTCTGCAAAAGAATGCAACTTTTAAGTCTGGCGACAGGATAAAAGTTATATACGAAAAAGGGCAACAAGGCCAATGGAAATCTGTTGATTGGACGAATTGACCAACTAAAAAATAGCAATCGGGGCGGGCGTGGGCACTAAAAGTGCTTATGGTTAATAAATAAGCAAACAACCTTTTTCCTCCCGCCCCTTATTTACTTATCCTCCTTCCGGGTTTGGCTTTTAAGAACATTAACTCATTAAATACAAACAATGATGAAACAAACAAAAAATCTACTGGTTACGATGGCCATGCTGTTGTGTAGCCTTACGACGAGTGCAGAAGAGGTACAGATTGAAGGTCTGGGGTATTACTTAAATGCCAATGCAAAGACGGCCAAAGTGATAGGTAATATTATCAATCCATATCGTGGCGATATTACCATTCCTAGCACCGTTATCTATAATGGTGTGGAGTATAGTGTAACTTCTATTGGAGATGATGCATTCGGTGCTTGTAGAAATGTTACTTCCATTACCATTTCAGAAGGTGTAACGAGTATTGGGAACGAAGCATTCAGTTGTTGCTACCAACTTGCCTCTATTGCTATACCTAATAGTGTAACTTCTATTGGAGAACATGCATTTTTTAATTGCCAAAGTCTTGTCTCAATCAACATCCCCGAGAGTGTAATCACGATTGGAGACAATGCATTCGCAGGTTGCTCCAATCTTCAGGTAATCGACACTCCCGAGAACTCTAGATTAACTTCGATAGGAAAGTGGGCTTTCAATGAATGCTATAAACTCGCCTTAATCACCATTCCTGGGAGTTTGACTTCAATTGGTAGTAACGCTTTCTATGACTGTGACAACCTTAAAATTGTCAATATTGGTAGTATAGAGGGGTGGTGTAGGTTATCTTTCGGAGATTTAGATGCAAATCCTGCTCGAATGGCGGAACGTATATACCTAAATCGTAAAATAGTGAAGGAAGTGGTAATTCCAGAGGGCGTGACTTCAATTGACCCCCTTAAATTCTGTGGTTGGAACACCGTCACCTCCATAACGCTACCCGAGAGCGTGACGAGCATTGAATATGGCGCTTTCGGAGGTTGCGGCAGTCTCACCGCCATCAACATCCCCGAGAGTTCGCAATTGACGAACATTGGAAGTCGTGCTTTTGAAGAATGTGGCAGCCTCACCGCCATCACCATTCCCGAGAGTGTGACGAGCATTGGAGAAGATGCGTTCAAGAATTGCCGCAGCCTCACTGCCATCACCATACCCAGTAGTGTGACTGGGATTGGAGACGATGCATTCTCTGGTTGCAGCAACCTCACCACCGTGATAGCACACGTGACATGGAAAAAAATATTTAGAAAAAAATGGTATGATATCTTCGAAGGATGTCCTAATCTGAAGAAAATTACCTACGTAAAATAACCTTTCATCTCTTATCGGAAGATTACACAAGTCAAAAAGTGTCACAGCAAACTAAAGATACAATACAAACGCAAGAAAACGACAATGTAATAAAAAAATCTATAGGTACGAATCAAAGCACTCCCTCCGCCTGATGCGTAGGGAGTGCTGTTTTCAGAAACGGAAGTAGCGACCTCCGGCCGGCGTATGGTTCGCGACTGCCGATACCTCCACATGTCAGGACATCGCACTGATACCCAGGGCACTTGCGATAGCGGCCAATATGGCGGCAAGTACCTTGATAATGGTTTTCCAGTCGGGCTTCATAGGGTACTTTAGTTTTTTAGTTTTTAAGTTTTTGAGTTTGTTGTCGGGCAATCGACTTATGCTCAGAAACTAAAAGTGAGTTTGTGAGTTTTTTAAGTTGTTGAGTTTGAGTTGGTGAGTTCAGTCGGCTTGCGTCTGACAAACTTAAAAACTCACCAACTCAACAACTCACTTTACTTCATCACCTCGCTCGAGATGCGCTTTAGGGCTATGCCTTCGGCCACGGAGCTCTTGAGTCCCTTCTCAGGTCGGAAGATGATGCGGTGGCTCCTGATCATGGCGGCTGGCGAGAAGTCCTTCTCGGCCATCAGTTCGGCAGTGTAGCACTTGCCCTGTAGGGTTACCTGCAGGCGTCCGAGGTCATCGAGCACTACCACCTGTCCGGCGAGCAGTGCCTTGAGCACGAAGGGTTATGATGCTTTGCATCAAGACTCTTTGCTTGCTCTCGCTGCGCAGCGGAGTTGAGAGATGAGTGGACCTCCGGATGCCAACTCATAACTCACTACTTAGGCTTTTAGCCCCTGACAGGCGCAAAACGGACTTTTTTATAAAATACCTGTCGTTCAATCAATTACAACACACAGCATCAGATTCGAAATGTACGAGTGTGGGCAATAGTGGGCAACCTGGGCAAGGGATTGGCCAATGGTTGCTTTCCTTTCAACTATACAAAACTGCGTTTAGCTAACAGCTATATTATTTCCATAAGGAATCAGACCTCCGTTCTGATAAGATCTTACCTCCTTTTATGACAATCACACTATATTTTCAATTGTAGCGACACGCGAAACGTGTAGGGAGACGAAAAAAAGCTATCCGGATGTCAATTGTCAAAGTGAATTTACTAAACCCTTTGCCCGCGTTGCCCTACTTGCCCATCTGGCTGAAGTAGCGGTCTATCTTCGCGATTTCCTGCTTGCGGCGGACGAGTGCGGTGCGGTAGCCGCCCACCAGGGTGGTGTCAATGGCTTGCTCTGTGGCGCCAGTCTTACGGTTTTTCTTCATGGCGAGCTGTGCGGCAAGGTCGAGCGAGGCGATGGCCTGGTCAATGCTGTCGGTCATCTCGTAGTAGAGGGCCATGTTGTAGGCCGACTCGAAGCGGCGCAGGCGCTGCTTGCTGGCCGCCATGGTGCGCCACTCAGCGGCGGCACCTTCCCAGTTGCCCTCATGTACATATACCTTGGCCTCGCGCAGGGGGTAGCACAGGCGGTCGTAGTAGAACACGCGCTCGCGCTCTTTCCATGCGGGCATACAGGGTTCGATGGCCTCCTCGGCCAGCAGGCGGGGCACCAAGGGTACGAAGAGGCGCACCTCGGCGGTGTCGTAGGCCCAGTATTCGAGCGATTTTTTGTCGAGTGTGCCCGACCCCGAGAGGGTGTCGGTATCGGGGAGGTAGATGCGTGAGCAGAGGTAGGCATTCACGGGACGCCCAATGCCGGACGGGGCGGCGTTGGTGGTGACACAGGCATAATCGACACTATAGAGCATGTCCACGTCGAGGTAGGTGCAGAGGTCATTGACCTCGGCCTGTGTGAGGATATGGGGCGTGATGCTGTCGGTGGGATAGAGGATCGAGTCGAGCACCACTACCCTGTCGAGCACTCCGGCATCGGCAAAGCTGAGGGCTATCTGCTCCTTCACGGAGTCGGCATCGCAGGGGAAGAGCACCGCGTCTTCGTTCACAAGGATAACGTTGTGCCGGCTGAAGTTGTTGACCACGCCAATGCTTCGGGCGGCCTTGGCGGGCATGATCTCGGGCGGCACCATCTGCTCTACGGAGAGGTAGAGGACCTCGGAGCAGGCGGTGAATAAGAGGAATGTGGAAAGTGTAAAGATGAGAGACGAAAGTTTAGAAGCAACTTCCACCTTCTTATACCTATCTTGTAAACGACTTTCATCTTTCATCTTTATAAATGCCCTGCATTTAAGAAGACTTGCTGGCTCGGCATAATCCCGCAAGCGGTTTCTGCTCTCGCTACGCTGCGTCTTTCATCTTTCAACTTTCAACTTGTTTTACAAGTTCTTTCCGTGGCAGTTCTTGAACTTCTTGCCGCTACCGCAGGGGCAGGGGTCATTACGGCCTACGGTATGCTCGGCACGTACGGGCTCGCGGCGCTGGGCACGGGTGTCGTGCTGTGCTGCGGCTTGTTGATTGCGGTCGCCCAGTTCGGCACGGTTTTCCTGATACTGCTGTTGGCGGCGCTGGGCACGGGTCTCGATGGGTGCTTCGCGCACTTGCTCAGGCTCGCGCATAGGTATCTGTCCGCGCATGAGTATGGAGAGGGTCTTGTCGTTGATCTTGTTGACCATGGCATCGAAGAGGTTGACCGACTCGAGCTTGTAGATCAACAGCGGGTCTTTCTGCTCGTAGCTGGCATTGCGCACCGACTGCTTCAGTTCGTCGAGCTCGCGGAGGTTCTCCTTCCAGGCGTCGTCGATGACATGGAGCATGATGGCCTTCTCGAAGGCTTTCACCACCTCCTTGCTGTCGCTCTCGTAGGCAGCCTTGAGGTTGACGGGTATCTGGTAGAGGCGCTTGCCGTCGGTGATGGGTACGAGAATGTTTTCGTAGCGCATGCCCTCGTTCTCATATACCTGGCGGATAACGGGGTTGGCAATCTGTGCCAGACGATCCATCTTACCCTTGAAGTTTGCCATGGCGGCATCAAATGTGCGGACAACAAGGGCCTCGCCGTCCTTGCTCTCGGTATACTCTGCCTCGGTGAAGGGGCACTCGAGTGCCATCACACGGAAGAGTTCCATACGGATGCCTTCGTAGTCGCCCATCTCGAGGATGCGCTCACAGCGCTCCCATATCATATTGGCAAGGTCCATGCCTATGCGCTCGCCCATGAGGGCGTGGCGGCGCTTGGTGTAGATGACGGTACGCTGCTTGTTCATCACGTCGTCATACTCGAGCAGGTGCTTACGCACACCGAAGTGGTTCTCTTCTACCTTCTTCTGTGCATTCTCGATGCTCTTGGATATCATTTTGTGCTCCAGCATCTCACCCTCCTCGAATCCGAGCTTGTCCATCACGCTAGAAATACGGTCGGCAGCAAAGAGACGCATGAGGTTGTCTTCAAGTGACACGAAGAATACGGATGAACCGGGGTCGCCCTGACGTCCTGAACGTCCGCGCAGCTGGCGGTCTACACGGCGGCTCTCGTGACGCTCGGTACCGATGATGGCCAGACCACCGGCAGCCTTCACCTCGTCGCTGAGCTTGATGTCGGTACCACGACCGGCCATATTGGTGGCGATGGTGACGGTGCCCTTCAGACCGGCCTTGGCTACGATGTCAGCCTCCTTTTGGTGGAGTTTGGCATTAAGTACGTTATGCTCTATCTTACGCATGGTGAGCATACGGCTCAGCAACTCACTGATTTCTACGGATGTTGTACCTACAAGCACGGGGCGTCCCTCGGCCACCATCTTCTCCACCTCGGCGATGACAGCGTTGTACTTCTCACGCTGGGTCTTATAGATGCGGTCGTTCATGTCGTTACGTGCGATGGGGCGGTTGGTGGGGATTACCACCACGTCGAGCTTGTAGATATCCCACAACTCGCCTGCCTCGGTCTCGGCCGTACCGGTCATACCTGACAACTTGTGATACATGCGGAAGTAGTTCTGCAGAGTGATGGTAGCGAAGGTCTGTGTGGCAGCCTCTACCTTCACGCGTTCCTTGGCCTCGATGGCTTGGTGCAAGCCGTCGCTATAGCGGCGACCCTCCATGATACGGCCTGTCTGTTCGTCGACAATCTTCACCTCGCCCTGTTCGGTCACGATATACTCGGTATTCTTTTCGAACATGGTGTAGGCCTTGAGCAGCTGGTTGATGGTATGTACGCGCTCGCTCTTCACGGCGTAGTTGGTAAACAGCTCGTCCTTCTTCATCATCAGTTCGTCGCCCTCGAGCCCGCTGTTTTCGATAGCGGCCATTTCAGAGGCGATGTCGGGGAGTACGAAGAGGGTGGGGTCGGCAGCATTACCGGTGATAAGCTCGATACCCTTGTCGGTGAGATCCACGCTGTTCATCTTCTCGTCGATGACGAAGTAGAGCGGCTCTACGGCCTCGGGCATGCGGCGATTGTTCTGTTCCATATAGATTGCCTCGGTCTTGAGCATGCCGGTCTTGATGCCCGGTTCGCTGAGGAACTTGATGAGAGGCTTGTTCTTGGGCAATGCCTTATGGCTACGGAAGAGGGCAAGGAAACCTGCTTCCACATCAGCTTGGTTCTCAGAGGGGATCAAGCGCTTGGCCTCGGCAAGGAGCTGTGTGGCAAGGCGCTTCTGTGCCTCCACAAGACGCTCCACGAGGGGGCGCAGTTCCTCGAAGAGCTGATCATCCTTCTTGGGCACAGGACCTGCGATGATAAGCGGTGTACGGGCATCGTCGATCAATACCGAGTCTACCTCGTCGACAATGGCATAGTTGTGACGGCGTTGCACGAGGTCGGCAGGCGAAGAAGCCATGTTGTCGCGCAGGTAGTCGAAGCCAAACTCATTGTTCGTACCGAAGGTGATATCGGCGAGGTAGGCCTGACGGCGAGCCTCGGAGTTGGGCTGATGCTTGTCGATACAGTCTACCGAGAGGCCGTGGAACATGTATAGCGGACCCATCCACTCGGAGTCACGCTTGGCCAGATAGTCGTTCACGGTAACCACATGCACGCCGTTTCCGGTGAGAGCATTGAGGAATACGGGCAACGTTGCCACGAGGGTCTTACCTTCACCCGTTGCCATCTCGGCAATCTTACCCTTGTGCAGTACCACACCACCGAAGAGCTGCACGTCGTAGTGTATCATGTTCCACACCGTGTCGTTGCCACCGGCTTCCCAGTGGTTGGTATAGATGGCCTTGTCGCCCTCGATGCGCACGAAATCCTTCGTGGCAGCCAGTGTGCGGTCCATATCGGTAGCCGTTACCACTACCTCACCGTTCTGCGTGAAGCGGCGTGCGGTCTCCTTCACGATGGCGAAGGCCTCGGGCAACACCTCGTCGAGTGCCACCTCATACTTGTCGAGCACGGCGGTCTCCAGCTTGTCTATCTCGTTGAAGAGCTGTTCGCGCTCCTCAATCTCGGTTTCTTCTACCTTGGCTTTCAGCTCGGCTATCTTGGCATTCTCCTCTGTAGCCGATTGTCTGATGCGTTCCTTCAACTCTTGTGTCTTGGCACGGAGTCCATCGTTGGTCAGCTTCTCTATCTCGACGTAGGCCTTCTTGACCTTTTCTACCCACGGCTGTATCTCACGCATGTCGCGTGTATTCTTGTTGCCGAACAACTTTCCAATAAAATCGTTAAATCCCATATCTTAATGTTTTTATTTTTATTCGTCTTAAAAACCTTTTTACAACAACAATGCCAACAGCGGCTTGATGGGGGCGCACTGCACTTTTGTCACAGAGACACTGACACACCGTTGCAAAAAGCCTATATTAAACGACAAAGATACAACATATTTTTTGATTTTTTGCCAATCGACAGGCACACTTTTTCCCCGCAGCACATGTTTTAAGATATTTCAAACGTTTTTTAAACCATTTCTTGCATGTTTCAGCGAAATATCACTATATTTGCAAACGAAGAATACCATTAAACAAACAACTATCACCATGAAAAGAATTGCCACCCTCCTCGTAGCATTGCTGGCCATCACCTCCCTGCACGCCGAAGAGCAGCCCATCACCTTTGGTGAGTTGCCCAAGAACGCCAAGATATTTGTTCTCACCTACTTCAAGGATATCAAGTTCAAGGAGGTGTACATCGAGCGCCGCGCCAGCCTCACCCAATACGAGGTAAAGCTCGAAGGAGGTATAGACCTACAGTTTGACCGCATGGGGCTATGTACCGAAATCACCTGCAAGAATGGCGAGATACCCGACATCGTGATACCCAAGAGAATACTGACCACGATACAGAAGAACTTCCCCGACAGCTACATCCGCAAATATGAGAACAACGGCCGCATGTATGAGATAGTGCTCGACGACGGCACACAACTCACCTTCAGCCGCACACTACGCCTGGTGGATATCGAAGATTAAGCAATGGCATCATTCAATACATGAGCCGTCCCGTCACTCCACGGGGTGCTCTGAGCATGCATTGGGTGCACTGATACGCAGGATATGCGATACCGTGGGGGCTATGCTCTCTACCGGCATGGGAGCACGGCTGACACCTGGAGCAAGGCCCGCACCATACAGGATTACAGGCACAGGCACATGAGTGCGATTGTAATATACCTGCTCGCCCCATCGTTCATCTACAAGTGTCCAGCCGGGCGAGACCTCCAGGATGAGGTCACCTGAGCGGTCACTATTGTACGCGCTGCGCATATCGGCATCGGCTGCCCCCGACAGAAGATCCAGCGAGGGATACACACGCTTGACACCGGCCACCTGGCTCAGGAACTCGGTGCAGCGTTCGAGCAGCTCGGTCATCTTCAGCTGACGCTTCTCTATGAGACTATGATTGAGGTATATCTCGTTGAGGTATGATGCCTCCACATAGGTGTCTTTACCGTAGAGAGCACCCAGATAGATATTGAGCAGGGCCACACAGCGGTCCATACGCAGCTCACCCGTGGGAAGCGAGAAGAGCTTGCCGTCAGGCTTATGGGCATCGACATAGCCCGTGGAGGTGATGAAGATGAGAGCATTGTCCATACCCACCTTTTCATCCACAGCCTCTATGAGTTCGGCGATATTGCGGTCGAGCCGGCAGTAAATATCCTGCAACTCAAGCGGGCGCTCCCACTCCGAGGCATGCTCGTAGTTGCCAGCATAGTATCCCACACAGAGCATATCGGTGGTCTTGTTGCGCCCGAAGAGGCTACCTGCAATGCAGGTCTTGGCCAGTTGCGTCACCTCATCATTGACACAGGCCGATGTCTTGTAACGACGCACCGCCTCGGCATCGCCACCGCGAAACGTGTAATGGAACGCCTTGGGCACTCCATCATACACCGAGTAACTATACACACCAGTGGGGTAATAGGGTTCCCACTCCACATCACTCCAGTCGAACGACGTCCCCACACGATGGTTGTAGGGGCGCACCCATGCCGGCACACCGTTATAATAGGACGACGAGGCCCACATCGCCCCAGGCTCGTCGAGCCATAAGACCGCATTCGGGGCATGTCCGCCTGCCAGCACTGCCATATCGCGTTCAGGGGCCACAGAGAGCACATAGGCATGACCCTTGGTAGCCATCTTCAGCTCATCGGTTAGGGTAGTCACCATAAGTCCTGCAGGCGAAGTGGCATCGGCCGTATGGATACCCGCATGGGCAGCATCATCGACCGACGACACCACGCGCAGACTCTTGCGGTCGAGGTAGCGGTTGCCTACCACACCATGATAATAGGGAACAGAGCCGCTATACACCGAAGCCGTTGCCGACGAACGGTCAGGCATGGCGTGAGAGAAATAGCCGTTGGTATATACACGCCCCTCGGCAAAGAGCTTCTTAAAGCCCTCATCGCCATACAGATGAGCATATTTCTCCAAATAATCGGCCCGCAGTTGGTCTACCACAATGCCTATAACTACCTTGGGCACTTCATTGCCACCCCCGGCCATGAGCGAAGCAGGGAACAGCATGGTTACCAGCATCGTCACCGCACGTATATGTTTGCTTCGCGAAGAGCCCGACTTGCGATGAGCGAGCAGGCGCGACAATAGTGGATAGAGGCACACGTTATGCACCACGCGCAGGAGCAGAATGGCCACCAGCATATAAGCCGCAGGCTGTATGTACTGGTATGCCAAGAGCGCCACCACCAAGAAAACTACCAGCAGCCCTCCCAGCACATAGCTAAGCACACTCTTGCGGTTCTTCACCAGGTCGCGTATGATGAAGGGCATGAAGAGCAGCGGTAGCGGATTGAGGTATATCACGTGGAGGTTGCTCCCCACCGTGGGATGCCCGGAGAAGAAGAAGAGGAATGCCACCACGCACCCCATCAGTCCCTGAAGGGTGAGCAGGAGTATGTCGTACCACCACTGACGACACTCTAAAAGGAACTCCAGTGCACAGATGCATGCGGTGAGCAAGAGCAGCAGCACCATCATCTGCACAGGAGCGAGCGGGAAAGAGAACGTGTGAGGTTGGGGAGCCAAGGGGGCCACCACCTCCTCGTCCATCACATACGGGTACTCACGTCCTGATACGGCCAATCGTGTAGCTGCCGTATAGTTCTTCAGATACTCGGGGGCAAACATCTGCTCACGCGCACCGATGGGGCGGTCGGCCTCCAATCCCAGCAGATAGTCGATGCCAAATTGCAACCAAGGATAATCGGCCGTATACTGATGCAGGATGGTACGATACGTCGAAACCGAGTCGGCTCCACCTACCGAGAGGCTACCGCGAAGCACCTCTTCCACCTTGTCGCGAGCCTTGGTGCTACAGTTATTATAGAGGAAGTTGTAGCGATATTCACGATTCTCGGGGCGCAGGTTCTTATCGAGCGACCTCACCAGCGCCTCCTTCTCGGCAGCAGAGAGATTGAGCTCCTGTAGCGTCACCGAGGAGCCGCGCTCCGTATATTCGCGCTCAAACATGGGATAGCCCACGGCACCCACCACATAGTCGGTCTCGCCCTTAATGAAACGCCACACGAAGTTGGGGGCATCAAAGGAGAACAGTCCATAGTTGACGGCCACGTCGACCCCTTGCGTGGGAATCTCCACACGTAGTGCCGTGTGCCCATACACCGCATACACCTCAGTTCCGGGCGAGCAGGTCACCAAGCTCACACGGATAGAGTCGCTGTGGTCGCGCACAAGCACAGAGTCAACCCTTGCCGAAACACCTAACACCGACAATACCAATAGCAGTAAAGCAATATATCTTTTCATAAGGTTCATTAAAATAGGAAAGAAAAGACAAAAGTAGTGCAAATTTTCAGAAAGGAGACCCCATTTCACGGAAAATCGAAAGAAATTATATAATTTTGCAGCCACTTATCAAATAAAACATATTTACCTATGGGAAAAATCATTCTTACAGGCGACCGCCCTACGGGACGTCTGCACTTAGGACACTTTGTAGGCTCATTGCGTCGTCGTGTAGAGTTGCAAAACTCGGGACTCTTTGACAAGATATTCATCATGATTGCCGATGCTCAGGCATTGACCGACAATGCCGATAACCCCGAGAAGATACGCCAAAACATCATCGAGGTAGCCCTCGACTACCTATCCTGCGGCATCGACCCCGCGAAGAGCACCATCTTCATACAGTCACAGGTGGCCGAGTTGTGCGAACTGGCATTCTACTATATGAACCTCGTCACCGTGAGCCGCCTGCAGCGCAACCCGACGGTGAAGACGGAAATCCAGATGCGCAACTTCGAGACCAGCATCCCCGTAGGATTCTTCACCTACCCCATTAGCCAGGCATCGGACATCACCGCCTTCCGCGCCACCACGGTGCCTGCCGGTGAGGACCAGCAGCCGATGATTGAGCAAGCCCGCGAGATCGTGCGCCGCTTCAACGGCATCTATGGCGACACCCTCGTGGAGCCCGAGATACTGCTGCCCGACAATGCAGCCTGCATGCGCCTGCCGGGCACCGATGGCAAGGCCAAGATGTCGAAGTCATTGGGCAACTGCATCTATTTGTCAGACACCTCCGAGGAAGTGCGCAAGCGCGTGATGAGTATGTACACTGACCCCGACCACATCCGCGTGGAAGACCCCGGAAAGGTGGAGGGCAACACCGTGTTCACCTACCTCGACGCCTTCTGCCGCCCCGAGCACTTTGCCCAATACTGGCCCGACTACAGCAGCCTCGACGAACTGAAGGCCCACTACATGCGTGGCGGACTGGGCGACGTGAAGGTGAAGAAATTCCTCTATGCTATCTTGGAAGAGCTGCTCACCCCCATCCGCGAGCGCCGCAAGGAATGGGAGAAAGATATCCCCGCCGTATTCGACATCCTGAAGCGCGGTAGCGAGGCTGCACGCGAGGTGGCTGCCGGCACATTGGCCGACGTGCGCCGCGCCATGCGCATCGACTACTTCGACGATGCCGAGCTGATTGCCGAACAATCACGCAAGTTTCAGGGTTAGTCTTGGATGAGACAACAGACGACGGACTAAACAGCTGATGGTCGCAGATTAAAAAGCTGAGGGCTTAGAACACTAATTATCCATCCATCAGCCATCAACCATCATCCGTCAGCCATAACCCATCATCCATCAACCCAAAACCATGCAGCGCCTGATCATCGACATAGGAAACTCATCGGCCAAGGTTGCCACCTTTGAGGGTGACAGCCTTGTCTGGCATGTCCGTGTAGAGCATGCCGAGCTTCCCGCATTATTAGCGGCCAAAGCCCTCGACAGCGCCATACAGGCAGCCATCCTGTCATCAGTGATACCGCTCAGCGAAGAGCTTGAGCGTGTCGTGGCGACACTCCCCTACCCCTGCCTTCGCATGTCGGCCACACTGAAGATGCCCTTCCGCATCGCCTACGAGACTCCCGACACACTGGGTCCCGACCGCCTGGCTGCAGTAGCCGAGGCATGGACCCAAAAACCAGGCAACGACCTGCTGATCATCGATGTAGGCACAGCCATCACCTACGATATAGTCACTGCCGACGGCATCTATCGTGGAGGTAACATATCGCCCGGGATAAGCATGAGATTCAAGGCACTGCACCACTTTACAGGCAAGCTTCCCATGGTCGACAAGGAGGGCCAGCGCACCGAGATAGGCTTCTCTACCGAGACCGCCATCCGGGAAGGTGTTTTGCAAGGTGTATGTTATGAAATCGATGGATACATACGCGCACACAAGCTTAAATATCCCAAACTTTTGATTTTTTTAACAGGCGGACACTCCTTTCTCTTGGATAATCGGACAAAAAGTCGCACCTTTGCAGACAGTTTGCTTGTTGTAAAAGGATTGAATAGAATTTTAGCTCTCAACCAATGAAACTACATAGGATAGCATCCCTATTGACGGTAATCCTGTTTGTCCAAGTCCTGTGTGCGGAGAATGGCATGAACTCTCCCTACACACGCTATGGTTTTGGCCAGCTCGCCACGATGGAGGTTGGCGCCAACAAAGGCATGGGCGGCACAGGCATTGGCGTGCGCAACAACAGTCAGATCAACATGCTCAACCCTGCATCGTATGTAGCCGTTGACACACTCACCTTCCTGCTCGACATAGGAGTGAGCCTGCACAACACCAACTTCGCCGAGGGCAATGTAAAGATGAATGCCCGCAACTCCACATTCGACTACCTTGCCATGCAGTTCCGTCTGATGCCCCGCTTGGGCATGACCATCGGCCTGATGCCTTTCTCTAACATAGGCTACAACTTCAGCAACAACCAGGTCATCCGCGACGACGAAGATGGACAAATCACCACCACCAACCGTTACCACGGCGACGGTGGCCTGCGTCAGGCAACCGTAGGTATAGGTTGGGAACCCTTCAAAGGCCTCTCCGTAGGTACCAACATGGGGTATCTGTATGGCGAGATATACCATTATGTATACAACCAGTACAGCGACGCCAGCATCAACACCTACACCCGGCAGTACCTTGCCGATATCACTACATACAACGTCGACTTCGGCTTGCAGTACCAGACAGCCTTCGGGAAGAACAAGTTGACCCTGGGCGCCACCTATCGTCTGGGACACGCCATCGACGACGATGCCTATATCATAGACATCACCACATCGAGCGATACCATCAGCCGCAGCCGCATGAGCATACCCGCATCATACGGTGCCGGTATCTCCTATACCTTTGACGACCGCCTGACTTTCGCTGCCGACTACAGCATACAGCAGTACGGCTCTACCGAATTTTTCGGGTACAAGGGTGCCGACTACCATCGTGCTTCGCTCGGTTTCGAGTATGTCCCCGAGCATCTCACCCGCAAGCTGTTTCGCCGTGCCCGCTACCGTGCCGGCCTGCACTATGCCACCTCACATTATTATATAGGTAAGCATAGAGGTCCGTCAGAGTATGGAGTATCGGTAGGTATCGGGCTCCCCATCATGAACGGATGGAATGCCAAGAGCATCATCAACATATCGGGCCAAGCCGTACATGTGCGTCCCAACGCCCCAGGCATGATTACCGAGAACTATCTGCGCCTGAACATCGGCCTTTCGTTCAACGAGGCGTGGTTCGACAAGTGGAAGGTTAAATAAGTTGAAGGTTGAAGGCTTGAAATTAAACTTATCAGGAGAAACTGAGTCAAATAGATAAACAAACGGGAAATAATAGAAACCAAATACAACAAAAGACAATGAGAATCAAAGCATTTATCGCAATTATTGCATTGACCTCTTCTGTTGCAATGGCGCAGAAAGGCGTAGAAGACGGATCACGTTTCGGACATGGTAAAGACAGCGTAGACTGCCTCAACAACATCAGCCTTTACCAAGAATACTTGAAGACCAAGAACTATACTGACGCCTACACTTACTGGCAGAAGGTATTCACCGACGCTCCCTACGCACAGATGGGTACCTACACCAATGGTGCCAAGATCCTGAAGAGCCTCATCGCAGGCACCAAGGACATGGCTGAGCGCAAGAAGTATGCCGATGAGCTGATGGCTGTATATGATCAGCAGCTCAAGCACCTCGACAAGCTCAACCTCCTCATCCGCTCACCGTACAAGGATTACAAGGTAAAGGGTAGCAAGGCTCACGACTATATCACCTACTACCCCGGCAAGGATGTAGACTTGGCATACGACATGCTCTCTGAGGTTATCGCATTGGGCAAGACCAACAATGACTACTACATCATCGGCGACTTCATGAACATCTCTACCCAGAAGTTCAAGAAAGACGACACTCACCGCGAGCAACTCATCCAGGACTACCTCACCGCCTCTGAGTACATCAACGTGATTGCCGAGAACACCCAAAAGAGCAACTCAAAGCAGAAAGAGGCTTTGTTGAAGGCCGTGGCTACCACCAAGGAGAACGTAGACGCTTACTTCATCAACAGCGGTGCCGCCGAGTGTGACCAGCTGAACGCCATCTATGCTCCCAAGATTGAGGAGAACAAAGACAACCTCGAGTACCTCAAGAAGGTAGTATCTATCATGGGCATGCTCTCATGCACTGAATCTGATGCCTACTATACCGCTTCAGAATATGCCCACAACATCGCTCCTACAGCCGAGACCGCTGCCGGATGCGCATACCGCTACTTCAAGCGCGGCGAGGTAGACAAGTCTATCGAATTCTTCGATCAGGCTATCGAACTCGACACCACCTCACTGGGTAAGGCCGAGTACAGCTACAAGGCTGCAGTTATCCTCAATGCCAACAAGCAACTGGCCAAGGCCAAGACATACACCACACGCGCCATTAGCCTCAACAACCAAAAGGGTGCCTACTACATCCTGCTGGCCAACATCTATGCTGCCGCTCCCCGCTGGAACGATGACCCCCACCTCAACAGCTGCAAGTACTTCGTAGTACTCGACAAGCTCTATCAAGCCAAGCGTGTAGACGAGTCTGTAGCCGAGGAGGCCAACAAGATGATTGCCGCATACTCAACCCATACACCTGCCGAGTCAGACCTTTTCTTCCTGGGCAAGAAAAAGGGTGAGTCGATACACGTCGGTGGTCTCATCAACGAAACCACTACCATACGCTAAACTGGCATCCTGTGGACTCAGACTTACGTCAGACGTACATCATACACAATGGCATAACAATCGCTGCAACGATTGTTATGCTATTTCTGTTATCGGCTTGTGGGCGGAAGAAAAACCCTGTCACCGATGCCATCACCAACCGCGACTCCGTGCCGGTGATGACCACCCGCGACGTATCCACCTACATATCTGACTCTGGCGTAGTGCGCTACAAGATCATTGCCGACGAGTGGAGGGTATATGACCGCCTCGACCCCACCCGATGGACCTTCGAGGAAGGCATCTACCTGGAGAAGTTCAACAACGACCTCAGCATCGAGGCCACCATCGTGGCCGACACAGCCTACTACTATGACCAGCAGGAACTGTGGGAGCTGCGCGGCAACGTACACATCGAGAACGAGCAGGACGAGCAGTTCGACACCCAGCTGCTCTACTGGAACCAGAAGACCAAGAAGGTATACTCAGACCTCTACATCCGCATACGGCAGCAGAAACGCATCATCACGGGCATAGGATTCACCTCGAATCAGGAATTTACCAACTACACCATAAAACAGACGCAAGGCATATTCCCGATAAGCGAAGACGATAACGCTAACGATAACGAAGACGATAACGATAACGAAAACGATAACGAAAACGAAGACAGCCAGTTCTAATTTTTAATTTTTATATTTTAATTCTCAATTGGTTGTTTACCGTTGACAAAAAAAAGGAACAAATGGACACTACCGGCATATTCCTCCTTACCGCAATGATATTCTCGGCCTTTTTCTCGGGCATGGAGATTGCATTCGTATCATCGAGCAAGCTACGCTTCGAGGTCGACAAGAGCAGCCAGAGCCTCTCGGGCAAGCTGATGTCGGTATTCTACAACAACCCCAACAACTACATCTCCACCATGCTCGTGGGCAACAACATAGCCCTCGTCGTGTATGGTATCATGATGTCGCGTGTCATCGACGGTTTCCTGGAACAATACGTCACCAGCAATCCCGTGTGGCTTCTGCTCATCGACACCGTCATCTCCACCCTCGTCATCCTCGTGGTGGGCGAGTTTGTGCCCAAGACCATTTTCAAGATTAATCCCAACGCCACGCTCCGTTTCTTCTCACTGCCCACCTTTTTCTTCTACTGCATCCTCTACCCCATCTCACAGTTTGCCACCGCCTGCGCCCGCGGCATAATGCGTCTGTTTGGCATCAAGCTCAACAAGGAGAACTCCACCAAGGCCTTCACGAAGATGGACCTCGACTACTTCATCCAGTCGAGCATCCAGCAGGGCGACGGAGCCAAAGACCTCGACACCGAGGTCAAGATCTTCCAGAACGCACTCGACTTCTCCAACCTTCGCATCCGAGACTGCATGGTACACCGCACCGAGATAGAGGCCGTGAACAAGGATGCCACCACCGAAGAGCTCATGCGCACGTTCGTCGAGACCGGCTTCTCTAAACTCATCGTATACGAAGACACCATCGACAACATCATCGGCTACATACACTCCTCAGAGATGTTCAAGAACACCACCAACTGGCAAGACCACATCTGCAAGATGCCATTCGTGCCCGAGAGCCTCCAGGCCCAGCGCCTCATGGAGCAGTTCCTGCAGCAGAAGAAGTCGCTCGCCGTCGTGGTCGACGAGTTTGGCGGCACTGCCGGCATCATCTCACTCGAGGACATCGTGGAAGAGCTCTTCGGCGAGATAGAAGACGAGCACGACACCGACGAGTACATTGCCAAGCAGACAGAGGACGACACCTACCTGCTCTCGGCACGACTCGAGATAGAGCGTGTCAACGAGATGTTCGGGCTCAACCTTCCCGTGTCAGACAACTATCAAACCCTCGCCGGCCTCATCCTCCACCACTACCGTAGCTTCCCCAAGATGCACGAAATAATACAAATTGACAACTTCCGCTTCAAGATAATGAAGGTCGAGAGCAGCAAAATCGAGCTTATCACACTGAAAATAGAGAAATAACCTATTTTTTTTCTCAATACTTTATGCCGTTAGAGGGTTTTTTCGTACCTTCGTGCGCTCAAAACTTTGTTAAAATAATAATAAACTAAAAAATACAACAAATGGCAACATTACAATCAATCAGAAAACACGGAGCATTCCTGGTCATCGTCATCGGAATTGCTCTGTTTGCCTTCATCGCAGGCGATGCATGGCAAGCACTCCAATCCAATCAGAACGCACAGCACGTAGGAAAGATCAATGGCAAGAAGATTGAGGCACAGGCCTACCAGCAGCTCCTCGAGGAGTACACCCAAGCCATCAGTTTCGTACGTGGCACCTCATCGTTGACCGAGGCCGAGAACGCCCAGATCAAGGACGAGGTATGGAACACCCTTGTAAGCAACTCCATCATCGAGGACGAGGCCAAGAAGCTGGGTCTCACCGTTACCGTAGCCGAGCTGCAGGCAGTCATCAACGAGGGCACAGATCCCCTGTTGGCACAATCAGCCTTCCGCAACCAGGCCACCGGTAAGTTCGACCGCGACGTACTGATGGGCTTCCTCGCCGACTATCAGGACATGGATCCCGAGATCATGGGTCCCGAGGCCGTAGAGTACTACACCAACCTCTACAACTACTGGCAATTCATCGAGAAGAACCTCATGAGCAGCCTTCTCATGCAGAAGTACGAAGCCCTTGTGGTAGCAGCCCAGATCAGCAACCCCGTAGCCGCCGAGCACAACTTCAACGCACGCAACACCAACGCCGAGGTAGCCTATGCCGTAGTGCCCTACACCAGCATAGCCGACTCACTCGTGAAGGTAAGCAATGCCGACATCGAGAAGCTCTACAATGCCAAAAAAGAGCTCTATAAGGTAGACTTCGAGACCCGCGGCGTGAAATATATCGACGTACCCGTTAAGCCCAGTCAGGCCGACCGCGACGAGCTCCTTGCCGAGGTAGGCGAATATGCCACCCAGCTCGAGTCAGAAGACGAGCTTCCTGCCCTTATCCGCCTGGCCAACTCCGAGGTAGCCTACTCAGAGGTTCCCGTAACAAAGAACGGTCTGCCCGCCGACGTAGCCAGCCGTATCGACACCGCCAAGGTAGGCCTCACCTATGGTCCCTACTACCATCAGGCCGACGACTCATACAACGTATTCCGCCTGCTCAGCAAGACACAGTTGCCCGACTCAGTGCAGATTCGCCAGCTCCAGATAGCCGATGCCGATGCCACCCGCGCACAGTTCCTTGCCGACAGCATCTACAACGAGTTGAAGAATGGTGCCGACTTTGCAGAGATCGCAGCCAAGTATGGCCAGCCCTCTGAGGCCGCATGGATAGCTACCTCAAACTTCGAGGGCGCAGCCATCGATGGCGACAACGCCACCTACCTCAACACCCTCTTCGGCATGAAGAAGGGCGAGCTCAAGCAGCTCAGCCTCGGCGGCGGTCACCTCATCGTCGAGGCCGTAGCCACCACCCAGCCCATAGAGAAATACGTAGCTGCCGTAGTTAAGCGCACAGCATACTTCAGCAACGAGACCTATGCCGATGCCTACAACAAGCTCAGCGCCTTTGTAGCCGACAACCAAACACTCGCCGACCTCGAGGCCAATGCCGAGGAGGCAGGCTACCGCTTGCTCACCATTGGCGAGCTCTCCAATGCCGCCCACACCATCGGTGGCGTGCAGGGCACCCGTGAAGCACTTCGTTGGGCTTTCGCAGCCGACAAGGGCGAGGTATCACAGATCTTCGAGGCTGGTGAGAACGATCACCTCCTTGTAGTAGCTTTGGCCGATGTTCACAAGGCAGGCTACCGCCCCATAGAGCAGTTTGCCGACATGTTCCGCATGCAGGCCCTCAACGACAAGAAGGCCGACCGCATCATCGCCGATGCCAAGCACGTGCAGAGCATGCAGGACGCCCTCGCCCTCAGTGGCGTGAAGGCCGACACGCTGCGTCGCGTAAACTTCGCTTCACCTGCCTATGTGAGCAAGGTACCCGCCAGCGAGCCCGCCCTGAGCGGTGCTGTAGCCACCCTCGCCGAGGGCACACTGAGCGCCCCCATCAAGGGTAACGGTGGTGTATACTTCGTACAGGTAATCAAGAAGAACAACGGTGTAGCCAAGTACGATGCCGCAACCGAGCAGAAGACCCTCGAGGCTACTGCTGCCCGCAACATCAATGCCAACAGCATCCTCAGCGAGCTCTACCGCAAGAGCAGCATCGAGGACAACCGCTACCTCTTCTTCTAATCACAGAAAAAGAACCAGCGTAGCACATTCGTTTCCATAATATAAATGCAGCGATGCGAGGATACCCCGTGAGGGGTGCCCTCGCATCTGTGCTTTCAAGAGGGTCAGGCGAAGGGAAAGATCATAGAGCAGAGGATAAAAGGGTTTTATGACACTCATCTTTGTCATTTCACAATTTATATATATCTTCGCAGTATGAAGAATTCAGCAATCTCTATAAGCACCATTATCGCCATCCTCATGGCGATACTCTGCATGTTCTCGTGTAGCCGTCATTCGGCACATTGGAACACCCTGCGGCATGCAGATGCGTGCATGGAGGAGCATCCAGACAGCGCACTGGCGGCTTTGCAGCGCATCGATGCGCAAGAACTGGCGGGCAAGGAGGAGAAGGCGAAGTATGCCTTGCTGCTGTCAATGGCACTAGACAAGAACTATGTAGACAAGACAGACTTCGAGGTATTGCAACCTGCCATCGACTATTACCAGAGTCACGGCACGGCTACTGACAAGCTGCGCACCTATTACTATCAGGGGCGAATCTACCAAAACCAGCAGAAGCATGATGAGCTGGCCTTGCAGTGTTTCGTGAAAGCCCTGACCGAAGGCACGGCTTCAGATGACATACTGACCAAGGCACGAGTGCTATTTACCCAAGGCCGTATCTACAGCACCATCTATGAATGGGACAAATGCATCGCTACCTATCTCGAGGCGGCCGAATACTTCAAGCGCATGGACAGAACGAGCAGCTATGTCAATTGCATTGCTGATGTTATCAATGTATATACCATAACAGGAGATACTGCGCAAGCGGGGAAATACATAGCTTTGGCGCAGGAAAATTTAGACGATTGTAGTTCAAAGATAAAAGCTCATTTCTACTCCGACTATCTCACGTACTTGGCAACATATAGCCAAGATGAGAAGGACATCCGAATTACGATAAATGAATATATCACCATCTCCGCCTCAAGCGGTACCGATTGGCTATCGGTAGCCAATGCCTATTTAAGAATAGGTGATGCTTCTGCTGCTATGGATGCTCTTACTCGTCATAAAGGAATAGTCAATGTTGCTCAAAAAGTAAAGTACCATGCCTTGTTGGCTAAAGCCTACAAGCAAGGAGAAAACTACAAAGAGGCGATGGATGCCTACGAATACTATGTAGCACTTACAGATTCTTTAGAATATGCAAGAGTAAAGTCGGACATCCAGTTCGTAGAAGAAAAACATTCTTTGGAGCTGAAGAACGTTCGCGAAAAAGCAAAGAATGACATTACCATATTGTTAGCAGTGGTGATTGTTATTATTATACTCTCACTTCTCATCATCGCACGATACAGACTGCGAATGAAGACCGCGGAGTCCGAGCTGGCCAAGCAAGAGAAAGAGCGATACATGCAACTGTATGCACAGATGGAGCAGGAGCGCGACAGCCTCACAGAACTATTGGAGCAAAACAAGGGATTGAATCAGGCTGCAAGAGATGCCCTATTAGAGCGAATTGCCCTGCTCAACCGTTTCTTTATGGCCAATATCACCAACAACCCCGATGCTAGCCGGAAAGTGGATAAAGAAATTGATGCGCTGTTAAAGAACAAAGAGGAGTTCATGACCTCTACACGCATGGCTTTTGCTGGCAGTCACCCTCATTTCATCAAGCATCTTGAGCGTTGTGGACTCAACGAGTGGGAGATTGGTTACTGCTGCCTCTATGCCTTGGGACTGAAAGGAAAAGAGATAGGCGAATATATACAAATGAAGAGCCACTTCAACAACAGCAGCGACATTCGCAAGAAGCTCGGCCTTCCCGAGCACGGCATCACATTGGGTACACACATCCGCCAGTTGCTTAGCGAAGCATAAACCTATATATTGTATAATTACTCGCACCCCATCAGACATACAAAAGTCTGGTGGGGTGCTGTGCACTTGTACTGGTTCAAACAAGACTTTTCAGAATTCCAATTATGAGTTCTGAAATCACAAAACTGAAAACTGAAATCTAAAATTTACCCCCCCCCTGAAAATCAATCAGTTACAAGCGTTCAATCTGAAATAATTGTTTTATGAATGAAATAATTGCAGCATACCTTTGCAAGCGAAACCATTAAAAATATTTACGTATGAAAACAATTATTTTATCAGCCATGCTATGCTTAGCAACATTCAGTGCCTTTGGGCAAAACAATGGAGATTCAGAAACTATTGTACACGTAGGGATGGAAGCTCATATAAATATGAACCAATCCACTACCGACACTCAAGAACGTAGCCTTCACTATTGGGAATTGAATGCCTATGTGTACCCTACATCAGGAGTTGTAGAAGTCAACCTATATAATATTTAGATGGCGCATGGAATACAAATACTGACCCTGCATTCTCATTTAAGTATGACCGTGAGATGATTCATGGATTTAAAGCAAAATAGCCCCTTAATTCAATAATATCGAATATTAACTGGAAAGTTGTATTATGAAAAGACATTTCTATCCATTACTTGTATTATTAAGCCTAGCTTCTTGCGAAATTACCAATCTTCGTGAGGGTATGTTTGCAGAACCTGTACCATGCCATGTGGAAAGTATTCTTACTAATATAGGAAGAATAAGTATAAACGAAGAATATGGCACACCCGAGATTAGTAACATAACTGAAAGCGTGGAGGCCGAGTATTTCAACATTTCAGTACTTACGTTTGACTCACTCATCGGATGGAACGGTGAAGATTTAGGGTTTCGTACAGGTATTGGACAAGGTATTATAGCCTCAGAAGGTACATACTGCGAAGAATCCATCCCTGAGGTAGAACAACATATTCACAACTGGGTCAAAGAACAGAACGAAAACAGCGAACCTTTGTGGGATGTCTCATGGAACACGCACACCCGCACTAATTGTTATTATTTTCCTTACAGATTGGAAGGTGTAACTGCGCTAATGATTACTGCGAACCAACCTTTCAATGGAATAGAAGCAGGTAAGGACATCACTAAATGCTTTGCCATAGGACAAAGTAGTCCAAGCCTCATTTTTAGCTACGATGATTATTCTGTATATACTTCAGTATGGGGAAAAAAAACGAGCATTTCAGAATGGTTGGCTTTGAGACCTTTGGCTTCACCATGCATATTGCTCTGTTTGACCGACGAAGCGATGGAAGCTGCTTCTAACATTGCTTTTACCATCACCATGACACTGACAAATGGGAAAGTGCTAACAGATACCACGCCAACCGCAAATCTGTTAAAATAGCACCTCCAAAGTGTGTCATCTGCTGCCCTCGCTTGGTGTGTGGGGAGCGCTCATTGGCGGAGTTGTCATCACAGCTGAATGTCTCTTGTTGACATGGTGGAGTAAGCGGTATGGAGCTACACGACTGATAATATTTGGCGGGAAGTAAAATATAAGGTGATAGTTTGTGACGCCACATCTCTCACATATCCAACGGGGTGAGGGTGTGGCGTCACAACTTTTTAGGGGCTTACTCGTCTTTCGGCTGTAATGCACGTTCATGCGCTGGGCAGCGTGGAGGAGAACGCACGCCTGAGCACTCCCGAGTAATCATCATTTTCTGCCACCACCCGATGCTAATACCCCGCGCGGTCGCTCATGACGAAGCGCAACACACCACCTCGAAGGATGTCGTCGTGGTGGAGGTAGGTGTGGGGATAGGATTTGCCGTTGAGGGTAGCCGACTGGATATAGCAGCGCTCGCTGCTGGTGCCGAGGGCCTCGATGGTGAAGGTGTGCCCGTTCTCGAGGTGTAGCGTGGCTCGCTCGAAGGTGGGCGTACCAATCTGATAGTAGGGCGTGCCGGGGCATACGGGATAAAAGCCGAGGGCGCTGAAGATATACCAGGCCGACATCTGTCCGGCATCGTCGTTGCCAGCAAGTCCGCCGGGCGTGTCTCCATACTCGGTGTCGAGGATGTGGCGTACGATGCGCTGCGTCTTCCACGGTTCGTCTGCATAGTTGTAGAGATAGGCGACCTGATGGCAAGGTTCGTTACCGTGCCAGTAGAGACGCTCGGAGAAGAGGGTGTCGAGCTTGCTGATGAAGCGGTCGCGGCCTCCCATGGCCTCGATGAGTCCGTGGGGATTGTGAGGCACGTACCAGGTGTAGTGGCAAGGGGCTCCCTCGGTGATGTAGGGGGCGAAGGTGTAGGGATTGCTGCCCGAGAGGAAACGACCATTGGCATGGCGGCCGTTGGCGTAGCCTGTGGCGGGGTCGATAACGTGGCGGTAGTTCTCGCTACGGAGCATGAGGGTGTCGTGGTCGGCCGTGTGCCCAAGCAACTGGGCTACTTGGGCAAGCACAAAGTCGTCGTAGGCATACTCGAGCGTGCGGGAGGTCTGCTCCTGACGGTGATAAGCCTCTTTTACACTGTCCTCTACGGGTATGTAGCCGTAAGTGAGGTAGCTGGTGAGGGCGCGACGCCCCATGCCGTCGGCATACTCTGCATAGGTAGCGGGAGTGGTGAAGGCGTTCTTGCGCATGGCTTCGTAGGCGGTGGCGATGTCGAAGTTGCGCACACCCTTGACATAGGCGTCGCCGATGGCTGCCGTGGCGTGGTCGCCAATCATAGCAGCGGTGTAGCTATTCCAGCAGGGAAAGATGGGGAGCCAGGTGCCTTGGCGGTACTTATCGACGAGCGACTGCATCATGTGGCCACTCTGCGTGGGGTGCAGCAGGGTGATAAGAGGGTGCTGGGCACGGTAGGTGTCCCACAGCGAGAAACCGTCGTAATAGGCGGTGGAGGTGGTGCACAGGCTGTCGCCTCCTGCAAAGCTGGGATAGTGGCCATCTACGTCGTTGATGGCGTGGGGGAGGAACGAGGTACGGTACATGGCGCCGTAGAACTTGCGCTTGGCTGCTGTGTCGCGTGTATCGACGGTGACGCTTGACAGGTGTTGCTCCCAGATGGCGGTGAGTTCGCGGCGTGTCTTGTCAAAATCCCAATGGGGTATCTCGGCCTGGAGGTTGAGGCGGGCACCGTCGGTTCCGGTGAAGGAACTGGCGGCCTTGATGATAATGGGAGTACCGGACTTCTGGCGCTCGAAGCGGATATAAAGCCCTATGCCGTGGGCATGGCCGATGGAGGTGTGCCCGGCAAAGAGTGTGTCGTAGTGGTAGGTGCCATACTCGACCAGCGCTTGATCGTAATGGATGATGAAGTGCCCGCAATATCCGGCTGCCTTGCCCTTGCCTTGGTAGATGCGGTGTACAGGGTTGTAGCCACGTATCTCCTTGCGCAGGGTGTCGAGCTCGATGTATCCTTCGCCTTCGTCGCTGTTGGGGTTGACGATGAGGTAGGCTGCCGAGTCGGCAGGGTAGCTGAGGCGTAGGATGGCGCTGCGCGAGCGGCCTGTGAGCTCGGCACGGATGCCCATGGAATCGAGGCTTACGGCATAGTAGGCAGGGGTGGCAACCTCAGTGCTGTGGCAGAAGGGAGTGGCACGGTGCTCGGGGAGCATGGCACGAAGATGGGTAGAGGGGAAGAGGGTCATGGAGCCATAGTCCTGTGTGCATCCGCCCACAATCCAGTGCGAATTGCGGAAACCTTGAAAGAGGGTATCCTTATAATAATAGGGCGCGCGGCACTTGAGCTCGGTGTCGGTCGTCTGCGGTGTCCAGAAGTTCATTCCGTGAGGTTCGAGCACAGCGGGTATCACCTGCCCGTACTCCTCGCTGCCCTTACCAAAGCGCCCGGCCGTATGCATGGTGCTGGCGGCGGTGCCTACACGGGTGTCAATGTAAGGAAGCAATGCCTCGTGTTGGTTACAGCCGAATAGGATGGATATTAAGAGAAGGAAAAGAAGGAACTGGTGACGGATGGTGCGCATGGTAGTGGGTGATGAGAAAGGATGAGTGCGTGAGGAATAAGAAGGAGGGACCTCACGAAGAAATCCCTCCCTGTGGTGTGATCGGAGTTGTTAGGTTAGTCCCACTCGAGCACTACCTTACCGCACTGACCTGACTCCATCACGTCGAAGCCCTTCTGGAAGTCGACGATGGGGAAGTGGTGGGTGATGACGGGTGAGAGGTCGAGACCCGAGATGAGCATCTGCTCCATCTTGTACCATGTCTCCCACATCTCGCGGCCATAGATACCCTTGATGGTGAGGGCCTTGAAGATGATCTCACTCCAGTCAACCGTAGTGGTGGGGGGAAGAATACCGAGCTGGGCAATCTTGGAGCCGTTGTACATCTTGGCTACCATCTCGCGGAAGGCTACGGGAGCACCTGACATCTCGAGACCTACGTCGAAACCGCGGATGCCGAGTTGGTCCATAGCGCCCTGTACGGTCTCACCCTTAGAGGCGTTTACGGTGCATGTTGCACCCATCTTCTTGGCAATGTCGAGGCGGTAGTCACTGAGGTCAGTTACTACGATGTTCTTGGCACCGGCAAACTTGGCAATGGCGGTGGCCATGGTGCCGATGAGGCCTGCACCGGTAATGAGCACGTCCTCGCCCAGGAGGGGGAAGGAGAGGGCGGTATGTGTAGCGTTGCCGAAGGGGTCCATGATGGCGGCCATATCGTCAGAGATGCGGTCGTCGAGCTTCACAACATTCGACTCGGGAATGCAGAGGTACTCGGCAAAGGCTCCGTCGCGGTTTACACCCACGCCGATACTGTTCTCGCAGATGTGTTGCAGGCCACGGCGGCAGTTACGACAATGGCCGCAGGCGATATGTCCCTCACCAGTGACGCGGTCGCCTACCTTGATGTTGCGCACGCCAGGTCCTACCTCAGCTACTACGCCTACATACTCGTGACCGATGGTCATAGGAGTCTTAATGGTCTTCTGGCTCCACTCGTCCCACTTGTAGATGTGCAGGTCGGTGCCGCAGATGGCGGTCTTCTTGATCTTGATGAGCACATCGTTCACGCCTACTTCAGGCATGGGAACGTCTTCCATCCAAATGCCCTTTCCGGGCTGTTTCTTTACTAACGCTTTCATTTTTGTGTATCTTTTTAATAGGTAAAAAAGGTTCGATTGTATATTCTGATTGCAAAGATACTTTTTTCTTGGATATGTTGATAAGCTATGGCAGATTTATTACAAAAAAAAGGAAGTTCGTGTGAACTTCCTTCCTGTGATTCGCTTGGGTTTTGTACCTTTCGGTTATTTCCTTGCGTTATCTGTTTCTTTTCCAAGGCCCTATGCCCTGTTATAAAAGGGTTCATTATTAGGATGTAACACAAAAAGTGTAACACATTAATTAACTCGCATGTGGTTTTGATGTTGTTCCTAACCACTTGGCAAAGTTACATATAATATCTGAGAATCCCGCCTTTTATCACCGTTTTCTCTCTTTACGAGTATGAAATAAGAGTATGATTTTTCGCCTAAACACAATAAAACCTAAATTCAGACTGATTTTCTTTTGTACTTTCGTCCATTTGTGTCTTCGTCTGTAACTTCGCAACACAATATTTCAAAATTAAACGTATGAAGACATTAACGAAGATACAAAAAGAAGCGAATGGAGAGAATTTCTCTCGCATAGTGGATGATGCTGCCATCCTTTTGCAACGGAAGGCTGACTACGTGATGAATATAAAACAGGTAGCTGACTATCTTGGCATATCTATGGACGCAGTCCGCAAACGATGTCAACGGGGACAACTTCCCTTCCATAGAAGTGCCAGCCGGTTGTACTTTAGCCGGATGGAGATTGACGATACAATTCTTGACCGTGAACTATTGACAAAGTTTGCATAAAAGAGGTTCTACTTATGACGTATATTGACTACATGAACCAATTTTGGCGATTGGCGGACTACGAATCCTTTGCTGCAAGCGAAGTCGCTCTTTATGCCTTTCTTGTCAACGAGTGCAACAAGTTTCATTGGCAAATGCCTTTTTCTTGCCCTACCTTTCATGTTTGCAACCGACTTCGGATGTCAAAACAAACATTGGTTACTGCCAGAGAACGGTTGGCAAAAAGAAAACTGATAAGTTTTACCAATGGAACGACTCGCTTTCAACCGTCCAAATATTCGCTACTTGAATTGACGGAGGACTTGTCTGTACACTTGACGGAAAACTTGACCCTTAATAATAAAGAAGTAGATAAAGACAAAGAAGTTATAAACCAACGCACGCACGAAAAACACTCTATGCTTCCTATTGAAGAATTGGAAGAAGTTCTTTCTATTGATATAGAATGGCAGGGAAAAGTAAAAGAATATTTGTCAGGTAAAAATATGGCTGAATCATCAACCGATATGGCAACCTTGTTGGCGCAATTCTTTCGTTATCTTCACGCAAGTGGTGTCAATCGTAAAACAGAGGAAGACGCTAAACGGCATTTCGTTAATTGGGTATGCAAACAAGGAAACTGTAAGCCGTCTATGTCGCTTCGTAAAAACACGTCGCAACAGGGGCTTATACTTACAGATGATTCATTAGATAAATACAAACCTATCGAACAATGGCAATGATGAGATTGACAAGAGAAAATTTTCAACGTGCTATTTCAGAGGCACGGAAGAATGATGATGACTATGCACCAACACCTTTTCGTTTTGGAACCCCCAATGCGAAAGAAACTTTAATAGCTGGACTTGAAGAAGTCATGCGCCACAAAGTGGAATGGCTTGCCGAATATGACCAAATAGCAAATTGGCTAACTGACAATCAAGGAAAAGGTCTATTGCTAATTGGTCCACCAGGAGTCGGGAAATCCGAAATCTGCATGAAAGTTATCCCTTTGATATTCCGAATGGTGTTGCACAAAGTTTTTTCACGATATCAAGCAACAGAACTTTGCAATGAAGCGACATATCGTAGTTCCTTGCGTCAGCGATTCATTGCCATAGACGATTTCGGCATTGAAGGAACATTCTACGATTATGGTAATCCCCACATCGTCTTTTCCGAAATTGTCGATGGTATAGAGAAACATGGAACTCTACTTATTGCCACCACCAACTTGACAATGGAAGAAATCAAAGCCAAATACGGCCTCCGTACCTTTGACCGTTTGAGGGCTGATATGCACGTTGTGATTATTCGGGAAAAGTCGTTGAGGGGGAAGTATGAGAAGTATTTTAGATGACTTCTCATACTTACTAGTCTTTTATGTTTGCAATTCTCTTAGCCTTTGTTTCACTTGTCGTGTACAAACAGTTTTAGCGTCTGTTGAAGCAATTCTTTTATATCAGCTTTTGCTTCCCTTGATTTCGTTCGCATATTGGCAAAAGCCATAAAAACTAAAAATGCCTTGAGTATGGCTGCATCAAAATCTTTAGATATCAAATAACTCCCATCCTCTATTTGTAAAAAGCCAGAAACTCCTAAAAATATAAAATAAATCAAATACAGAAGATATATCACATTACTTGGATGAATCAAATAGATTGCAAGTTTCTCTCTGTATGCTTCGTATCTATGATTACCCCAATCTTTTAATGGAGTTTGGTGGATTATCCATTTGGTGCTTCTATATGAATTAGAGCATAAAATGGAGCCTATGGTAAAGATAATAAATGTTATTGTCTCAGGTCTGAGAACAATCCATCCTAATCGGGAAAGTCCTGTCAAAATAATCGCAGGAACACCAAAAGTAAATAGTGCTACAAATAAATACGTTCCCACTATTGTAAAAAATGGCGAAATTGCTCGAAAAAGAAAAATAAGAATTTCCAATGGGATTGACATACTAAATCTAATGGCATTTAGTATTTTGACTGGCCACTTTAAATATATCCATCCAATCAAAGAATAAAGAAACAAATAACCAACAAATATCAATAAAGACTGCCAAATATAATTTTTCATTATCCAATAAAAGCCTACAAGAATAAGGAATCCTACGACCAAAATTGTAGTTAGTAACAATCCTAAACATGTTTTTTCTGACAATTTTAGACGATTAATGAAACGCTTCCATTTTTGGGGATTAATCCTATGAATATGATTTTGATTATTGCTGACGATATGGGCTCTTTCACATTCAAAATAGGTGTCTTGATTGTTGTGTTTGTGATAGATTATAGGATATTCCCATACTTCGCCATTATCTAATAGTACAAGAAGGCAACTTGCTTCTACTATGCCGTAAGTACCTTTCGTATCATGGTTTACTAGAGTTCTAATAACTGTCCTTCTAACGGCCTTTGCATCTTCATTAACTATATTATCCATTATTTCATGGATTGTTTTCACTACAATAATTTCATTATTCTTTACAGGAATATTTATCCACCAAAGGAAAAATATAAAAAATAAGACCATTGACGGAGTAAGTAATGTATAACTATTCCATCCCCAAAACTCAACACAACATATTATAATTACAAGAAACGCAGCTAATATAATTATCCATGGCCGTTCAAATGTTTCTCGCATGGGGAATTGAAAACATACATTCCCGTTTGATGTTTTCCATTTTCTTACTTTTCTAGTAGGCTTTTTAGGGATTGTGATTATGTGTTATTCAATTTGCTATTCCGTTCTTTTTGTCTTGTTGCAATGTAGTTGTTAACCCATTCTGATTTCTTAATAAATTTATAATTGCCGTATTCAGAGAACTAGTTGCTGTTACACTATGGTAGTTTTCTATATCCCAAAAGAAACAGCTATCCCATAAACCACGGTCAATGTCTGTACAGATTTCTTTTGTCGCTCCTTCTTTGATGTTTCCTTCATTAGTGTAATAATCTTCAATAGCAATCCTTTCTCTGAAAACGGCTGTTCCGAGTTTTTCAGCCCAAGTGAAACTCTCAAACCATTTATTGGGATAATTTATCATACGAGTGTTCAGATCCAATTTGCTTTTTGCGAAAACTTCTTTTACCCATCGCTTTGACACGCTACGTAATGTACTTAAACGAATATTATCGGTAAAATATGTATCAGGGTCAATGTAGAATAGTTTATCACAATATCCCGATTCGACCTGTTTGATAATAGCCAATATTTCATCCTTGTCAATAACAATTTTTTCAAAACAAATATGCTGAATATCGAACTTTGTTTCTGAAGTGGCTAAAATAGGGATTCCCAACTTATGTAGGGACACTATAAAAATTCTCTTCTCTGCAACACTTAGCGAAGTGTTAAAGTCGGCTTCTGCCATATCGTAGGTGTTCCCTTTTCCTGAATATTTCTTTATGATATTCAGAGCCTTGATTGCTATATTACGTATTTCCTTATTTCTCCGTTCTTGTTTTTGTGCTGAGAAGTGTGAACCTAAATACGTACCAATCCCAGCACCGATTGCACCTGAAAGTAATGTCACTAAAATATAAACTACCAAATTGTCCATAAATATATAGATTTTTTCTTTTTGTTTTATGCAAATTTACTACAAAATACAGTATTCCATACTAGTTAACAGCTAAAATCCCATTTTTTTTACTCTATTTTCACTTTATTTGCTTATTTTCTTCAAAAAACCTTCCTAAATCTCAATAATATCCTTTATTTTTGCTCTTCATTAAAAGGAATATCTATAATCATGGAAGGAAATAAAGATATTAAGTACTATAATCGCATCAAAGTTGTACTGGCAGAACAGATGCGTACCAATAAATGGTTGGCAGAACAATTAGGAAAAGATCCTGCCACTGTTTCAAAATGGTGTACCAATAGTTCACAACCAGGAATCGAACTGCTTTTTAAAATTGCAGAGGTACTAAAGGTGGATGCTAAAGATTTATTGTGGTCAACCAAAGAGTTTATAAATAGATAATAATTATAAATCAGAAACTTCTAATTTAATGGCAAAAGCAAAACCTTTCATTAAATGGGTTGGAGGAAAAGGCCAGCTCATAGAACAACTCGAAGCATTGCTTCCAGCTGACTTTGAAGAAAGGGAAAATGTCACTTACATAGAACCTTTTGTAGGTGGAGGAGCTATGCTCTTCTATATGTTGCAGACATATCCAAATATTAAGTCAGCCGTTATAAATGACATCAATCCAGATTTGACATTATGCTATCAAATAGTGAGGGATAATCCGACAGAATTGATTAAGTCTCTCAATGCAATTCAATCTGATTATTATGCTCTTCGAACAGAGGAAGAACGTAAGATGTTTTTCCTTCAACAACGTGAGCGATTCAACTCAAAATCATTAAATGAAATAGATAATACGACATTATTCTTCTTCCTTAATAGAACCTGTTTCAATGGACTTTATCGGGTAAATAAAGCCGGTAAATTTAATGTGCCATTTGGTAAGTATGCTACACCAACTATATGTGATGCCGCTACAATTTATGCGGATAGCAAGCTATTGCAAAAGGTGGAAATCATGACTGGAGATTTTGAACAAACCTTTGCAAAAATCAAGGACAATACCTTCTTCTATTTCGATCCGCCTTATCGTCCTCTTAGTAATACTTCAAGTTTTAACGATTATAGCAAAGAAGATTTCAACGATAATGCTCAAATTCGTTTGAAACTATTTTGTGACCGTTTAAATGAAGTTGGTGTGGATTTCATGCTTAGCAATTCCGATTGCTTGGGTAAGGATGGAAAGGATCGTTTCTTTGATGACTTGTTTATTGATTACAAAATTGAGCGAGTTTGGGCATCAAGAAACGTAAATGCAATTGCTTCAAAGAGAGGCAAGTTAACTGAAATTGTAGTGAACAATTACCATAATAGATATTTATTCTAAAGATAAGTTTATGAGCGCACATACCAAAGAACAATTTGATTTGTTCATGTCTCAACTGAAAGAGACAAATACGACTCTTGGGTTTTATTGTGACTTTGAAAAGATAAACAATAACGTAGAATCGATTTCCATAAAGCTAAACCAATTAAATTATTTGATTGGTCAAGTGGATATGGATGCTGCTATTCGTAGGCTTTGGGATGAGAATAGAAATGTTTTCAGCATTTTGGAAATCTTAATAGCAGTTCGTACATCAGACAAGAAGAAAGCTATAATGGCTGATGGAAATGTTAAACTGATAAACTCCCTTTTCGATAGCGTTGATGGAGTCATTGAATATATACATGGTACGGGTCTTAATGAAGTATTTAGAAATAAGCAAATCAAGAATCTTGTTGACTATGTATTTGGTGTTGAAACAGGTCTAGATACCAATGCCCGTAAAAATAGAAGCGGTCATTTAATGGAAGGGCAGGTTGCTTCAATGTTAGATAATGCAGGCGTTGCTTACCGACAAGAGGTTTATTCAACAGAATATCCAGAATTGTCGGTCTTGGGCGAAGATAAAAAGCGTTTTGACTTTGTAGTTGAGACAAACCGTTGCAAATATCTGATGGAGGTGAATTTCTATAGTGGTGGAGGTTCAAAATTGAATGAGGTATCTCGTGCATATTCTGAACTTTCTCCAAAAATCAATGCTGTTGACGGTTTTGAATTTGTTTGGATTACCGATGGCATTGGATGGAAGTCTGCAAAGAACAAGTTGGAAGAAGCTTTTTATGCAATACCCAACATTTATAATCTTACAACTATTGATGAGTTTATCAAACAAGTAAAGGAGGATACTTTATGATACGTGGAGGTATTGGAGGTGGAAATACTAAAACCGGACTTATATATGAAGCGAAAGTTGATTTAACTACTTTCCTGAATGGTCAAAAAGGATATGTAGTTAAAGATATGGATATTTTTTATAACGAAGAACTTGTTGGAAATATCTTTAAAAAACATGGATTATATAAGTTCTTAAAACAGAAAGGGATTGATTGGAGAAAACATTTGTCAAAACAACTTTTACC